>JASHSJ010000029.1 GCA_030040895.1 Microcaldota archaeon | reverse complement strand
ACGCAAGAAAATTTGAATTAAATACCACTGTAAATGCAATAGTTACATCGCCTCCTTATATAAATGCAATAGACTACATATGGGCCTACAAACTCAAATTGCATTGGTTGGGATTAATATCCTCAGATAAAAAGAGACTGGAACTATCTGATAAAGAAATAGGCACAGAGAGGGTTAATGGGATAAATATACAGACCACCCACATAGAGGGTCTTGATAATCAAATTAGTGATATATTATTAGCTAAAAAATATCAAGCGAGTAAGGGACAAAATGCACTAAGGGCAAAAACAGTTTTTAAGTATTTTAGAGACATGGAAACACATTTCCAAAAAGCAAGTTCAATTTTAAAGCAGGGCCAATATTATTGCTTGGTAAGTGGAGATAATACAATTTGTAAAGTTCAAATCCCAACAACATCACACCTAATAAAAATAGCAGAAAGGAATGGCTTTAAGAAAGAATTCCAATTCAACATTTTATTAAAAAATAGGAGATTGAATATTCCAAGAAATTTAGAATTTGCTGGTAACATAAAACACGATAGGATTACTATTCTGAAACGAGTTTGAACTTTCTGCCTTTTTTCTTTTCGTTTAAGAATGCCTTTAAGTCAAATTTGGCAAGGTTTAGAATAAATTCAAAACTATCTGGCCCCTCTTTTATTATCCACCCGCCAGATTTTATAGCAGTCATGGCAGCGGGTAAATTATCGTCCCTCAAAAATAGTGCTACTGGCTTGTAGCCCTTTTTTGATAATGTTTTGCCATAGTTCTTAAATTTCTTAAGAGTCCCAGAATCACCAGAGCCGACTCTGTATTTAGCATCTATTGCAAAGCCATTAACGATGCAATCACAAAGTTCGTCTCTACCTATCTTTAATCCTGGTTTATATCTCGGATTTGTTTTAAGGGTATTTTGTATCAATCTCTCCCAACATTTGCCCAATTCTCTACCCCAATATTGCATATTACCGAGCTTTTGAGACGGGGTTATACCGAATATCTCCATTAAAATATCTGAAGATCCCTCTTCAGTGACGATCTTTTTGCTCTGGAACTTGTTTTGATATGCATTAAGTACATCATTCAAGGCGTTCTTAATATTTGGCATATTCTATTATCTGGAATTCGTATTTAAACCTATTATTCCGACAACTTACGGATTAATCCGACAGATTTAGATTATTCCTACAAAGCCTGATCATGAAAAATAACACGGATTGCTTGTTTTTGCATCCGAGTGCGCAAACATTAAAGAATATTCCATAGAATACCTTACGATAAAATGGACACGGAGGTGAAGATAGCAGCGATAAAGGGATTTGCGCAAGAGATAGTCACGGAAGAGGAGCTCAAAAAGCTCTTTGAGACAAATGACCATCCCCTTGCCTATGACGGATTTGAGCCGTCAGGACTTGCGCCGCTGCACTTCGGAGTGCTCAGAGCCAAAAACATAAAGACGATGCTCGACATCGGGATAAAGTTCAATCTTTATCTCGCCGATTATTTCGCCTTCATAAACAACAAGCTTGGGGGCAATATAGACAGGATAAGGGAAACCGGAAGATATTTTGTCGAAGTCTGGAAGGCAGCTGGTGTAGACACGAAAAAAGTAAACGTCATATGGAACAAAGACCTGATGAGCGACTTCAAGTACTGGGACAGGTTCATAAAGGTGGGCAAGGCTGTAACGCTTGACAGGAGCAAGCGCGCAATAACCATCATGGGAAGAAAGGAAGGAGAGCTCGTTGATACCGCACAGATATTTTATCCCATAATGCAAGTTACAGATATATTCGAGATGGACATAGACATATGCCAGCTTGGCATGGACCAGAGGAAGGCAAACATACTGGCGCGTGAAACGGCGCACAAGTATGGATGGAAGGTTCCCGTTGCAGTCCATCATCCATATCTGCTTGGCCTCGCAGGTGCGCCAAAGGAACTGAGATCAATGGATGATGCAGAGGGGATGGCATACAAGATGTCAAAGTCGGATCCGAAGTCATCGATACTAGTCCATGACAGTTTTGCAACAATAAAGGAGAAAATAAATTCTGCATACTGCCCGGAAAAAGTAGTGGACGGAAACCCGATGTTCGATTACATAGACAAGCTGATACTAGACAGTCCTGATTCCCCAATAACCATAGACAGGCCCCAGAAGTTCGGAGGATCTCTTGAAGCAAAGGATTTCAGCGAGCTGATATCTTATTATAAAGCAGGAAAGCTCCATCCAGCTGACCTCAAGTCCTACGTTGCGGCAGGAATAGAAGAGAAAGTGGCTCCGATTAGGGAGCATTTTGAAAAGAACAAGGCAGCAAAGGAACTATATGAAACGGTAAAAGGATACCAGACAACCCGCTGATATACGACGGCATAAGCTCAGAAAAGTATAAATATGAGGATAGCATATACTATAGTGCGACGATTGACGATTCTTCCTAAAAACAAAAACCGATGTTCATGAATAACCTTTTAATGGGAATCTTCAAAAGTATAGAGTGCAGGGATGGCGGAGCCTGGTCAAACGCGACAGACTCAAGATCTGTTGGCTTAGGCCTACGGGAGTTCAAAATCATGAACAAATCTCCCTCCCTGCATCATAATCAATGATTATCATGGCAAGGAAAACGACAAGGAAGGCAGCAAGCAGGGCGCAAAAGAGGAGCGCAGCATCAGCCAAGCCAAGGCACAAGGAGGCAAAGAGCTTTGAAATTCCAACATACGCACAAACGTATGAATTCACCAGCTCTGCAGCATGCGCAATGATGGTTCTCAAGTATCTTGACAAGGATTTCAAGATGAAGAAGGAAACAGAGTTTGAGATATGGCAGGAAGCAATAAACGGAAGCGTGTGGCACGGATCAAGGTACGGCCTTGCGTACGCTCTAGCAAAGAGGGGCGCATCCCCAAGCATAACAAGCAACGTCAAGGATGCTGGATATGAGAGGAAGATAGCAGTTTACGAGGGAGTCAACCTCGAAACCCTTGAGGCATCGTTCAACGAGATAAGGACGAAGGCAAAGGATCTCAGGGTCAAGGAACAGTACGGAGTTACTACTATAAACACGATAAAGAAGACCGTCAATTCTGGAAGGATACCAATAGTGCTCGTAAATGCTAACGCGCTGAATCCATACGTGGAGGCTTCCCCCCACTGGGTAGTCGTAAAGGGCTATGACAAGGACACGTTCTACATAAACGACCCGTACTCTGATAGCACGGTCGCGATGGATCCAGAGACTTTCAAGACAGCACTAGGATACGAGAGCGAAAACCACATGGTCTCAGTCAGCCAGAGACCAAAGCGCTGAGAATCAGGTCCGCTCTGCCATTATCCTGTTCCTTTTCTGCATCATCCTGCTTATCAGGTCTTTCTTTACGAGATCGTGAAGCCCGTTGACCTTCTTCCTTACTACAGCAAGCCTCGTGCTCCTTGCGTATTCCCTTCTGTAACAGTCGTTGCATATCAGCCTGTCGTGCAGCGGCATGGTCTCCTTGCCATAAGCCTTTGAAGGCAGGACAAACTTAGCTTCACGGGTTACGACCCTGGCGCAGATCGAGCACACATTCTCGGCCATGTACTTCTGGTCCTCTCTTTCCGCGCAGCTTATGCAGAGAAGCTCTCCGGTGCTCGCCGAGGTTCTTTTGGAGAACCCATAGAGCTCCCTGCTGCATCTTACGCAGAAGTCCCGCTCAGACACAATCCCACTCAACCCAATTCTCGCCCCCATCCCTGAGGCGAAATCCTACTATATACGCAGCATACCAACTATTTATACCTTTTGCGGAAGTATGAGATAGTTTTAGAAACTTTATTTACCGAGAGCAATGATCGTGCCCTTTATGGTGTCAAGCGGAGCGTCGGTCTTTATCGAAGAGAGGTCAAAATGTGTCCTGGAAGCACCGTATCCCTTCTTTTGCAGCAGCTTCATGAGATTGATGGGGCTGACTGAGGGCATGCCCAGCAGCTTTGTCATCTTGGGCACCGAATAATAGAGCGGAACGTCCAGTTCACCGCCCAGCTTGTGCACGAATTCCTTCGCAGAATCCGAATCCTTGACATCACTGAGTTTTGATGAAACTTTTGACAGGTCATCATGAGATATAATGCTGCCTGCCCACATCCTTCCAAAAACACCAATCTTATTTCCACATTCCGGGCACGCAGATAGAGACGGAAGGCGTTCTTTCTTAAGCAACCTAAAGGCACAGGAGCTGCAGTAATATGCATATCCCATCTGTTTCAGCGAATCGAGCGCAGGCTTTGACCCATGTTCCATGTGAATGAATACCCTGAAATAATGTGCATATGACATGCCAAGCGAAACCCTTATGCCGAAATTGAACTGCGCCGCAAGTGACGCAGCATAGGCTATCAGAATTCTTAGCCCGGTTTCATGGCACAGTTCGTTATGCATGGGTACGGCGCCATAAATCCTTATACAGGCATTGCTGTGGGCGCCGCTGAGAACTGCAGTGTCGGTCGCAGTCAGCATAAGGAGAGATCCGTTCTTTATCATCTTCATTATGTCATAAAGCGTTGGAGCCACTCCCCCGAACGGGTCGAAGTCCACCACATCGAACCTGCCGCCATCTGAGTTTGCGAATTCCTGTATGCTCTTATTGTAGGTCTTCGCGCGCACTTTGTTGAATAAAATGTTTTTCTTTGCAGATAGGAAAGCGCTCCTGTTCATGTCCAGGAATGTAATATCCTTGGCCGGTGTCTCAAGATAGTACCTGATGCCACGTATTCCAGTGGCCGCAGTAGGATCAATAAGACTTGATCCATTCTTTGCAAAAGCAGATACGAACGCCATGCTAATGTCGCGAAGAAGCTTTGCCTTTGGATTTAGAAAGGCCCCTTCCCCGTATTTTATGGCTGCCTTGCCTTCCAGATATGGCTTGTCAGCCAAGCTGTATCACCGCATCCAGCAGTCCGTGCGCATATGATATGCAAGAGAATGCCGTGTAAAGGTCTCCTTTCTTCAGGTAGCTATCCGCATCGCTCGCGTACATCTTGGAAAGCTCCACAACCTTTGCATATTTGCCATCTTTTGGCACCTTGGCAAGATTGCCATTGAACATCGCTATGTCTTTTTCTATCCTCCTGCGCATAGGCTCATTTGCATCTTCCACGGTTCCACCAGGGAAATATTTATTAACCTGCCTTGAGAACATAGATGGCGTCAAATAATAAATAATGAGTGGTGGGATGGCAGAGAACTGGAGCGATTATACTGACATAATGCTGACGGAGGTCAGCTCCAGGCTCGGACAGAAGTACAAGGTTGATCTGAAGAAGATGCTCGCAAACCCTGCAAACTACAAGGGACAGGCAAACATATGGATCACGTTCAGCAACATGAAGGAAGATACGAACAAGATACTGAACGATATGACGCAGGAAGTCAAGGACCAGCAGCAGGAACTGATAGCCGCAGTAACCAAGGCAGACGCGATAACTTCGCAGCTCAGCCAGAACATATCGATGCAGGCGAAGCAGCACAATACTCCACTCATAAAGCCGGTCCAGATAAACAGAGATGGCACAGGAGACGAGACAATATTTGTTGACAGCGTAGACCCGAGCATACTTACTTTTATAGATAAGATGGCAACAAATGCCAGCTATATCGCAGACTATTCTTTCATGTACAAGGACAGGAAGATAGGATCCTGGCTGTTCAGCGGTGAAAAGTCATACATGTTAACGGTCTACATACCAATGAACGACGCCTATCTGCTAGACCAGAGCAAGGAAGAAATAAACGGTTTATTCGACTCCGCTGAAGTCTATTTCGCGTAAAGTGGATCATAATGAGAAGGTCGTTCACCATAGCAGTCACCGGAGTGCCGGCAACTGGAAAGACGACATTCTCAAAGAGGCTCAAGAAGGCATTACAAGAAACAGGCAGGAAGGTCTTCATTGTAGAGCTGAATGATCTGGTAGACCAGTATCATTTATACGGTTCGGTAGACAAGCTTGGTACCAGGATAGTCGATGTAAAAAGGTTGTCCTCATCGGTCAGGAAAACACTTTCGGGGCGCGGCTCAGGTGCTGAGGTCAGTATAATCGTGGGGCATTTGGCACCAGAACTTGATGTGAAATACGATTTAGCTTTGGTAACAAGGGCTAGGTTAACAACACTTTTGCAGCGGATGAAAGCAAGAAGATATCCAAAAGAAAAGATAAGGGATAACATAGTATCAGAAACATTCGACTATTGCGGAGCCAGAATAAAAAAAAGAACCAATGTCATAGAGATCGAGAGTGAAAAGGACAAAGCAGCTGCAATTTCCTATATAAAGAAAACGCTTGGCAGGCCCGGCCAAGCCAAGGGAGGGAAGATTGGCACAAGAATGCCTGAGCTGCTAATGCTGATAGAGAAGAATAAGAGACTGGGCTTCTAGTCACAGACTTGTCCTCCTCACAAATGCCTCATAAAGAAGCTTTGCAAGGCCCTCAGGTATGTCATTGACATAGATCTTGACGTTCTTTTTCTCAAGATAGCGCGGCGCACTCTCCAGGCTTTCAAGCGCTTTGTTTACTACCTGCTTAGCGCCCTTATACTGCGAGTCCTCCAGTGCGTATATCCTGTTGTTGCTGAAGAATATTCCCAATGATTTTTGATGTGACTTAAGGAACTTGGCTGCCGCGCTTCCCATAAATATACTGGGCCCTTCTGCTATCTTGTGCCTGTGCGATGTTTCGCTGATGAAGAACGCGATGATGGCTTCTTTTTCTGAGACGTTTTCCAGCTCGATTATGGGCGGGAATCCGTTTTTCTTTAATATCCCGCCTATCTGATGCCCAAATCTTCTCGTCTGCTGCCATATTATCTCCTCGGTTATGTCCGGTATCTTGAAAGCGAGCAAATACAAGTCTATTCCGAGGTTCTTCCTAATATTTGATATTTTGCGCGCGGAATACGTGTCAGAGTATCTTGGTCCGTAGAAGAATTCCAGGCTTGGCTTCTCCAGCATCATCTTTGATATCGCAATTAACCTGCCAAGCGATTCATCTGAAACCACTGCGGCAACGTTCCTGTTCTTGTCGGTAGGGTCTATCACTATGAACTCTTTTTTGAACCTGGCCACCGAGTCTTTCGTCTGTGTCAAAGATCCGTTCGCTCTTGTGAGGGGGTCAATGAGAACTGGCAGCTTTAACGATGCTGCGTTTTCGAGCACGCCAATGAAACTTCCATAGTGGTATATCAGGAGTTCGCATAAATAGCCGGAAAACCCTTCGTATCTGGCTCCAGCCCCGTATATTCCGTGTGATTTCAGGAACATCTTGAGCGCTATAACCTGTTTCTTCTGGACCTGGCTAAGCTTCTCGCTCATGAACTCATTATGAAGCTGGGTTCTGTCCACAGCAGTTATCCTCTCCTTTGCATCACTTATCTTGAACGCCGGCACAATATCAGCAGTTATGCCTATGTCTTTTAGGAAGAGTTTGAGGTAAGGATGTTCGGCATACTTTATGACGTAAGATTCGTTGGCCCCAGGTTTTACTGTTTTCTTGGCGTATTCAAGACCCTTCTTCTTTATCTGCTCCTTGTCCATATGTCTGGGAAAAAGCAAGAATATGTCTATGTCTGAGCTCCCGCGCAACTGCGTTCCTCTTGCGGTAGAGCCGACCCAGGCGATCTCCACGCTTTTCGGGACAACAGATTTGAGCCTTGTTGTCAGCATATTGGAATAAAAAATTATCATCTTCTTTTCATTCTCGGTGGGGCTGAAGTCTTTGATAACTTTATCCAATATCCCCTCTATCTTTTGCCTTGTTGATCTGGAAATGCTGCCTGCTTTTGCTTTTGATGTGGAGGGCACGGAATCACTAAAGATATAAATAACAAGGATTAAATAGCTCTTATCGACGGGCTCGTGGCGCAACGGTAGCGCGTTTCGTTCGCAACGAAAAGGTTGCGGGTTCAAATCCCGCCGAGTCCAATTACATTTCCTTCGAGGACGGGTGCAATGGACCCCACAGAAGATTATTAAACATCAAATCACGCTGTTGTAATATGAGGAAATCAATAACACAGGAAGACTCTTTCGGCTGTGGTATAGCTTGCGTTGCTTGGATAATCAATAAAGACTACAAACAAACTAAGAAGAAATATTTCAAAGATGCGCATAGTGCACGCATTTTTGGTTACTTATGTAAGGATCTAGTCGCAGCGCTGGCCAAAGCAAAAAGGCAGTATAGGTACAAGTATGTAAAAGGAAAAGCAAGGTTTCGTAATGACTCTATCGTTTTCATAAAAAGATCTAAGCGGTATCCAGCTGGACATTACCTTGTTAAGGTAAGAAATGGCTGGATGGATCCTTGGATAAACTTCGATTATAGAAATGCGAACCTTAACATGGCAAATTCTGGTTTTCGTAAAAGATTACCAGGCAAGCC
>JASHSJ010000028.1 GCA_030040895.1 Microcaldota archaeon | reverse complement strand
TACATAGATGATCTTGCATTCTTGTTGTTTACAATAAGCTTTGCAGGATTCATTCTCCTGTACACAATATCTTCCATGTATCTGCTCTACAGGCGCAAGCGCCACGACTATGTTGATCATCTTGAAGGCGCAAGCGTTCCGATGATGCTTGTTGGAGGCTATCTTATTGTATCAGGTTTCATAGGCCAGTGGACATGGCCGCTGCCTGGTAGCTACAACATACTGTTCTTCGATCCGCTCGTAATGTTCGGATTGGTGGTTCTGGCATTTGCACTGGCGATAAGGTTCAAGGTAAATCTAGAGTATGCGGGATTCTTCGGACTCATGGTGGGTATAGTGACACTAATATACGGATACCAGGGATATTCCATAGGGCTAACTCTTGAGCCGCTTGCGCTCCTTCTGCTATATGTG
Organism: Microcaldota archaeon; assembly: GCA_030040895.1. Classification (GTDB taxonomy): domain Archaea; phylum Micrarchaeota; class Micrarchaeia; order Micrarchaeales; family Micrarchaeaceae; genus JAJZYD01. Next base: position 17,724 of record JASHSJ010000028.1, on the reverse strand, counting down.
TTCTATGGTATTGCAGGAATTTTCGCATATCCGGTTGCACTCATAGCTGACAGGCTTCCCGGCCTTCAGAAGAATGCATGGATGGGGTGGCACCTAATTCTTATAATATTCTGGCTTGCTCTTTTTGCAGCAAGCGCTACTGCGGGATATATAGGGGCTACTGCGATATCAGGGCATCTTGTGAGCGCACCATAGCATTATAACCTATTAAAAGGCATGTTCCCCTACATTATAATGGACAAAACCGACGAGCAGATAATTGAGATATTGGTCAAAGATGGCAGGATATCTTTTGTCGATATGGCAAAAAAGCTTGGCTTGACCGAAGGCGCGATAAGGTCCCGCGTCAAGAAGCTCATCAAGGACAGAGTAATAGAGAAATTTACTATAGAGATAAAGAACGCGATTAATGCGGTCGTAATGGTCGGCGACGCGCAATCTGTTCCTACATCAAAAGTCGCACAGGCAATACGAGAGCTTGGAGTAGACAAGGTCTATGAAATATCGGGTAGCTATGACATAATATGCTTTGTCCACGCCAAGGACATAGCAAGCCTCAACGACACGATCGAGAAGATAAGGGCGATAAAAGGGGTAGTTGATACTACTACCAGTATGGTGCTCAAATAGTAAATACGTAAATCGTAAAATAATTACGAACATTTATATACGCTCTTCTCTCATACATCTTTCTCTAAAACTGGAGTGAAATACATGCAAAATGGAGGAAGAACTTTGGCAGCAGAAAGACGAAAATGGGATGTGCCTTGGACGGAAAGCCTGCCTGTAGGCGTAGTTAAGGAAAAATCACAGGCGGCTTCCGAAACATTGGTAAAGGATGCAGCAAGGCATCTACGCGAAGCGGGTTTGGAAGCGCCACTTATACAGGTAGTTACAAAGCACCTCACTACGTTGTTGGAGAGAAGGGACCAAGAATTCTTGAGGGACCTTGACGGAGCACACGGTGAGAGAGTTGCCCACATGAGACGTGAAGTCCAAGAGGGAGGAGGACCAGGTAACATATAAAATCCTTAAGCACACTAATCTGTTCCATGCAGGAACAAACTGGCAGGCTTGTCTGTAGGGATGTTGGCAAAGTCTACAGCACGGGCACTGTTGCGCTGAGCAAAGTCAACATAGACATTCCAACAAAAGGAATATTTGCCCTGATAGGCAGGAACGGCGCTGGGAAGACCACACTAGTCAGGATTCTCGCAACGGAGCTGATGTCATCATCCGGCACCGCACTGATAAACGGGGCAGACGTGATAAAGGACCCAAAGAAAGTTCGCGAGTTCATAGCCGTGGTGCCACAGGAGTCAAGATTGCTGATGTGGACAACTCCGAGGCAGATGATCGTCGCATATCTGCTCTATCGTGGCTTTTCATATGTAAATGCAAAGAATAGGGCAGCGGAGGTGCTGAAGACCGTAAATATAGGCAAATACGCTGACGTGCAAAGCCAACATCTGTCCGGAGGAACAAAAAGGAAGGCGCTGATTGCGACGGTTTTGGCTTCGGAGGCAAGCATGCTGTTCCTGGATGAGCCAACCACGGGCCTCGACCCAATATCAAGGGCAGAACTCTGGAATCTCCTCAATAAGCTCAAGAAAGATCATTTCATATTCCTCACAACGCACTATCTGGAAGAAGCAGAACGGCTCGCAGACCAGATAGGAATCATAGAAAACGGAAAGCTCCTTAACATTGGCACGCTGGACGAGCTAAGGGCGCACGTCAAATACGACTTTTCACTGACCATATTTGACAATAAGGCAAGGATAAAGCCCAGGGCTGGAAGGATCGTCACTGGCCTAGATGGAAACAGGCAGATACTGACCACGCAGAAGGAAGCCAACAGGATAGCAAAGGAGCTCATAAGGAAGGGCACAAGGTTCTCAACAAGCCCAGTGTCGCTGGAGCAGATATTCTACTTCATAGTCAAGAGGTCAATAAACGAGGAAACCGAGGAAAAAGATGAGTGGTAGCATGAAAGGAAGAAGCATTGGAAGCCAGCTGTTCGCATCGGTACTCATTAATGCAATATATCCGATGCAAAACTTCCCAATAATGCTGGTAAATTCGCTGCTTGGCCCCTTTGCATTCCTTATAGTCATAAACTTTGTGAGCCACGGGGCACTGCTCGGTGTCGCGATAGAAGGCGCATTTGTCATGACAATGGTATCGTCTGGACTGGCGCTGCAAGGCGATCTGGCTCATCTTAAGAATGACATGAAGTTCCAGGACATGATAGTGAGCAGTCCTACATCAGCATTTATCTACATATTCGGCATGGCAGCGTCTGAGCTGCTCTACTTCCTGCCCAATTTCATACTCCTGAGCATATTGCTGATACTGTTCGTGCCGCTCACATCGCTGGCCGCGTTCACCGTGGTGACCGTGATGGTAATAATGTTCATATTCTCAATATCGCTGTCTTTCCTGCTCTCAACGATATCGGTTGACGTGATACAGAGCTGGGCGTTCACAGGACTGGTTTCTACGCTGCTGTCAACGATTCCTCCGGTCTATTATCCAATCACTTACATACCACTGCCGTGGCAGTACATTGCATACATATCACCAACAACCTATGCTGCGCAGATAGCGCAGGCGGCAGCCGGATTCATTACAATAACGCCGCTCAACTTTGCGCTTGACTGGATTGTTCTGGTTGGGGCATCCATAGCAATGGTTCTCATAGCCATAAAGAAAGTAAGATGGCGCGAGCCATGAGCTCAATAAGGTTATTAATCTTAACGAGAATAATTCTAGACATGGCGGGGTAGCTCAGCCTGGTGGAGCGTTAGACTCATATGCAAAGCATTATGAGTGTTGAGCCAAGTGCTATGACGAGAAATCTAAAGGCCGCGAGTTCAAATCTCGCCCCCGCCAAGATGCTTCAATCCCTTAATATGCATTCGAGCAGTGCCGCCCTGATATGAACACCATTTCGGGATTGCCTGAAATATGCAATAGCTGGATTATCTTCTTCAACATTAATTGGAAGTTTAACCTCATCCACCTTTGGTAATGGGTGGAGAACTTTAGCATTTGGGTTTCCTTTCAAAAGAAGCTTTAGACTTTCTTCAGTAAATACCAGCTTTCCATGTGCAGCTTCAAACTCTGCATCTGACATTCTCTCCTTTTGGAGCCTAGTCAGATACACTACATCAACTCCACCTGCACCTAATACTTTATTGAGATCAGTTTCTTCAGTGAAACTTTTTCCATGCTTGGTAAGATGGTCCTTTATGTCCTTCCCTATTCCAAAGCCTTCTGGAGCTACGAATACCAATTCAACATCTAAACTGCACTTAGCAAGTAGATATGCGAGAGATCTTGCAGTCCTCCCATGTGCAAGATCACCGACTATTACAACCTTTAGCTTATCCAATCTTCCTGTTTCAAGTTTTATTGTGTAGAGATCGAGGAGAGCCTGAGTCGGGTGTTGGCCCGTGCCATCTCCAGCGTTTATGACAGGAACACTGCTGACCTTTGCCATCCTATCAGCCACACCAGTTTCTTTTGATCGCACTACTATGGCATCTCCATAGCTGCTTATCACTCTTGCAGTGTCTTCGTAGCTTTCTCCCTTCACACTCGAAGAGAAGACCTCTGCGTTTTCAGTGCTAGTATATGTTCCTCCCAACCTTAGCATTGCAGACTCAAAACTGTGCCTTGTTCTGGTACTAGGTTCGTAGAATTCAAGTACGAGGATCTTTCCAGTTAGAGACAGCGATGGCCGCTGTCTAAGTCTATCGGCTCTTTCAAAGAGCTCGTCAACAAGCTGCCTGTCAAGCTGCTGCGCTTGAGTGAAGTGTGGCAACCTTCCCCTATTTACCATTCAATCCGAGAAAGTCACTAAACTTTCTCATATTTATACTTACTCATGCTTGAGGATAGCATGAAGCTGGACAAGGACCGCATATTTCTTTGGATAGCGGTCGCCATAACAGCCATCAGTGCAGTATACTGGGTCTCTTTTTCGATAAATGCGTATAACACCTTCCATGAGTATTCTGATGCCGGCATAGCGGCGTACAGCATGTACTGGCATGTCCATTACGCAAATCTGATTGGTGGACTTGAATATCTTGTATTCTGGGATCACATAGAAATAACGCAGTTGCTCGTGCTGCCTTTCTTTTACCTTTATCAGTCGATGCTCACCCTGCTTGTCTTTCAAGATCTTGTAACTTGTTTTACTGGACTCATCGTGTTTTTCATAGTACGTGACCTTATTAAGAGCAGCTCATGGGGACTGTGGTTCTGCATCGCATTCCTGATCAATCCGGGGGTTCATGGCATAATGGTCTACGATTACCACGCGGAGCTCTTCATAATCCCGTTCCTGCTGCTGACATTCTACTTCTACATGAAGATGAACAAGAAGCTCTTCTATTTGTTCCTGCTTTTGCTCCTGTGTTCGATAGAGATAGTTCCCCTTCTTGGCATAACGCTGGGCATAGCGCTGTTTCTTTATGATTACAGACATACGAAGGAGAAGGCTACAAGAAGTACAAGGCTGCGTATGGCGGCAGCTGCTGTTATCATATCGATATTGGCGCTACTCGCGTATCAGGTTGCTATACAAATACTTTCTACCAGCTATTCCACCTCCTACCTTGGCATACCGCCGGATTTCAAGGTACTCAACTTCCTTTCAACTCCGACCGGCACTCTGGCGAGTCTACCGCATCATATTGAATTTCTCCCGTTCTACGGAGAATATGCATTGCTGACCGGACTCCTTTTCCTCGGCATACTTGTATTCTTTGATCCTATAGTCTTTGGTGTTCTGGCTTCAGTTTGGCTGATAGAGGCATTTTACCTTGAGGGAAGCCCGGAATTCTTTCAAACTGTGTGGTATCATTATTTCTCATACATTATTGGCGGTACCATAATCGCTGCGATATTAGGGCTCATGCTTATGAAGCAAAAGAAGGGAATGTTCGCGGAATTTATCTATCGCACTGCCAAGGACTATAGGCTTAATTTCAATGACACTACTGTTAGATACACCATAATTATTTTTACTGCGATCATAGTGTTCCTTATGCCCTTCGCAGTGATAAACAAAAATGCGTCTAGCCTATCTGAGGACTTCCTACTGTCCATCAATACCTCTGATCAGATATCATATTCGCATCTTGACTGGGCGATAAATCAAGTGCCCGCTAATGCATCGTTGATGACGGAATATTTCATATCGCCACACGTTTTTTCCAGGCAGGACATGGAGATCATGACAAGACAGCAATTCTTTGTTCCGGATTATGTTATCGCTGACCTTGCAATCGATTATAACAGGACTTACCCGTCGTTCAACGATTACAACATAACGCAAAGCTTCCTAACTAATTCATCATATTATGTCTATGCGGTCAACGGCAGCGTGATAATTCTAAAGCACAAATGACTCTACATGTTATTGTAGAGTTGAGGAATAGATTTCAGCTGGCCATCCTTGACCACGCCGAGATTTGCGCGTTTCAGTATCTCGTCTTTGCCCAGCTTCTTTGAGCATATGATTATGTAGTTGCCAAACATTATGTGGCTGAGCCTGTAAACTTGTTTGAAATGTTTTTTCAAGCGCCTGATGTACATCGGGAGCCTTATCGCATCAAATGCGAAGTTTATGGCCAGTATTCCATCTGCAGCTAGCGCCTTATTCGCCAGGTTTATGAACTCTTCAGTATAAAACGGCTCTGGCATGTGGTCTCTTACGTATGCGTCTAGCACCAGTATGTCATATTTTTCCCTCTGAGCTTTTAGGTACCCGAATCCGTCATCCATTATTACCCGTGTATTTTTAAGGCCTCTGGGCACAAACTTCTTTGCCATTTCTATCATGTCCTTGTTAGGCTCAACGGCCGTTATCTTGACCTTGTTGCCATAGAATCCTCTCATCTGGTATGGCATAGTCCCGCCCCCAAGCCCAAGGATCAGCATCTTCACGCTGTTCTTCCTAAATATCGACGGCAGCGGTATGAAAAAATCATAATAAGATCCTGTGAAATACGACCCTTTTGTGATTTTGGAGTATGGTATGTTGTTGAAGAAAAGGGCCCTCTGATCGTTCCACTCCATTATTGAGAGTTTGTCTTCCCCGCTCATTCTTGTCTCAATGGTCTTCTTCCTTGCAAACAAGAAGCCCCAGAAACTATCCATTGTATCATCATAGTGGCAGGCCGTAGCCCCATTTTTGTTTTAGGCAGCATTAGACTGAGCGGCATATAGCCTTGCATACTCACCGCATGCGCATCGACGCGTTTCATCCATAACCATACGCTCGTTGTGTCATCGCTTATGTATAGCTATGGTATCGTTTCTGTTCCGAATTAGGCCTTGGGCCATGCATGCTCTGTATGATGGGAGCTTCCTCCTTTCGGTAGGCTGCCCGCCCGCCACCACTATTATTATGGCGTAAAGCTTAAAATAATGAGCGCACCGTATGGTTCCACAAACTATTTATTATGGGAGATAAATAGACTATCATGTACCTCGTGCCGTTTCTGCTGCAGTTGAGCGCACTAACCGGGTCCATATTCAGTCAGACCATATTCGTCCAGGCAGTCTTTGTAGTAATAATAGCAATAATACTCTACATCATACTGAGGATTGGCGTACATCTACTGATCAACAGCATAGTAGGGCTCATTATAATATTCCTGCTGAACTCCATCTTCGCGCTTGGGATAATAATAAGCATACCAGTGATACTAGTAGTTGCGATATTCGGTCTTCCTGCTGTCGCAGTATTAGTGATACTCAAACTGTTCGGAATCCCTGTCTGATCATTCCTTTATGGCCAGCTTGATGTCAGAGGCCACTATCGTCTTCCTCTTCGCGTGCTTTGCAAGCCTTACTGCCCTCGTTGCGGTCGCGAATGCAACCCTGTTTATGTACGTATGGAGCACTGCAGTTCCATCATCCCCAACTCTCTGTGCCCCTGCCATCTTCAATATCCTCTTCACAGTTGACTTTGGTATATACATGTAAACACGCAGCAAGAACATTATAGAAAAAGGTATTTAAGCGGCTCATAAACTGGCCAATAGCGGAACATTCACTTTATAACAAGCTTGAGGTTGTGCTTGAAGTCCTTGCTCAGTAGTCCCAACAAAACCTCATCAACATACCGGTCTTTGTGGTACGTATCTTGCTTAAGGATTCCTTCACGCACGAATCCAACTTTCTCCAGAACCCTGAGAGAGCCCCTGTTGAAGTCAAAGGTCTTGGCATAAATCCGGTTGAGATTTAGCACCCCGAATCCGTATCCGGACATGAGGGATGCGGCCTGGGTGCCGTATCCCTTGCCCCAGAACTGCTTGCCTATCCAATATCCTATCTCGGCTTTCTTGTCCTTGAGATCTATCTGCTTGAGCCCTATCATGCCTATGAGCATGTCATCTTCGACAAGTCTGATGGCTGTGTGGAACTCGAGCCCCTCCCTCTGGAACTTTGCAGCGTTTTCTATGAATGAGAGCGCATCAGATATCGTATATGGATGGGGAAAGCTGCCCCACCTTGCTATGTTGTAAGCGATGTCATAGTCGTCTGCCCTTCTTGTGATTTCACTGGCGTCATCAGTCACCGGGCTCTTGAGATATACTTCCAATCCATCTGAGCGTATTTCCATCTAATCAAGCTGTGCTAGTATTTTTGCTGCAATTTCCTTGCCAAAGAGCCTTGTCACTGCTTCTTTATTATTCCTTATGTCAGATACCGTTCTAATTCCATTCACGAACATGGTCCTGGCCCTAACCCTTCCAACCTGTTCAAGCCTGACAAGGTCAAGTAGTTCTTCCTTTATTCCATATCTTAGTCTTATCCTAATGTTTATCAGATCATGCTGCGTCTTGTGCGTTATCTTGGCCAGTTCTATTGCAGAGTATATCATCCAGTCCGCGTTTGACAGCTTCGAGTAGAGTTCACCAGGAGTAGATCGATATTTCTTGACAATGTCCTGTTCCTTCTGCTCTTCCATCCAGTCGTTGAGCAATAGTGCAGTGCTGAAACCCCTAACAGGATCATAATATCCATAGTCCATCTTGTCAAATTCCTCGAACAGCTGCTTCGGCATTTTCATGTGCCTGTATGCAGCGAACATTTCTTCTGCTTCCTCTGTGCTTCTTACATAAGGTCGCATCTCGGCAGTATTTGCTATCATGTAGAGATTCTCTATCGTATCGTTCTTCGAATCCATCGAGTTTATTATCCACCAAGCCGATAGCGGGTCTATGTAAAGCTCGCTAACTCTTTTGCCAACTTTTGTTGCAATATATTCATCGCGTGCGCTCTCTTCTATGAACCCGAATTTCATCAGGTCTGACAGCGCTTCATCTATCACGTTGTTTATGTGGCGCATATTGCCATACTGATATCCATAGAATGTTTTCGCCATGAACTTCTGCATCTGCTTCTTGTCATGAATGAAGTTCTCGGCAACGAATGCCAGTATGTGCGTTCTTAGGATTGGGGCCACTCCAAGCCCTGAATCTATTGCCTCGGGCTTTGCTACAAGATAATTTTCATAAAGCTCTCTCACGCGTTCCTTGTACGCAGCAATCATTAGTGCCCTGCCCTCCTTGTCATACTTCGGTCTTCCCGCCCTGCCGAAGAGCTGCAGGACCTCATTGATCCCCAGCATCTCGTTGCCCCCGTTGTCGTACCTGCTGATATCCCTTATCAAGACAGTATGGGCCGGAAGATTCACTCCATAACCAAGAGTGGTAGTTGCGCAGATTGCCTTTATCAGGTTTCTTTTGAATGCGTCTTCAACCAATCCGCGCTGCGCGTTGAGCAGTCCTGCGTGATGGAATGCAATTCCATATCTCACGAGCTTTGAGAGCTTGATGCACTGCTCCGTTGGCCTGTCAAGCACGTTGAGTATGGAATCCGCTATCCTGTCCAGTTGATCCTTGTCCTCTTTGCTGAGTTTCTTTATCGTATGCTCGGAGAGCTTGACCGCACCAGCTTCTGCGTTCCTCTTTGTTGAGTAGAAAGCGAGCATCTGCTTTCCTCTGGACAGCGTGTCCTCAAGAACTCTAATATCCTGGAGCCTGTTTGATCCTTCCAGCATTTCTTGTTCCTCTCCAGCATCATTGATGTAGTAGGCCATGCCTTCGTGGACTACCCCCTTCTTAAGTGGAACAGGTCGATAGTCGCTTTCAACCAGCTCGGCGCCCAGCCACTTAGCTATCTCATTAGCGTTTCCTACAGTTGCGCTGAGTGCTATCATCTGTGCGTTGCAGATTGATGACAGCTTTGTTATAAGGATTTCAAGCGTGGGCCCTCTAGACTGGTCTCCAAGCATGTGTATTTCATCGAATACTATGCAGCCTACGCTGCCCAGCCAGCTCACACCATGCCTGATGAGGCTATCAAGCTTTTCTGTTGACACGAACAGCATGTCATAATCATGAAGCCAAGCATCGCTCGAATCAAGATCCCCGATCGACACTGCGGTCTTTAGATAAGGATATAGCTCCCTGAACTCGTTGAACTTCTCCATGACGAGCGCGCGCATGGGCGCGACATAAACTGATTTCTTCCTGTGGCGCAGTATGGAATTGACGCATGCAATTTCTGCAACCAACGTCTTCCCGCTGGCTGTTGGCGATGCTATCAGCATGCTCTTGCCGTCAAGAAGGCCCTTTGAAATAGCACCCGCCTGCGGCGGAGTAAGTCCCTTCATGCCTCTCTTTGCTATTGTTTCCGTTATCTCTGGAAGGAGGAGTTTCCTTAGCTGCTCTGTATCCATGATGCTACTTCTCAGTCAAGGGATTTAATGGCTCTGCCCCTGATAAAGTATTTAAAATAAAGCATTGAATATGAGTGCATGGTGGAGATAAGCGACCTGTCAAGGAGGATTCTCAGAGAGCTTTGCACGGATTCAAGAATCACAATAACAGAGCTATCCGAGAAGTACAAGATATCAAGGCATTCAATATCAGAGAGGATAGCTGCGCTTGAGAAGGCGCTAGACATTCACTATACGCTTGAGCTGAACTACGAGAACATGGGATTCGGCGCATTCTACATAATCAACGTCAAGTTCAGCAAGAAGCCAAAGATATCAGAGCTCAAGAAAATATTCATGGGCAGCAAGGCGACACAGTTCGCTGCCATAACAGAAGGAGACTTCGATCTGCTGATATTTGCGCTCGCAAAGGATTCAAGCGCATACATGAATATGGAGGTAGGACTAGGCGTTCTGCTTTCAAAATACGGTGTAAGGATAAGATCTTCACAGGCAGTCCTTCCGCATCTGGGATTTGTACCTGTCAGCAATGAGACGATAATGGAGGCCAACCTTGAGGAATCAACAAAAAGGATACTGGTCGCGCTGAATGAGGAATCCAGGATGCCAATAAGGGATCTTTCCAAGAGAATAGGGCTGAAGGAAGACATAACCAGATATCAGCTCGGCAGGATAAACAACCAACGCCTAATCAAAGCATATACCGCGGTGATGCGCAAGCCGGTCCTCAAGAACAACATAGTGTTCTTTGCGAATTACGCGACAATAAATGAGGGCATTCTCAAGAGGATAGAGCGCGAGCGCAAGGCAATGTACCTCAAGCCAGAGACCGAAGTCCCCGTCCAGAATGAGTTCCAGATGATGATATCATCAACGGGCGCAGATTTTGCATTCATATGGGCGTCCTACAACGACATCAAGGAGGGAATGAAGGCAAGCGTCGAAACCCATAGAAAGATATACTCTGTTGACAATCCCAAGATGAGCTCGGCTGTCATAAAAGAGGTAATAAAGGGAGAAATGCCGATCAGGAACATAGACGTGAAGTCAGGATACCACCAGAACGAGTATCTGGTAACAACCATCCCATGATTACTGGAGCTTGCTGTGCAGCTCTTCGAATGCATGCTCCACGGCGCTAGGCTCTCCGGCTCCCAATACCACTAGGTCATCGTCCCCGTGTCCCACTATCTCCTTAACATATTCCATCTCGGCTGGCCTGATGCCATCAGCAGGATCCACGCTGGTGAAGAGGAAGCATTCCCCATATGCGCTGCCATCATCATTCATCTTCTCTACCATGTCAATACCCCTGTCCATTCCAGAAGCCTCCACCTTCTTGTAGAAGGCAAGTACCTTTCCTCCGGCGTGCATAGCCCGTGAGACGCCGGCGCTTCCTGTGCTGACGAATGCGCTTGTAACATCATATATGGTCGGAAGCGCGGTGTCCTTCCTGCTTGCAACATAACTGCTAGCATTCTTTGACCTGATGTTGACAACTACGAATCCTATGCAGACCGATATTGCCATTGCAACATAGGCCAGGACTATAGGCTGGCCAAGTATCAAGAACTCAAATACCATCGTTGCAAACGGCACGAGCATGAAGGCATTGCTCGCAACAGAGGTCTTCACGCTCCTGAAAGCCAGTATGAAGAAGAACGTTATGAGGACATTCTGCAATATTCCTATGAATATGACTGCGCCAGCTATGCTTGATGTGAAGTCTGGCGATGCTGCATTGAAGTACAAGGCTATAGGAAGCAATGCAGCAGCAGACACAAGGTTGAATGCAAATATCAAGCTCGTCAGCTCATAACTGTACCTTTTCTGCAGCGAGCTCACTACTGCGTCCATAAGCGCAGCTAGGAACACTAACGCCAGCGCTGGCAAAGCTACTCCTGTTAGAGAATTGCCGCTGGTCCAGAGGAAAGCAATGGCCATGCCAGCGAATGCTATGAATACTCCAAGAAGCTCCATCTTCGATATGCGTTCCCTGAGCAGTAATGGGGCAAGGAGCAGAGCCATGAGCGGCCATGTCCTGTATATTACTGCAACCAGGCTCGCCGTTATGTAGTGCGTTGTATAGCTGAATATTAGGTTGATCCCAGCGAATTCAAGAAGCCCGCAAGCAAGTATAACAAGAAGCGGGGTTCTCTTTGTGAAGTAGCCAACAAGATACCCCTGTGTGCCCTTATACATCATCAAAATGAACGATGCGACAGTTCCAACCAGTGCTATATATAGCGCGAGAGTAAGTGGATCCGTGCTGTTTGCAAACCTATATGCGACAGGAAAGAGTCCCAGCATTAGGACTGCTATGCCAAGTACAACGTATCCAAATGTCTTTACCTTCATAGATTCCGATGAGGTAAAACTAGCTTAAAAATCTTATTAAATTTGAAATTATGAGATTTTTTTTGACGTTTTTGTACCTGAAGATCAAAGAACCGGGGCGAAAATTGGCGATTTTCCGGCCATGATATGCTTAAAAACATATCCTTAGGCATAGACGGAAGGACGCCGAAAGATTTAAATATGTGTTCCTTCATAATATTGTTAACTGATTTTGCATACGTTTAAAAAGATTTCGTAGATTTTTACGGCTCTCTCGACGTAATCATCGATTGAGCATGAACGCGCTAAAATAGGTGAATGACATGGCAAAGAAGGCAAAAATTAAGCAAAAAGCAAGGGCAAAAGCGCCGAGGGCAGCAAGGAGGGCATCAAAGCCAGCACGCGCGCCAGCGGAGCAATCAAGGAAAGTGGTGGTAAAGGGCAACAAGCTAAGCATAGAGTCACCGTCAAGGGGCTCTGCAAGAATGGAAGAGATGCAGTTCAAAAGGACACAACCGCAGATGGGCAGCGTCGATGCACCAGCACCCGACTTCCCTGAAAGACAGCTTGCAAAGCACGAGAGAGTTACGCATTGCCCCAGCTGCGGAAGCTCAGACATAGTATTTGATAATGAAAGAGGAGAGCTTGTCTGCAACAACTGCGGCCTTGTCATAGAAGAGAATATTACTGACACTGGTCCTGAATGGAGGGCATTTGACAGCGACCAGAGAAATGCAAGGGCAAGAACAGGAGCCCCGATCAAGTACACTAAGCCAAACAGGGGCCTTGTTACTGAGATAGACCTTTACAACAAGGACATAAGGGGGGTAAGGATTCCATCAAAGAGGCAGGCCCAGCTATATAGAATGAGAAAGTGGCACAAGAGAGCAAGCATAGCGAGCTCAAGTGAGAGAAACTACCTCATAGCGCTACCAGAGCTCACAAGGGTTTCAAGCTATCTAGGGCTTCCAGAAAACATAAGGGAGAGCGCAGCGCTTCTTTACAGAAAGTGCGTGCAAAACAATCTCATAAGGGGAAGGCCAATTGAGACAGTAGTCCAGGCTGTAATATACGCAGCTTGCAGAGAAGCTGGAATGCCAAGAACCCTCGACGAGATATCAAACATATCCGGACTTCAGAAGAAGGAAATAGGGAGAGCATACAGGGTCATATCCCATGAGCTGGGACTGAAGATACCACTAACGGACCCGATAAGCTATGTTCCAAGATACGTAACAGCGTTGAAGTTGAGTGGAGAAGCACAGGAGAAGTCAATAGTACTGCTCAAGGACGCCATGAAGAAAGGTCTAGTATCCGGAAGGAGCCCGACTGGAGTGAGCGCAGCTGCGGTGTACATTGCAGGAGCGCTGGCCGGCGAGAGAAGGACACAGAAGGAAGTGGCCGACGTGGCCGGAGTCACTGAGGTCACGATAAGGAACAGATACCGTGAGCTAAAGGAGCAGCTCAACATAGATGTGAATCTCTGAGTGAAGCTGTGGCCAATAACATGGCGCGACTGATAGCGCCTGTTTTTTATTTTTTGATTATCGTATCGGTTTCTTATTCCCAGACAAACAGTTCCATGCAGCAGCAGATAAACTCGACAGCCGCATATATACAGACAGTGAACGAGAGTGGATACCTGATATTTTATCCGAATCTTAGCCAGTCATACGCACTTCTGGCAAAAGCCCAGAACGAATCAACTAGCAATCCGAGCCAGAGTTTGTCCCTTCTTACTATGGCAAGACAGAGCGCAGATCAGCAGCTCCAGATCATTGATTCATATAGGAACACGGCAGCAGTTATTGTGGCAATTTTTGTCATCGTGATTGGAACCCTACTCTACTACACTATGATACCTTACAGACGTAGAAATACAAGGAAAAGGGCAAGAAGGTAAACCGAATTTGTAGGATACGCTTAAAAGCTTTCTTACCGATTCCTTAGCGGTGGAGTGGATGTCGGAAATAAACGAGGTAGAGCTAGCGCCTGGTACAATTCACCAGGTGCGGGTGGACGCAAAAAGCACGAGGGACGAAGGGATAGGCAGGATAGGGGAGGTAGTCGCTTTCATAAAGAACGCGAAGACCAGGATTGGAAATACCTACAATGTCAAAGTGACAAAAGTCTATCGGACCTTTGTTTATTGCGAGCCAATAGACAAGACAAATAACATGATAGGAAGCGGCAGTGTCGTGGAACTGATCTGATGCAAGAAAGCCTTATATAGGTATGTATTGATAATAGTATCGCGACACTTTTTTCTTTTTTATTGACGTGTTCACGTATCATTGATGCTGTTTCAGGCCTGAGGAATCGGGCATGGGTGATTGTGATTTTTGGTGAATCAAATGAGTGATTCTGAAATGTATAAGAAGAACATGAAGGGAACTACTACCATAGGAATTGTGTGCGCGGATGGAGTCGTTGTTGGAGCTGACAGCAGGGCAACTATGGACACGTTCATAGCAAGTTCGGAAGCGAGGAAGGTCTTCAAGATAGACAACAACCTTGCACTCACGATAGCTGGCGTAGTTGGCGATGCGCAGGAAATAGTGAGAATACTCAAGGTAAACAACGAGCTCTACAAGATGAATGAGAACAAGCCATTGTCACCAAGGGCAGCAGCTTCCCTTCTATCAATAGTGCTCCAGGAGAACAAGATGATGCCATATTACGTTGGACTAGTGCTGGGCGGGCTGAACGGAGATGAACCGCAGCTGTACAGCCTAGATGCAGTAGGGGGACTGACTCAGGAATCAAAGTTCGCGGCAACAGGCAGCGGATCACTGACAGCACTAGGATATCTAGAGGACATGTACAAGAAAGGGGTCACTACAAAGGACGCAGTAAAAGGAGTGGCAAGAGCTCTTGCGATTGCGATGAAGAGGGATTCTGCAACAGGGGACAACATGACGGTTGTTGCGATAACCAAGTCCGGATACACGGAATACACGGGCAAAGACCTAGAGAAGGCAACAGGAGCTGCAAAGTAAGTGTTTGTTTTTGTATTTTATTTTCAGGCGGTTTTTCAGTCCAGTAATCATTCACAAATCGTGGGTGCCGATGCAACACACCAGTAGTATAAGTGATACAAGTGCAAGATTCTAATCATAGGGAGCCCCAGCCAAGACTCCATTCAGAAGAGCTGTTCAACAAGATAGAGAGCATGCTGCCAGCCGATGCGCAGTATGTCAAGGCAGAGTTCGAAGGGCCTGACATAGTGGTCTATCTCAAGAACCCGAGGCCTGTCTATGAGAATGATTCAATAGTGCGAAACATAGCAGCATCAATAAAGAAGAAGCTCATAGTCAGGGCAGACCCGACTGTGCTGATGGATCCGGACAAGGCATTGGAGGTAATAAAGCAGACTGTGCCTCAGGAAGCGGTAGTGGCATCTATAAAGTTCGTGCCAGAATTCTGCGAAGTCCACATAGAGGCGATGAAGCCAGGACTTGTCATAGGAAAGGGAGGAAGCACGCTGAAGGAGATAGCAAAGCAGACAAACTGGTCGCCGAGGGCTGTAAGGACCCCAACCATGCACAGTGATGTTATAGCTGGAGTAAGGCAGTTGATGTTCAATGAGGCTGAGTTCAGGAAGAAGTTTCTCACTGGAGTAGGCAAGAACATAAACAAAGTGATCATGAAGAGCGAATGGCTGAAGGCAACTGCGCTTGGAGGATTCAGAGAAGTGGGAAGAAGCAGCCTGCTGCTTGAAACCCCATCATCAAAGGTAATGCTTGACTGTGGACTGAGCCCAGAGCCATCAGCAAAAGGAGTTGAAGCTAATGGAAAGGGAGAGGAGAACAAGGCATTCCCGTATCTTGACAGCGCGAACTTCTCAATAAACGAGCTAGACGCAGTAATGGTAACTCACGCGCACATGGACCACATCGGATTTATACCATATCTATTCAAGTTCGGCTACAACGGGCCAGTATATTGCACCCCTCCAACAAGGGATCTCGCAGCACTGTTGCTAAATGACTACATAAAACTCGTGCAGAGGAGCGGAGGAACGCCGCTGTATGATGAAAAAGATGTAAGGAAAATGCTCATGCATACGATAACAAGAGAATACAGCGAGGTCACAAACATAACTGATGAGCTCAAGCTTACATATCACAACGCAGGACACGTGCTGGGAAGTGGTCAGATACATCTTCATGTAGGGGAAGGAACGTATAACATAGTCCACACTGGCGACATGAAGTATGGATTCACAAGATTGTTTGACTCAGCAACGATAAGGTATCCAAGAATCGATGCGTTGTTCTGCGAAAGTACATACGGAGGACAGAATGACATAACGCCAAACAGAAGGAACAGCGAGATGGAACTGGTAGAGACAATAAAGAGAACAGTAGCAAACGGCGGGAAGGTTCTTATTCCATTGTTCGCAGTGGGAAGAAGTCAGGAGATAATGCTAACGCTAGAAAGTTTCATAGGAAAAGAAGGAAAGCTGATCGACGTTCCTGTTTATCTTGACGGTATGATATTGGAGGCAAGTGCAATCCACACTGCATATCCTGAATACCTCAAGGAAGGCATAAGGAACAGAATCCTTAGCAATAAGAGCCCGTTCGAGAGCGAGATATTCGAGGTGGTAAGAGGAGAAAGAGAACATATACTTGAGGACACAGGTCCAGGTATAATACTGGCCAGCGGAGGTATGATGAACGGAGGAACTAGCGTTGAGTATTTCAAGAAGCTTGCGGAGAGCGAGAAGAACCAGTTGATATTCGTTGGATATAATAGCACCAACTCATTGGGAAGGAGGCTGCAGAATGGATTGAGCGAAGTGGCGCTTCCAGATGACGATGGAAAACTAAGCCCGATCAAGATAAAGATGAATGTCAAGACAGTAGAAGGATTCTCTGGTCATTCTGACAGAAGGCAGCTGATCGATTATCTGGAAAACCTAAGGCCAAGGCCGAAGAATGTCTACACTATGCACGGAGAAGAACAAAAGTGCGAAGATCTTGCAAGGATGGCGGGAAGGATGTTACACGCAGATGCAAGGGCTCCAATGGATCTTGATTCTATAAGGTTGAAGTAAGAATTCAACCAAAGAAAGATTTCTTTCCTGATTTCTCTGCCTTGATCCTGAACTTCTCGTTCACTACTATGCTGCCCCTTCCTCTGCACTCTCTGCACTCTTTATCGTAGATCTTTCCTCTTCCTTTGCACTTGTTGCACATAGTGTCGAACATGAAGACTCCAAACGGTCCGCTCTGTCTTGCCTGTATCCTTCCTCTCCCATTGCAAGTCGGGCATTTGCTCTGCTTGGATCCTGGCTCTGCTCCATTGCCCTTGCAATTATCACATACCTTTCTCCGCTGAACTTCGAATTCCCTTTCTACTCCTCTTTCTATGTCGTTGAATGAGAGATATACATTTACACCACTAGCTTCTTGCGGTTGTCCAAATCCCATGCCCTCTTCGAACATGTTTCCTCCGAAGCCACTGAATCCCATATCCTCGAAGTTCACGCCCATCTGCCTGAGAACTTCGTTTATGTCAAAGTTCCTGAATATGTCATCCTGACTGAACCTTTGTCCAAACCCTTCAGGGCCGAATGTGTCGTATTGCTTGCGCTTTTCTGGATCTCCAAG
>JASHSJ010000027.1 GCA_030040895.1 Microcaldota archaeon | reverse complement strand
GCTGGAATATCTTTCACTTTCGCGAACCTAGCCGGCTCCTACGAGCTTGGCGTCATGACATTGTTACTGCTCTTTGCTGTCCTGTGCGCTTACCTGATATCAAAGAAGAAGAGAAGCACGATAAACCCTGTCAGGCTCCTACAGTTCGGGGCAGAGTTCATAATCATAGCGTTCATCGTGGGCTTCTGGGCGTATCTACCGTTGATAAGCACCATAACGTCCCCGGGAGGCTTGGCAACAGTCAACTATGCAAACATACCCCAGAACGACCAGCTGTGGAGCGATGACATCCTATCGTTTTTCCTCCCCAGCCCATACAATGGAATATTCAACTCTCTCTCAAAGTACTATTCATTCATCTATACCTATGACGTGACTGCCCAGGAAGCTTATATTGGGTACGTTGCGCTAGCCCTTGCAGCATACGAGTTGCTGCGAGGATGGAAGAATGACCTTCTCTGGATAGGGATAGCAATAATATTCATCCTGTTCTGCCTTGGTCCAAACATACAGATAGGAGGATATGTTACCGCAATACCAAGCCTGTTCTCGCTCTACTACCTCCTTCCGGTGATAAACATCGTTCGCGAGCCAGGCAGATTTTTCATACTGGCTGGAATAGGGATCTATGTACTTGCCGCGCTGGGACTCAAGAGGCTCAAGAGCGATATGAACGCGCCAAGGGAGAGATGGCTGCTAGTATTTGGAGTAATACTCATACTCTTCTTCATAGAGAACAATGGGACTCCCACCAGCTCCCAGATGCTAAGCCAAATGACTACAATAATGAGCGTACCACAATTTTATTCTTATCTCGGAACTCTCCCATACCAGAACTTCAGCGTGCTGGCCCTTCCAGCGCTTCCGAACCAGTACAGCAACGAGCCCAACTTCTATCCAGGATTATACACGTACTATTCCACAGCGACAAAGAAGCCATTGGTAGGGGGTTATGTGAGCAGGGAGAACACAACACAGCTGCTTTCGCTCTACAACATACCGCTTGCGGTCCAGGCAACGGAGCTAGAGGAAAATATCACTCCAGTATATGAGAGCCCGGTCAACCAGAGCACACTAAATGAAAGCCTCCTTACAATGTACAACTACAACGTTGGAACAGTTACGCTCAGCAAGGATGCATACTCAACGGCAAACCTTGAAGGATTGGCGGATTATCTTGCAGGCGTATTCGGCGACCCAATATACAATGACAATACAACAATAGCATTCAACACGCAGAATGCAGTATCTGCTACGCTATTCAAGAGCTTCGTTGCGTATCCATCGCTTGCGGAGTGGGGCAGCTATCAAACCCTGATAAACGGATCAGAAACGACGCTCTGGACGCCCGTAAACAGTACCGCAGTAATACTTGTTTATGCCCCGTATGCAAGCGGCGTGAACCTAACTTCGCAGGATCTGGAAAACCCAGAGCTCAGGAGCTACATAAACGCGACAATAAGCCTTGACGCGGTAGCTAGCGCCAAGTCGCAGATTGCAATATATGAAATAGGCAGCACATCGCCTGTCCTCATATCGACTTTCAATGTTACTACTACCTTGTCCGGCTATTCTGTTAATACAACGATGGTATCAGGTCCTTACGGCAACGCCTACGTGTTCGTTGTGCCGTCAAGCTACCAGTCAAGCATAGGGATCGAGAGCATAAGGTTCTACAGCACAAGCGGCAACAACGTCACTGCAACCTAGACAGAGCCATCATTTGAAGTATTCTTTCATCGAGGTGGTCAGTCTCCCTTATTCCCCACTTCTTTGCTGTGCTGTATGACTGTGATTTCAACGGATTAAAATCCGTGGCCTTGCTGAGTACGCCTTTGAATGCATCATACGATTTCTTCGAGTTTGAAAAAACCAAGAAGTCCCTGTTGTCCTTTATCCCAACCATTTCCACTGCTTCATTTATCTGCCTTGTCATGGCCACAAAAAGCAGCATTTCCATAACAAGACTTTTTGATATGTTATCGCCTGCAGCATGGGTCGCACAAGCATTTTCGTAAGCCCCAAGCACATGAAGCCGGTTTATTATCACCTGCCTGTCGAAAAGCTGCACGAAGTTTTTTCTTGAGCTTGCGGATGCGGCCCTGGCCAGTAAGACAGCCGGATTAATTTCGGAAGAAGCAGACTTTACGATAACGCCATTTGTTCCAGGCACAGGTCCATCACACATTCTGTTTCAAAACAAGATATTTATCGCTTACTGGTTCCTGTCACATCAAGCCCCCGCATCAACTCCGCGAAGAGCCATCAATTTCGCCCTTTCCGTCTCCTGCTTTTTTATCATTTGGCCGAGATCAGCAATCGCTGATCCGAACATTCCATGCTCCCTATCAAGTGGCGATGATGTTATAATCCCAGTGTCGAAGGATGTCCCCGGAATCGGGGGAATGAACATTCTTGCCCTTGCAACACCTACGTCCTTCTCGATGCTCTTGAGCAAAGAGACTATGCCGGACAGGGTTTCAGGCACCGCCCCAGAGTGCAAGCTATCCAGTGTCGGCTTGCCGACAGGGACTTCAAATTGCATTTTTAGATCTGTGCTCTGGTAAGAAGCTCTGCCCTCTTTCACATCAATTGAAAGCGAATATCCGCCACGCAATAGATGATGACCAACGCTTCTCAGGTTCAGATTTATTGAGCCTTCCCGCTCTGTTATCTGTATACTCGCCGGGCCGCCATTTATTGTCCTGGGGGCGCCAACAATTTGCTCTCGCATACAATCACAGATTCGCTTCACAGTTCCAGATATTTAATGTTTACTGGATGCCCCTACAATTATAGAACGTTTTAAAAGCCACAAACTCAATAACCAATCCCATGGAAACACGCTACGTTGTTGTCTTTGGGTCATTGATGAGCGGCCTTGGCAAGGGCCTCATAACCGGTTCTATAGCAAAAATCCTATCATTCTATGACTACAACGTCATGCCACTGAAGTTCGATGGATATCTTAACTATGACTGCGGGACCATGAATCCCTTCAGGCACGGCGAAGTCTTCGTGCTTGACGATGGCGGAGAAGTTGACATGGACTTCGGCAATTACGAGCGTTTCATAAACAAGAGCATCCCATCAAAGTTTTCGCTCACAGGCGGCAAGGTATTCAGCGAGATAATTGCGAAGGAGAGGAAGGGCGAATTCCTTGGCAATGACGTGCAGATAATCCCACACGTTACTGATTCCATAATAGCAAAGATAGGATCGATATCAAAGTCCGAGAAGCTTGATGTCATGGTGATAGAGGTCGGTGGGACTGTCGGTGACATAGAGAACAGCTACTTTGTAGAGGCAATGCGCCAGCTTTCCATGAAGCACAAGACCATTTTCATTGACCTGACGCTAATACCAGAACTTGAGAAGGTCGGCGAACAGAAGACAAAGCCAGGCCAGATAGGGCTGAGGAACCTGATGCAGGAAGGCATACGCCCAGACTTCATTATATGCAGGTCGAAAGGCAAGCTGACGCAGAAGACAAAGGACAAGTTAGCGCTCTTTTCAAATCTTCCAAACTCCAGGATCATAGATGACAGCGATACGGACAATCTATACAAGATGCCATCACATCTGATGCAGCAGGACTTCCATAAGATGCTTCTCGAGCAGCTTCAACTGCATGGAAGGAAGATAAACAGGAAGAAGCTTGGTTTCTGGAGCTCACACATTGGAGACGGACATAAAGAGAGAACAAAGATAGCCATAGTGGGGAAGTATGTTGATCTCCATGATTCATACGCGAGTGTTAAGGAAGCGCTGATTCACGCCGGATTTGCGAATAAGATTACTGTTGACATAGACTGGATAGATTCAGAGTTGCTCGAGCATAAAGACCCCGCAGAGTTTCTTAAAGGAGCAAACGGCATACTTGTGCCGGGAGGATTTGGAAGCAGAGGAACGGAAGGAATGATGAAGGCCATAGAATATGCAAGGAAGAACAGAATCCCGTATCTCGGAATATGCCTTGGCATGCAGATGATGTGCATAGAATACGCAAGAAACGTTTGCAGAATCAGTGATGCGAGCTCATCAGAGTTCAGTAAGACCAAGAGCCCGATAATAGACCTGATGCCAAGCCAGAAAGGGGTAAAGCAGATGGGCCATACAATGAGGCTGGGCGCGTGGAAGGCAAGAGTCAAGCCAGGAACGCTCGCTTACAAGATATACGGATCGAAAGAAATCAGCGAACGCCATAGGCATCGATATGAAGTTAACAACAAGTATAGATCAGTCCTTGAAAAGAACGGACTTGTAATCAGCGCCACGACTCCTGATAACAGGCTGGTAGAGCTGGTTGAGTGGAAGGACCAGTTTGGAATAGCAACACAAGCCCATCCGGAGCTCAAGTCAAGGCCAGAAGCTCCTGCTCCTTTGTTTGTCGGCTTCGTGAAAAG
>JASHSJ010000026.1 GCA_030040895.1 Microcaldota archaeon | reverse complement strand
TTGTATGCCGCTTGCATTGCAGCGTATGGTGTTCCTTCCTGAGAATCAGCACTTACCATCATGCCACCGCTTCCAACTGCGATTGTTTCAGCGCCGCTGAGATCTGTCAGCGTTACAATTGTGTCGTTCTTAGATGAATAAACATGAGCAACTGCCCATCTCTCCAGCTTCGGCTTGACCTTCGCCTCTTCCATCGCCTTTGCTTCGAACAGCACTATTTCCTTCTTCTCCTTCTGAGGTCCAGCCGCCTCTTCCTTCTTCTTTCCCTTTGCTCCTTTGTTTCCTGCCATGATTTCACGCTGCTGCTGGTTTCGCTTCTTCCTTCTTCTCAATCTTTCCTATGTCAATTGGTTTGTAGTATCCAATATGTCCTTCCTCATCTACACTGACCATGTATCCTGGCCTGTTGACCCTCTTCCCATTTATTGCAATGAATCCATGGACTATGAGCTGCCTTGCCTGCTTTGCACTTCTTGCCAGTCCTTTCTTGAAAACTATTGTCTGTAACCTCCTTCCCAAGAATGCGTTTTCATTTAGATCAAGCAAATTGTCAAGTGAAGCCGTTGAGCTTGCTATTCCATACTTTGTGAGCCTTCCCATCATTCTGCTCTTTATCTCATCTCCTTGCGGTAGGCTTCCTGAAAGCAGCATTCTCACATTGCTCCTGAGCCTGCTTACCTCACTTTGTATCTTCCAGAGCTCCCTCCTGTTCTTCAGCCCATATTCCTTGAGCGCAGCGCTGTCAGCATTGATTCTCTCGAGATTCCACATGTTCTTTGGCTTCTCGTACTTCTTTCTATTTCTTTTTGCTGATCCCAATCAATCACTTTGCTGCTTCTTCTTTCTTGGCCGGAGCCGCTGCCTTTGCCGGTGCGGCTGCCGCTCCTGCTGCGGGTGCAGCTGCGCCAGCCGCCGGTGCTGCTCCTGGCTTCAGTTCTGCTTTCTTTACTACTCCGATAGACCTTCCAGTTCTACCAGTTGAACGTGTGCGCTGTCCTCTTACTCTTTGTCCGTATTGATGTCTGTGTCCTATCCACGTCCTTGTTGAAATGCCCCTGTTTATGTCCTGTCTTGTCGCGAAAAGTAGATCGTTGCTTACCACGTGTATGTCCTTGCCGGTTTCCATGTTCTTCCTGTGATTTAGCAGATAAGATGGAACTCCATATTTCTCTGGGCTCTTTATGACTTCTTCTATCTGTTCTATCTGTGCTTCTGTAAGATCTCCCAGGGATGAGCTTCTGTGAATGTTGAGTTTTTCCTGAATAACGAATGCGAGTGCGTTTGCCATGTCGCTTCCTATGCCCTTGACTTGGTCAAGCGCCCTGTCCATTCTTAATCCTCCGTTTACGTCCTTTCCCGCAATTCTTATGATTGATGCTGGACCTCTTGCCTGCTTCTTCTCATCCTTCTTTGTAGCACCTTCCTTCGTCTGCCACTTCTTGTGCGCCCCTTCCGTTCCTTCTGGAGGTTTCTTGTGCTCTTCTTTCTTTGCCTCCGGCTTCTGCTCAGCCTGAGCCTTCTGTGTCTGTGGTTTCTCTTCAGCCATTAATTCACTATCATAAACGCCAAGGCTGGGATATTCAGCTAATAACTAGCTTTTGAACCCAGAAGTCCCGAGGGACATGCGCTTGCCAGAAAGTTTTTCCAGGCGCACGCGTTACCGGTTTCCGCCACCTTGGCTTGGTTCTATTATGGATTTACAGTCTTTAAAGATATCAGTAAGGAGTATCTAACGCCAAGATATTTAAAGGCTATTCAGTTTTCAGCACTCCTGTCTAATGCTTGCATTTATAGAAGGTTTTCTGGGGTTATTATCCCAACAATAGCGTCTTTTCTGACCACTATAACAGCGCGCACACCCTTCAGCAGTTCTTTCACCGTGGTTATCGGCGTGTTTTCGCTCACCGTTGGGAAAGGTTCCGCAAGAATGTCCCTTAGCTGCGTGCCTTTTTGTTTCCCTATCAGGTCGAATGCGGCTATGCTTCCCACCAGCCTGTGTCCTTCTACTATCGGGAGCTGGGATATGGCATGCTTTTTGACAAGAACAGCTGCCTTCTCCACGGTGTCAGAAGGCCTTATCGTTATGACATGGGCATGCATGGCGTCCTTGGCCAGCTTTTGGTCCTTGTTTTCGGCAATCTCAAGCACGTTGAACAGGTCCATGGCTATCTTGTAATTTGGCACTACGATGCCGCGCTCTATCTTTGTGAGAAGGGACTGGCTTATGCCTGCCTGCTTTGCGAACTGGGTCTGCGTCATGCCGATAAGCTTCCTCCTCCTTTGCACATCTGCTAGATCTGGGAACTGCATGGGCTATTCTCCCCTATTCTGATATTTAAAGCCTTTTACGATTATTCAGATTTGAATATTACTGGCAAAAAGTATTTAATAAAGGGGCTGTTGAGCCTCTCATCTAATTAATTGCTGTCATGGTGCAGTAATCTGGGTAGATTGATTTGCCGGGCTCAAAGGATGCAAGGGTAAAAGGAATACAGCTCACCGGCAGGCATGCCTGGTCTGATGAGCAGACAAACGCAGCCCGGGCATATGCCAGGGAACCTAATTCGCAGAAGCTCGAGGAGCTAAGAACTGCGCAGCGAAGGGCAGCTGAGGAGTTCGGCCAGCTACAGGCCAGGCTCGGGTTTGCCTATGCCACGGACGGTGGATTCAGGTTAAAGGACGATTTCACCCCTTATGTGGAGAAGGTGGCAGGAGTTGGCGGGGGCCAGGGGCAAATAAATAGACAGCCCGGCACAAGGAACGCATACTATTTTACGCCTATTGTGAGCAGCAAGCTACAGTCTGATGCAGTTATTCTCGATGAATACCTTTATCCTGCAGCTATCCCAGCCCCTTTGAAGAAAAAACTGATCCTCGCATCTCCTCTCTCCTTTGTCCTGGCCGCGGAAGGAACTGGCTATTCCAACCAGGTGGAACTTCTTTATGATTTCTCTGATGTCCAAAGCAGAGCCATACGCGCACATGCCAGTGAATATCAATACGTGCAACTGAATGAGAGTTTTTCTACAGATGAACGATTCGCTAGAGGCGTAACAAAAGACCTCCTCTCAGCCTTCCGCGACTGCCTGGATAAGACATTTGCGGACTTGCCTGTGCGTTCCGCAGTTTATTTTTCTTCCGGCAATGCCAAAGACATTCTCCCGGTCGTTTTGGGCACCAAGGTCACTGATATTGGGTTTGATTTCAATACCCGTCATCAAGAGATAGACGCGACAATAGACAAGAATGTAATACTCGGACTGCAGAACGTGACAAGGAAGCTGCCCGAAAACCTGCTTGCAGAGGAGCCAAGGCGCCTAGCCGATAACGCACGTAGCGTGCTCGCATCGCTGCGAATCACGGATCGTTCAGAAATATTTTTGGGGCAGAGCCAGGGCTCCGATGGGCTGCAGACATATCCGCAGGCGGTAAGGCGCGATGAAAACCTTTCTGCCGCATTTAGGCTTATTAGAGGTGAAATTTCTTGACAGAGCAATTGCTTTCCACACGTGACGTTGGCAGCGGCCCCCGCGATCCTGCGATACTGGGCCTGCTACGCCCTGTGCCTTTGACACCAGAACAAGTGGAAAGGGCAAGTTCTTTTCTCAAACGCGTCGAAAGCCTGCCCACAACCGCATATGGGGCAGTGGTTGCGGGGGCAGGGCCGTCTCTCGTGGAAGAA
This sequence comes from Microcaldota archaeon, assembly GCA_030040895.1. Lineage (GTDB taxonomy): Archaea > Micrarchaeota > Micrarchaeia > Micrarchaeales > Micrarchaeaceae > JAJZYD01. The sequence continues at coordinate 22,579 of JASHSJ010000026.1, read as the reverse complement.
TACTCTAGGTTGGCCAGACAAAGCCCGGCTGAAAGGAAAGAAGCATCAATAGATCTTGTGGTCAAGATAGGCGTTGTGACGCTTCACAACCTAGGTTTCAGGAGGGCATGGAACCTCGAATGGACGAGAAGCGAGATGGTAGAGTGGGAGTGCGATGACGTTGGAGGGTTTAGGAAGTCTCCGCACTGGCAGCACTCTTATGGCAGCAGGTTCTGGAAGCCAAAGGAGATAAGCGAGGAGATATCTTATTCAGGCAGCTCTGAAAGGCACGTCAGTGAACTCAGGAGGGTGCAGAAATTCGCAACAGACCAGATAAGGGTTCCGATTACGGATCCGCATTGCATGATACACAACAATGACAATCTCTACTATTATGGAAAGCGGCTGCAGAAAGGAGAAGACGAGACAACTTCCTGCCTGAAGGGGGATCACGAAGCTGGGTTGGATTTCGCACGCAGGGTCACCAGCAATAGGGTTAGGAGGATATCGGAGACCGCGCGCCCGGGGGAAAAAATCGACATCCAGTTCGATAACTTCACGGTCACATCCGAGCCCAGGGAATTCGATCTACCCACGCTGAAGAAGCTGGGCCTGAATGTCCCGACTTACATCAGTGAGATGAAGGAAACCACCCATTCGCCCCCCGCAAACATCGAGTTCAGCCAGCATAACTGCCTGCAAAAATACGAGTTTTATATCGGATATATCGCGTCCGAGCTCCCGAACGTGACCAGGTTCCATTATGAGCTCTCCACCCACGACAGCGAGAACCTAGGCCTGACTGCGGAGACAAGAACGGGACAGGGGTGGGATGCCATAAGGCTGCTCAAGGAGCATGGGCTGGGCAGGAATCAGAAGGTCATAATAGATGTAGCGCCTACTTACGAAGGAGCTAAGCCCCCTGATCCAAAGCTGGTCAGGGACAGGATATTATATCCCATAATGACTCTTGGTTTTGAGCCTAACCAGATAGAAGTGGCGCCTGCCTGTGGCCAGAGGAACCTTAGCCTTGAGAGTATGCTTGCCATAGACGTCAACATACACAAGGGAAGGGATCTTGCGCTCCTGCAGCTTCAGAAAAGGTATGGTATAGACGCTGAGCCGCACCTCACTAGAAGCTACCTCAGGTCGGTGAGGACCTAGTGGCAGCTGAGGCAAGAGTGCGTTCAGTAGGCCTATGCTACGAGATAGCCCCGCATCTTGGCGGCCCATATACTGATGAAGAAATTCTTGCTAGAGCCAAGGGGCACGTGAACCACCTTAGGCCGCTTGTCAGACGGGGGCTGCAGGCAATAAACAATCCTGAAATAGTGAGATATTCTAAGGGCGCGGTTGAGCAGAGGAACGGAGATGTCAGGAAGCTAGCAAGGTTTGTTGCTGATGGCTTGGGGGTTGAGGCCACTGTTAGCAAGAACGTGGCTTATCTGCCATCTGAAGCCGCATTCAAAGGCTATCTAGAGGAAACCGTACCTGATTCTGGGATACGCAACCTAACATTTGTGGGAGGTAGCCACGGCTATATCACTTATCCGGGGCCATCCGTAGTGCGGGCTATCGAGCTCGCCAGAAGGAGAGCAACCGACCACGATGTACGGCTTGGAGGCATAACCATGTTCCACAGGCGAGACGAAGCCCGCAGGATGTTTGCGAAGACAAAAGCCGGCGCAGAATATTTTCATTCGCAGCTGGCGTTCGACATAAACGACACCATCAAGACGCTTAGGGCATATGGCAAACTGTGCGCGGAGGAAAAGGTGCAGCCCGCCACAGTCCACGTCAGCGTCGCCCCTCTGCTGCGCGAAGAAGATGTGGGGACATACAGGAGGCTGCTGAAGGATGAAACCTGGCTTCTGCCACAGAGCGTAGTTGATACGATAATGAGGGAGGATGAAATAGGCCGTGTGAGGGAGACAATAGCCAATGCTGATAGAATTTTGCAGCCCACGCTTCATCATGTCAGGAATGTCCCGCTCGGAGTGCATGTAGAAGAGATCAAGGACTACAACGCACACGCCGCACTGGAAATTGCAACGCATTTCTCGAGCGTGCTACGCTACTTGCACGCAGTCCAGAACTAAAAAGCGGGCCCGGAGGGATTTGAACCCTCGACTTGCTGGTTAAGAGCCAGCTACTCTGACCAAACTGAGTTACGAGCCCACTCTAGGGTTTTCTCTTACAGTATTAAAAATGTTACAAAATGCTTTCATTCCCTCATGAATTTCTCTACAACTGAGCTTAGATGGCCTGCGCGCTCCTTGTCGCATGCGACAAGCAACTTCTGCTTCTCTTTCAGGATCTTGCTCAGCGTGTTTATCAATGGGGATAGTTCAATTAGCTTGCCTATCATTTTGCCGCTTCTGTCAAGAACGTTTATGTTGTCATCAGCTCCCTTGTAGTTTACAACCATGGAAAGATACTCTCCTTCCTTGAAACCAGATTTTTCGATTGCTCTTGTTAGTCCATCAATGTCAACTCCGTTTATGTCCTTGTAGTAAGCCCTTTTGAAAAGCCTCCTCTTAGTTATCCTTTCGATAAGCCCTGACGATTCTTTTATTGAGGAAAGCCTGGAGAGCATCTGCCAGTCGGTTAGTTCTTTTAGCTCGCCTGCCCGCATATTGCCGCTGTCTATCGCCCTACTCACCGCTTCTTCGTATATCCCCTGCGCTATCCTTGTTGCATGGTGCAGATAAACGGACTCGAACATGAAGTACCTTGCAAGCAGTATCGATTCTCCGGTTCTTATTCCCGATTCGTAAATTGCAGGCACATCCTTGTGTATCACAATCTTGCTCTTGATGTTCTGGTAGTCTATTAGGCCATATGCCACTCCGGTATATCTTGAATCCCTGATCAGATAGTCGAGTCTGTCGGACCCAAGCGCGCCAGTCACTATCTCCCCGCGCCCCCGTCCTCTAAAATACTTTATTATCTTCTTTGCAGACAGCCCAGAATCATTTATTGCGTCTTTCAGCGGACTTTTCATAAGCCGCTCCTCCCCTATTGTTTCATGAGTAGTCTTCAGGTATTTCTTTAGTAAGGAGTCAGTGGTGTGAGAGAAGGCCGCATGGCCTATATCATGAAGCAGCCCAGCACACTCAAGCTCTTCGTCCCTTTCCCCGATCAAACTTGCTATCTCTCTGGTAAGAGCCATTGTGCCTAGCGAGTGTTCAAATCTTGTGCCATTTGCTCCTGGATAGACTAGGTAAGCGAAGCCTAGCTGCCTTATCTGTGTAAGCCTCTGTAGGCTAGGGTCTTCAAGAAGCGCCAGTTCCGCATTCGTTGGTATTATGTCTCCCACTACGGGGTCTCTTATGTGCATCATGGCTAATCACCATGCCCTTTTCTCATTGTTCCCACATATGATACGAGTATTGTAAGCAGCATTACGCAGTCGAGTGAAACGCAGTAAATGCAGATAAGCCCGAGTATCGCCATCGATCCAATTGAATACATGGCCCCCATGAATGCGCCGATGGACCAAGCAAAGATCAGCGTGTCGTTCTTGCTCAGCAGCATCAGCACGGCAAGCAGGAACAATATCAGTCCAAGCAGCGCAACAGGAACCCCGAATATCATGGAATATGGGCTTGTTGTTACTGCTTCACAATTCAGAACTCCTACTTCTGGGCATGCAAGCTGGGTGTTAGTGTAATGAGAGTAAGTAAGATAGCTTGATATCAGGAGTCCAATTATTATCAGTGCATATTGCACATTCCTTATTATCTGCAAATAATCATCTTTTTGCCTTCTTTGCAAAGGCTGCTATTATATTGTCAAATGTTTTCCCTATTGGCTGCAATGAGTATGAAACCTGTGCTATTGGTTTGTTCGCATTTATAAGCTTCCTTAGATCAGTTGGCGTTGCCGATATAACTGAATCGCATTCTGCCCTGTTTATGGTGTTCTCAAGGTCTTTGATCTGCTTTGCGCTATAGCCCATAGCTGGGAGTTCAGTTGAAAGATGAGTATATTTTTCAAAGGTACTCTTTATTGAACCAACAGCATATTCTTTTGCATTTGCAACGCCCTTTGCCCCAAACTGTTTCGCCGCTACTGTCCCAGCACCGAACGGCATGTTTCCATGCGTTATTGTAGGCCCGTCTTCTATAATCAGAACCTTTTTGCCTTTTATGAGCCTTTCATTGTCTACAGTGACCACAGAATTGGCACTTACTATCTTGGCGTGCGGGTTTATCGCCTTAAGATTATCAGCTACTTGGTCCATCTGCGTCTTGCTTGCGGAATTTGCCTTGTTTATCAATAGCACATCAGCCATTCTGGCGCAAATGTTTCCAGGATAGTATGTCATCTCATTGCCGGCCCTGAGCGGGTCAGCAACAGTTATCATTAGATCTGGCTTGAAGAACGGTGCGTCATTGTTGCCACCGTCCCATATTACTGCATCGGCTTCCTTTTCCGCAAGCCTCAGTATTGTCTCATAATCGACTCCAGAATAGAGCACGAATCCATTCCTTATGTGTGCCTCATAGTCTTCCCTTTCTTCTATCGTGCACTTGTATTTGTCAAGATCCTTAAGGCTTGCATAGCGCTGCACTGCTTGTTCATTAAGATCTCCATATGGCATAGGATGTCTGACTATGACGACCTTTAGCCCCATGCTACGGAGCGCTGTTGATACATATCTAGTGGTCTGGCTCTTTCCAGATCCCGTTCTTACTGCGCATATCGCGATAACGGGCTTGTCCGATTTTATCATTGTGTGTTCTGGTGCCAGGAGCCAGAAGTCAGCGCCAGCAGCGTTCACTATGCTGCCTTTTTCTAGAACCGTAGATGCACTTAGGTCACTATATGATAGTATGCAGACATCAGCCTTCAAGCGTTTGACAAGCCTTGGAAGCTCAGATTCATCATAAATCTGGATTCCTTTGGGGTAAAGCGGCCCGCTTAATTCCTTCGGGTACTTCCTATCCGATATGTATGGTATTTGCGTTGCTGTGAATGCGACAACATTGTAAGAGCCGTTGTTCTTGAAGAGAACGTTGAAGTTCTGGAAATCTCTGCCAGCAGCCCCCATTATGATTACGTTTATCCTCTTCATTTTCCCCACCAAAAGCAGCAATACTATTTAAATGGCAAAATTTATATGAGTTCATGAAGTTTGCGGTTATAGACACGAGTTCAATACTCTTCGGATTCGCTAATTCAAAAGATGTGTTCGAGATCATTGGAAACCAGTATCCTGGATACAAAGAAGTCATATCTTTAGGCGTTTTAAACGAGCTTTCCAGGGCAGCCCTGAACAGGGGCAAGAAAGGATCATCTGCCAAGGCAGCCATCGAATCAATAAAGTATAAAAACGTATATGTAGAAGATATAGATTACAGCGTTGACCGGTGGGTTTTCTCAAAGGCAACAGACGCCAAGGGTTCAATCGCTATCACAAACGATAGCGAGCTCTACAAGAAGTTGAGAACCGCCGGGATATCATGCTTCAAGCTAACCAGAGATGGTAAGCTGCGCTAACTTTTTATGATTAATCATTTTGGTGACAGATTGTACAAACTATACACGGTGAGCGACACATTCAAGCTACCTCCGGAGCACTTCGGCGAGGATCTAGAGGACGTTGCGGCCAGAGTGCTGCAGAGGAAGTACGAAGGACTAATAGATAAGGAAATGGGAGTTCTCGTCAGCGTTCTCAACGTCAGGGACATAAGCGATGGAGTTGTCTTTGCTGGAGACCCATCAACGCACCATAATGTCAAGTTCGACATACTCACATACATGCCAGTAGTTGATGAGGTAGTAGTTGGCGAGGTCTCTGAACTTGCAGAATTCGGCGTATTCGTAAGGATAGGGCCGATGGAAGGCCTAGTCCACGTGTCTCAGATAGCCAACGACTTCCTTTCATTCGACAAGAAGGTTCCATCTTTCGTGTCAAAGAAGACAGGCAAGAGCATAAAGAAAGGAGATACAGTATATGCCAAGATATCAACAGTCAGCATGAAGAAAACGGTTAAGGATTCAAAGGTAGCACTTACTATGAAGCCGGACGGACTTGGAAAATCTGAGTGGATAACGCAGGCCGGAAGGAAGCCAAAAGAAGAAAGAGGGCAAAGAAGAAGGAAGAGATGATATAAGGTGAAAATATGGAAGGAAAAGTATGCAAGAGCTGCAGAATAGTAATAGCGCACGGAGACAAGTGCCCGCTTTGCGGATCAGCCGATCTGACAAACAAGTGGAGCAACTACACGATAATGCTCAATGCCGAGAAATCAGATTTGGCCAAGAAGCTCGGGATAAAGATCAATAGCACATTTGCGATAACGATAAAGGCGTAATCAAAGTTTGTTGATTGCTTCCTTTAGCCAAGGAACAATATAAAGGTGTTTTGCTTCTTCTAATGGTATCCATCTGAACTTTGTGTGCTGCCTTTCTTTGTCATTAAGTTTTACATCAGCAGTAAGTGCTTCGCATAAATAAGTTTTCCCGGCTATAAGCATATTTCGCTCCGGAAGTTCAACTTTCCAATCGTTTATGTGTCTCAGAATTCGTATTTCTATACCAGTTTCTTCTTTTGTTTCCCTTAACAAGGCGTCAGAATCAGATTCACCTGGCTTTTTCCTCCCACCCGGCGGTTCCCATTTATCTTTGTAAATATAATTCGGGTCCCAAAGTAGAAGCGCCTTCCCATCTTTTACTATCAGTGCCTTCACCGCGTCATGCCTTACGAGCATAAGCTACCACTAGTCCTTTTTCTCTTCCGGTCTGTTGTACTCTTCCTTTACGTCTATTTTCTTTATGTCCTTGAAGTAGGAGAACGTAGATGCAATCAGGTTCGCCCTGCCAACGAAATAATCAGCGTTCTTTGCAACTGAGCTGTCAAATACTAGCTCAAGCTTTCCTTGTGACGGGTTCACCGCGCTTGGTTTGACTCCATAGCTGTTTGCCAATGAAGCTATCCTGTCCTTCTCTGTGTCAAGTCTCTTTACAACCATGACTTCATATATTATGTTCTTCCCGGCATACGGATGGTTTGCGTCAACGGTAACCCTTCCCGAATTGACGCTCTTGACTATTGCCCTCGTGTTGTCAAGTTCTAGTTCCATGCCTGGATAGGGATCCATGTTGCGTTGCCTGAAACTTGACAATGGCATTACGCTTACAAGCTTCTCGTCCCTTTCTCCAAATGCGTCTTCTGGCTTCAGCGTGAACTTCTTCTTATCTCCAACAGAGCAGGTTCTTAGTTCCCTATCAAGTCCCTTTAGTGTTCCTGGGGCTCCTATGACAAAAAGCACAGGCCCGTACAACATTTTTTCATTGAATATGTTGCTATCCTTAGCAATTTTCTCATCAGTTGTAGCAATCGTGCTGTTGTCAGCAGCGTCCCAAATTGTATAGTCTATCTCTAGAAAATCTCCTTCCTTGAAAGCCATGTTATTACCAGGATTCAGCATTACTATTTAGCCACTAGCTATAAAAGGTATTGTGTTAGATTCTTTCTTATCGGTGTTATTTTGGAGCAAATGGCAAAGAAGAGGATAACAACGTTCTTGCTTTCGTTGTTTGTGGCAATCATATTCATAGGATCTTATGCCGCTTTTAACAACAACAGCACTTTCGGAACGTCTAGCGCATCCACTACGGTACAGTCAGGCCAGACATACTTTGTTACTGGCACTACGAACGCTGTTGTGACCGGATATGGGGATGCGGCCGATGTGCTTATAAGTGGCAACACCAGCGCTACAACAGCTGTAGGAAATGTGCTCCAGGCAATGCAAGCAAACGGCTCAATAAGCAGCTACTTCCCATACGGAAGCGGATATAATGTGTTCTTGAACACGATCAACGCCTACAGCCTTGAACAGGCGCTTGATAATGCGACCACTGCAAATACAGTGTCAGTTAACGCAACATCATACGTGACGTTGCCGCGGACAGTGCTGATGTACTACAACACGCAGCAGATAAGGGTGTCGCTTTCAGATCAGAACTATACTATGACCATTCTGCCGCTCCAGATGGTGGGAAGCAACGTTTCGGTTTCCGTGAGGGCATTGGTTACGGTAAACGGATCCATTTACAACAACCAAGTATCTGTATCCCAGAAGGCAAGTGCATAGCATGGCGTTGGACAAGAAAATCATAGCGCTTATAAGAAAACATGCGATCAAGAATGCAATTGATTACGGCAAGGCAAGGCCAGAGAACGTAATAGGGAAGGTGCTTGCGGAGGCAAAGGGCCAGTCAGTGGACGAGATAAAGAATGAAGCGAAGAAGGTAGTGGATTCAGTAAACAAGATGAGCAAAAGGGAGCTCACGGAGGCATATAAGCCATTTGAGAAAGAATTTGAGAAGAGGGCCGAGGAAATAGCCAAGAAGACGGAGAAGCCGAATTTCACTATAGAGGGAGCAATCAAAGGCAAGGTTGCAACTAGGATCTCACCAGGCCCTAATGGATATATGCACATAGGCCATGTCAAGCAGGCTCTAATCAGCGAGCAGATAGCCCGGATGTATGAAGGGAAGTTCTTCAGGTACTTCGATGACACTAATCCTGAGGCATGCAAGCAGGAATACGTAGACGCGATGATGAAAGATCATGAATGGCTTGGCCTTAAGTTCGACAAGACATACTACGCGAGCGACTTTGTTGACAGGATCTACGAATACGCAAAGCAGTTCATAGAAAAAGGAAGGGCATATGCCTGCATGTGCGATAGAGAGACAATGCAGAAGAACAGGTTTGAGGGAAAGGAATGCGTTCACAGGAAACAATCCGCAAGGGAAAATCTTAGGACATTCAACGATATGCTTGGCGGCAAGTTCAAGGAAGGAGATGTTGCAATAAGGCTGCTCGGCAACATGAAGGCACAGAATACAGTGATGAGAGACCCAGTGCTCCTAAGGATAGTTGAAGCTCCTCATTACAGGGTAGGCACAAAGTACAGAGTATGGCCAACGTATGATTTCAATACGCCGATAGTAGACTCGATCAACGGTGTCACAGACATAATAAGGAGTAAGGAATATGAACTGCGCGATGAGCTTAGCAGAACAATACTAGAGGCGCTGGGCCTGCGCGTTCCAAGGATGCATCTTGAGGCAAGGCTCAACATAAAAGGCAACATAACGCAGAAGAGGGACATAAGAAAGCTCATAGAAGAAGGAAGGCTCGAAGGATGGGACGATCCCAGGCTTATGACAATAATGGCACTCAGAAGGAGAGGCATAATGCCAGATGCCATCAGGAACTTCATACTAAAACTTGGCATGACAAAGACCGACAGCACGGTTCCATTCAGCATGCTGCTAGCAGAGAACAAGAAGATAATAAACCCATTCGCATGGCACCTGTTCTTTGTCAGCGATCCAGTAAAGCTTACAGTAAAAGGGACAAAACCATCAAAGGTCAGCATGAGGTTGCTTCCAAGCGGCGAGTTCGGTAACAGAGAGTATGATGTCGGCGATAATTTCTACATAAGCAATGACGACTCTGCGTCATTGAAAAAAAGAGATGAAATAAGACTGAAGGATTTCATAGACATAAGAATCTTGTCAAAAACAAGGTCTTCGGTTCAAGCTGAAGTTATGAATGGGGAGCCAAGCGACAAGATAATACAATGGGTTCCTGGTAATGATCATGTTGAGTGCAGCGTGCTAGTTCCTGGAGAACTAGTCGATAAAGACGATAAGTTCAATCCAGATAGCCTTGAAACAAAAGAAGGATATGCCGAAGGATATGTAAAAAAGATCCATGATCAAGAGATAGTCCAGTTTGAAAGGTTTGGCTATTGCATACTGGACAGCAAGAAGGACATGAGATTCATATTCATATCAAAATAATCTTTGCGCTTCTATTTCCTTGACCAGCCCATCCATGCTCGGCGTATGGATGAATATGCTCATACCTTTCAGGATTTTCATTGCGTCGTTCGCCTTGCCTTTCTTGAACAGCGCCCAGGCCATGTAGTAAAGTGCGTTTACAGAGAAGAGATCCTGGGTCAATATCTTGTCCGCATGAAGTATCACGTTGTTGTGGTCGGCGAGCGTGACAGATAGCATCATCCCGCCATATTCTATCAGCATGTCGCTCTTCATGTTCATCAGAATAGCCAAGCCTTTCTTTATGCCTCTTGGATCGCCCAGCTTAGTGCTAGCCATCACGTATATGAATGCGGTTTGCGGATCTGCAACCTCCTGGTCGAACGAATTCTGGCATACCCTTAGCGCCTTGTAGAGAAGCAGCTTTGCCTTTGAGAGCAGGGCCCCGGCCTTCTCCCTATGTTCCGAGTTTTCTTCCATGAAGCCCTTCCTGTCATACTTTATGGCCGAGACTTCAGCATTTGAGTACTCGACATACAGCATGCCATATCTGTACCAGTGAGCCGCAGTTCCGTGGTCTTTGATAAGTTTATCGTATTCTGTTACCGCACTCTGGTAGTCCCCGCGCTCTATCATGCTGTTTATGTTAGATATAGCTGCAGCCTCACCGCCCTGCGCGTTCTCTGGCAGAGAAGGCCCATAAATCGGGCATTCACAATGGCTGCATATCCAATAATCGTTCTTGTTCATGGTCAACGTGTCGTTTCCGCAGTATGGGCAAGGAATCCTTTCAAGCGTGCCAAGGATTTTTACGAATCCGTTGTAGTCCTTCGCGCCTATCTTTTTCACATCTGTCTTCTGGCCTTCTGCCTTTGTAGGAAATGAATATACGTTTCTTGGTGTTATCGCCATCTTCGCACCTTATGATGAATCACTTTCTATTATTATTCCTATCGCCTAACCTTAAAGCATCAAAACTCGGCTTTACATTTGGGACTAGATTGAAATTCCAAATGCTTGCCTTATCAACCCATTTCGCCGATGTATTCTCCCAATCCATCCTTATGCGTGGCACTCTCTTCAATATTACGTGGGCGGGCTGCATTATTATCAGGAATCCGCCCTTTTTATCTTTGTAAATGAACGGTTTTGCAAGCCTTATCGATCTTATATCCTTACTCAGGAGACCGGTTTCTTCGCGTATCTCCTGTAGGATTTTCCTTTTGGGTGATACGATCTCGTCCATATATCCCGCAATGACGGACCACAAGCCCTTATATGTAGCTACCTTATTGCTGCGTTTTACGATCAGCAATTTTCCATTATACTCTAGAAAAGCCAAAACTGCCGCAGATGTTTTCGCTTTGTGGTAATCTATTCTTCCATCCGGGAAGCTCGGCAAATCCTTTTTCAGCTTTCTAACTTCACTAAGAAAGTTTATGGGCTTCATTAAATCTTCCTCAGCACCGCAAAAAGATGAAGGCTATCATAAGGCTCTAGACCGAACTGCTCAAGGATATCAAAATGATTTTTCAGCTTTGCAAGCTCAGACTTGAACACCTGCTCTGGCCTTTTTGAAACGTCAACACTTTGCGATTTTATCACAAAATAGGCTAAACCCCCGCTCTTGAGCAGCTGCGAGTTTGCGAGCAGTATCCCCGCCTGATCCCTAGCTGATATATCCTGATATATTATGTCACACTTGCCAACAACATCTTTGTAAGAGTTTGTTGATGAAGCATCAGCAAGTATGGGCAGCATGTTTGGCCTGCTTTGGCAGACTTTCAGAAGATCTCTCATTGACCTCTCTGACAAGTCTACGCAATAAACCCCCCCGTCTTTTCCCACTATGTCGCTCACGTGGCTTGCAGTAGTGCCGGTTGATGCGCCGAGATAAAGCACAGAATGGCCTTGCCCTATTCCAAAGTTCTTCAGGCCTTTGAGTATTGCTGCCGATAGCTTGCTCCTGTACGGCGTCCATGACCTATATTCTACGCCATCTACATTGTAGAGCTCTTCTTCGTAAACCCTCCTTCCAGGAACTAGGTTCTTTGTTGCCAACTTTCCGTTTATCCTATAGACTCCACTGAGAATTTCCTTTGCTTCCAAAATACCACTACATCAAGATTGTTCTTGAGGAATCTAGGCTTATATATTTTCTTGGTTGGTGGCGGTCATTTCCATTTGAGTGGTTCACCGCCATTATCCTGTTTTCCATCTTCCTCAGAACAACGTTTTGCCAAAAAGATGAAATACCCTTATATATTTTGCCCGATATTCTATCTTGGCGACAAGGATGGCACAGGACATGGTTGTCAGCAAGGTGTTGCTGGACATACTACCAGTGGCCAACAGCTCTATGAAGGCTGACGAGGTAGCAGCCAGTTTCGCAAAGGTAGTCTCGTCGGTGTTCGGGGTGGAGAAAGTAGCCATAGCCGAGGCGAAGAAAGAACCAGGACAAAGAGGCAGTGCCCTATACGACTACATTTATAACACGAAGAAGCCGTTCATAGACAACAACCTAAATTCATACTCATCATTTCCAGAGCTCATCGAATATGGCAACAGGGGCTTCAGGAGCTGCGCCGTCATCCCGCTCATGGGAGAAGGCAGAGTAGTGTCCGTGCTCGAGCTGCTGTCAAATTCTGAGAACAAGTTTACCGAAGACCTGGTCAGCACGATAAACCTGTCTGCAACTATAATGGGATTCGTGCTGATGTACAAGAATGAGCTAGGCAGGAGCATCAGGCTCGCTACGTACTTCGATGCCGCATTCAACAATACAATACCGCAACTCATAATTGACAACAGCGGAGGCATAATAAAGTCCAACAAGTCTGCATCAAAGGAATTCGGTCTTGTCGGACCAGTGAACGAGAGTATAAAGTCTGCGGTCGGCCTTGATGCCTCATCAATAAAATATCCACCGGGCGGTGCACCATACACAAGCATAGTCATGGGCGCGGGCCGTGACAAGTCAAGGATATATGAGGTCATAGTGAGCAGGATCAATGACAACATGGCTCACGTGGCAGCCAACGACATAACGGGGGCGTTTGCGCATGCGACGCTCCACGAGCTGATAGGCAAGAGCAAGGATATCTGCACAATAATAACCGACATGGACTTCAACATATCAGACATATCGCCCAACTCGGCAGAATTATTTGGGTACACGAAGGATGTGCTAGCGAAGGGAAACCTGGTTGAGCTGATAAGCAAAGTGGAGCAGCACCAGTTCCGCGAGCACCTTGAGCAGGACTTCAGAGATGGCAAGGATGTATCGTCGGGTGCGTTCACGCTGGTATTTGGAGACAAGGAGAGCAGGTTCATGAGGTTTGTTTCAAGGAGGTTTCTTGAAGGATATATGTTTTTGTCGTTCCGCGCCGACTCAGAGAAATATGTCCAGAATGCAAGGGATGACTTTGAAGACTTCATAAGGAACAGCTCCGACATAGTCCTCAGGCTTGACAGGCTGGGCTACGTAACGGACTGCAACATGACGGCAGAGAACGTGCTCGGGTTCCAGAAGAGCTCTCTGATAGGAAGAGACGTCAAGTCGTTGTATGCAGAAACCGCGACACTTGACCGTGATATGAACTATGTGAGGAGCGTGGGCAAGGTCGACAATTCCTACATAAACCTGTTGGCCAGCGACGGCAGGAAGGTTCCAGCCACGCATTCTGTCAGGCTGCTCAACGCAGACGCCCCGGACAAGGAGGAATCATACATCATAATAATCAAGGAGCTGGAAACTAAGAGGAAGATCGCCGATCAGGATTCGGTGCTGTCAAAGCAGGCAGTCCAGCTCAAGCGCCTGGAGATGCAGGGAGAACTGAAGTCGCAGTTCATATACAACATAAGCCACGAGCTGAAGACCCCGCTCACCAGCATAAAGGGATTCTCCAAGCTGCTCTACGATGGGAACTTTGGCCAGCTCAACGATGAGCAGAGGGAGTACATAAAGACAACCCTCGACGAGGCCGACAGGCTGATGCTTATAATCCAGCAGATACTTGATGCGGCGAAGCTTGACGCAGACAAGGTAAAGCTCGAGTACAAGGACATAGATTTCCATAATCTATCCAACAATCCCAGCATAGTTGCATTGCAGGAATCCGCAAGGAACAAGGGCCTTGAGTTCAACTGGAAAGTGGAATTCGATGTCCCGCAGGTGAGCGCGGATCCAAACAGGCTCATACAGGTATTCGTGAACCTGATAGGAAATGCGATAAAGTTCACGAACAAGGGAAGCATAACAGTTCATATATCAAGGAGGAGCAAGAGGAGCGTCCTGTGCGAGGTAACCGATACGGGCATAGGCATAGCAGAGGACGACAAGAAAAAGCTTTTCAAGAGGAAGTTCTACGAGGCCCAGAAGAAGGACCTAGTGCAGCAGCCCGGAGCAGGAACAGGACTTGGCCTTTCCATAAGCAGGGATATAGTCAGGCTTCATGGAGGAAAGATAAACTTCACTTCCAAGCAAGGAAGCGGCAGCACGTTCTGCTTCACAATACCAACAAGCGCAAGGAGGAAGAAGTCACAGAAATAATGGGATGATGACTGGCTCAGGCCACTAGTATTCCGCAGGCCCCTCCGAGCCCCTGCGCGCCGGAATATACGCTATAAACAGCTGTGTAGTTGTGCGCATCATACAAGCTTACGAATACTCCAAGCACATTTGCACTTACGGTATCATGCGTCAGGTTTATGGTTAGTATTACTACAGGTCCGCTCGAATACTTCTGCCCGGATGCGAATAGGGCATCGTAAGTTGCTGTGTACACGTTGCTCGAGTTCTGGACGAATGACATGTTTATTCCATACGGGATGAACTGTGTTGCATTTGCATACGTGGCAGGTCCGCTCGGCACAGCGCCATACACGGAGGCGTATTTGTTGTCATACGCTGTCCTCGTGCAGTTGGTGGTGTTTGCATATAGCATGCTAAAGTTGGCCATCAGCGGATACCACTGATTGCTGTGGAGTATTGCGTTTGCTTGGGTGTAGGAAAGGCTCTGTATGGTGCTCGTCGGTGTTGTGTAATATATCGTGGTTGAAACCGAAGTCTGCATCTGCGATAATTCACCGGCCCCTATGGGAGCGAGTCCGGTCTGGACTACCTGTATATCGCTGGATGTGGGTGCCACATACGCCGTCTGCGCTACGGAGGAAACCGTCATGGTGGCGCTTGAATTCGTGAGTGCATTTAGGTCAAGTCTTACATCCGCGTACTGGCTTGATGTAGCAACATAAGTAGTTGAATTGTAGAGATACACTGTGACAAGGTATTCCTTGTTTATGAACGCCGGGAGCTGGGTTAATGATATCTGTGCTGTTCCGCTGCTCGGTTGCGAACGGACAAGATGTGCAGAATATTCGTTGCCGCCCAGCGTGAACACTGTCTGGGCGCTTGTCACAGTTATGGACCCGCTGCTTCCAAGATAGCTTATCGATACCGCGTTTGCGGCCCATCCGTATACGAGATAGGCAGCGATCAGTACTATTATTATCACTATGACTTCGAACGCGCCTATTTTCATCCTTTTCTTTCCCGGCATCGGCTTGGTCCCTGGCCTGCCCATTGGTTTTGCTGGCCTGTTGTCTGCCATCGAAATCACCACTAAATAGTAACTAGGTTATAAAAAGGCTTGTTCTTCCGGTTACAAAGAAAAACAAACTACATTATTATTCTTTGCTACCAACTACTATCAGGCGATTGGATGGCGGAAGAAGGAACTTCCACTAAAGAAGACATAGTGGCGATAATAAACGACAGGCTGCAGGTATCTTATGGCGAACTGAGCGACATTGCGTTCAGCCGGGGAATAGGAGAGGGAGAATTGAAAGGAGCGCTTAGCGAGCTGGAAAGGGACAAGCACATAGCGTCTAGAAGCAGCGGAGGCATTCTTACATACTATCCGCTGCAGAGCGACAACGAGTTCAGGAAAGTCCTGATAGTAGAGGATGACAAGAACATAAACAAGCTAATGTCAATCTCGATAGGAAAGGGCTTTGAGACAATGCAGATATACGACGGCGGAGAAGCGCTCAGGATGGTAAAGGAGAAGAGGCCAGACCTGGTGATACTGGACCTAATGCTGCCTAACAAGGATGGCCTTGAGATATGCCAGGAGATAAAATCAGACGAGCAGCTCAGGAACACAATAATAATACTGGTCAGCGCGATGGATCCCACGAGCAACAGGTTCAAGGGCATAAAGTATGGCGCTGATTACTACATAAAGAAGCCGTTTGACCCGAACGAGCTGAAGAGTCTTGTAACGCTGTTCCTCAGGAAGAGGGGCAAGAGGTTCGACGCGCTGATAGACCTGCCTGACGAGGAAAGGATATCCAGCCAGCTTGAGCACTCGATAAAACAAGGAGAAACATACGTAATAGGGGCCCTCAAGGTCGACAACCTCGCAACGTATGCCGAGAGGCTTGGAGAGAACTCAGCGATGGTCATACTCAGGCTGATATCGCAGCTCCTGCAGGATTCCGTCAGGTCTCACGGAGAAGGCACCTTCGTAGGATTCCTCAACAGCGATGAGTTCGTCGTGGCTGGCATGAAGGAAGGCGTGAATTCTATAGTCACGGAAGTAACGCAGGAATTCAACGCCGTAATACCTTTCATCCTTCAGGACGCGGGATATAGAAAGATAGACCTTGATGTCGAGTCGTTGTTCGAATCGAAAGAGGTACCGAAACTGTCGCTCATATTCACTGAATACCAGAAGGACCAGCTGCTTGCAAGAAGGAACGAAGTCCTCAAGAAGAAGGGGGCAAGGCAGGACACTCCAGGTGCTTATTCCTATGAGGAGCTCCAGAAGATATTCGGGAGAGAAGACCTCGACATAACGATAAAGCGTGATGAGAGAGGGGTCAGGCTGCAGGTTGGCAAGGCGAGCAAGGCGGAAGCAGAGGAATGACCTCCATCTTAAAATACCTTGTCAATCATTCTTCTTCTGGTAGCATGAAGAATGGATTAAGGGCACAGTCCGCGGTGGATTATGTTGTCACGTATGGGTGGGCACTGCTCATAATAGCAATAACTTTCTACGTGCTGTTTGCGCTTCACGTGTTTAATTCGGGCGTAGTGCCAACATCATGCTATGGGGCTCCATCATTCTCGTGCTCTGATGTGGCGATAACCCACAACGGGGTACTTAGTGTCGCGCTCACGCAGGCGACAGGGCTGACAATAAATGTAATAGGCATAGCATGCTCAACGGTCACTAATTCGGTTGGCAATGGACCTGGAACTGGAAATCTCTGGGCGCAGGATTATGCGCAGGCACCTCAGTACTATCCAACAAACCAGCTCCAGTATGGTCTGCAGATAGCAACGGGCTCTTCAAATGTACTACAAGCTTATTGTTACAATTCAGGAAATTCAATAGCAGCCAGTACGATAGGGTCATCAATAACGGGCTACATATGGCTGAACTATACCGCAACTGGCCTTCCATCAAGCTACTACAACATGGTGAGAGTAGCAAGCTTCACTGCAACCAGCACCTAGTATAATGATAAGTGTATTAAAAGTTCCCATCGATATAGGAAAACATTAAGGTGCGGCTATGAAAGCGGCGGCTGGCGCAATAATTATGGCAAGTATCATGGCAGTGCTGATGCTGAGCTCAAACGCATCGTATGTCAACATAGTTGAGCCAGCAAACTATACAGTATACCAGGGCGGCACCGTATATTTCGGAAAGGTGGGTCCCGGGCAGACTTTCACAGTCACTATATCAACAACAACCGCGAGCAACCAAGGAACCCTGGTGCAGAGGGGATGGAACCAGCTTGTGGTTCAGGGAATTCCGCAGGGATGGATAGCAGCGAATTCATCGCTCAACAACCAGTACGAATCGGTGCAGATAACTCCTGCTCCGGAAGCTAGGGGCACGTACCAGTTCAATCTTACTGCCGTGAATACGCAGAACTACTCAAAGCTGGGATCAGTGACTTTCATGGGCGTAGTAAATGTCACCACAGATGTATTCAAGATGCAGGTAAGCCCAGTCAATATAAGCACCGGGCCCGGAGAACCGGCAAGGATAAGCGTTGTAATAAACAACACCGGCGTTTCTGACAGCCCATTCATAATAACGGCAACAGGGCTTCCAGCCCTTAACATGACCGAAGAGGTTATAGCGCTGCACGGAACATCAGGAACATTTTCATATCCTATATACGAGAGCGAACCTGGGGTTTATCCGGCGCAGCTAGAAGTTTCGTCGGAACAAAGCCCATTGGTATATGAAAGGGCAAACATAACGCTCACTATACAGGCATCGCTGCTCAATGACTATCAGGCGGTGGGACAGGGTGCGCTGACTTTTCCTGTTATATACGAGCCCGTATATGCGATAATGTACATAATAGGCTCCGTATTCCACTACTAGGCATTTCTGTGTGGTTTTGATGGAAGAAAACAAGCGCAAGAAAATGATAGGATATCAGCTCAAGGTAAAGACGCTCGCAGATCTATGCAGGTTCGCGAGTTCATTCAGCACCGAATACACACCAATGATATTCTCTACAAGGGACAAGCAAGGGCTCACGTTCTTCTGTCCCGGGATGAAGGTAGGACAGGCAAGAATCCTTATGACGTTTGAATCAAAGGAAAAGGGAAGTCCGTCGTTCGTTTCATATAAGGTGGGCGCAACATCAGGGAGCGAGGAGGCAACACTGCTTGATAAGCTTGTAACCACTGTGCAGGACCGCAATACCGCGATAATGCAGGTAGTGGAGCTAATGGCAATGCCTTTCACTAAGACGGAAAAGCTGGAAAATGTCAATAACATAAAGGTCAAGGACAACGATATGCTGGTAAGGGCTTCGATAAACAGGGCGATGGAACATTCAGCCATAGGAAGGATCTATGTTTTCACTTATCAAGGAAGAAGGTATGCTGGATCATTCTCATTGCTCTACATGGGAGATGACCCTGGCGATGAAGACGAGGCAATAACCTTCTCGTACGCGGAACTAAGGGAGCAGAAGGAATTCCAGTTCTTCAGGTATGATTACAACAGCGACAAGGTCGAGGCCACAAATGTGTTCGGAGAGCATTCATACCTTTATGCAAGGGCGATAAACCTCGCTGAAGCACCTTCGTTCTTCAAGCCCGAATGACAGAGAGAAAGTAATTAAATCTGATAGATAAAACAAATAGAGATGCCCGAATAGCTCAGTGGTAGAGCGACTGGCTGTTAACCAGTAGGTCGCAGGTTCAATCCCTGCTTCGGGCGCTCACGCTAAGTTCTCATACAATAAAAGCATTTAGCCTCCGATCTTGAACATCTTCGTGCCGCATACTGGGCATGTTCCTGTAGCCGCCTTCTTCCCATTCTTCATGGTTACGTTCTGCGGGTTCTTCATCTCTCTCTTCTGCTTGCACTTTACGCAATATGCCTCCATAACATCGCCAGGAATACATGTCATTTGAGTATTAAAACCTATCTGTTGTGATACGTCTAATAATATTGCCGACAAATAAGTATTGTGGGTTGATGAAGCTCAATAAGCTAACAAAGGAAGAAGAGCACGTAATAGTTGGCAAGGGAATAGAGTTTCCCTTCACTGGAGAATATGACAGCAATTTCCGTGAAGGCACTTACATATGCAGAAGATGTAACGCCCCTCTCTACAAATCGGATGACAAGTTCGATGCACATTGCGGATGGCCAGCGTTTGACCAGGAGATAAAAGGGGCAGTAAAAAGGATTCCTGATCCTGATGGAATAAGGATCGAGATACAGTGTGCACGATGCGGCGCCCACCTCGGCCATGTTTTTGATGGAGAGGGCTTTACAAAGAAGAATACCAGGCACTGCGTCAGTTCTCTTTCCATGAGGTTCATACCAAAGGGTCAGAAGCTGCCGGAGATGGGCTGATACGAGAAAGCTTTTAAACAATGATGTCCATAGCTAACCATGGAGTTCAAGAGCTCAATGGACAACCAGATGATCATAGTCTATGCTGCTCTGGCCGGTATAGTAATCGCGCTTTTTTCAAGTGCGATAAACACCACTCCAGGAGTTCTAGGCGCCACATGGTATGGCTGGCCCCAAGCATGGAAATACGTTATAGTATATCCCGGCTCTCCAACAACATACGATTTCGTAGCGCTAGGCGCGGACATACTGTTCTGGTTTGTAATAGCTCTAATAGTCCTTGCTTTCTACAAGACGGCTGTGCAAAGAAGCAAGCCAAAGACGCAGAAGAAATGATGTTCTTGTTTTAAAGCTTTGCAAGAGAAAAGAAGATAGCTTGGGCTCGTAACTCAGCTTGGCTAGAGTGGCGGTCTTTTAAACCGCAGGTCGAGGGTTCAAATCCCTCCGGGCCCGCTTTACCATTCTCTGTCAACGTGCCCGCATTTCGTGCACTTGTATATTATCAGTGGGGCTTCATCCCCTCTAATCACTCCATAGAACAGGACAAACGCATCTTCGTTGCCACATTTTGGGCACGTATGGGCGCTTATCTTCGGCTTCACCATGCCCGCGCTTTCAAGGAACCTGTCCATAGGAGTTGCGGATTTTATTATTGTATCTTTCAGTGCGGCATATTTCGCTACGGTATCTTTGTCTTTTACTAATAGTCCATTTTCTATCTCGCTCTTCATAAGATTTTGGTTCGGAAGATATCTGGTAAGCAATACAGTGCCATCAACATACAAGAAATCACAGATTTCGATTCCAGACGGCTGCCTTAGCCTATCGAACTTGCTTCTGTCTATGTAATATATCTCTTCTCCCGCATCTTCGAGTTTCTTGTAATAATCGGCCTGGTATGTTACATATTCGTTCAGGGGGAATGAAACCACATGAGCCCTGGTGGATTTAACTTTGCCCTTCCATGATGAAAGATGGGAATAATAAGAATCATTTATGTCCTTTTCGTTCTTGAGCCAGTACCAGTCCCTCAGCTCTAGCTCAAACACCTCCTTTTTTGCAGAGCCAAGCAGCGATTCCCTCTCCTTAATGTATTCTGAGCTAGATAGCTCACGCGAGTCAGCCATAGAAAAAAGAATCAGCAATCAAAGTATAAAAGCATAGCGCAAGCGCTTACGCCCTTGCATCGGGCAGGCTTCGCCATCCGCCCAAGCCGCGAAGTCCAGGGCCCGGCATCGGTTCCCTGTATGGCCTGATGGCAGTGCGATCCGGTAGCTTCTCTGCCAATGCGCTAACATCCTCTGGAGCATGCATTTGCGTTGATACCCCCTCTCTGTCCAATAGCCATATCCTGCTTCCCTTTACATCAACAGCCACGTTTTCGTAAGGTACTATAAGCTTTCTATCTTGCGCTTCGCCAGTTCCCCTTACTAGCACAAACTGATGGCCGTCCGGTGTCTTTACTGGATAGTCATGGACACGAAAAACTGTGTCAGGATTGACACCAAGTATCTCGTTGTATCTAGCGCTAAACCTTAATTCAAAGTCTCTTATTGGCGTTGTCGATGTTCTAAGACTTGGCAATGATACTAGTTTATCATTTGGCTTTGTTGGCATTTCTATCACCCGATTACATGATTTCTTCACATATATATCCTTTTCTTATGTTCCGTATTCGCCCATAGCAAAAGCTTATATAGGTGCAAATCAATATCATATCACTGTAAGTAGGAAGGTGCAGAAAAGCTAATTCTACGTGCAGAAATACGAAAAACAAGAAAGTGTATAGAATGGACGACGAAGGAATGTCAGACGAAAGAGGAGGTCGCGGTGGCGGCTACAGAGGCGGAAGAGGAGGCAGAATGGGAGGCGACAGAAGGGGCGGAATGCCAATGAAGCCAAACTATTTCCTGCCAAAGCCAGTGAAGGTCGGAGATGAAGTCGATGTCAGAATCGAGGCAATCGCAGGAAAGGGCGATGGAATAGCCAAGAAGGACGGCTTTGTCATCTTCATAAAGGGCACAAAGGAAGGAGAGACAGTGAGAGTGAGAATCACTGATATAAAGGCGAGATTCGCCATAGGCGAAGTAATCGGCCAGGCATCTGGTCCGATACAGGAAGCATCGCCTGCTCCAGCAGCCGAGCAATCTGAAGACAGCGGCGAATCAGACGCGGAAGCCTGATCAGTTTAAGTTTCTTTTATTTTTTATTTAATTAATTTCATTTCTATTTTTTTCAAAAGTAGTGAAAATCACTGCGTATTTTCCACTATGATTATCGTTAAATATCACAAAAGTCACTTTATTAGTGTGGGATAGTGGTGGATGCGAATCACGGCATAGGTGCTAGACCCCCAATCAACAACGTGCTTAGGGCGACCTCTTCAATGGCAATACCAGAAGGGGGGTTTGCGGTAGTCTCAAAGTCTAAGGTGGGCACAAGTGCATTTGGCGGGATAGAAACTCACGGAGTCTTGAGCTGTACAGTTATAATACTGGTAGATTCAGATAAGCGCATTTTCATGGCACATGTGCGCCACAACAGCAACGGCCACCTGGACCAGTTGCTATCGACTGCTTTGGGATTGAACGCACCAACCAAGTATGAAAAAGCATATGTAGCCTATAATTCAGATCCGAGTCAGGATGAGCCCACAAGAAATGCAAATATACGTGACATAAAAGACACGCTTAGGATAAAGGAGATAGCCAGTGAAGTGATAGACCTACCTTTGGCTCCTCTAGAGCCTTCAAAGCGGCATTACGAGGCCAGCGTGGGCATTAAGCTGACTGGCGAATTGTACACCCCATCCCGTAGTCCGTTGATCCCATTGAACCAGCATATACTTAGAAAGGCAGCAGTAGGCAGGTTCATAGATATGAACA
>JASHSJ010000025.1 GCA_030040895.1 Microcaldota archaeon | reverse complement strand
AGGGCTATTCCCTTGCTTTCTGATGTCAGTATTATGTCGCAGTCCTTCATCCTTCTGGCCAGCAATTTTCCTCCGCCTTTTATGAGTTTGACTTCGCCGAGGCTGTCGAAATAGGCTATGTGGGTTCCATTGCCAACATCCAGTAACGGGAGCTTCCATCTGCTCCTGCCGAGCCTCAGCTCGTAGTGTGTCTGGCCTTCATAAGGAAATGTAACCAGAGATGCTTTCTTCTGTGACTGCAGCTTCATCGTGGTTGAGAGCCTTGGATTGGGCATGTGCCTACCTATAGATTACATTAAATGTTGCATATCTGTTGACCGGATAGAAGGTGTATATGGCAGTGGTAACATACACCTGGACTATGTGGCCATTGCTGAGGTTGAACTGATAATATTGTGTCGAGTTCTGCAGAAGGGATTCATTCTCAAAGACCAGCGAATTGTTGAAGTATATATTGACTGTTACATTTGCTATCTCGTATCTGGTATTGCCTTGGCCCACGCCAACAAGAGTCAGTTTGACCGGAGTACATGATAGTGACTCGTTAATTCTCAGGAATCCGTTGACATTGCACTGTATTGTCGCATTTGGTGATATAGTAGTAGTTGTGGAAACCGATACGGTTGTAGGTATTGAGGTTGATGTACTTGTGCTGATGCTCGTGGATGTAGTTGCCTTTAATGTTGAGGTGCTGACCGGGCATGAAACATGGCCCGCGCAAGGTGCGCTTTGATTAGCGGTAGATACCCATGTGCATCCTGTTGGTATATTTGGAAGATTACAAGCAGTCGTTTGTATGTTAACCGGAGAAGATACATGGAAAACCGAACTGAAGAAAGATTCTATTGCGCTTATTACGCCCTGCAGGAAGTTTGCCTGGAAAAGCGAATGCCCAGTTGGCGCAGCGTAAGCTGCCCCAATCACTGACACAAAGAGAAAAATCATAACTAATGCTTTCATAATATAATATAATCATGAAGATTTAAAGCCCATCCATTATGCTCGGCTTGTTGCAAGCCATGAGCTGTGCACGCCAGGCGGTCTTCCTTTCCAGTATATAAGAAGGCTCACAAACATCAGCGCAGCCGCAAGACCGAAAGTCGAGTAATAACCCACATAGAAGGAAGTATATCCTGAGAGCAGGGCCCCGATCAGCGTTCCTGTTCCGCTGATAGCCGTGTATATGCCGATCGCGCTGCCCCGGTCTGTGCTGCCTATGTTCTCAAATACCAGTGCACTCCATGTGGTATAGAACACTGAATAGGCAAGTCCTGATGTTATCGCATATAGGACTATGTTTGCCGAAATGAAATCCATTCCTTTTAGCACGAAGAACGCGACGCCTATCAGCGCATACGCTATTGCCCTCAGCGCAAGCGATCTTTTTATTGTGCCAGACCTCGACCTTCTTTGCATTAGCGATGGGTATCTGTCAAATGTTATCGTCTGCGCCGCGATTCCAGCGAACATTATTATGAATATAGCGGATTCAGAGAGCCCAGAATCGCTCAATCCGGCAGGATACACTGTATTGAAGAGCGCGCTGCCTATATAGAATATGAAACTTGCAGCATAAAGATAGGAAAGCGTTCTTTTTCTGGGATCAACCGTGCCGTTTCTTGACAAAAGCCTTCTTATTGTGGATGGCCTGGGCACCAATGAAACGAATATCGGATGAATTATTGTCCTGCCTATTATCGCAAACGAGTTTGTGAATATCTTCTTTATCGTGAACCTTATCGGCAGTTCCTTCAGATACAGCTCTGCCATCACTATCGAGAATATCGATATTACAAAGAGGATCAGCGTAAGATAATAAAGCGATATATAAGTCGTGACCACAGCAGCGAGCACGAATCCAACCGTTGCGCCAAGGCTGGCTACCGTCTGCAGCTTGGAAAACACTCTGGCCCACTTCTGAGTAGGAGTCCTTTCCATGACAAGGAGATTGAGCGGGGCGGCGTTGGCAGCGACTATGAAAGTGGCGAACGCGTATATTGCAGATACGGACAATATGCTATTCGCAGAAAGGAGCAGTGCCATCGACAGCGCGAGGCCGATGTATGATATAATTATCTGCGTCTTCCTCTTGTTGAACATGTCAGTTATCTGCCCCCAGAAGAAAGATGCCGGTATGGCAACAAAGCTTGCCAGCGTTATCGCATACGCAACGTTTATTACGTTGCCGCCAAGATGCAATATGTAGAGCGTTATAAGGGTGGATAGCGGGCCATAAGCCACGTTTGCCGGAAGCACCATGTAGAGCCATTTGTGGCTCTTCCTTGTGCTAGGGCTAGCATGTGGATGTGCTTCCATAGAATCACTGACCGGTCATTCGGTAAGTTCAAGATAGATAAAAAAGCGTTGCTGTCACTTGAGTGTATCAACATATTTGCGGAACTGAGCCAGATTGCTGAATTCCCTGCCAGAGCACGCCTTCCTGAGCCTGTTCATTATTGCCAGCCCTATGCCATTTTCCTTGAACGATTCAACTATTGCAAAGCTAACCTTCAGGGAATCAAGCAGGATCAGCGAGTCGAAAAGATTCTTGGCAATTTCGTAGTAGTCTTCTGATCTTCCCAGCGATACGGTGCTTATGCCTAGCTCCGATGACATAACATTGCATGAGCCGGCAGAACCTATGAAGGCAAATGGCGGCAGATCATCGAACTGGTCTAGTATTTTTATTAGTGAACCGGCATTTCCGTTGTACATGAAAAGAGCCGTATCTGGAGCGTAGTGCTTGTACTTTGTTCCTGGACTGATCGGATCGGCTGCCATCTTCTTTCCCAGTGCTACATCTCCGACCAATGGCCTTTCGCCGAATGCCTTCTCTATTTCCTCAACGCTAAACGGACCAGGCCTCAGTATAGTGAAATCTCTCAGGTCTATGATCGTGGATTCAACGCCAAAGAACGCTGGTCCGGAATCTATTATGCAATCGACCTTTCCGTTGAAATAGTAAATTGCGTTCTTGGCGTTTGTGGCAGTAGGTTTCTTGGAAGGATTTGCGCTTGGGGCGGCGATAGGGCACTTTGCGGCCTTTATCAGAGAAAGCGCAACTGGATGGGCTGGCATTCTTACAGTTACTGTATCAAGGCCCCCCAGAACGGAGCTTGGTATTTCTCCCCTCGATTCGACGATAAATGTTAGCGGCGATGGCCATGCCCTCCTTATCTTATCCGCATACTTTGCCGGCATTCTTGCATATTTTTCTGCCATATCATACGATGAAACGTGCACTATGAGAGGATTATCTGGTGGCCTTCCCTTGACTTCAAATATCTTTGACGCTGCTTTGTCGTCCATGGCATTTGCGCCAATTCCATAGACAGTCTCTGTTGGGAATATTACTAATCCTCCGCCTCTTATGAACTTTGCTGCCTTTTCAACCTTGTTTTGCTGCGGTTCCACCGGGTCTATCTCCAATATGAGCGTATCTTTTTCCTTCAATCAATCATGCCCTGCTTCTAAGCCGTCAAGCGAGTAGTTCAGTATGTCTATGCAGCTCGCCGCGAGATACTTCTGCCTGCCAAGTGAGAGGGTTTCTCCGTATCTTAGCGCAAAAACTTCATCCTTCTTTGGAAGCCCGACATGGTCCCCGATTATGAAGAATGGCCTGTCGCCCAATTCTGCTGTGCTTATTTTCTTACCGGATTTATTGAGTGTGAAAATGTTTGCACCAGCTTCATTGGCGTCTTTTACCACTGTCTGAAATGATTCCTTGGAAACGGTCACGCCGGGATGGGACTTTCCTCCGAGTACCTTCCTGAAGACTCCTTCCCAACTCCTCTCGTCTATCCTAATATCGCGCAGTTCATTCCCCTCTATCTCAATGTGAACCGGAGGATTTGGCGGGCCGTTCAGTATGACATGGAACTTCGCATC
This sequence comes from Microcaldota archaeon, assembly GCA_030040895.1. Taxonomy (GTDB): domain Archaea; phylum Micrarchaeota; class Micrarchaeia; order Micrarchaeales; family Micrarchaeaceae; genus JAJZYD01. The sequence continues at coordinate 9,371 of JASHSJ010000025.1, read as the reverse complement.
GTTCCTGTGCGCCTGGCTCTTGAAAAGGGCCATTACCGCACACTGGTGCACTATGTCTAACCTTCCTGCATCTATCATGTTCCTGAACGATGGACTTGTAGCGCCTACTCTAGAATAAAGCAAAAATTCCCTCATTGAATTACTTCTGCTGGCCTTCATGGGCCTTCTTCATGAAATAGTTATCTGGTGTTATAGACCTGCTGTAGAGCTGCTGGAACCTTCTCTGGGCATCGCCATATCCTATCCTTGTCAGATGCTCGCTCCTCTTGTTTATTATGTTGAAAGGCGGGATTCTGTACGCAACCTTGTCGTCCATGAGTATGCGTTCGTGCTGCTCAACCTCATCCTTGTCGTCCATGATCCTTACATCGAGGCCGACTCCAGCTCCGGAGAGCTCGTTCTTCAGGTCCTTTATGCTGTCAGTGAACGCCGAATCGAGCATGCTGCTCGATGTTAGTATGGTTATCTTGGTTGTATTGGATAGATATCCTGATATAAGCCTATGGAAAATCTCAAGAGATCCTGTGTTGAAGTGCTTGTCGACTATTCTTATGTGCCCTCCAAGTTTCGAGAACAGTTCCTCCTGAAGGCTTACTACATTTGAGAATGGCTTTGATGGATCCATACCAATTGAATACTTCATCTTCTGTGGCTGCGGTCCGTATCTCATGTAATACTGTATCATGATGTCGCATACGATGCAAACTGCAAGGGAAGAATATGGAAGGGCCATGTACAGGTCTTCCAGCCCTATCAATGTTGTAAAGAATCCGGTCACTATAATGAACAGAAGCAATAGATAAACGAACGACAATGAACCATGCAGAAGGCCGTATGTCTTTATCGATTCCTGGAGCGAATTGCTCTTCCTTCTTATGTACATTACCAGCGATGCCCCGAACAGTATTATTGATATGGCGAACATAACATAGGACTCAAGAAGGGCGCCGTGCAATGTGCTCAATGATATGGCCTGTTGCGCAACAAGACTGCTGAGCGGTACGTTGTATGTGACGCTCTCTACTGCGCTTCCAACTCCTATACCATATGCTATTGCAAGAGTCTTTGTAACGTAGAGTGAACCGGCAACTAGCCCGAATGATGCAGCTATGAGTAGCAAATAGAGAAGATCTTTGCTGCTGTCACTCTCCATAATCACACGGTGGAAATTTCTTTCTAAACATATAAATATCATGTCTGCTAACAATATCTTGTTTCTATGGAAGAGTGGAAAACGTCGTCCAAGGAGATAGCAGTAATCGGAGGATGTATGGAAAGAGGCCTCAACAAGAAGGTTGACCAGAGGATAAAGCAGCTCAAGGGGCAAGGATATGAAGTTGTAGTGATCAGAACAGCCGGGGGCAACATTGAATCCGCAGAGCATGACCTTTCTGAACTATCAGGCACTGGACGCGTAAGGAAGGTTGAATGGTATGTTCATGAAGATTGCGGTTTCGCAAAGGCTGCGCCGCTAGTGCTGAGAGGAGTAGATCCAACTGATACCTTAACAGCCCCGATGAAGCGCATTTTCCATGGAATGACACTGACTAGGCCAATACTCAATGGCCAAGTGGAAACCCATCTAAAGGAATCGGTGGGCCCCAAACTCGAGAAAATATTCGCAAGTGGCAAGAACCCTGATAATGTGGAATTTGAGATAAGTATGGTTGGAATAGCAGAGATCACCGCCGCCAGAGGAGCTGGCGAGCGCCCACATCACCTTGCGTGGGCTACGCCATCAGACATTATGTGCAGCGATATAGCAACATCTATTGGGAAGAAAACAGGCACGACTGTACCAGTTGAAGATGTATACGTGGTTCAGGGGTCAAAGGAACAGCCCCTACTTTTTGATTTAAACATTGCCCTGACATTTGTAGGTGCGCCAAATCATAGAATAAGGAATGTATTTGTTGTAACGCAGCAAAATGAAATCGATAGAGCTGATTACAGAAAACACATGTTAGAGCGCGCACCCTTTATTCCAGCGCCAAATTCTGTGCACGAACAGCCAGTCAAAATTGACACCCTTACTCTGACTGGAAGGTTTCGGAGCAAACTCTAGCTAAGCTGTGCCCAGTCCTTGAGCTCTCCTGTTATTACATACTTTGCTCTCTGGAGCTCACTGATGTTCTTGCAACCGCACAGGAACATAGCGCACTTAAGGCCGTATATGAATTCTTCCATTGTTTCTCTGACTTTATCCGCTGATATAGTGGCCGGCCTCAGGAATGGCAACGCTGAGGCAGCAAGCGAGGCACCCATTGCTATTGACTTCGCAACATCAAGCCCAGACCTCAGCCCACCGGATGAGACAATTGGTATCTTTACCGCCTTTTTCACGAGATAAAGCGATGCTGCGCTCGGTATTCCCCAGTCCCAGAAGAGCAGGCCCATCCTTTCCTTCATTTTCATCTTCATGTCCCTTGCCCTGTAATATTCAACTGCTGAGTAGCTGGTGCCGCCCATTCCTGCAGTTTCGATCGCGCTTACCCCTATTTTCTCAAGCTTTCTTGCAGCGTCCGGGTCTATTCCAAAGCCCACTTCCTTAACTATTACTGGCTTGCCTACTCCGTCAACGAATTTCTTGATTCCGGAAAGCACATTGGTATATGTTGGCTCTCCTTCCGGCTGGACTATCTCTTGTGCAGGATTGAGATGAACGTACAGCGCATCCGCATCTAGCATATCAACAAGCTTTCTTGCATCCTTGACACTGAATCCTTCGCTTATCTGCGCCCCTCCTATATTTGCACCAATGAATATGTCTGAAGCTACTTTCCTTGCAACAGAATAAGTTTCTGCAAGAACTTTGTCGTATAGACCTGCGCGCTGGCTGCCCACCGCCATTCCTATGCCAAGGTCTTGTGCTGCTTCTGCTATATTGCCATTGATCTTGCGCGCGAGTTCTGCTCCACCTGTCATTGCTCCTACCATAATTGGCGCGGAGAACTTGTGTCCTAGGAACTTGACTGATGTGTCTATATCATCAAAATCGATTTCAGGAAGGGCGCTGCTCATAAGATGAACATCAGAGAATAATGTTTTTACTTTCCTGGCTTGTACTGGATCATCAAGACATATCTTTATGTGATCCTCCTTTCTTTCCATTATCTGCTTTATCTTCTTTGCTCTTGAGTCTTCCATCAAACCACTGGATATCAATATCATTAAAGGGCAATCCATTTAGTCTTTTATACCTATTTTGTTTAGAGGAATCTGTGGTGCGCTGATGCAGAAGAAAGTGTTTGACGATTCTATAGAATATTTCCAGGTCATGGATGAAAATGGAGCCATAGACCAGGCGCTGTTTCCCAAGGAAGTTACTGACCAAAAGATAGTTGAGATGTATAAGTGGATGGCATTCGCTAGAGCACTCGATGCGAAGGCTCTAAGTCTTCAAAGGCAGGGGAGGATTGCAACATATGCGCCGCTAGTTGGACAGGAAGGGGAACAGGTGGGAAGCGCATTGGCTCTTGGCCAGAATGATTATTTTGTTCCAAATTTCAGGCAACATGGAGTTTTCCTTGTAAGGGGAGCGCCTATTGATAAGATAGTACTTGGATGGAGAGGTTATGAAGATGGAGGAGCTGTTCCAAAAGGATTCAACGCTCTTGCTGTTGCAGTTCCGGTGGCTACTCAGCTTCCACACGCAGCTGGACTAGCATTTGCGCTGATGCAGAGAAAGAATGGAGGAGCAGTACTCGGATATGTTGGAGACGGAGGAACTTCGGAAGGAGATTTCTACGAGTCGCTAAACTTTGCGGGAGCAAAGAAAGTGCCATTGGTAATACTAATAGAGGATAATGAATGGGCAATATCAGTACCAAGAAGCGAGCAGACGGCAGCCCAGACACTTGCGCAGAAGGCGATGGCGGCGGGAATAAAAGGGGTCCAAGTAGATGGAAACGATGTAATAGGAGTTTACAAAGTGGTAAAAGACGCATTGGATGAAGCAAGAAAAGGAAACCCAATGCTGGTAGAAGTGCTAACATATAGAATGAGCATGCACACAACAGCAGATGATCCAACAAAATACAGGAGCGATGCAGAAGTAGAGGCGTGGAAGAACAAAGACCCGTTGTTGAGAGTCAGAAAATATCTACAATCAAAGAATTTATGGGATGACACAAAGGAACAGCAGATGCAAGACGATCAGAGAAAGAAAATAGATGATGCTGTTGCTGTTGCAGAATCATTCAAGGAAGATCCAACTAGCATGTTCCAGAACATATACAGTTTCATGCCAGAGGTGCTCAACGACGAGCTTGAGGAGGCAAAGGAGGCAGGATTCTGGCAGACAGGCGCTCAGTGATAACATGATGGCAAACATGGTAACGGCTCTAAACAACGCGCATGACCTGATAATGAAGGAAAATGACAAGGTAGTAGTGCTTGGAGAGGACGTTGCCAAGGATGGAGGAGTATTCAGAGTTACTGATGGCCTTTTCCAGAAATACGGACCAAATAGAGTTCTTGATACTCCGCTGGCTGAATCTAGTATAATAGGCACTGCAATCGGCATGGCAATAGGAGGACTTAGGCCAATAGCAGAGATACAGTTCGCTGGATTCATGCTACTTGGATTCTCTCAGTTGCTAAACCATGCTGCAAGATACAGAGCAAGAACAAGATCAACGCTAACTGTGCCAATGATAGTAAGGACGCCAGTAAGCGGAGGTGTGAGAACGCTGGAACATCATTCAGACAGCCCAGAAACTTACTATTCACACATAGGAGGGCTCATAGTAGTAGAACCATCAAACCCATATGATGCAAAAGGCTTGCTCATCAGAGCAGCACACATGAACGATCCGGTTGTATTTCTAGAACCAACAAAGTTGTACAGGCTGTTCAAGCAAGAAATACCAGATGAAATGTATGAAGTGCCAATCGGAAAGGCAAACATTGTTCAGGCAGGAGATGATCTTACAATAATAGCAAACGGCACAATGGTTCCAGTGGTAAAGGATGCGGTGGCAAAGAAGGGAACAAACGCCGAGATAATAGATTTGAGGACGATAAACCCGCTTGATGAGACCACTATAATAGAAAGTGCAAAGAAGACAGGAAGGGTCATGATAGTACATGAGGCTTCGCTGTCCTTCGGACTAGGAGCAGAAGTTGCAGCTAGGATAGCAGAAAAGGCAATATTCGAGCTCGATGCACCTGTCATGAGGGTAGCAGCTCCAAGTCTTCCATATCCACAGCCCGGATATGAGAAATATTTTGTGCCAAATACTGAAAAGGTATCACAAGCAATAGACAAGATAATGTCGGTGTAAAAGTGAGATGCGATATCTGTGACACAATAGACATTTATAAAAAATATGAAATCTTTGAAACCGATCACTGGGTACTCTTATTACGTAATGATGATCAAGCATATCTTGGTAGAGGGATAGCAAGATTGAAGAGGCATTGTGGAGACATTGCAGAATTGAATGAAAGCGAATGGAGGGATTTATTACAATTAATAAAAAGGTATGAAGCGATTATCAGAAAGAAGTTCGGCGCTTCTTTGTTTAATTGGACCTGCTTGATGAATGATGCATTTAAAGTAACACCAGCAAACCCTCACGTACATTTCCATGTCAGGCCCAGATACAAAGGAAAAGTGGAATTTGCAGGAGTTATTTTTGAAGATAAAGAATTTGGTCATCACTATGATAACAAGAAAAAGTTTGAACCGCCGCAAGACGTTTTAGAAAAAATACTGATGGCAATAAAGAATTAGCTATCGAATGATATTTATGAAAGAAATAAAATTTGTTGATGTTGGAGAAGGAATAACAGAAGGACATATTCAGAAGTGGCTTGTCAAGGATGGAGCAAATGTAAAGGAGGATCAAGCAATAGTCCAAGTGGAAACCGACAAGGCAGTCGTAAGCGTCCCAGCACCAATAGATGGGATAGTGAAGATTGTTGTAAAGGAAGATTCAACAGTTCATCTAGGAGACACAGTGTGTTTTGTTGGAACCGCAGATGAGCTAAAGGCAGCAACGCTGGGCACAACTTCAGCTCCGCAACAGAAACCAGTTCAGCAAAAGCAGGCACAGGCACCAGCCCAACAAGCAAAGCCAGCAGAGATAATGGCAGCCCCATCTGTGAGAAAACTTGCAAGAGATCTTGGTGTTGATCTTAAATCAATAAAGGGCACAGGCCCTGAAGGGAGAATAATTGAAAATGACATAAGAGCTGCTGCAGGGCAAGCGTCAAAGCAGGCAGCACCTCCAATGAAGTTCTCTGAAACACTTGAACAGAAGCACGATGAGGAGATAGAGAGAGTTCCAATGTCAATGACAAGGAAGGCGATAGCTAGGAACATGGAAGAATCTTGGAAGATACCAAGAGCAACTCACATGGACCTGATAAATGCGACAGAGCTCTGGAATCTGGTAAAGAAGGAGAAGGACAAGATGAAGGAACGCGATATCCACCTTACATTCCTGCCGTTCATAATAAAGGCGCTGGTTCAGGCGCTGAAAGACAATCCGCATTTCAACGCCAGCTACGACCACGAAACTCAGGAGATAATAGTCAAGAAATACTACAATATCGGCCTCGCAGCTGAGTCAGAAGATGGCCTGAAGGTAGTTGTGATAAAGGGAGCTGATGGCAAGAGCATAGCTCAGATAGCAAAGGACATACAGACACTAGCTAAGAAGGTAAAAGATAGGACAATAACAATAGATGAGATGAAGGACACGACCATAACGATTACAAACATAGGCAGCCTTGGCGGTGGATTCCTTGCAGTTCCGATGATAAATCCACCAGACGTGGCAATAATCGGAATCATGTCGATAAGAGACTGGGTCTTTGACCAGGACAGGAAGGCAGCGCTCGGAAAGGTGCTGCCATTCACAATAACATTCGATCACAGAGTGGTTGATGGAGCAGAAGCGGTAAAACTAGGCAATGCACTCATTGGATACCTAGAGGACCCTGAGTTCCTTGAGATGCTAGGTTAACTGGTGTAAAAATGGTAATGGGATCGCTTCCTGAACAGGTTGATCTTGCAATTGTTGGAGGAGGCGTTGGAGGTTATGTTGCTGCGATAAGAGCAGCCCAGCTGGGACTTAGCGTTGGATTAGTTGAGAAGAACAAGCTTGGAGGACATTGCCTCAATTATGCCTGCATACCATCGAAGACCCTCATCAGGATATCCGACATATTCTATGAGGTTCAGCATTCCCAGAAATTCGGAATAAATGCACAAGGAGTGACACTTGACGCAAAGAAGATGCTAGACTGGCGCATGTCAGTGTCAAAGAAACTAGAAGATGGAGTGGCTTTCTTGTGTAAAACGAACAGTATTGATGTGTTCAAGGGAAGCGCAACTTTCCTTGACTCAAATCATCTGCAACTTAGCGATGGAGTGACCCTTGAATTCAAGAAGGCAATAATTGCAACCGGATCTGAGCCAGCGGAAATGGAAGGATTCGAGTTCGGAGGCAATATTCTCGATTACAAGCAAGCTCTGATGCTTGATGTAATACCAAAAACCATGCTGATAGTGGGAGCGGGCTATGTTGCGGTTGAAATAGGAACGCTTTTCGCTAAATTCGGCACAGTTGTGACCATACTTGCACGGTCTGATGTGCTTTCACGTTTCGACAGGGATGCGGTTGAACTTGTAAAGAAAAGGATGACTGCGCTAGGAGTAAAGATAATCACTGGAGTTACTCCAAAGCAAAGAAATGGTAATAGCGTAACTCTAAGTGATGGAAGCCAGGTTAGCGCTGACTATATAGTGGTTGCCACAGGACTCAAGCCATATACGGATGGTCTGCAGCTTGAGAACACAAAGGCTAAAATTGACGATAAAGGATTTGTCCAGATAAACGAGAAGATGCAGACGGATGATCCTAATATATTGGCAGTAGGAGACGTTACTGGAGAACCATTGCTTGCGCATAGGGCAATGAGGCAGGGAGTAATAGCAGCTGAAGTGGCAGCGGGACAGAACTCAGAATTTGACAACATAGTAATACCATCAGTAATATTCTCGGATCCCGAAATTGCGCTGGCAGGAACGATTGAAGGAGATGACATAAAGGTAACTAAGTTTCCACTCAGCGCGCTAGGCAGGGCAATAGCTCTTGATACAACATCAGGCTTCGTGAAGATTGCATCTGATTCAAACAACGTAGTAAAGGGAGTGGAGATAGTTGGACCTGATGCCAATGCATTGATAGCAGAGGCAACTCTTGCAATAGAGATGGGAGCAACACTTGATGACATAGCAGAGACCATACACGCTCATCCAACCTACAGCGAGGCGATACAGGAAGCTGCAGAAGGTGCACTTGGCCAGGGAATACACTTCTACTATGGAAAACCAGCAAAGAAGGAATGATTGATTGGCTTTTGTCAGAAAATTCGAGGATTCCTTCGCAACATTATCGTATGGAAAAATTCATTACATAAAAAGCAACTCAGATTCAAAAGAACCGATAAAGATTCTTTTTCTTCACGGGCTTGGTGGTACTGTTGAAGTATGGACACGGCTCTTTGCAAGGATGCCTAGTTCTTTTGAACTTTGGGCCATAGATCTTCCAGGACACGGAAAGTCCGATGCACCACATATTGACTATAGTGTAGAAAACAACACAGAAATACTTCGTGAATTCATAGTGTCCACAGGGCTTGAAGGCTTTTCACTGTTCGGACATTCATATGGAGGCTGGCTCTCGATGATTTATGCCATGAGATTTGATGTCAAATCGCTGATTCTTGAGTCTCCAGCCGGAATGAAGGAGGAGCATGACAGTGCAATAGAAGATGGAACTGCTCAGGCACGTAGAGACATAATACTAAAGGCCGCAGAAGAGATCAACATGAACAAGAACTACGTGATTGAGAGCTACTTTGACTCTGACAACAGTGAAAACTGGCTTGAGGCAGACAAGCTGTCCGGAATAAAGGTAAGAACAATGATACTCTGGGGCAGTAAAGATACTTTGCTTGAACCGCAGTTTGCAAAGTCACTCAACAAGATGATAAATGGAAGCGAACTTCATATGATTGAAGGTGCGGGACATGTGGCCCATTATACTAACGCTGATGAAATTGCAGGATACGTAACCGCGTTCTGCGAAAAAGCTTAAAGCACTTCCAGCGTATAGGTATTGCGACAGATCTTCAAGTGATTAGATGGCTGTTATACCAGTAACCGAGAGAGAATACACAGTATCAGAGAAAATAGATGAAACTCCAGAAGTCTTGATAATAGGGCTGAGACCTAAGGACGGCAAGCCAAACTCGTTTGACCCTGGAATGTTCATGATGATAGCCGGAATGGACACCGTGACGGGGGAAAAGCACGTTGCCAGGGCGCTCTCAATAGCATCCGATCCATCGTCCAT
>JASHSJ010000006.1 GCA_030040895.1 Microcaldota archaeon | reverse complement strand
AAACTTTTCTTCCGCAACTTTTGTCTTCATGAAGGTTCAGTCCTTCCCATAAGGATTGAATGCTGGTATTACTGCGTCATTTGCGACAAGGAAATATGACATCTTGTCGCTCTTGAGATTGTCTCTCAAGTATCTTATGTTCTCCATCTTGTCGTCAAAAATAGATATACTGTCATATTTCTTCAAAGCCTGCATTTCCTTGAGCTTCTTGAGCTTCCATTCCATGCCAGTGATTCCAAGATGCTTGTCTGGCCTTGATACCACCTCATGGACATTTAGGCCGTAGCTGTCTATAAGAGAGAGCGTGTGCTTGTGAAGACTGGTGGGCCTAGCCGTTATTACTACGTTCCTTGTGCCTTGGCTCCTTCCGAGGACCTGTGCCATGGCAGGATTTATCACTATATGATGGGCATATTTTGAATGGGCAAGATCGTATATCTGGGCCTTTAGCTCCCTTGGCAGCTTCGCGACTGCTCTAAGATCTTTTTTCTTGCCTGTCACTTCCTTTGAAGCCCTAGATATGCTCTCTTCCGTGAAGATTAGAGTGTCGTCAAGGTCAACCAAGAGAAGATTCTTCGCAGCTTTGCCCATCCATATCAGTCCCTGATGCAGTTCGTTAGTGACCTATTCAGATATTTAAGGCTTTGTGTAAATTTTTGAAGATAAGTCATAGATAACAGAAACCCTTTTCTTTATTGTTTCAGATGATATGGTGGTCAAATGGCAGCTCAGAACAGCATCGATTTCGCTTATAGGTATCCTTTCAGCGAGCAGGCGCGTGAGATAATAAGGAATATGGACTTCAACAAGGTGAACAGTGAGCATCTTGGGAGTGGAGTAGTCAGATTGCAGTCTGCACTTACAACCGGAACCATAAAATTCAATGACATAGGCTATGAAAAACCAAAGATTGACAGCATAGCGGCTTATGTTTATTCCAGAATGCTTGTCAGCGCAATGAAGAACTCGATGTTCGTGAACAAATACGCACTGGCGGAGGCCAAAAGAGCGATAGATTCGCTTCGGGGCGACACCGAAGCCCATCTTCTTGATATAGCAGGTCAATCTGGGCTCAAGCCAGGGATAAAGAATGGCATATATTCAATAGATTTTGTTACATTCCTACAGCTAGCGCAGCAGAATGAAGGGAATGCGCTGGTCAACCAGAATATATTAGAGGGCGTAGTCAACCTTGACAGATACCAATTCCTTGGCGTACTAGAATCTGCTATAGCAAAGACCGTGGGCAGGGGCCTTCCAATACCCCAGAAATCAATACCAAAGGAGGTAATAGACGCTGCAAAGACGATAAAAGTTCCAGTCGAAAGGACAATGTTCGCTGCAGCAAGCAAAGGCGGGATAAGATGGATAGAGCGCCTGCTCGTAACTCCAATACCAGACTGCAGACACAGAACCGTCAACCTGATACTTGCTCCGTACATGGTGAATACTAGAGACATGAGCGTTGATGAGGCAGTAAAGAGGATAGTCTCGTACATCGACCTTTGCAAGACGGTCAATCCAAACACCAATATAACGGAACGCTACATAAGATACCAGTGCGAATGGTCAAAGAACAAGGGAATGAAGCCTCTCTCACTAGAGAGGGCGAAGAACGAGCTTTTCAGCTCAATGGATATAGATCTGCTTGGAACTGCGGAAGAGGGTAAGAATGCCTGATATGAAGATTTTGTGCGATATATGCGGAGGCAACATTGCAGAGGCCACATGCAAGCGCTGCGGGAGGAGGGTTTGCAGCATGCATTATGATACAAAGAGTGGATGGTGCAGCTCGTGCAAAGCCGGTACTAGATAGAAGCCTAGCCGTTAAAATTCCTGATAATCGTTCTGAGTATTACTAATCCATCCTGGAAACTTCTCAAATTTCCAGTGCCGCTGGCCCTCTTCTTCTCGAAGCTTGGAACCTCAAGTATGCTTAGATCTGCCTTCTGCGCTTTTATGTTCACCTCTGTCTCTATGCCAAATCCCTTCTCAGAAAGGCGTAGGGTCCTCAGCGCCTTCTTGGAAAAGCTCCTGTAGCCATAGCACATATCAGTGTACGTTGAACCGTATAAGAAGTTGACGAGCCATACGAAAAACTTGTTGCCGAGCTTTCGTAACATAGGCATATCGGAAGTACCGCCGCCTGTAAGAAAACGCGAACCAACGCATATGTCATAGCCAGTTTCTATCCCAGATATCAAAAGCTTGAGCTCCTTGGGCCTGTGTGAGAGGTCTGCATCCATGGATATTATTATTTCACCGTGCGCAGCCCTGAAACCTGTGATGAGGGCCGATCCCTTTCCATTGTAGTCATGAATTACTCGTGCCTTGTGTTTCTTTGCTATCTCCTCAGTTCTGTCGGTTGAGGGTCCGTTTTTATTCCCATCGACTACTATTACTTCATAGGAATATCCTTTCAGCACCGTTTTTATCCCTTCAAGTAGGGCCTTCATATTGTGCTCCTCATTTATGGTAGGAATTACTACCGATATATATGGTGTGGCCATTCAAATCTCTACCATAACCTTTGGCATATTTTCAGTAAGCAGCTAGGCCAGTTCGCCTTGTCTCTCATTGTTATCGCGGCTTTCATACTCGAATTCATTTCAAAAAGTATATAAATCTTAAAAACAAATGCATTCTGTCAAACGGTAATAGGAGCAAGGAAACGCCCAAACCCATTCTGAACTTGGAAGCTAAGCTTGTTCACGATATGTGTGTACTGCCTTCGGGTGGGAAAGCATATTGCTGTTTGGCATTTTTATCCTTTTAGCAGGGCCTTTATCGTGCCCGAGCTCTTGAGGGTGTAGAAGGCCATAGGCTCTGTATTAAGCCTTTTTATGAGGGCTAGTGCCAGTGTAAGGCTGTTCACTCCATCAAGAGACGACTTGAGGATGAAACTCCTTTTGCCAACAAACTTCATGAACCATGGATTGACCTTGTGGAAGTGCATCTCTCCTATGCACCTGATAAGTTCCCTTGAGAGCAGGGCGTAGAACTCCCTGTCATTGAGCTGCGTCTCGTTGCTCATCTCGACTAACAAATACCTGTGCTTGTCTCTCATTGTTTCCCTATTTTCTTGTTTACCTCTCCTATGCTGTATCTTGCATATCTCTCGTCTGCTCCTACAAGCCTTGCCAGCTCTATGAGCTGCATGTAGGAGTTCATGTAATCCTTTGTCTTCGCCATGCTGACGAACGCTACTTCTATGCCCATCTTCCTTGCGGCATCGAAGAGCTTCTTCATCCTGTATGTGTTCCTTGCCCTCTCAGGGCCATATGACGCTGTTATTATGCTCATGGGCATGCAAAGCACCGTCTTATTTTCCTTTATTCCGTGCATTAGCTTCTTGTCTATGTATGAATCGGTTATTGCAATGAATCTGGCTCCGTGCCTTACAAGTGCAAACAACTGCGCCTTATCCTTTCCAAATGCTATTCCATCTACGTTGCTGCTCTCGCTTCCATGGCCAACTGCCTTTATGTCCTTGTTTATTGCGAATATCTTCTTGAATCCGAGCCTCTTTGCGAACTGTTCATCAAATTCGCAAGTCTCTGATACAAGATCATAGCATTCCATAGCATCAGAATTGATTTGCAGTTAAGCTATATTAGCCTTAGGCTGCTGCCTCCTGCTCCGTCTCCTTTTCCTCCTTTCCTGGGCCAAATAGATCCTTCTCCAGAACCTCTCCCATCTTCTTCGGGTCTGAATGAAGCTTGATAAGCTTGGTATGGCCTCTTATGCCCTTGCCAGATTCATAAGACTCGATCAGGCCCTGCATCTGTAGCTCTGAAAGATACTTCCTGTACCATCTCTCGCTCTTCGCCTCTTTGTGTATTCCTTCTGTCAATGACTTATACCTTCCATATACCTGGCCGCTGAACAAATATATGTCAGATCCATCAACTATCCTCCTTTGCATTCCGCCGCTCTTTGTTAAAGTGACTATCGCATACAGGACCAGCTTCTGGTGTTCTGGAAGGGCGGAAACCACATCATAGACTATCTCATTTTCTGCCATCTTGGACGCATCTTGTGCATCCTTTAGCGTGATCTTATCTGCTTCCCTTTCATCCGCTAGCTCTCCAGCTCTTGTCAGTATCTTGAGGCAGAATCTTGCATCCCCTCCGTCCTTAGCTGCCGCGGCAGCTATGAGGTGTAAAGTTTCATCCTCTATCACATTCTTCTTGAAGCCTTCTGTTGACCTGTCCTTCATTATTGCATAGAGTTCTGTTGCATAGTATCTGGCGAAAGACAGTTCTGTTTCATAAAGAGTTGACAGGCTCCTTGGATCAAGGTCCTCCTTGAATGAGACTTTGTTCGATATACCTATCATGGTGACCCCACCGGCCCTTATGTCGCTGTTTATCCTCGTAAGCGTGTATATGAGGTCGTCGAGGTCCTTGACCTGGTCTATCTCGTCAAGAATGACTACCAGGATTTTGCTGTCTTCCTCTATCCATGAGGTGAGCTTCTCGTAGAGATCAACTGCACCGTATCCTCTCTTTGCATAAGTGGGAAGATGGTCGCTTATTATCTTGTTGAGCGCCCTGAACCTGGAATTGTATATCCTGCAGTTTATGAAAGATATCCTTGCCCTGGTGTTTGGTATGTTCTTGATTTCCTCGATCACGTACTTGACGCACGACGTCTTGCCGGTGCCTGTTGGGCCGTATATGAAAAGATTCCTTCCTCTCTCCCCCTTCAGCGACGGAACCAGCGCCCTCTGTATCAGGTCTATTTCCTTCTCCCTGTAAAGGAGCTTCTTCGGAGTAAAATGTGGAGATAATACCTCCCTGTTAGCAAAAATCTTAGATTCCGCTAGGAGGTCGCTCAGTGCACGCATGTTAATCACAACAGAATCCTATGGTATTCATTATTTCGGCTTTAAATCACTTGCTGCACAAGCTATTTATTTATAGTCTAAACAATAAAGTCGATGCATATGAAGTCGTATCTGCTGGCCTTTGTGCTCCTTCTATCCGTCATGGTAGCATACGCACACGGAACCATTTCAGTAACCAACCTCAATACTACAATGATACTCAATACAAATGGCACTGCAAGAGTCAATGAAGTACTAACATTGGGCCTTACGAATGAATCAGTTTCACAGTACACTGCGGACCGGCTTGCGCTGAACTTCACACTAGGGCAGTGGCAGAACCTTATAGGGCCGATACTGACAGAGCACATAGTCAACCCAAAAGGTGCAACATATGACTTGAGCTTCCTTCCGGGAGCCATCAACAATTCCCAGAACGGCAAGGTTGCATATCTTTACTTGAGCTATCTCGTCACAAACGTTACCGCATACAATGAAACTGGGCCCAGGGTGTTCTTGTACAGCTTCAACAATCGTGTGTTCAATTTCCAGCATGCGGAGAGCGGCCAAGTCCTTGGTGATAATACCAGCCTTACTATAATCCTGCCGCAAAGCTCGCAGGTGGTATCAATATATCCGATACCTGACGCTCCAGTGCCAGGGCCTGATCAGAACTATGGCACTGATACGAGGTTCTCGTGGTCTGCTGACGAACCGCTATCGAGATTCGTTCTAACGTTCGATGTTCAGCAGAGCCTGGAGGGAGAGGTGCTGCAGTTCTTTGGCTCGATATATGACACTTACGGGGCGATGCTGATAGTCCTAGCTATAGGGGTTGCTGCATTCTTCATAGTGTATGTGTACGTCAGGACAAAATGAATCGGTGTTGCGTTGCACGAATATGAAATAAGGATACTTTCCTTCCTTAAGGGAAAGAAGGAGGTATCTTTTGACGACCTACAGGAAACCGGACTCGGAAGAGACCCACTGCTCTGGACTATAGAAAATCTATCTGGAAGCGGGGCCGTTTCTGTAAAGAAAGAGCAGTATGTAAAGGCCGAACTAAGCAACGAAGGCGAGAAATACCTTGGGGGCTTTCCGGAGGAGACACTGCTTAACGAAATTGCAGGAGGAAAAGAAATTCTGGTATCAAAGGCCGAAAAGATAGGCCTGATGTGGGCAAAGAAAAATGGATGGGTGCAGATAAGCGGAGAAAAGCTCATAATCACAGATGAAGGCAGAAAGATAGCTTCCGGAAAGCAGAAATACAAACTAACCGAAGTGCTATCCGCGCTGCGCTCCATGAAAGGCGGCAAGCTGCTCGATTTCATTCAAAAGAACAAGGAATCAGTTGATATGCTAATCAAGAGAAATCTTGTAGAGACTGCCATCAAATCTTCGATTGTATCGGTATCTGCAACGGAAAAAGGAGTCAGGCTCCTTTCAGAGTCAAAACCGGATAAAGGTGTCGGCCAGATAACAAAGGAAATAATAGCAAGACACACGTGGGAAGCCTCAGGGTTCAGGAAATATGACATAAGTGCGCCAGCTGAGACACAGTATCCGGCAAGAACGCACCTGCTACGCGAGTTCGTAAATCTCGTCAGGCTAAAGTGGCTCGAGATGGGATTCGTTGAGGTATCGGGGCCCATAGTGGAGAGCGCTTTCTGGAACTTTGACGCCCTTTTTTCACCGCAAGACCATCCGACACGTGAAATGCAGGATACTTTCTTCTTGTCGAATCCAAAACAGATGACGATTGAGGACGTGGAGGTAATGGATAGAGTCAAGAAGATGCACAAGAATGGATGGAAGGAAAAGTGGAGCGAGGCACTTGCCAGCAACGCAATATTGAGAACCCACACAACGAGTGTCTCTGCCAGGTACATGCACAAACTATCGAAGGCAATAGATGCGAACTATCCGCTCAAGCTGTTTTCCGTAGGTTCCGTCTTTCGGAATGAGAATGTAGATTACAAGCATCTAGCGGAACTCCACATGTACGACGGGATAATAGTTGGTGATGGGCTCACATTTGCAAACCTGATAGACACCCTAAGAAGGTTCTATGCCAAACTCGGCCTCGATAACATAAAGTTCAGGCCATCATACTTCCCGTTCACAGAACCTAGCCTTGAAGCGTACTACTATGATGAAGAGCATCATGATAGCATTGAGCTTACTGGCGGTGGGATCATAAGGAAGGAGATAACCAAGGCAATGGGCATAGATAAGACAGTGCTCGCTTGGGGAGGGGGGATAGACAGGCTGCTGCTCAACAGCAAGATATTCGGCATGGATTCCATATTAACGCTCTACAAGAACAACATCGACTGGCTGAGGACAAGAAAGAGCATAAGGGTATGATATGGCAATAGTGGCATTTGATATAAAGGATTTCAAGAAGACTGGACTGGAACAGCCAAGAATAGAGGACGCGCTTCTAAAGATGGGAGTGGAGATTGAAGAAAAAGATGACAATGAAGTAAAGCTCAATATAACTCCAAATAGGCCAGATCTGCTAGACTTCAATGGTATTTGCAGAGCGGTATTGAACTTTACCGGAATGAGAACACCGCAGGAGAATTTCTACAGGATAAAGAAGAGCAGCGAGCCAGTGCTGACCATCCAGGTATCACAGGAGATGCGCAAGATAAGGCCGTACATAGCAGGCATAGTAGTAAGGAACGTCGACCTGTCCGGCAACGTGCTGAAATACTTGATAAACTTCACCGAGAAGTTCGCCGATACTTATGGCAGGAAAAGAAAGAAACTTGCAATAGGGGTCCATGACCTGAGCAAAATAAAGGGAAATCTAACGTATACTGCAGTGGAGGAAGATAGCTTCGTGCCCCTGAACGAAACAAAAAAGATGAAGCTTAGCGAGATAATGGAAAGCCATGATAAGGGCATAGCCTATTCCTCGACAATATCAAAGAAAAATGGGCAGAGATTCCCGATACTGAAAGACAGTGAAAAGATACTTGCTTTCATTCCAATTACAAACTCTGAGGCCACAAAAGTTACAGAGAAGAGCACTTCGCTTTTCATAGACATAACTGGAACTTCGATAAATACGATAAACGAAGCTGCAGCCCTTATAGCATGCTCGTTCATTGACATGGGGGCTGAGATAGGGCAGGTGGCAATAGACTACGATGGAAACGCTGACCTGACTCCTACACTCGACTACGATGAAATGAAACTGCAGCTGGGAAGCGCCAAGAAAACGCTTGGCGTAGACATAAGCGAGGCTAGCGTGGTTGGGCTCGCAAACAAGATGGGATACGTGGCTGCTCAGTATGGAAAGTCGGTTTTGTTTTACATCCCGCCTTACAGGGTTGACGTGCTTAACAACCAGGATATCATAGAAGACATGGCCATAGCATACGGATATGACAAGATAGTGCCGCTTCCCGTAGTTGGATCCGCTGATGGACTTGCCCAGGAGCTGATGGAATATCAGAACAGCGTGGCCGAGTATATGCTTGGCTTGGGTTATACGGAAGCTATCAACACCCTCCTGACAAACGAGAAAGACGAATTTGACAACATGGAGTTTCATGATTATGACAGGAAGAGCTACATAAGCATAGCCGAGGCGAAGACCTCGATGCTAACTATGATAAGAAAATATATAATGCCGGGGCTGCTGGGCAGCCTGAGGAACTCTGCAGGCGAAACGATGCCTCAGAGGATGTTTGAAATAGGGAGCGTTTTCTCGCTGAAGAACGGCGCTGCGCTTGAAGCAATATCTATAGGATTCGTAAGCGAGCATTCGAAGGCCAATTTCTCTGAGATAAAAGGTTCGGTGGAAGCATTACTCGGATTTCTTGGCATGAAAGGATATTCTATCGTAGGACATGATGACCCATCATTCATAGAAGGAAGAAGTGCTGAGATAAGGAAGGGCGACAGTGTAATCGGCGTATTCGGAGAACTGCATCCAAAGGTCCTTGAGAACTTCGGACTCGAGGAACCTGTGATTGCGGCCGAGATAAAGCTTGTGGGGAAAGTGGAATACTAGTCGCCGCCATCTTCTGTCCTTAGCTGGTCTTGGCCCAGAGCCTTAGACCTGGCTAATATCCTGTACAGTATACCATCCTTGTAGCTGAGGCCCTGCTCTATTCCAAGCCTTATGCCCCCGCCTTCCATGACTGCCATCCTTGCCGCTAGCCTTATCTGTTCGTGCTCTCGCCTAGCATGTACAACTACTGGTGTCGCCATTTTACCTTTTCTGACATCTGCAACCCGATATATAAAGGCGGTGTCCAAGTTAGACAGGAATAGAATAACTTATGGGTGGAGAGTCATTCCGCTGCTCTTCTTCTGCGCCGGATTCTTGGCCCCGAATATCCTTGTGAATATCTTGTCAGTTATTGTAGGATGCTCCTGCCTGTACTTCATCTTCTCTACTCTCTCTTTTTCCTTCTTCCACTCCTCCTTTGTCCATCCATATGGAGGAGATTCCCTTATGCTTGGTGAGAAATAAGCATATGAATAGAGTTCTTTGTAGTAGTCGTAATCTACTTCCTCCATGTTCGCTGGATCAGAGTGGACTGTAACTCCCTCAGAACTAAGGAATGCTATGAGCTGGTCTCTGCTCATTTTCTCCCTTATGTTGTCTGCATCAGGTGGATTGTATACTATCCTTATGAATTTCTTGTGGAAATCGACTTTTGCCTTGATTACAGCGTCAAATAGAAGGAGTCTGTACTGCAGCCTTGCGCTGTGTGGAATGTCTATGAGTTGTTTCTGGTCCAGGTTCTTGAACGTGGCCTTCCTTATGATCTTGTATGGCATTCTGTAGTTCTTGCCTTCTTCGTTTATGAAATGGCTCTTCTTCTCTTCCGCGGATTGCTCCGCTGAAGGTCCAAATACCTGCTTCTGCTTGTCGACGTCTTCGCCGTCCCTTCTGTCCATGATAAGCTCCTGGCTATACTGCCTCCTTGTTTGTTTCCAATTCAACGTTCTTCGGGGCCACCATCCTCGGTTTGAACGTTGGGAAGTTTGCTACTGGCTTTCCTCCGTTTATCGGCATTGCGAAATAGTCCTTCATGTTTCCATAGGTCTTTATGAATGACGGATGTTGTTCCAGTTCCTTGACATTCCTTATGTACTTATCGGCCCTATAGTTCCAGCCCGGGTTTATCTTCTGCCACTCACCTGCTGGTATGCTATACTGCTTCTGTATCTTGTCACGATAAACTTCTGGGAATACATTAAATGTGCAGAATGGAAGTACTTGTCCGTCTGGCATTGCATAGTGGATATCGCATCTCTCGACTCTGTGTATATCATATGAGTATTCGTCCTGGAAGTGCATCATGCCAATGAATAGGCTCCTTGAATGAAGCTGGCCCATTGCGCTGAAGTTGCGCTTCAAGAAGACATTTGTCAACAGCCTGCCAACATCAAGTGACTTTGGCTGCTTCTGCTTGTCTATGAGCTTTGGTATCTGGGTCAGCGTCTTCATTGCTATGAGCTTCCTTGCAATCCTTCCCTTTCCTTGCATTTCATCTACAGCCCTCTGCAGCATTTCTACAAGTCCTGCCGCATCAACGAAGTCTGTTATTGGGATTACTTGGTTGTTGTCATCAAGGAACAGGTATGTCGCTGCTCCGCATGCAAAGTGGATTGATAGATCGTACTTGTATTCTCCGCTGAGTGCTTCCATGAATTTGTTAAGTCCCCCTACATATGGAACTGAGAACCAGTGTTCCTT
>JASHSJ010000024.1 GCA_030040895.1 Microcaldota archaeon | reverse complement strand
AACTGTGCCTCTGCTGAACCGCTGCTTGTATTTCTTGCCATTCTTTCTGACAAGTACCTCTGTATATTCAGAAAGCGAGTTGACTACGGTGAGTCCAACTCCATGCAGGCCGCCGGATATCTTGTAGGCGTCTCCGCCGAACTTACCTCCAGAGTGCAATGAAGTCATTATCACCTCCAGCGCCGGCTTTCCAACCTTCGGTATCTCATCAACTGGTATGCCCCTGCCGTCATCGGTAACCTCGGCTGTATCGACTCCGTCCTCCTTACCGAGCCTTATCGTTATCTTCTTTGCATATCCCGCCAGCGCTTCGTCTATCGCGTTGTCAAGTACCTCATAGAGCAGGTGGATGAAGCCAGGGCTGCCTGTCGAGCCTATGTACATTGCGGGCCTTTTTCGCACCCCCTGGGGCCCTGAAAGCACGACTATGTCCTTTGCAGAATATTCACTATCGCTCATCAAAATTGCCGTCGTAAATTGTCGCTAAAACCCGCTCCCATATTACTCTGTTTTTTAACCTTAAATACCTTTTGGGCAGCATTTCTGTGACACACAAAATATGCCCGAAAAGTGGCTCAGGTGCACCCAATTTAATGTTTTCCATCCAAATTGCTTGGGTTTGGAAATGGCAACAAGCAAGATATTGCTTCTTAGAAGGGCAGGCGCTATCATGCTGCTGGGAGTGGGTCAGTTCACACTAATGGTGATACTGGCAGAAGCGCTATATCCTGGGTACAGCGTTGCTAACAACTGGATAAGCGACCTTGGCGTGGGACCCAGCGCTTGGATATTCAATCCATCTGTTGTGTTCCTAGGGCTGATGTTCATAGCAGCGGCTTATTTCCTCAACAGGGCCGGATGGAGGATCTATCCAATACTACAGACAATAGCCGGAATAGGGGCCATGGGCGTGGGTCTATTCCCGGAAACAACCGGAACTCCGCATATCGTTGCTGCGTTTCTTGCATTTGGAATAGGGGGATTAGCTGCGGTTTATTCTTACAGGCTGCAGAGTTCTCCACTTAGATATTATTCTCTGGTTCTTGGAGCAATACCAATAATTGCACTGATCCTTACCGCACTTGGCATAACTTTTGGAATAGGGAAGGGAGGAGTGGAGAGAATGGTCATGTATCCGATAATAATATGGAGCCTGGCTTTTGCCGGATATCTGCTAAACGCGAAACGGTGAAACTGTCGCTCACCTGGTGCCGCGTTTTCCTTTCTTTGCGGCAAAACTGATGTAGATGTTCCTATACAGCGAGAAGATGGTGACTACAAATACAATGACCAATGTCAGTATCGCTGGCAAAAGGAAACTAGAGTTCTGTGTGGCCGCAGCTGACGTGATTATAAGGTTGAGAATTGACAGATACAGAGCAGTAAAAGCATGGACAGAGAATACCCGGCTTATAATCTGCCCTTCAACATCCGGGTTTTTCTCCATGCCCAGCCTGTAAACGAACGAAGGCAGGTTCAATATGTACGGGTATCTCTCGAATAACGTATACCTGAAACGGAGTAGCAGGAGTATGATGGCAAAGACAAAGAGAAATATCGCGGGCACTATGAGTATTGTTGATTTAAGCTCTGGATAATAGTACCAAGTGATAATTAGCGCAACAATGTTTATCAGGAATGCCAATGCGATTACGAATCTCGCGACTTTTGAAAGTGGATAGTGCCTTACCTTCATCGATTTTGCCATGGTTCCAACCTTCGCATGCAATATTGCGTCGTGATTAGTACTGGTCAAATACTATACGCTGCTATACTATCCAACCAAGATATAAATACCTCTCATCGCGTGCATTGCACATCATTTAAATAACTTAGTTCCTTTGTATTGCTCACACGACCTTGGAAAAGGGGAAGGAAATAGATATCATGAGGGCGACCAAACAGCAACCCCGCAGGCTAGCGGAGGTTCAGAGAGAGCAAACGGAGAGCATAAACTACGTAGAGGCACTGCGGCTCGCCAGGCACACAAAGATAATACTCAACTCGATGCTCAAGTATGCTGATGAAAGCACGCGCAAGCTCATACTGAGGGAGCTGAGCAAGATGCACGGCCATCTCAGGAAGGACAGGCATTCAAGGAGAGACAGGTCTGAGATATCATTGGATGTGTTGCAGAGATTCGAGAGGGTAGTAGTATTGCACCTAAGAAAGCTCCTAAGGACAAGCGCAGCCGGTATGAGGAGGCATTAGTTATATTTCCAGTACGATGGGACAGTGATCCGATCCCATAATATCTGATAAGATCTTGCTTGCCTTTACTTTGTTTTTCAGTTTCTCGCTCACAACAAAATAATCTATGCGCCAGCCTATGTTCCTGTCCCTTGCGTTGCCCATGTATGCCCACCATGTGTAGTGATCGCCGTCCTTTGTGAACTGCCTGAATGTATCAACAAATCCGTCCTCAAGGAACTTTGTGAACCATGCCCTTTCTTCCCTGGTGAAGCCGGCGTTTCCTTCGTTCTCGCGAGGCCTTGCTATGTCCAGTTCCGTGTGCGCCACGTTGAAGTCTCCCGTAAGGATTAGCGGTTTCTTCCTTTCAAGCTCCTTGCAGAACTTCAGGAGCTTGTCATTGAACCTGAGCTTGTAGTCCAGCCTTGACAGCTCCCTGTTGGAATTCGGAAAGTAAATGTCGAGCAGGAAGAAATCCTTGAACTCAAGGACAAGCACACGTCCCTCACTGTCGAATTCGGCAACTCCTATCCCTTCTCTCACTGACATTGGCTTTTCTTTTGAGAAAACAGAAACGCCGCTGTATCCCTTCTTCTCAGCGTGAGAATGATATTGATGGTATCCACCAAGGATCTGGGGCATCTTCTCTCTTGTGGCCTTTACCTCCTGAAAACAGTATACGTCCGCGTTTTCCTTCTGTATGGCGAGTATGCCGCCCTTCCCAACCACTGCATTAAGGCCATTGACATTCCAGGAGAGTATCTTCATAATCAGACCGGCTTTATGATATGACCTTCGGCAGCCTTACTCCGCGCTGGCCGTTGTACTTGCCAGAATACGCATTTGAAACCCTGCTTGTTGTCTTTGCGAATATTATGTGAGCGAATCGCTGGCCAGGCCTTAGTTTTATCTTGTACGGGGCCTTGTTTATCACTTCGAGCGTTATATTGCCCTGGAATCCAGCGTCAATTATTGTTGGAGGAAGGCTTAGTCCGTGTCTTGCCCACGTGCTCCTGAGCTCTACGAATCCCATAAGATCATCTGGCATGCCAAGGTATTCATACGTTGAAAGGAGCACCTGTTCGTTGCCGTTTATTACAATCTCTTTTAGCTTCTTCTGCACCGAATAGCTGCCTTTTACATGCTCTTCCTTCGTAGGATCAAGAATGTAATCTGAATCGAATTCCTTGTGCCTTGCCATCTCATTGTCTAGCCTGAGATCTAGTCCATTTTCCCTTATTGATTCCTTATGGAATGGCTTGACAATAAGGCGCCTTCCTTTTATCGCATTGCTAAGGTCAAAATCTGATAGAATCATTGCCCCACCGTACTTCGTTTTGCACGAAAACTTATTTAGATATGTGCATGGCGCTGTGATATGTTTAATATGGAGCACCATAATAAAGTGATAACTTTATAAAGCTATAACTTTATAACATATGCATGGATGTTTTCTATGCACTGGCTGAGCCGAAGAGGAGGATGATAGTAGAGCTCCTGGCATCCGATGGGCAGCTTGCCGCTGGTCAGATATGCAGCAAGTTCGACATAACAGCTCAGGCTATATCACAGCACCTTAAGATTCTTCTCGATGCAAGGCTTGTACTAATGGAAAGGCATGCACAGAAGCGCATATACCGGCTGAACACTGAAACTGTATCGGATGTGGGGCAGTGGGCAAGCCATACTGAAAAATTGTGGAATGGGCGCCTCGACAGGCTTGATGCCGTTCTGAAGTCGGAAAAGAAGAAACACGCTAAGAAGTGATACTATGGATGAACCGAGGGAACTAACAATAGAGCGCACGTTTGATGCGCCGCTCGATCTTGTATGGAAGGCATGGACGGATGAGAAGATGATAAGGAAGTGGTGGGGGCCAAGGGGAGTTACAAACCCAACTTGTGAGTGGGACGCGAGGCCAGGAGGCAAGATCTACATAGTGATGCTTGCGGGTAAGGAACTCGGCCCTGCCGCGGGAATGAAGTGGCCAATGAAAGGGACGTTCAAGGAAGTGACGCCGCAGAGCAGGCTGGTATTCGCCGGGGGTGCGTTGGACGACGTGGATAGGGCAAGCGACACGTTCATAGAACAAGAAGTAACTGTCGACTTTGAAGACCTTGGGACAAAGACGAAAATGAATTTACACCTTATAATCACAAAAGCCGGTGGTCCGAAGGCATCTGCCGCACTCCAAGGAATGACGCAGGGCTGGAACCAGCAAATAGACAAACTTGCGGAGGAACTCCAGAAACATTAATACGTAAGATAATTTGGTCCCTTCGGGGAGACTGCTTGAAGTTATGGCCTTTCCCTTATAGCTTAAAATAAGAGGTAAATCAAAGCTCTGCTAATCCTCCGCCTCTTTTTAATGATGCAGCGAACCTGCGTGTGCCATCAATAAATCTATAGTCTGCGTGTTCAAATTCATCTTGATCCGATTTTCTCACTTCGCGGGCTATATACATTACTTCTCCATTAATTTCTCTCCTTGTAGAGTGCAATCCGAAACGTACAAAAGTCTCTGCTTCAGTGGCTGCTGGTAATGGAAAATATGGGGGCGCCCTGATTGCTACTTTTGGAATTTTGCTACTTTCTGAAAGTATGCTCACATAGCTATCCGGCAAAACTGTTGTGCCCAGAAGAGTATACTGATTTCTTGGGTTGTAGTTTGCTGTTTGGTTTCCTAATTGAAGCCTATTTAATTCAGCAACAGCGGCCCTTGCCATTACGAGCATTTGTTCGTCTTTCGGAAGCTGCTGAAAAGCTTCTGATATTGATGTGTTACTCCAAACGGTCTTTGTCATTTAACCACTAAATTAGCTCACTTTGTTCAGATATTTATACTTGAGTTGAGTTCGAGACTATAAGTTCAGGTAGCATGCTCCCTTCGGGATTTGAACCCGAGTTACGGGGTTGAAAGCCCCGTGTCCTTGGCCGAGCTAGACGAAGGGAGCTAAGTAGAATTAGGAAAAACGCCTATTAATAATCTTGCAGTCAGTCCACCAATGCCATTATGCGCTCATGAACTGCATCTGGGGTGCCATCTGCTGATA
>JASHSJ010000023.1 GCA_030040895.1 Microcaldota archaeon | reverse complement strand
TGGACTTGGCGTCCAACATTTAGGATTAGTTAGAGCTTGTCCTTTATTCTGCGAGGCTTATCTCTATCTGGACTGTGTCAGGCACTGGAATCCTCATTACTTGCCTTAGCGCCTGCTCGCTTCCATCTATCTCGATGAGCCTCTTGTGAAGCCTCATCTCCCACTTCTCGAATGTGTGGCTCCCGTCTGCAGCAGGAGTCCTTCTTGTAGTGTGAACTATCCTGTGCGTAGGAAGAGGAATAGGCCCAGCGCTCTTTACATTAACGCTCTGGGCTATGTTCTTTATCTGCGATGCAATCCCATTTATGTCCTTGACGCTTGTGCTTATCAGTTTTATGACAGCAGTGCTCATTCAAGGACCATCATGTTTATGCTCTCGCGGTTACGTCCATTACGACTCCTGCTCCGATTGTTTCGCCCATATCCCTTATGGCAAACCTTCCGAGCTCTGGGAATTCGCTGAACTTCTCGATAACAACAGGCTTCGTCGGCTTTATCTTGACGATAGCTACGTCTCCAGTCTTCAGGAACTGAGGATTCTGCTCAGCTGTTTGTCCTGTCTTCGGATCCTTCTTTTCCAAGAATTCAACGAATGTGCAGGCAATCTGTGCAGTATGGATGTGGAATACTGGAGTGTATCCCTTTGCTATAACATTCTGATGATGAAGAACTACTACCTGGGCTGTGAACTCAGTTGCGACCTTTGGCGGGCTGCTTGTTGGGCCTATGACATCTCCTCTCCTTATGTCCTTCTTTTCCAGGCTCTTGACAGCAAATCCTACGTTGTCGCCAGGTTCTGCCTTCTGCAGCTGCTGGTGGTGCATCTCAATGCTCTTGACCTCTGTCTTAGCGCCGCTTGGCATGACTATGATTTGGTCACCAGGCTTCATTACTCCTGTTTCCACTCTTCCTACTGGAATGGTTCCGAATCCCTGGACAGTGTGAACGTCCTGGATTGGAAGCCTTAGTGGCTTGTTTGTTGGCTTTTCTGGAACCTTCAATGAGTTAAGCGCATCGAGTAGCGTTGGTCCATTGTACCATGGCATCTTCTCCGGCTTCTTTGAGCAATTATCGCCCATCTGAGCCGAGTATGGGACATATGCGACTACCGCATCTGCCCTGAAACCCAGTGTCTTGAGAAGATCTGCTACTGACTTCTTTGTTTCCTCGAACTTTGCCTGGTCATAATTCACTGCATCCATCTTGTTGATTCCTACTATTATCTGCCTTATTCCGAGTGCAAAGCAAAGAATTGCGTGCTCCCTTGTCTGAGCCTGTAGTCCTTCCTTTGCGCTGCAGACTAGAACTGCTGCGTCTGACTGGCTTGCCCCTGTAATCATGTTCTTTACGAAGTCCCTGTGGCCAGGCGCATCTATTATTGTGAAGTAGTACTTGTCTGTCTGGAAGTCCCTGTGGGCTATGTCTATTGTTATTCCACGTTCACGCTCTTCTTTTAGGCTGTCCATGACGAAAGCAAATTCGAAGGTAGGCTTCTGGAACTGCTGCGTTAGTTCCTTGTATCTAGCCATATCTCTGTCTGTTATTGCTCCAGTCTCGTACATGAGTCTTCCGACCGTGGTGGACTTTCCGTGGTCCACGTGACCTATGAATATTAGGTTCAGGTGTGGTTTATCTGCCATATCTATCACTTGATTATCATAAATGCCGAAAATGAGATTTCGACGAAATTTGAGCCCCGAAACTCAAAATAAGCTTCTGACTTCAGAGTAATTATTGCCATATAGATATTTATATCTTGCGGCTGTTTTGTCCTCGCAGATCTGGATTTGAAGCCTATTGGAAAAACGCCAATTTCAGCGTCCTTAAAATACAGAAAGGTATTTATATAGCTCTGTTTATAATAGCGTTTAGCTGTGAGCGGGCATCATGCGCGCCACTATTATGGTGAAATCATGAAACCAGTATATGACTTGGCACCAGCGCCTCCAAAGAAGGAAGAGCCAGACGATGACGACGACGATGACGAAGGCCTGGACGACCTAGACGACGACGAGGACGATGAATTCGACGATGACGACGAAGGAGAGTACTAACTGCAAGTCCTTTGTTTTTTGTTGTTTTTTACATTAATTTTTCTTGCTATCACGACGTGAAATGACATGGGGGGTAGCGAAAGGTATAAAAGGATTGGAAAGGAAAATAGAGTATCGGCGTGGCGACTGCGCCATCGCTATTACGCGATTCCTGTTGATACACGCAATCACAATCATATTTGATAAACATGGTAGAAGGTATAGAGCTTACAGTTGCAGGTGCACTTGTCACTGATGATGGCAGAGGCATAGCCAGGGTTGATTCTAAGGCAAGGAAGCTCCTCAACGTCATAGCCGGAGATGTCATTGAGATAAAGGGTAAGAGGAGATCTACCGCAGCCATGGTAGGGCAGGCTCCACAGGTGGACGAAGGACTAGATTTCATAAGGATAGACGGATTCCTCAGGCAAAATCTTGGTGCAGGAATAGGAGACAAGGTATTCGTGAAGAAGGCAGAGGTAGTTGATGCAGAAAAAGTAGTTCTTGCACCGCCTCCGCAGCAAAAGGCACCGATCAGCCCAGACTTTTCAGAATATGCAAAGGCAAGGCTTGAGAACAAGCCACTGAGCAAGGGAGATGCAGTTCCAATTCCAATGCTAGGATACGTTTTCCCGCTAATAGTGGCGCAGGTAGTGCCACATGGAATAGTGAGGGTTACAAGGAATACTGAGATAATAGTAAAGACTGAGCCAGTATCAGATTCTATAGTCAAGATCGCAGACGTTCATTATGAAGACATTGGTGGGCTCAAGAACGAGATACTGAAGATAAGGGAAATGGTAGAATATCCGATGAGATATCCTGAGCTGTTTGAAAGATTGGGCATAGAGCCGCCAAAAGGAGTGCTTCTATATGGAGCTCCAGGAACAGGAAAGACAATGCTTGCAAAGGCGGTTGCTAATGAAAGCGAAGCTCACTTCATAGACATATCGGGACCGGAGCTTGTCAGCAAGTTCGTGGGAGAGAGCGAAGAAAAGCTCCGTGAGATATTCAACGAGGCAAAGGAAAAGAGCCCAACAGTAATATTCATGGACGAAATAGATGCAATCGCACCGAAGAGGGAAGACGTAACTAATGAAGTAGAAAGAAGGATGGTGTCGCAGCTGCTAACGCTTATGGATGGAATATCTTCAAGGGGTCAGGTCATAGTAATAGGTGCTACAAACAGGCCGAATGCGATAGACCCAGCGCTCAGAAGGCCAGGCAGATTTGACAGAGAAATAGAAATCGGAGTTCCAGACAGGAACACGAGAAAGGAAATCCTACAGATCCACACAAGGAACATGCCGCTTGCGAAGGACGTTAGTCTTGATGAACTTGCAAACCTGACTCACGGTTACACTGGAGCAGATCTATCAGCGCTGGTAAGAGAAGCTGCTATAGTTGAACTCAGGAAGATATTCCCGAAGATACCTGACAAGAAAAGGGTTCCGAATGAGATACTAGTGGAGCTGAGCGTAAATAGAGATGACTTTGTAGAGGCGTCGAGGAATATACAGCCCAGTGCGCTCAGAGAAGTATTCGTTGAAAGGCCAAACGTTCATTGGGATGATGTTGGAGGTCTTGAAGATCCAAAGAAGGAACTTAAGGAAGCATGCGAACTGCCAATAAAGAATCCTCAAGCATTCGAGAAGATGGGAATAAGGCCAATTCATGGAATATTGCTAGTAGGAGCGCCTGGAACAGGAAAGACGCTGCTGGCAAAAGCAGTTGCAACTGAGAGAGAATCAAACTTTATATCAATAAAAGGTCCAGAAATACTCAACAAATACGTAGGAGAGAGCGAGAAGGCAATAAGGGAAGTCTTCAGGAAGGCTAAGATGGCAGCTCCATGCATCATCTTCATTGATGAAATAGATTCTATAACAATGGCTAGAGGAGAAGGAAACGGAGATTCCATGGTCTCAGAGAGAGTAGTTGCATCGCTTCTTACAGAAATGGATGGAATGCAGGAGATGAAAAACGTCATAGTAATCGCAGCAACAAACAGGCCAGACATAATCGACCCAGCGTTGCTAAGACCAGGAAGATTTGACAAGATCATAGAGATACCACTACCTGTAGAAACAACAAGACTTGCAATATTCAAGGTTCATGTTAAGCATATGCCGAGAGCAAAGGACGTAGACCTTGAGGAACTGGCAAAACTTACTGACAACTACACTGGAGCAGAGATCGAGAACGTAGTAAGAGAAGCCGGAATGAATGCTATAAGGTCGCAGCGAGAAATAGTCACAAGGGCAGACTTCATGTTCGCAATGGATGAAGTGAGGCCAGCCATACCAAAGGAAGTGGCGGAGCGCATCAAGAGGTTCAAGGACGAGCCTGAAAACATGTACAGATGATGGTGATTGATTGAAAATAGTGTATTCTGACCCAAAGACAGGAAGGACAGGACAGGCAGAAGTTCCTGCAGACAGGTCTGCAACCCTCATGAACATGAAGATAGGGGAGCAGATAGACGGAAGCATAGTGGGCTTGACCGGGTACAAGCTGAAGATCACAGGAGGAAGCGACAACAGCGGATTTCCAATGATAAAGGGAGTTGAAGGGACAAGGAAGGCCCACGTTCTATCTTCTGTTGCAATGTCTGGAAGGTCAAGGGGCATGCAGAAGAGGAAGAGCGTGAGAGGAAACACCACAAGCGCAGATACGATGCAGATAAACACCGTGATAGTTGAATACGGAGAAAGGCCAATAACAGACATACTGCCGGAAAAAGTCAAGGAGAAGAAGGAAGAGGCTCCAAAGGAAGAGCAGAAGAAGTAACTAGTTTTGTGAATGCCTATGGTTGAAAATCTAGGGGACAAAGTTGACACAAGGCAGAGCCTGCTCAACATAGGGACCCTCGGACACATAGACCACGGAAAGACATCGCTGACAAGGGCTATAACAAATGTATGGACTGACCGCCACAGCGAAAGCATAAAGAGGAACATGACGATAAAACTAGGCTATGCTGATGCAATAATATACAAGTGCCAGAAGTGCAAAGCTCCAGAGGCTTACAACACAAAAGATGTATGCAAGAACTGCGGGGGGAAGGCAGAGCCGCTCATGCGCATATCGATGATAGATGCGCCTGGCCACGAAACCCTCATGGCAACAGCGATATCAGGAGCTAGCATAATAGACGGGATTCTTTTTGTGATCGCGGCAAATGAACCATGTCCGATGCAGCAGACAAAGGAGCATCTCATGATAATAAATCTGCTGGGCATAAAGAACGCCGTCATAGTGCAGAGCAAGGTTGACGTGGTAGGAAAGGAGGCGGCTATCAAGCACTATAACCAGATCAGGCAGTTCATAAAGGGAAGCGTGATAGAGAACGCTCCAATAATCCCGGTGATGACAACAAGAGAAATAAACATAGACGGGGTTCTAGAAAAGATAGCGACAATGGAGAAGCCGAAGAGGGACGTGACATCCGATCCGCTGATGTACGTGGTAAGATCATTTGACGTTAACAAGCCTGGCATCGATGCAGAAAAGCTTACCGGGGGAGTAGTTGGAGGGGCCATAGTCAAGGGAAGGTTCAAGCTTGGCGACAAGATAGAAATAAGGCCCGGGATAAAGGCACAGGGCAAGGGATCAAAGAAGGAAACATATACTCCGATAGTAACAACGGTAATCGCAATGAGCAACGGGGTAGATCCTATGGACGAGGCAACTCCGGGAGGGCTCATAGGGCTATCAACAGAGCTTGACCCTGCTTTTGCAAAGGCTGATGGGTTAGTGGGAAACGTGGTTGGGCACATGGGAAAGCTGCCAGAATCAGTAAGCACGCTTACAATAACATATCACAAGCTCAACAGGACAGACATACAGGAGCCTGGCATGAAGGAGAACGAGCCGCTGATACTTGGAGTGGGAACGGCGACTGCTATAGGATTCATAAAGAGGATCAAAAGGGACACGATAGAGCTCGAGCTCAAGAGGCCAATAGCGCTGCTCAAGGGAACAAAGATGCCGGTGATGAGGAACATAGGCCAAAGATGGAAGCTCACTGGTTACGGAACTGCATAATTGCTGTTCAGTAGAACCCCGATCCCAATTTTACTAGGTCCCTAACAAACTTTTCTCTTACTGATGCTGCTGAGAAATTGTGGCCGCCTCTTATCTGGAATGCGCACGCCTGCGGATGGCCTCCACCGCCCATCGCGTATGCGATCTTGGAGCAGTCAACGCCCTTTATGCTTCTTAGATGTGCACTCGGATGTTGTTTGTGGGTATCAATATATATCGAGATATCTGGATTGAACTTCTTTGCTATTGAAAGGCATGCGGATGTGCTCTGTAGCTTTGAACCAAAGCCTATGGCCATCTTTATTCTTCCTACTCTTAAGACGGCAGTATTCGCCAACAGCTTCTTTGTTTCCTCTCTGGATATTGAAGAATAATCTGAATATCCTTTTGATATTAGCTTGTTCTTGTATCTTCCACTGGCCAGCTGCTCTATGGTTGATCTTAGCATCCTCATCCTTTGCGTGCGTCCCAACAGGTTGAAATACTTTATCGCAAGTGCGTATTCCTTTATCAACTGCGCCTGCGATTTTGAATCGGCATCTAGAGCAAAGTCTGCAATGTGTGCAAAGCGCGCCAGCTTTTTGCCAAAACTATCTTCTGGGCAAAGGAATCTATAAACGAGTTCTGCGCCACATCTCTCCTTGTTCTCACCTACAACTACAATATCACAGAATCTTGAAAGCAGCTTTATATCAGCATCATACCATGGATGATGGTCGAGCCATACTATTTTGTTTCCAGCCTTTTTCAGCCTTAAAAGCTCAGGAATGAGTCTTTCTACTGCGTGACCTTGTACTGCATAATCAGATACAACAATCAGGCCATTCCTTGCCCTCATCCCCTTTACGTCATTTAGCATTTCATTAAATCTGTCTTCCCTGTGCTCTGCGAAGAATACGTTCTTTGTTGGCATATGGTAATAATGAACCAGGAAGGCAGCGCTTGACATACCATCTATGTCAACTCCGTGCGTTATATTGTATATTTCCATAGAACCAGTTATGGCGTGAGCCTCTTCCTGTCTCTTGGGAACAGAGTTGCTTCTCTTATGTTCTTGGCTCCGACTATCTGCATGGTAAGGCGTTCAAGACCTATGCTCCAACCTGCATGAGGAGGTGCTCCATTTCTGAATGCGTTCACGTAGAAATCGAAGTTCTTTGGATCTAGGCCTCTGTCCTCTAACTGCTTGACCAATAGCTCTGGTATGTGAATACGCTGCGCACCGCTGCATATTTCAAGACCATCGAATATAAAATCGAAACTGTTTGATAGTTCTGGATTTTCCTTCTTTGGCATAGAGTAGAATGCTCTCGCCTTTGTTGGATAATCCTTTACTATTACATAATGCCCGTATATTTCTGTAATTTTCTGTTCATCCTCTCTGCTGAGATCCGCTCCTTGCTCTATTGTGCTGCCTTTCTTCTTGAGTTCCTTAACCAACTCCGAGTAAGTTACTACCTTAACCTTTGGTATATCCAAATTCTTGTTGAGCAACTCAAGCTCTGCCTTATTTTCCTTTATTACATCCTTCACTATCTGTGTTACAACTTCGCTTAGTATCTTTATCACGTCATCAGCATCTGCAAATGCTACCTCTATGTCCATTTGCGTAACCTCCGTAAGATGTGATGTTGTGTTTGACTTCTCTGCTCTGAATACTGGGACTATCATGAAAACTTTGTCCATGCCTCCAACCAATGCAAGCTGTTTGTAGAGCTGTGGAGACTGTGCAAGATACGCCTTCTTCTCAAAATATTTTACTTCGAATACTTCTGATCCGCCTTCTGTTGCCTCTGCCACTAGTGTTGGAGTTCTTATCTCCTTGAATCCTTTTTCTATCAGAAAGTTCCTGAAACTCTGAAGTATTGTGGACTGTATTGAAAATATGGCTGCTGTTTCAAGTCTCCTTAGATCTATGTACCTGTGGTTGAGTCTGACATCTATGTCTGCTGGAACCTTTCCGGTCACCTCAAACGGTATTTTTGTCGATATAGGATTGAGATCTATGACCTTATTTGCGATTATCTCGAATCCCTTTCTTGCTTCTTTGTTGACCTTTAGTATTCCTGTAACTGCAACCACGCTTTCCTTCGGAAGTGACATCGCTTTCATCGTTTTCTCATCAGTGTCGCCCTTCTTCCCTATTATTTGCACTATTCCAGTGCTGTCTCTAAGCAACAGAAATGTTATTTTTCCTGTTTCCCTTACTTCGTGAACCCAGCCTGCCAGCATTACTTCCTTTCCGTCCATTCTTGGCTCTAGGTCCTTGACATAATGGGTTCTTATCATCGATGCACCGTTATGAGCGAATATGGCAGTCGATTTATTAATACATTTGTTCCATAGAATCTTATGGCTGGAAGGCAGGATAGCGGCATGAAGATAAAGGACATACTCCAGCGCGGGCTTGTTGCCATATCAGAATCTGCCAAGGTCGCAAGCGCCCTTGAACTCCTGAAGCGTTCAGGCGTTCCTCTTCTTCCAGTGCTAGAGAAGAACCGTCTCGTTGGGATGATAAGCGAGGAAGACCTCATCAAGCATGCAAAAGAATCAGTAACTGTGCGTTCCATAATGAGCCCACCCATCTATTGTACTATGGAAGAGCCACTCGAGAGCGCGATAAAACTCACTATAAACAGCAAAATGCCAAGAATTCCTGTTGTTGATAACGACGTGAACATGAACTGCGTGGGCGTTGTCAGCGCATCAGACATAACATCCCATATAAAGAAGAGATGATCACTTACCGAGCACTATGTGTATTGCACTGACCTTTGACTTCGTCCCATCCTCATTGAGAAGCTCTTCTGATGACGTTCTAATGCTCTTTTCCTTCAGGTTTGGAAGGAATCTGTTGAGCAGTATTTCCTTCACGTCAACGGCCTTTGATATCGACATGCCCCTTGCCTTGAGCGTCACTTCTGATGCCCCGCCGTTGAACTGGGTTACCACCGCAAGGACATAGTTCATGGTGGGCTTCTTGCCTATGAATACGGTATTGGTGCCAAGCAGCCCATCTGCACCCCTCATTCCCTGTTCATTGTCGCTCATTGAATCACTAGCTACCGAAAATTTTGCTGTTGCTGCCGTGTCCTTACTTACTGATGTTATAATATCTGTAAACAAGATATAAAAACTGGTGTGTCAGACTTTCTTCCATATTTTCTTTAGTTCCTTCTCCGGTTCAATTTTCACTCCTAGCTCCCTGAGCCTGTACAATGGATGAGCTACCGCAACTTGCATGAGCAGCTCCGCTTCCTTTCCTATGCCAGCCTTTTTCGCCCTTGGCATCTCCGCCTTTATGCTTTTTGCTATCTTTACCAGAACATCTTCGCTCAGCTGCAGAAGTCTTGCCTCTTCTATCTTGCCCTCCCTTACAGCTGCTTCTGCAATCCTTGTGCCTTCATTCTCGCTCTCATTCTTGTTTATGAAAACGTTCGCTAGCGGCCTGAGGAATTCAGAAGAAACCGGATAAAAAACTCTGTAGAAAACCTCGCCTATCGGATTTACGTAAGAAAGACCTAGCAGTATCCTCTTTGCCACCATCCTTTCGTTCCAGTCAGCTATCGATTCAACATAGTCAAACACGGAGATGAGCTCCTTGCTAGGCTCCCCCATCTTGTGTCCAAGTCCTAGGACAAAATTCTTTATAGCTCTGGCCCTTTTCTCCTCGAGCTGCTGCATGAACTTGAAGTAATCCGCATGATATTTGTTTCCGTCGCTTGACCTGGCCCACGCACCAGATATTTGCCCGATCCTTTCTTCGCCATAATAAAAAAGATTCAAAAGGTGCACTATGTCGTCCTTGTAGAACACAGATCCGTTTGGCAGCCTAACCTCCTTGGCCGTTATGGCACCCTTCTTCCTGCCATATTTCAGGAAGGCTATGCTGTGCCTTACCAAATCCTTGTCTGAACTGTCCATGTACCTGACTAGGTATGGCTTAAGCCATGGTGGGAATCCGTAAGCCTTTAGTACCGCATCTACCTTCAACGATGTCAGCATTTATCCATCATCTTATCTATTATCACTTCTTTGCCTTGTGGTTATCCGGCTTCTTGGCCATCCTCCTCCTGTAGACAAATACTCCAGCTCCAATTACTACTACGACTGCTATAATTCCCTCTATTATTCCAGAGATTCCGAGCCCTGGAGTAACTACTGGAACGAAGTAGTTGTTTGAACCGGTAAATTGCTGGTTCTCGGCGCCGTTGGGTTGCTTCCATTGCTCGTACAATGTCACAGGATATTGACCTGGAACTCCGGCAGTGTCAACGTCAACCAAGAACGTAAGATTGGCTGTTTCGCCGGGTGCCAGGTTGTTTATGTATGCTGTGCTAGACACAGGAGTTATTGGATATGTTGTCTCAAGGGTGAACTGCACTTCACTTGCATCGCTTGTACCAGTGTTTGTTACCTTGAAATTGACTGGAACGTCAGCCGCTCCAACGCCTGCGCCACCGCCAGTTGAGTTTATGGAGAACTGTGCTGCTGGCGCAACTGATAGATTAATTCTCTGCGTGCTGCTGAAGCTCTGCTCGAACTTAGAAGAGT
Organism: Microcaldota archaeon; assembly: GCA_030040895.1. Taxonomy (GTDB): domain Archaea; phylum Micrarchaeota; class Micrarchaeia; order Micrarchaeales; family Micrarchaeaceae; genus JAJZYD01. The sequence goes on along the minus strand of JASHSJ010000023.1, from coordinate 4,946 downwards.
CGTAATTCACATTCGCAATTATGTACGTGCTGTTGAGGCTCTGTGCGCCTACCAGGATTGGCTCACTGGCGCTTGACCCAGGAGTAAGGTTAGATATGAAGAATGTGGTAACAGGGCTTAGTATGTTCAGACCTTGTCCGCCGCTTACATCAACAGTCACGTTTCTTGCCGTGCCATATCCTATGTTTTCAACCAATAGCGTGATCGTCTGGTTATGGCCGGTATATAGCGCCGCGGACTGTGATGACTCTGGCACTATCTTGATTTCTGGCTTGTTCTGCACGTAGAATGTTATTGGCAGTTGTGAGGTAGCTATAACTGTGCCTGTTCCTGCTAAAACGAAATAAGTTGCCGTGAATGTTACAGTGTATGTTCCGGCAGGCGTGGTGCTGGGTATGTGGATGCTATAATTATAATATTTCGTGGAATTCTGGCCAGGGTTTATTATGCCTATGACTTTGCCGCTGAGCGGGGAAGCATTGAGCAGTGGATAACTTGCACTAGGCTGCAGATTTGTACTGTAAAGCCAGCCATCGTATGAATTGTAGAGCTGGAAACTTATATTCACATAACCGCCAGCCATTACGGGGCTCGGAGACACGGACAGATTGGTAATTGACAGTGCGCCATCATACTGGGTTTGTGCGCCAGCCATACCTATCAGCATTGCCAAGGCAATGGGAACTAGGAACAAATACTTTGTTTTCATTTTTTCACCAATAATCGTAATTTATCACATTTGCTTGCTTGTGTTCCTGAAGAGCAGGAATGCTATGGCCATCATCGTGCCTGTGAAGACCAGCAATATTGCCGATGTCGAGAGTAATGTTGATAACGGCAGCGATCCTTTTATCATTATGTCCCTTACCGCGTTAACCGCATAAGTGAGTGGATTTACAGTTGCAACAGGCAGCAAAAAGCTAGGCAGCAGTGTTATTGGCACAAACGCACCACCCAGGAATGCCAGTGGCATTGTTATTGTCTGTCCCACCAGCGCGTAAGTTTGAAGCTGCTTCGTTCTTGAAGCCAGCGCTATTGCAAGCGAACTGAATCCTAGCCCCACAAGGAATATGATCCACATGAGTTCAAGGAATCCTATTGCCCCGGCCGCTATGGTAGCGCCATACAATAAGCCTATGACCAATCCCAGGAAAGCAGAGAAAAACGATTGGAATGTCCCATATATTATCTTGCTAAGCAGGAAAGAGAATTCATTTATTGGGGTTACCAAGAACGCTTTTAGGTTGCCGAGCTGCCTATCGCTGAGGAAAGTGAAACCAGAGCTGAAAACAGAGCCAAATGCAGCTACCATGACCAGAAGACCGCCTATAACGAAGCTAAGGTAATTGCTGCTAGCCCCATAGGCATAATCAACTATCACAGATATAAGGCTGGGATCACCCGGAACTCCGTCCAGCGTTGTTTGTGCGCCAATCTTCGCGGCTGCCAGGTTAACGTCGTCGCTCACAACCTCTGCAGACTCCGGCTGCGAGTTGTCAAGATAGACATAAATGTCAGAACCGGATACGGATTGCGAAAGGCCACTTGGTATGACTATCACTCCTACAACGGTTCCTTGCGAAAGAAGAGCCATTGCCTGCTGCTGCGTGGTCTCATATACAACGCTAATCCCATTTCCTTGCTGGAGAAGGTTCAAGAAGTTGAGCGAAACAGGTCCATTGTCGTAGTTCACGACCGCAACCGGCACGTTCTTTGGAGAGCTTCCAAAACTGCCAAGCAATATTATGAACAACAGCGGGAATATTAGTGTTCTTACTACGTTGACTCCTATGTTCTTCTTGAATATCAGCATTTCCCTGAGCAACAGCGTATAGGTGTCTCCAAGCAAGCCCATTTTCATCTACCCCTTCCCATGCCAAAACTGCCCCTGTTGCTGACATACTCTCCAGTAGCATCTCTTACTTCAGAGCCGGTCAGCTTGAGGAATACGTCGTCTATTGTCGGTTCGTGCAGGCTTATGTTGTGTATATCTATCTTGTGAGCTGAAAGCTCCTTTACTAGCATCTCTATCTTCTTCGTCGCCGCACTTCCTCCGGGGGCAACGACCTTATTGGTCAGTATCTTGGGCTCCAGACCTACTTTCTTGAACACCTCTGCTACCCTTGGCAGGTCGGCCTTGTCAGCAGATATCTCTATAACGCTGCTGACTCCGATCTTCTGCTTCAGCTCCGCAGGGGTTCCAAGGGCTATGAGCTTGCCGTGATCTATTATTCCTATCCTATCACAAAGCTGGTCGGCCTCTTCAAGGTACTGCGTAGTCATGAGTATGGTAACATTCTGCTTCTTGTTTATGTCTCTTAGGAGGTTCCATATCTGGGTCCTGTTCTGGACATCAAGTCCTGTTGTCGGCTCATCAAGTAGGAGTATTTGCGGCGCGTGCATCAGCGACTTCGATACCTCAAGCCTTCTCTTCATCCCTCCTGAGAAAGTTCCGGCATAAGCATTCCTAAATGAAGTGAGGTCTGCCAGCTGGAGCGCAAAGTCTATGCTCTTCTTGAGTTCTTGTGGGGGTATATGGTAAAGCCTCCCGAATATCATGAGATTTTGTTCTGCGGTGAGTTCTGGCTCTACCACGGTCTCCTGCGTCACTATGCCTATCTCGTTCCTTGCCGCCAGGGGATTCTTGTGCATGTCAGTGCCGTTGACGAATATCCTGCCCGATGTAGGCTCGAGAAGGCCCAGTATCATGTTAAGGGTGGTGCTCTTACCGGCACCGTTCGGGCCCAGAAGTCCAAAGATCTCTCCCTTCTTTATCTTCAGATTTACGCCGTTTACTGCAGTAAGGTTGTCGAACTTCTTGACAAGGCTTTCTATCTCTATGGCGTACTCTCCCATGATTTCACTTGAAAAGCTTGCTCACTTCCTTGAACGTGGCCTTCATTATCTTGCCCATCTGCGCCAGCATCGCGCTCCCTTGCGGGGTTATGAAATAGTATGTCTTGGCCTTTCCGCCTTCCACCTTTGCATTCATCTTGATGTAGCCCGCTTTTTCCAGCATCTTGAGCGCATTATAAGTGTCGTTCTTCAGGGTAGGGCCGAAGAATGAGCTGAATCCCATCTTGTCGAACGCCTTTATTATCGCATATGGATAGATCCTCTGCTTCTTTATCAGCCCCATTATCCTTATCTTTAGGATTATCCTCTTAACGTCCATCGACATGGGTATTGGCGGGCTGTGGCTGTGTTTCATTTCCCCACTGGTTTAAATCTAATATAGTTTAGATTTAAACTATAATAGCCACTAGCAGATATAAAAAGGTTGCGATTCTGGGCTGCTACTTTATATTCTTCCGTGCTCCTTGGTGAAGAGCGCCATGGTGTCATACGTCTTTGTTATCTGGCTGGACCTTATGCCGTAGATCTCCTTCACTCCTGCCCTGTACGCGATCTCGACAAGCCTCTGCGTTATTATCCCGTCAAAAACCACTGCATGAACTCCTTTCGCGTCTTGCACAGCCTGCATCAACTCCCTTATCGGCACTTCTGACATGACATCTCCGGATTCGGAGTACAGGCGTCCGCGCAGGGTGTTGTGCAGTTCCTCTAGGGCCGGCATCAGCTTTCCTTCGCCTCCTGCGGGGGCTGCCCCTGGCTGCCTGCCGCTTACATCCTTTATCCCGAGATCTGAGTCTATGACCTCTTCGGCATAAGCCTCTTGCTTCGGCCTGCCCATCAGATTGCTAGCTATGCTTGATGGGCTTAGTATTGATGGCCTCTGCGCACTTGTCGTCTGGCGCGGCTCCGGCTCTCTTTTCACCTGCTGCTGCACCCTTTGAGCCTGGATTGCTGGGCTCGCAGGCGCTACCGGCCTTGACGGCTGCTGTTGCATCATAGGCCTGGGAGATTGCGGAACCTGTGGGGATTGATTTCCATTTGTGGTTGCCTGTTTCGCCTTTGCGCCCTGCAACTGCTCTATCGGGGTTCTTGACCTCAGGGCCTTGATTATCTCCTTCCTTGTGAGCTCTTCCACCTCCTTGCCATCCGGAGCCCTGGCCACGAAGTCTATCTCTGCCACGTTTGTCAGGCTCTTGAGAATCATGTCTCCGCCCCTGTCTCCATCAAGGAACAGAGTTGCTTCCTTCGCAGCGCAAAGGTTTATTATAGTCCTTGGTATGACTCCAGCTGCACCTCCTACAGATATGCAGTTCGTTATGTCGCTCTTGAGAAGAGTTACCACATCAGCCCTTCCTTCGACAAGGACCACTTCTTCGCTGGTGTCTATGTCAGGTCCTGCGGCAAGCTGCTCAGGCCCGTACGATACCACTGTGCTCGACTTTATGTCGCTCTCCACCATGTCGCTCAGCTCCCTGCTGTCCGGGAATCCAGTTGTAAGCATGCCCTTGACGAGCTCCTTTGCCCTGTTGACTATGCGCTTGCGCTTCTCGTTTCGCGTATCTTCTACCTTGTCTATCTTGAACGACGTTTCAAATGGTCCTACTCTGTCAACTGACTCAACCGCTGCTGCCAGTATGCAAGTCTCCACTCTTCCCAATGATGATGGAAGATGTAGCCTCCCGCTTGTCCTGTTTCCAGATGTAGTAGTATCTATCTCTATCCTTCCTATCTTACCGTTCTTCTGTAGCTCTCTCAGATCTAGATCGCTGCCAAGCAGTCCCTCGGTTTGCCCGAATACTGCCCCAATTATGTCTGGTTTTTCAACAAGCCCAGATATCTCAAATCTCGCTTCTACCATGTATTTTACTATGTCTATGTAGCTCTTCGCCATGATTATCACTATGGCACAAGCTCAAGGATTAGCTGCACTTGCTTTACTTCTGGCTCACGCTGGAAAGCGTCATCCTGATCTCGAAGAATTCCTTCGTACAGAAAACTGGAGAATTAAACGTCATGTTTAAGCCCTTTGCAACATTTCCTTGGCATTGCTGCCTGTATAGTATATTCCAGAATAAGCTATATAAAGGTGG
>JASHSJ010000005.1 GCA_030040895.1 Microcaldota archaeon | reverse complement strand
ATGAGATTCCATCTGTGACACGTGTCGTATACGATACCACTGACAAGCCACCCGGAACTATCGAATGGGAGTGAAATCCTTATATATCTGAAAAAAGAAAAAGGATAGTAGAAAGGTGGATACATGGGCGAGCCTTCTACAAAAACTGATTTTATTGTCGTAGCCGATTTGCTAGGAACTCTAAGAAACAAATTTGGTATAAAGGAAGCAGAGACAAGCAAAGAATTCAGGACAAAGGTAAAAGAGTTGGAGGAAGAATTCTGTATGCGCTTACAGCCATTAGTTGATCCCGGGCTAGTGGTAAAGAGGCTCGATGCTGAAGAACTGTCGTCGAAAATTATTGCTGAGGCGAAGAAGGTCAATGAGAACCCAGTGATAGTATGCCTGGATAGAGCATTTCTTCCAGAAACATTACACATGGATGCCACTCGAAATTCTGGCGGCAGAGTTGTGGCACGTTATGGCTATCCCACCCTAGAAGAACAGGCAGACGCGATTAAAACATATCTAAACCGCTTGAAGCTAGCTAGGGGGAAAGAGGAAGAACGAGGAATAGTCTTGGTTGACATAGGAATAAGCGAAGGCGTGACTTTGTTCAGAGTTATACCATTATTGCAGGAAAGGGGAGTTAAGATTGAGGGAATAGTGTCAGGCATAACATCTGAAAAAGGCCAGAGTAATGTGGAAAGTAAATTCGGTTACAGGATATCAACAGTACAGCCTAAAACATGGGCTACATGGCATGATATGAGGGACATGTTTCTGATCGATGGCGAGCAAATACCAAAAGAGGCACATACCATTGCGCCAAAAAGGAGATTTATACCTTATACTGAGAGGGTTGACAGTGATCCTTATGCAAAAATACAGATAAGCAAAATAAAGAAATTTAGAGAGCTTTGTTATGAAATGAGTTCAAGATTGCTTAGAGTTTCAATAGAGCATGGGATAAACATGGCAGTAATAGGTGAGCCTATGAGTAAAGAGAGTTTAGTTGGCATAGGAAGGGCACTCAAGAATTCAAAATAAACCAAAACTAACAGATGTTTTAGCTTGCAGTGGTCAGCTTAGTCCTATGAGCAGCACACCAAGAAATATCACTCCCACCCCTATCCATCTCAGCGTCGGTATGCTTTCAGCCAATATGTAATACGCAAAGATAGTAGCAAATACATAACTCAGCCCTCCAATTCCATATGCCCAGCTAAGATGCACCCTGCTCAGTACTACGAAGTAAAGGACAGTTGATGCAATATACACTATCATTCCTGCTACTATCCACAATATCAATGAAGACTGCGAGGAAAAAGCGAATTTGAAGAACAGCTGCCCTATGGCCGCTAGCAATGTAGAGCCAAGGAGCAACAACAGGTACGCAGCTTTTCCTTTCATATAATCACAATGCTGATAGCGCTATTATGAAAATCCCTATGAATATCAGTATAGTGCCGAGTGCCCTCTTTAGCGTAATCTTCTCTCCGAGCATGAACACAGATATTATTGTTATGAAAATGAAGGTGCTTGCAAAGATTGGGTATGCAACAGAAAGCGCAGTTGATGAAAGCGCATAGAGGTAAACCAGTAGCGCAATTATGTAGAGTATCAATCCTCCAACAACCAACTTGTTCTTGAGGAGTTTGACAAAATCGCTCATTTTCCTTAGCTTTGTCGTGAGTCCTTTCTTGTACATGACTTGGGCTGCCGACGCCATCAATGCCGCAACAAGTGTTATAAATATAACCAAGTAAATATTCACATCTACACCCGTGTTCCCATGAATTCAGATTCTCGAGTTGAGATAGCACTTTCAGCTGCTGTCATAGTAATAGCAGTATTAGCAATCGCATACTTTATATATGCTGGTGGAGGAATTCTTTTCTATCTCCTTTTCCTCGTTGCAGTTGCACTGATGGTATACATGTGGAGGCGCACAAGCCCTGCACATCCAACCATGGCACCAGCGACTGTCAGAGCACCAGCACAGCCAAGACAGAGAAAGGCAAGGAAAAAGAGGCAAAGACGGTGATTCCAGGAGCTAGCTCCCTGTGATTTTATGAACATCCTGATAATAGCTGAGAAGCCCAGTGTTGCGAACAGGATAGCTGAAGCTCTGTCCACAGGAGAAGCATCAAAGTCCAGAGGCAAGGGAAAGGTCAGCTACTATGAGGTCAAGCGCGGAAACGACGACATCTATGTCGCAGCCGCAGTTGGCCATCTATTTTCAATAAAGCAGACAGAAAAAACACGTGGATATCCTGTACTTCAGATTGAATGGGCACCAGCGTACGAAGTCGGCAGCAAGTCAGAGCACACAAAAGAATATCTTGACACTCTAATGGTGCTTGCAAAGAAGTGCAATATGCTCATAAACGCATGCGACTATGACATTGAGGGCACAGTAATCGGAACAAACATAATCAAGTATGCAAAAGGCAAGCTGGATAGCAATGCAAAGAGAATGAAGTTTTCGACGACAACTTCAGAAGATCTTCGTGATTCCTATGCCCATCTAAGTTCACTTGATCTTAACAACTTCTATGCTGGAGAGGCTAGACATATGCTAGACTGGCTTTGGGGTATAAACCTCAGCAGAGCGCTTACATATGCAGTAAGAGGCGGCATGTCATCTGATGCACTTAGCATAGGAAGGGTTCAAGGGCCATCACTCGCAATACTTGCAAAACGTGAATCTGAGATAATGGCTTTCAAGCCAAAGCCGTTCTGGCGCATAACGGCAATAGTTCGTGAAACAGAATTCATGAATAAGAGAGAAGACATATTTGACAGCAAGGTTGCCAGAGGCGCATACGATGAAACTGTAAAGCACAAAGCAGAAGGTGTGGTTGAATCAACGGAGCTTAGGGAGCAGATGATATATCCTTATCCTCCATTTGACCTGACATCATTGCAACTTGAGGCGAGCAGAGCACTACATCTGGATCCGTCTATGACATTATCGATTGCACAGTCATTGTATGAGCGCGCCCTAATATCATATCCAAGAACATCATCACAAAAACTCCCCCAAACGCTCGGACTCCCAAGAATAATATCCGAGATTTCTAAGAATTCAAACTATTCGCAGACAGCGAAGGCGATAATGTCGAAGAAGCGATACACTCCAGTTGAGGGAACGAAGACCGATGCTGCTCATCCTGCAATATTCCCAACTGGACTAATGCCATCCGGCTTATCGCAGTATGAGGAAAGGCTCTACGACCTAATAACAAGAAGATTCCTTGCATGTTTCTCCGAGCCCGCAAAGGTTGAACGCGGCAAGATAATAATAAGGTTTGGGAAGGAGCTGTACTTCGCCAACGGCTCAAGGATAATGAGCCCTGGATGGCTATCAGTCTACACTTATGCGAAAATCGACGAGAAAACGCTCCCATTGCTAAAGGAAGGAGAGAACACCGCCGCCACAAAGGTTGACATCCAGGACCTTATGACTCAGCCACCAAGAAGATACACAAAGGCAGGACTCATATCGGAGCTGGAAAAGAAGGACCTTGGAACAAAGGCAACAAGAGCATCGATAATAGACACATTATTCAGGCGCAAGTATGTCGAAGGCACTAGCATAAAAGTAACGGAATTTGGAATGAGCGTATACGGCACTCTTGCCAAGAACTGCGAGATGATAGTTGACGATCAGACAACGAAGAGGCTAGAAGATGACATGGAAAAGATATCGAAGGGAGAAATAAGTGAAGAAGAAGTCATAAAGGAAGGCAAGGATATGTTACTCAAGGCATTAGAACAGTTTGATGCCAACAAAAGTGCAATAACTGCAGAGCTGCGTAAGAGCCTGATGAAGAGCAATGTAATAGGAAAGTGTCCAAAAGATGGAGGAGACCTTGTAGTAAGGAGATCAAGGTTCGGCAAGCAGTTCGTTGCGTGTGCAAACTATCCAAAATGTACTAACACTTATTCACTGCCACAGAATGCCATGATATTGCCAACCGGAGAAGTATGCGAGCACTGTCACACTCCAATAATCAAGGTCATAAGGAGAGGCAGGAGGCCATTCGAGATGGACCTTGATCCAAACTGCATAACAAAGAAGGACTGGGCATCTAACAAGAAGCGCAACCAGATAGAAGAAGAGGGAAATGTGCCACTAGCTCAAGACATAAAGCTTCTGAAGTCAAAGCCTGCCAAGAAAGCAGCAAAGAACGCGGCTAAGAAAAGGCAGACAAATGTGAAGAAAAAAGGAGACCATGATCAACCTACCGAAGCACTTTAAGCGGCTCAAGCGCGGTCCACAGGTAATACTTCCAAAGGACATAGGATCAATACTCGCATATACCGGGGTCAACAAGGAGAGCGTGTGCGTCGACGCTGGAACCGGCAGCGGATGGCTTGCCATATCGCTCGCCAGGATTGCAAAGCATGTCACGAGCTACGACATTCGCGACGAATTCTTGGAGATAGCCAGGAAGAATGTACAGAATGAGGGACTTTCAAACCTGGATGTCAAGAAACACGATGTAACAAAGAAGATCAGCGAGAGCGATGTTGATGTGTTCACCCTTGACATGCCAAACGCCGAGAAGGCGCTGAAGAACGTCAAGGCAGCGCTGAAGGAAGGCGGCTTTGTTGCAGGATATCTTCCTCACATGGAGCAGGTCAAGGCATTCGTTACTGCGCTTGAGAAGCTGAAGTTCACAAACATATTCACGATAGAGAACATAGAGCGCGATATTCTTGTAAGGGAGCAGGGTGTTAGGCCATCAACAAAGGGAGTATGGCATACTGGCTATCTTGTATTTGCTCAGAAACAATAGCTTGCGCTATCAAGTAAAAAATGGAGCGTATGTTGACATACGCCCCGGGTGGATGAGAATAGGGTTGTTACAGAATTAGCGTGATCCCAATTTTGCGTGCTATTGTATTATATGCACACATATAAATATTTATCGGCTCTACGACAGATACCGTATATACGGCAATCAGC
>JASHSJ010000022.1 GCA_030040895.1 Microcaldota archaeon | reverse complement strand
CTCGGCAGCCCCATGTCCTGCTTGAAACTCTCGTAAACTTTGTAGATCCATAATTAGTTTGTGTATTCAACTGTCATTGTGCTTGCAAGGTTGAGTGTAGAATTCTGGTTGTACATGCTCACGGTAACAGTTCCAGGAATCACTGGTATAATGTACGTGGAGCCGGATGTGAAATTGAAAGCGGATTGCTGGGTTACACCAGCATCATAGACGGTTATTCTTGCATAGGTCGTGTTCGTAGTGCCGGATATGGACAAATAGCCCGCGTACGGGGCGTAGAATCCTGCAAGTGTGGTATTGGTTGACGGAGTCTGATTGAACTGCTTGCTGTCCACTTCGATAGTCGTGTTATCCATGCTGGTTATGTTCTGCAAGGCAGCAGTCTCATTCTGGAAGGCCGCGATTGTGCTGTTCTGGAAGGCTATCTGCGCCCTTAGACTGGCTACGGTGCTGTTGAGTGATGACGTCTGTGATGATGACTGGCTCTGTTCATTTTGCAGAGCGGATAGCTGGGTATTCAGGTCTGCTATTGTGCTGTTCTGGTCCTGCACCATTGTGAGCGCAACCTTCATGTTTGTGTTTATGTAACTCAGGTTCGTCTGGACCGAGGCGAGCTCAGCCTGTGATGCATTGTATGAGCGCGAAAGATTGGCGAGCAAATCATGCGTAGATGCAAGTTCGCTGCTCAGGAAAACTATCGCCGCTATGGCCACTATGAGTGCAGCGGCGAGTCCCAACATGGCCATATTCTTCTTCCTGTTCGGCCTTGGGAAACCGGAACCGCCGAATCCAAATGCCATTCTATCAGGAAGTACTTCCTGTGCTTCTTCTTATACCTTTCTTGATATTTAGGTTTTAGGTAGTTGAAAACGAAATCGCTTAAATATTTACAATTGATTCATTCGCTTCATAATCTATGCATGTTGAGGCTCGAACGCTTAATTCACTTCGAACTTTATGATCCTGCTGAATGCGATGTTATAGAGCAGGGCAAATATTATCCCAACTATAAATCCTCCTATTGCGCCCCCAATCAAGCCAATCAATATGCTTATTATTCCAGCTATTGGGCTCGCTAAGAGCGTTACTATTCCGAATATCAAGCCTATTATGGCTGATACGACCGCATAGAACTCAGCAAAGGATATGTAGTCTATCTTGTCTACCTTGATTCCCATTGTTTCACCGCAATATCTTGTAAAGATGCATTTATAATACTGCATTAATCAGGTCAGCGGCGAATGCTCCTGCCAACTCCAAAGCCCAGTGTGCTCCTGAGCAGTTCTCTCGGGTCTTTTGGAATCTTGTCCATAGGCAGCAGCCATAGGTGCGTTTTTGCATCATCAAGGACAAGAAAATACTTTGACTCTATCGGCAAAGGGATGTATGGACTTCTGCCGTATCTTTCAATTATTATGTCACCAGCAACAAGACTTGGCAGCCTTGCATTCCATGGCCCATATCTCAACCAGTCTTCGCTTCCATATTGGCTTGATGACCAGGATTTGTAGCCTTCAGGCATACGCATTCCAATTTTTGGCATCCATTCTTTACTCATGGGTACGTTAGCAAGATTATACATTTTTCCTCCTTCTAGTGCAAGTACATCCAGGCGCGTCATGTGCAGCCAGTTATGATCTCCAAGTATGCCATAATATGGCCAGTGCCTGTCCTTTAGCTCAAAGCAGTCACGATGGTACCGTGTGCACTTTGTAAAGTCAAGTCTTGTTATTAACTGAGCCCTTTCCGCGTTCATCAATTCCCCTTTTGATTCTCGCGTTGCATGATATAAATGTCTTTCCTCAGCCGAAAAAAACGGAAACATTATAAAAACTCAAAACGGAAACATATATAGTCTAATTTTAGACTATTATGTGATGCCTGATGGAGGAAGGTGTTCGAATTTCTAAGAAGGCCTGGGAGCCCCTTCTTAGGTAACAAACAAGTGAAACTATGGAACAAAACTCAGTTAGGGCACACAACCTGTCAAAAGTCTATCAATCAGGGTCTATAAAGGTGCAGGCACTGGACAGGGTTTCGTTCACGCTCAAGAAGGGCGAGTTCGCTGCCATAGTTGGCCCTTCCGGCAGCGGAAAATCAACCCTCATGCACATACTCGGCACCATAGACAAGCCAACATCGGGCGAGCTCTACATTGATGGCATTCCTACGGCATCCATGAACGGGGATGCGCTGGCTGAATTCAGGAACAAAAAACTCGGCTTTGTATTCCAGGCGTTCAATCTAATAGCAGGCCTCAATGCTGGCCAGAACGTGGCTCTCCCGCTGCTCGTTACACCCATGTCGGATAGCGAAAGATGGAAAAGGGCGGAAGTGCTGCTTAACCAGCTGGGCCTAGAGGGGAGGATCAATCTGCAGACAAACAAGCTGAGCGGCGGAGAGCAGCAGCGGGTTGCCATAGCCCGTGCTCTTGTCAACAACCCATCGTTAATACTTGCAGATGAGCCAACCGGAGACCTTGACAGCAAGTCAGGCGAGAACGTTGTCAAGCTCCTCAGCAGGATATGCAAAGAGCAACATGTCACTATAATAATGGTGACTCACAATGTCGAGACAACGAAGTATTGCGATAAGATCATCTACATTAGAGATGGACGGATAGAAAGAGAAAAGGTGCTGTGATGAAGAAAACAACAAGCATGATAAGCATAATATCAATACTGGCCGTAGTAATGGTCAGTGGACTTGCGATGGCAGGGACTAGCGGCCCATCGCCCATACCAAACCCGCCAACGTTCTCGGTAACATCAAACCTGACAACGCTTTGCAAGGGCCAGACAAACTACGTGCCCATTATGGTGTCAAATCTTGGCAACACAAACCCAAGCCTCGGCATATCGAACCTGAGTGGCACAATAATGCAGTACACGTCGTTATCCCTCTTATCGACAAAGAGCCTAACTGTAGCAGGCAACGGCACCAACTATATCGGAAGGATTCTTCCATATAATTCGGTCACTTTAGACATGCCGATATTCGTTGCCTCTAACGCGTCTCTGATAACCACCGCAGGCATATCTATAAACTACTACTACCTCACCTACTACGAAGATTCAGAAGTCAGGAACATGACCTTTGAAGTTCAGACGTGCCCGTCTCAGCTGCAGGTCAGCATAAACCCCAAGACAATTGAATCCGGCACCATCCAAAACCTATCCATAAACCTCACAAATACTGGCAACAGCACTATCAAGTCCCTGTACGTGCACTTTAGTGTTCCAAGCATAGATGGTGCCATAGTTGGCAGCCAGCAGGCAGAGGTGGGGTCATTAACCCCTGGCTCAGAATACTACATAAACGCGCAGCTTTTTGTGTCAAGAAATGCATCTATCGAGTCATTTCCAATGAACTTGACGGCCACGTTCTATACTGGCAATAATCTTGAGCAGCTGTCGAACAGCACATCGCTGATACCGATAGGCGGGATAAATCTCCTTTCATCAGGGTTAACACTGTCCCCGACATCGACGACGCCTGGTGGCATATTCTCGATATCATTCGTGCTTACGGATGTTGGCACATCCGGAGCATCGGCCGTGACCGCGATGGCAGAGCTCCCCAAAGGATTCGCGAGCTTTGGCTCCAATCCGGTCTACGTCGGTGACATATCATCAGATAGCCAGGCTCCGGTGACCCTGACACTGGTTGTTGGGAATAGCACGGCTAGCGGCACTTACAAAATCCCGATACTGATAAACTACCTGAACAGCCTGAGGCAGAACGAAACCACTATGATTTACGTAAATGCAACAGTTGTCGGCAGCAACTTCACTTCAAGATATTCTGGCACCACAGGACCGGCAGGTGCCAGGGTTGTGATGGGAGGAGGCAACGGCCTGCTGCTTGGCTGGTCTATAATATCGGTCATCATAATAATAGCGCTGTCGTACGCCTTCGTGAAGGAGAAGAAAAAGCACGATGCTCACTTCTCGGTGCGAAAGAGCATAGCATCGATACCGCACTGGGTGCGCCAGAGATGGAAGCAAAAGACATAATGTGGCTGAGCCTCAAGGACCTCAGCGAGAAGAAAATAAGGACAGCGCTGACGGTCATGATGGTAGCCATAGGAGTTGCTTCTATCATAGCGCTGATATCGCAAACGCAGGGAATAAGCAACAGCATATCGGCAGAGCTGTCATCTCTTGGGCCCACATCCATAATACTGTCATCTTCATCCTCAACAGGATTCACATCTGCTGACACCGCGAGGATATCGACGCTGGCCGGCGTGAACTACACCATACCAATAGTAACAGGATCTGCCAGCGCGCTGGCAAACGGGCATAACACCAGCGTTACCATAATAGGAATATCTCCCCAGGGACTTCAAGAGTTGCTTGGGAACGTAAGCCTGTACCAGGGATCCATGTACCAGGATACACTATCGCCCTCATCTGTTATAGGATATGATGTTGCATTTCCCAGTAGCTCCAGCTCCCAAGTAGTTACCGTTGGACAGCCACTGACTTTGGAATTGCAGAGCGGAAAGAGCTCTTCTACTTATACAGTCCCCGTGAGCGGAGTGCTCGAGTCTTATGGAACATCGATCATATCAATAGACACCGGAGTAATGATGTCATTGCAGGAAGCCCAGGAACTCCTGCACAGGGACTCATACGCAACGATCATAGTGAAGGCGAAGAACCTCTCCGACGTGACCCCGCTGTCCACCCTGCTTTCCGACATATATGGCAGCAGCGCAAGGGTTCTAACTACTCAGCAACTGCTGGAGACAACATCATCCATAATAGGTTCCATCAGCGAGCTGCTTGGAGTGGTAGCCGGGATATCGCTCCTTGTCGCTGCAATAGGGATAATGAACGTGATGCTAATTGCGGTTTATGAAAGAACTCATGAGATAGGAATCATGAAGTCGCTGGGGTTCAAGAGGAAGCACATACTGACAATATTTTTGTCGCAGGCAATGATCATAGGGCTTGTCGGAGGAATCAGCGGGATAATAATAGGGGTGGGAGCTTCATACACGCTCTCAGCCGTAATATCGCACGCGTCTTCGGCGTCAACAAGCACTAACGCCACTACCACGGCTCCACGCGGCGGCGCTGCCGCAGGAGGGTTTGGCGGGGGCGGTGGAGCTTTCGTTACGTCTGGAGGGGGAGGCGCTGCCGCATCGCCAGGCAGCTCTTCATCCCTTTCCTACAGCCCGGCCTTTACCCCGGAAACCATACTGCTATCGCTGAGCGTTGCCGTACTTGTCAGCGTTCTGGCTGGAGTGTATCCTGCCTGGAGGGCATCAAAGATGGAGCCAATAGACGCCCTGAGGCAGCTCTGAAGGTTGGAATAATGATAGAGGTATCAAAAGACGGGACCGTAAGCGCAATAATAAATGACAAAAAGATACTGCTAGTCAAGAGGGTATGGCTTCCATTCATACTCGCTCCAGGGAAATGGACCATGGTCAGCGGAGGCAGGAACGCTGACGAGTCTTATCTTGAATGCGCGCTGCGCGAGGTCCACGAGGAGACCGGGATGGCAGGCGAAGGCCTGAAGTTGATATCTGGACCCATGAAAGTTTACATGTCCAGCGGAAACAGGAAATGGCCCAATATGTTCTTCATATTCAAGGCTAGGACAAAATCAATAAGGCTGAACTATGAAAACAGGAAATACAGATGGGCCAGCATAGACGATATTGAAACAGGCAAGGAATACCATAATGTATTCATCAGGCCGGCTCCGGTGCTTAGGAAGCTCAGGCAGGCACTCAGCCGAAAGTAAACGTATAGATCCTGAATCCGGGCTGCGCGTCTATTTCGAGTTCGTGGGTTCCGTATCCCGGAGTTTCGATTATGTTGTAGAGCCGCGGCGAGTTCACCTGGACTACTGCGTTTCCATTTACAATCTTCGCATCTGCGCCCAGGCTGTTCGCAGGCAGCGGTGCGCCGTCCAGGCTTATCGTCAGGTTCACAGTGCCGTTGCCGCTTGCCACCACGTTCACGAACTTTGCATCATATATCAGGAAGATTTTTGACCCATTGACCGATATCATGCTATCAGGCGCATTGTACCAGGATCCGCCAAAATAAGCAGTGTTCATCTGTGTTACATTTGGCGTCCCGTAATCTACAACATTGTCAGGGTCGAAGCCCTGCTGATTTCCTATTGGCTGCCTTGCGGTTCCGTAGCCAAGATAAAGCTCCGGGCTTCCTATAAGCGAGAAGTTAACAGGGCTGGTTATGTTTATGAGATTTGTTGGTACTGAATATCCCGCATTTTCAAGCAGCACTTGTATTGCCTTCTCGGTCACATTGTAGTTTCCTTCTCCAAACTGCACGTATCTGACATCGCCGTTTGCGTCTATAAGATAGTCAGCTGGCCAGTAGTGATTGTCATAGGCAGTCCACGTCGAATAATTGTTGTCAAGCATTACCGGATATTGTATCCCGAACCTCTGCACAGCATTTGCCACGTTCGTGTAGTTGTGCTCGAACAAAAATTCAGGAGTCGAAACTCCTATTATCACCAGTCCATCGTTCTTGTATTTTGCATACCAGGCATTCAAGTACGGAATGGACCGTATGCAGTTTATGCAAGAATAGGTCCAGAAGTCAATAAGCACTACCTTGCCCCTCAGCTGGCTGAGGTTCAGTGGCTGTGAGTTTATCCAGCCTCCAGATCCATTTAGGGCTGGCGCCGGTCCGTAGTCCGTGAGGTTAGCCAATGATATGCTGTTTGCCGAAGGCTGGCTCTGGTTGAAGAAGTAAGTGGACAAAGCAGCCAGTACTATTATTGCCGCTATTGCACCAAACACTATAATATAAGGACTTATTTTCATTTTCTCTCCGTCTCAGCCATCGTCCCTCCAATATATGAAAGATATGCTGGCACCAGCGGCAGTATGCACGGTGACAAGAAAGTCAAGATTCCGGCAAATATTGCTATTATGAAATTAAGTGAGCCGTTAACTTCTATATAACCGTTCATGTTGATCAGGAAGACAGATAAAATGCCTATGTAATCAGATACTACCAATATTCCGAGCGCTATCAGGAATATTCCACCAATTATGTTGAAATATTTCAGGAATGGGCCTATCTTCTTCATGAATCCTGATACCTTTGATATGAATGCGCCTGCTATTAGGAAAGGGATCCCGAGTCCAAGTGAGTATGCAAGAAGCAGCAAGAACCCTATGCTGGGTGAAGTTATGGCCAGTGCATATATGGAGCCCAGTATCGGTCCGACGCAAGGAGTCCACCCAATCGCAAATGCAATCCCAAACACAAGTGAAGAAATGAAGCTGTTGCTGAATCGAGCTGGCTTTATCTTGTACTCCCTCGTGAATATCGGTATGTAGTATCTGATTGATGCGATCAACAGCACGCCAAATGCTATTATCACTGCTCCCCCAATGATCCTCAGCGTGTTCATGAGTCCTAGTGCCACGCTGGACACTAGCGTCTGGAGCAATATCCCTACTACAGAGAACACAATTATGAACCCGATGACAAAGAATACCGAGTTCAGGAAGATTATATCCTGGTTCCTCACATCATTCCCTCCTTCCGAATATTCCGCTGAACAGGCTTCCGTCGCCCATCCTCGCCACCATCCTTTCTATTTTCGAATATCTCTTCAGCATGCTTCTCACGTTTTTTCTCATGTGCTTGAGGTCGACCTTTGTCCTGCTAACCCCCGTTTGCATTGCGGCCTTCGCAACTGCGCATGCAACATCGGCAGTTATCTCTGCCATGTTGGAGTTCACGAAATTTGGTATTATGAAATCAGCGCTAAGACGTTTTTCGCTTATGCTCCTAGCTAGTGCATCGCTTGCCGCGAGCTGCATTGCGGTGTTTATCTTCTTGGCGCCAACGTCAAGCGCTCCTCTGAATATTGCGGGGAATACGAGAAGGTTGTTTACCTGGTTTGTTGTGTTGCTTGCGCCGGTTGCGACTATCTCTGCTCCTGCCTCCTTTGCCAAATGATATCTTATCTCCGGCTCTGGGTTTGCAAGCGCGAAAACTACTGGCTTGCTTTTCATGCTCTTGATTAATCTTGCGTTGAAAGCACCGGCAGTAGACAATCCTATTAGTACATCTGCGTCCCTGGCAGCGTCTTGTAGCTGCCCTTTTATCATGGATTTGTTTGTGTGTTCTGCAAGCGCTGCCTTAACGTCGTTCATGTTCTCCTTCCTTCCTTTGTAAAGGATTCCAGTCCTATCACACATTGTTATGTCAGTTGCACCAGCCGCTATGAGTAGCTGTGCAGTTCCGACTCCTGCCGCACCTATGCCATTTATGACAATCTTCACCTTCCTTAGCTGCTTTCTCTGGTACTTCAGAGCATTCTTGAGCGCTGCCAGTATTGCAACTGATGTTCCATGTCTGTCATCATGGAACACTGGTATGTCAAGTTTTTCATGGAGCCTGTCAACTATCTCAAAGCACTTCGGCGCTTCTATATCCTCTATGTTTATGCCTCCGATCGCAGGTTCCAGTGCCTTCGCTACTGCCACTATATCATCAGCACTTCTGCAGTTGAGCACCAGCGGGATTGCATCGACGTTGCCAAATTTCTTGAATAGGAGTGCCTTGCTCTCCATGACAGGCATGCCAGCGTATGGGCCTATGTTTCCCAGCCCCAAGATCCTCGTTCCGTCGCTTATTATCGCAATCCTGTTGCCTCTGCCAGTGTATTCATATGAGAGTTCTTTGTTCTCCCTGATGGCTGAGCTCACGTATGCCACTCCAGGAGTGTAGAACGTCGCAAGGTCTTCAGTCGTCTTTATCCTAGTCCTGCCTATTATCTCTATTTTGCCCCTGAGTTTCCTGTGCTTCCTCATAACCTTCTGCTCGAAGGTTTCCTGCTCGTTGAGAGAATTCCTTCTGATTTTTAGTTTCATTTTCACACTCGAAAGTAGATGCACTGAACACTTATTGCTTAAATATTTTGCCTGTCCTGTGCATATAGACGTATACTAATGATATTGATGGAGCTCCTTAAATATGATATAGTAATACTGGGCAGCGGGCTCGCAGGCATGAGGGCGGCTCTCCAAGCATCCATGGCGAATGAGAAGCTGTCAATTGCGCTAATATCGAAGCTCCATGCAATGAGAAGCCACTCTGTATCAGCAGAAGGAGGAATATCTGGAGTTCTTTATCCTGGCAGGAACAATGACAATGAAGATCTTCATGCATATGACACTGTCAAGGGATCTGATTTTCTTGCTGACCAGGATGCCGTAGAGATGCTAGTCAAGCATGCGCCAAGTGAGATAAGACTGTTTGACAGACTAGGCGTTCCGTGGAAGAGAAGCAGCAAAGGAGAGATAGAACTCAGAGCGTTTGGTGGCATGAGCGTGCCAAGAACGGTGTTCGCGGCAGACAAGACAGGATTCTTTATGCTGAACGCTCTCTACGATAGTCTTCTGGAGCACAAGAACGTTGATATATTCCATGAACATATGGCGACAAAGCTGATTATGGATCATGACAGGTTCAATGCAATAACAACAATTGACATGGCAACAGGAGAGATGAAGGCCTTTGCCGCGAAGGCATCTATAATAGCAACTGGCGGATTTGCAAGATCATATGGATTTACCACCACTTCATATTCCAGCACTGGAGATGGAATTTATCTTGCTTATGAAGCAGGACTTCCGCTGAAGGACATGGAATTTGTGCAGTTCCATCCAACTGGACTTGTGCCAAGCGCAATACTGATAACAGAAGCGGCTCGTGGAGAAGGCGGTTATCTTGTCAATTCAAAGGGAGAGCGATTCATGAAGAACTATGCCAAGAGCGTTATGGAACTCGCCCCGAGGGACATAGTTTCCAGATCAATAGTAACTGAGATAGAGCAGGGAAGGGGCATAAGTGACAAGAGACTTGGCGATTCAGAGTTTGTGTATCTCGACATGCGGCATCTTGGCGAAGACAAGATAAACGAAAGGCTACCAATGATAAAAGAAATTTCGATGAAGATGGTTGGCATAGACCCTTCAAAGGACCCTTTGCCGGTCAGGCCAGCCGCGCACTTCACAATGGGTGGCATTCACACGGACATAACTGGAAACGTTATGTATGGAGCCAAGAAGAAGACAATGGGCTTGTGGGCTGCAGGTGAATGCGGCTGTGTGAGCGTCCATGGAGCAAACAGGCTTGGCAGCAATTCGCTGAGTCAGTGCGTCATTTGGGGCAAGCTAACTGGAAATCTTGCAGCAAACTTCTCATCAAGACATCAGCTCAGCGATGAGATAGCGGGATTGGCAGAGAATGAAGAGGACAGAATATCAAAGATTCTTGATGCAAAGGGCAATGAAAATCCATATGACCTCAGGAAGGAACTCTGGCATACAATGGACACGTACGTTGGAGCATATAGAACGACAAAGTCGCTGGCAAAGGCCAGGAAGATAATTAGGAATCTAAAGAGCAGATTCTCAAGAATACGCATTGCAGACAAGGGAATGGTATACAACACTAACCTCAGGGATTCGTTGGAGATCCTTCACATGATATCATTGTCAGAGCTTGTTGTGGAAGGTGCGATCAGGAGAAAGGAAAGCAGAGGTGCTCATGCAATGCGTGAATATCCAAAGAGAAACGACAAGCAATGGCTAAAACACACAATCGCGCAGAAAACATCACGCGGCATCAAGTTTTCTTATGTTCCAGTCAAGATAACGAGGTGGAAGCCGGTGGAACGGCACTATTAGTGACTATATGGCAACAAAGAAGAAGCTGTATGACGCACGTGGAAGCCAGGCAAACATAGTCAGGCTTGCAGAGTTTGACACTGAATCATTCATCCATATGCTGTTCTATAGAATCCTCATAGTCTATTCGATATTTTATGGAATCTTCATGATATACGCTGTTGTATTCGGCGTGCAGATATATCTCCTTAGATTCTTCACTGCAATTGAGTGGATATTGATAACCCCTCAGGCATTTGAGACGGTAAAGGGATTCTCGCTCATATCAACGCGCGGGCTTTCATTTGGCCACCTGAGCGATGAATACACATCACTGATTAAGAAGAAATATGGAAGCCATGATGCGCTATTCACTCCGATCCCATACATAGCGATGGCCCTGTGGGGCATAGGATTCGTATTGATGCTTTTGTCGTTGAGCTTATGAGCGGATTTAGATACATGATGTTCTTCTACGGCGCCATGATAGGCATGCCGCTGCTGCTATGGCTCATGTCAATACTTTCGGCGCTGGATATGCTGCCTGAGATCAGGCTTGTACTTGGCGCGCTGATAGGCATAGGTTCTATAATATTTGGCGTTGTAGGGATTAGAGAGGTGTTCGTTCATGGCAGGAGATGAGAAAAGAGAAAAAGTCGAGATAGAGATAACAACTCTCAACCAGAAGACGGGCAGCCTTGTAACGAAAAGCTATAAAGTAGAGGCCGGCGGTCTTTCTACGGTTCTTGAATCGCTCATACACATAAAGGAGTCGATGGACCCCGCTCTTTCATTCAGATACAGCTGCAGGATGGGCATATGTGGATCATGCGCAATGGTGATAAACGGCAAGCCTAGGCTTGCGTGTGAAACCCTGCTGGCCACCGAAGGGCCCGGAACTATATCTGTTGCTCCCATGACAGGGCATCCAGTGCTCAGAGATCTTGTCCCAGACTTCGATGACTTCTTCGAGAAGCACAGGGAGGTCATGCCGTGGATAATCAGAGAAAACGGAAGGGAGAAGTTCCACATGGACCACGAGTTCAAGCAGACCGACAAGCAGGTGGATTATTTTCTCCCTTTTGCGGAGTGCATAAAGTGCGGCCTGTGCGTTGATGCATGTCCTGTGTCGAACACAAACAAGGATTTCATGGGGCCCCAGGCGCTGGCCCAGGGATACAGATATTATGCGGATTCGAAGGACCAGGGATCAAAGGAAAGGCTTGATAAGCTGGATACTATTGAGGGCGTTTGGGGCTGTGAGTTCTCAGGATCTTGCTCGAAGGTGTGCCCCAAGTCTGTTGATCCCGCGCTCGCTATACAACTGCTCAAATCCGAGGTTGCAAAGTACAGGTTGACTGGAAAGGTAGACAAGAAGAGGTGAGTATATGGTAAGATATAGAAGAGAAGTAGATTTCCTTGGAAGCGTGAAGGTTCCATATGATGCATACTACGGCTCTGAGACACAAAGAACCCTTAACAACTTCAACATATCAGGGATAAAGGTAAGGCCTGAGCTGATAACTGCTCTTGCGATAATTAAACGGTCGGCTGCGCTCGCAAATACAAAGGAAGGAAAGCTTGACAAGAGAATAAGCAAAGCAATAGTCAGAGCATGTGATGAAATACTCAAAGGAAAGCTGTCAGATCAATTCATAATGGACATATTCCAGTCAGGAGCAGGCACTAGCACAAACATGAACGTTAATGAAGTAGTAGCCAACAGAGCATCAGAAATTCTTGGGGGTAAAAAGGGAACATACAAGATCGTACATCCAAACGACCACGTCAACATGTCGCAATCAACAAATGACACGTATCATGCAGCTATACACATAGCTACTTATTTCATGATAAACGACAGACTCATTCCAGCTGTAAGTGCGCTAGAAAAGGCACTAAAGAAGAAGGCAGCAGAGTTCAAGGACGATATCAAGACCGGGAGAACGCATCTTCAGGATGCTGTTCCAATCACGCTTGGCCAGGAATTCTCCGGTTATGCTTATTCAGTGGGGCTTCACGAGAGAAACCTTGCAGATGCGTCAAAAGTTCTTCTCCATCTTTCGCTTGGTGGGACGGCGATTGGCACAGGCATAGAAACAAAGAAAGAATATCATCGTGACGTGGTCAAGGAGATAAACTCGTATACGAAAGGACATTTTGTCAGCGCGTCCAATTTCTTCGGTGTTCAGCAGAACCAGAACGAGGAACTCATAGCAAGCAATGCAATCAGGGAGCTTGCTATTGCGCTTTCCAAGATTGCCAACGATCTCAGGCTGCTCAACTCTGGGCCTGCTGCCGGATTTTCTGATATAGTACTACCGGCAATGCTACCAGGATCATCGATCATGCCGGGCAAGGTCAATCCTAGCATAGCAGAACTTCTCAACATGGTATGTTTCCAAGTCATAGGGAATGATCTTACCGTTTCAGAGGCCGCCGAGGGCGGACAGCTCGAACTCAATGTCTTCATGCCTGTCATAGCGTATAATCTTCTCTATTCAATTGAAATTCTTTCAAGGGCGATAAACACTTTCACTGATAAGTGTGTGAAGGGAATAAAGTCAAACAGTGAAAGGATGAGGCATGTAGTGAACAAGGACATGTCACTTGCAACAGCCCTTGCCCCTTACATAGGATATGCAAAAGCAGCGAAGATAGCGCGCAAGGCCTACAAAGAAGACAAGACTGTCATGCAAGTGTGCCTTGAAATGAAAATAATGCCAAAGGAAAAGCTCAAGAAAATCCTTGATCCAAAGCGGCTGGTTAAGCCTTAGAATTCTAGGGATATGCTCCCACTACCGTCCATCTTCACGGGATAGCTTTCTTGACCCGGTCCCCAAGGAGTTTCATCAGATCCCTGTCCATTCCTCACATCATACTTTGCTCCATGCCATGGGCATTCAATTATGAATCCATCAAGCGTGCCTTCATTCAGCGGCCCTTCATGATGGCTGCACAGCGCATTTATCGCATACACATTTCCGTTAATCAGCACTACCATTGCCGATTTACCATCAACTTCCACTCTCACTGGAGTGTTTTCCTTAAGATCGCTTTTCTTCAAAGACGTCTTATGGGTTGCCATAAATTCACATCCCTGAAATGAAGTAGATATTAGTGTTTATAAGGATTCGTAGGATATTACGTTTCATGCCCTTCCCGGTTTTTTATTCTGGGTTGATGGGAGCGCTAGCGCTGTTCTTCATATATCTACAGACCAGGAGTTACAGGGACAATGAATGGAGGGCAGTGAGGGATATCAGGACACTTGTCATAGTGCCGGCAAGGGGCAGAGAGCTTACTTTGGGAGAGAACCTCGAATCACTCAAAAATCAAACGTACAAAAACTACGATATAGTTGCAGTTGTCGATTCAGAAGGCGATCCAGCCGTCCCGGAGCTGGACGCCCATAGGATAAAACATATCATTGCGGATAAAATGAAAGGAAGGGGCAGCGGCAAATCAAATGCAATAGCAACTGCCCTGAACAAGTTTAGGAATTATGATGCATATGTCATAGCAGATACGGACATAACCGCACCCAAGAATTGGCTATCCTTGCTGATAGCACCTCTTTCTGACAAACAAATAGGTGCTTCAACAACATTTCCGATATTCAAGCCTATGTCTGGGTTCTGGTCTAGCGCCAAGTGTGTCTGGGGCCTAGTTGGACAGGGCATGATGGAATCAGAATACCTGCGCTTTGGATGGGGAGGCTCCCTCGCATTCAGGAAAAGCCTCGTGAACCGCAAGTTCCTCGAACATTTTATAAACAGCGTTTCAGATGATGTTGCAATAACCAAGGAAGTAAGGACAAAGGGTATGAGGATGGCATACGTGAGCTCGGCCAGACCGATAGTCAACTCCAGCGAGAATGTATGGACCTTTTGGGAATGGGCGAACAGGCAGACAGCTCTTTCAATATCTGGCGATAATAGAGTATTCTGGAGCGGATTGCTGTTTTACTTTGCTGAACTCCTGCTTCCAATCTCCGGCATAATACTCGGAATCACTTACAATCCAGCTTTGTTCCTGCTTATAGTGCCATATGCAATAGGAATCCTGCGCTCGAGCACCAGGCTTGGTGACATTTCATGCCGTGGATTCATTCTAATCAGTGCTATAATGCCAGCGATACTCTTAGTAAACCTGCTCGTGGCCAAGGAAATGCAGGAGATCAAGTGGAGAGGTAGGATTTACAAACTCAAATGGACTTCTTCCTAGCCCTTATCCTGTTCCTGAACTTTCTATATCTTTCCCTCTCTCGTTCTTTCTCTATTACCTTGCTTACTCTTCCAGCATAGTAAAAGAATAGTATTGTAAGTATTGTTGCAATTGCTCCAGCAATGCCGAAGAACTGGCCAAGTATGGCCGATATGCTGCCAATATAGAATATGAAGCTGTAGTTGTTCCAGCCGAGCCTGATCATCTCGATGAAATGGTTGAACCTTGACTGCATGTGCCTTTTTGCAAACCTCTCTACTACGTTCATCAAGATTATTTGGAATTGTAACTATAAATAGTGCCTATCCGTAAGGGTTTCCAGATACTATGTAGGCATCATAGTACGGGGCACCAAGGTTGTTGCCAAACAGTGCCAGGTTGTATATGTCAAGGTCGGCAACAGTGTTGACCGGCGATGAAGTTTCATTGCCTCCTATGCGCGGGAATATGTAGTAACCAGGTCCGATCCACCCATTTGCAACTTCGTAAGGGTTGTCTATAGTTCCCGGCACGCCGCTGAGGCTGTTCTCCGAAAAGCTTATTGTAGTTATTCCTGGTACAGTGAGCGATGTGAATGAAAATCCATATTTGCTCTCAACTTCTATGAGTCCGGATCCTCCTGATCCACCACCCCCGCTGCCGCCTCCTCCACCGGTTCCTAGGCCTCCTCCAGGTGACGGGAAACCGCATGACTGCGCTACAGAGTTGACTGCTGGCTGGAATACACCTCCTGTCAGCGATCCCAGTATGAATGGAGCCAATAGTCCAATTATTACTGCTATGACGCCTCCTATTATCATTCCCATTCCGTAGCTCTGGAAATTGCCCTTGAAATGCGATGGTGCAATATTAGCTCCAGCGTAGATTGCTGCGCCGAGCGTCATGAGCATCAGCGCCAGTACGTATATTATAGTGTCTGCGTCGTAGTATATCTGATAGACTAGGCAGTCCACGCCATTTGCTGTTATAGGGGCAGCGACCGACATTGTGGATAGCCCACTAAATACTATTATTGAGAAAATGAAGAGCTTTAGGGTTTCCAGTTTCGACACAGGAGTAGCTAGGCTAGTCAGATATAAATTAGTATTCATGTGGACTCTGCGGGATTTGAACCCGCAACCCCCTGCCTGCCAGGCAGGTGCGCTACCGTTACGCTAAGAGCCCACGCGAGACTATTATGCTGGGGATATATAAAGAATATTGCCTCCGCGCAGCAGCATGGTCCCGACCTTCGCCTTTACTGTTCCATCGTCCAGCTCTTCAGCGTCCTGAATGACCAGATTCATGTGTATGTCGAATGCAGTCAGCTTGCCCCTGATGCTAGCTCCTCCTTTGAGTCTTATCAGGACGTTGTGCTGAAGCGCCTTGTTCAGCAGGTCAAAAGGTCTTTCCGGTTGTGTCATATTCACACCAACAATAAACAAAATCAAAATATATCAAAGTATTAGTCATTCTTCGGCTTTATCTTCTTGAGATCTTCCTTCTTCACTTCAAGCTTGACGAGTCCGGTTCCAAGTCCTATCTGCTTTCCTATTATTATGTTCTCTGCCACTCCCTTCAGCATGTCACGCTCACCGAAGAAGCTTGCGTTTGTGAAGTGCTTGACAGTTTCTTCGTATGCAGCCCTTGCAAATACCGATTCCTTCTCTCCTGCCACTCCGTGCCTTCCTATGCTCTTGATCTTTCCTGTGAATGTCATGCCATCTGCTACCAGCGCTATGTGCCTCTGGCTTACTGTGAATCCTTCGTCCTTGATTACTTCTGTTAGCTCGTATGCTATGATGTTCCTTGCTGCCTCGATTCCATAAACCCTATATACTTCGAATATGTCGTTGCTGTAGAGCATGTCCTTGTCAACTCCCTCCACATTTATTACTTCTTCCATATTGCTTCCGCTTGTTGTTATGTAGAATGATCCATCATCTGCCTGCTGCACGTTTGCCTTGATTATGCCCTTGATCCCAACAATCGCCATGCCGAGGATTTCTACGAATGCCTTTCTTGTTGCTTCTACGCTCTTCGCCTTGTACTTGACCTTGATTATGTCATCGCCCGCCATCGATGCGTCTGTTCCTTCCTTCTTTGATATCTTTGAAATTATCGTCTTGGCAGACAGTTCATACAGGCCCATCTTCTCCCTGTCTAGATGAAGCAGCATTGTTCCTGCCTTGAGGTCTTCTTCAAAGTTGCTGATTACCGCGCTTGTCTTTACCTCTTCTACCTTTCTCCATATTTCCCTAACCTTTTCATACCTCTTTGCTATTTCCTTCTCTGGCCATATCCTCATTATTGGGAACTTCGGCCTCTTCCTTGCGTCAACTATTTCTATGATCCTTGGAAGTCCTTTTGTCGTTACAACTGAAGTTATACCGGCTGTGTGGAACGTTCTGAGTACCATCTGAGTTCCTGGTTCTCCTATGCTCTGCGCTGCTACCACTCCTACTGCTTCTCCTGGTGCAACACTAACATTATCTTCTTGCTTCATTTGCTCACTTACTTTCCATACTTTATGTATTCCTTTGTTGGATCTACTCCGTCTCCTCCGTAGAGAATCTGCACTAGTGCTCCGCTCGCGTCCTTGACACTTAGATTCTTGTCAACGTAGAAGTCCTGCATTGCATTTACCAATCTTCTTTGCAGGTATCCGCTGACTGCTGTTATAAGCGACTTTGTCATTTGAGAGTCTCTTGCTCCCATTGCGTGCATGTAGAATTCAGTTGGCTTGAGCCCATCGAAGAAACTCGACTTTATGAATCCTTTTGCATCTGGGCTTGTGTCTCCCTTCCTGAAATAAGGTAGGACTCTCTTCGCAAATCCTCTTGATGGCCTTCTTCCCCTTATTGATTGCTGGCCAAGGAATATACTTGTCTGGACGTAGTTCAGTATGCTTCCTCTTGCCTTGACCTTTGCTATAAGGAATGCGTTGTTCTTTACGCTTGAAAATTCATTGAGCTCATTTTCTCCCAGCCTTCTTGCCTCTTCAAGCTGTGCCATGAGCACTAGTTCAAGCGTTTCTTTTCTTGTGTATCCTGGCAATGGCTCCAACTTTTTCTCCTTGTACTTTACAACTATCTCGCGTGCCTTCGCTTCTATCGTCTTGACAATCTCTGCCCTCTTCTGGTTCATTGCCTCGCTGTTGTAATAGTCTTTTATGCTGATGCTCATTCCTTTCTTTAGCACAAGTCCCAGTGCCAGTCTTGACATCTGCGACATGAACTTGATTGCCACGTCTGATCCGAAGTCCTCGAATACCTTTGCTATAAGCGTTCCTCCCGTTCCCACCATCTTTTCTGATATTGTTCCATCTTCAAGCTCTCCATCCTTTATTACTGCCTTTTCATCCTTGCCGGTAACCCTGAATTCAAGCCCCTTTGGCAATAGCATTGAGAATACTGCCTTTCCGCTATAAACCCCTCCCTTCGATGCCTTTGGCAGCTCATAAATTCCAATGTTTGCGAGCAGCGAGCATGCATCTTCTTTGTTGAAATACGTATCATCCTTTGTCAGGAAGTATATGCCGAGGATTTCATCTTCCTGAAGGAACGCCATTGGCCTTCCGTCCTTTGGTGACAGTATCTGATCCTTTGGCTGCATGAGGTATCTTGCCTCAGCCTGAGCCTCAAGCGACTGTGGCACATGCAGGTTCATTTCGTCTCCGTCAAAGTCTGCGTTATATGGAAGGGCTATTGCTGCGTTCAACCTCATGGTCCTTCCTGGAAGAACCTTGACTATGTGGGCCATTATCGAAAGCCTGTGCAGAGTTGGCTGCCTGTTGAACAGTGCTATATCTCCATCTACCAGCTGCCTTTCCAGTATCTGGCCAGGTGCTAGTCCCTTTAGGAGTTCATCCCTGTTAACTTCAGTGACCCTCTTTCTTATTCCGTCTTTCATGATGACGTTAAGTATTGTCGGATATTCCTTATTCTCAAGGAACTTCTTTGCTTCATCAATGTTCCACAATGTCACGTAAAGCGGAACGGTCAGGTTTTCTGCTATCCTCCTTGGTATGCCAACCTGATTTATCGTAAGGTTTGAGTCAGATGATATTACAGTTCTTGCAGAGAAGTTGACACGCTTTCCGCTGAGGTTGTATCTAAGCCTTCCTTCCTTGCCCTTCAGCCTTTGTGCAAGTGTCTTCAGCGGCCTTGTGCTCTTGTGCCTTGCTACTGGCACTCCCGGAGTTTCGTTGTTGAAGTATGTTGTTACCTGATACTGAAGCAGTTCCCACAGGTCATCAATGATTATCTGCGGTGCTCCCGCATCTATGTCCTGTTCCAGTCTCTGGTTTATCCTTAGTATATCGACAAGCTTGTGCGTCAGATCGTCTTCGCTCCTTTCTCCCGATTCGAGTGTTATTGATGGCCTTACGTTGACTGGCGGGACTAGCAATGTTGTGAGTATCAGCCATTCCGGCCTTGTTGCTGTTGTATCTATGCCCAGCAGCTTGAGGTCTCCGTCAGGAATCTTTGTAAGCCAGTCGCGTATTTCATCCGGCTTCAGCTTGTTGCCGTTCATGTAGAAGAAAGTAGGCCTTTCCAGCTTTATCTTCGGCTGAACTGCTTCGCAGTGCGGGCACTTCTTGACAGCCTTTAGCTTCTTTATCAAAAGCATTCTGCTGTCCTGCTCTGATATGGTGTTTGTAAGCGTTCCTATGTCAACTGTTGATACTTCCTCTTCTCCACTAACGAATTCCTTGATCACTGGTCTGATTTCGTTTACATGAGCTTCTGTTAGCAGCAGTCTGTGGCAGGATGCGCACGTTGATTGAAGCAACAGGAATATTGTCTTTGCGAATTCTGGATGGATGACTGGCCTTACTAGTTCTATGTGGCCAAAGTGCCCTTGGCAAGTCTTTGCCCTTCCTCCGCATGTCTTGCACTTGAGACCTGGGTCTATGACTCCCAATCTCTGGTCCATCAATCCTCCATCAATTGGATATCCATCCTCATTGTATGGATCTGATGTAGTGAGCTTCGCCACGCTCATCTTCTTGATGAGAAGAGGGCTTATCGTCGAAAACTTTATGTAATCTATTGTTTCTGCCTGCATGAATATCACTCGCTCTTCATCTTTATCCTTGGGAGGATGTGCAGAGACTTTATTTCGTCCAGCAACAGTTTGAATGCATAGCTGATTTCTACTTTTTCAAGCGTAGCTCCTGGGTCAACAGGACATACTGCAACGTTCTTTACATAATCATAGTATCCGATGTCTCCGCATTCTCTGCAGACCCAAACGTCGGCTTTGTCGCTCTGATCAAGCATGCGGTCCTTTATCAGCAGGCTGGCTCCGTATCCAACAAGCGCATCACGTTCCATTTCTCCGAATCTTAGACCACCTTTCCTTGGCTTTCCTTCTGTTGGCTGGTGGGTGAGTATTTGCACAGGTCCTCTGCTCCTGACCTGCAACTTTGTGCTTACCATGTGAAGCAATCTGTTGAAATATACAATTCCTGTGAAGACTCTTGCCTCGAACTTCTTTCCGGTTCTTCCATCATAAAGAACTTCGTCTCCGAACTTGTCGAAGCCGAATCCTTCCAAGATCTTTCCATATTCATCTACTCTTGCCCTTCCTTCTCCTGAGAATGGAGTTCCATCGAAGAACTTTCCTCCAAGTGATCCTGCCTTTCCTGCAAGTGTCTCTAGCATCTGTCCCAGAGTCATTCTGCTTGGGAAGGCCAGCGGATCAAGTAGAATGTCAGGCCTTATTCCATCCTTTGTGAATGGCATGTCCTTCTCGTCGACAATCAGCGCAGCTACTCCCTTCTGCCCGTGCCTGCTTGCGAACTTGTCTCCGATTTCTGGGATCTTTATGTTCCTGACTCTGACCTTTACTGTCTTTGTTGCCCCAGTTGTTTCGCTGAGCATTACGCTGTCCACTATTCCCTCTTCTCCTGATCTAAGTGTTACTGAATTGTCCCTGTTCCTTTCCTCTCCTATTCCAAAGCTTGTCTGCTCCTCAAGAAATCTTGGCGGGCTTACCTTCCCGATAAGGACATCTCCTTCTGCCACTGGCAGTTCCTGCTCTATTATTCCGTCTTCGCTGAGCTTTGAGTAAGCGTGCTCTCCCAAATATCCTTCAGTTGTTGCTGCCGGTATCTTGAAATGATCCTGCTGTCCTCCTGGATATCTTCTTTCTTCATCTGAATACGTTCTGTAGAAAAGGCTCCTTCCCAGTCCTCTGTCAATTGCGCCTCTGTTCAACACGAATCCGTCCTTCATGTTGTATCCATAATATGTTGCCAGTGCGATCACGAAGTTCTGTCCGCTTGGGTGCCTGTTTATGTTAAGGGTCCTGTATGTTGTGCTGTTCACTATTGGAAGTTGCGGATAATACAAAAGATATGCTCTTGCATCGTATCTGTTGTTGAAATTGACTGCGTATAGACCCTGACTTTGTTTTATGAAGTTAGCTGATACCGGGTGTCTTCCTACCTGGTTGTATTCTGGGAATACGCTTGTGCTGAATGTTAGCCCGAACATCGCGGCCGGGTCTATCTCAAGATGTGTTGTGTGCCTGTTTATTGATTTTGTATCTACTGCCGCCCTTATTTCTTCCTCTTCCTCTGCATCAAGGTATTCGATTATGCCCCTCCTTACTAAATAATTATAGTCTATTTCCTTGTTCTTGAGCTTTTCCTTGAGCTCGTCTGTCATCTTACTTTGTCCCTTCTCCACTACTATGTATGGCTTTCTTACTCTTCCTCTGTCTGCGTTTATGTGGACCTCATTGAGCCCCTTTATGTAAGCGACATTGATTTCTCCTGAGACTACTCCGGTCCTCCTGTTTGTCCTTACCTCTTCCGCAAAGGCTGCGCCATCCTTTACATATCCTATGACTCTTCCATCAAGATATACTGCACATCTTTGTTCATCTGCCATAATATCACGACTTTGGTATAAGCTTGAGCTCCCTCAACTTATCTTCCAGCGCCTTTGTATCAGCACCGACTGTAACCTTTGACATAATCGCCAGATATCTTGTAAGTCCCACTTCAGTTCCTTCAGGCGTTTCGCTCGGACACAGCTTTCCTATGTGGGTTCCATGGACGTCTCTTGCCTTTAGGTGGGGATGCTTCTTGGCCAATGGGCTCTTGATTCTCCTGAGATGCGCCAGCGCGCTCATAAAGTTTGTTCTGTCAAGGGTTTGCGACACTCCTGTCTGTCCGGCTGGCCATGAACCCGTGCCCATAGAATACAATATCTTCTCAGTCAGCGTGTCTGCGTTTATGTTGCCCCTTACAGAAAGCTTCCTTCCCCTTGCCGTAGTCCTTTCTATGTGGTACTTTATGTCACGCATGAGGAACTTGAAAGCATTGTTGAACAGCTCTTCCATAAGATCGCCAGCAAGCTTGACCCTCTTGTTTGCATAGTGGTCCTTGTCGTCCGCCTTTGCCCTCCTGTATGCGACAAGAGATGCCCTCTCCGCCATCCTTATCAGCAGCCTTGCCTTCTCCTTTCTCGATTCTGCCTTAGTTCCAAGATGAGGAAGTATATACGTGTCGAGCTGCGTTTCAGCCCTCTTCTCCTGATACGCCTTCGCCTGGTTGGGCGCGCTCATCCTTCCTATCTCCATTATTGCATCAGTTATGCCCATTTCCTTTGCCTTGCTGAGCTCAACATTGAGAACCATGTCGTTCTTGATCTCCTTGTTGTCGATCTCCTCTATCATCTCCTTTGTCTGAAGTCCAAGCGCCCTCAGCACCAGTATCAGGTCCATGCCCTTAGATATCGTGGGGAACAAAACTTTGTATATTCCATATTCGTCCCTGGTTACACTGCACCTCGCCCTGAAGTTTACAGTGGTCGAGAAAACCTTCGCGTTTACCACTCCTCCTCTTTCTCTAGTGCATATGATCCTGTTGGGCGCAAGGTCTTCTATGCCAACGAGCACGCGCTCCGTGCCTTTTATTATGAAGTATCCGCCAGGGTCGTCAGGGTCTTCTCCCTCCTTGGCCAGCTGCTCTTTTGTCATGTTATGGGTGTAGCATATTTCGCTCTTGACCATGACAGGGAGTTCACCTACAAACGCTTCCCCGGCAGAATCTGCCTTCTCTATGCCGCTGACTACCGGAGTATATGATATGTAGATGGGAGCAGAATAGTTGAGATTCCTTGCTATAGCCTCGTTTGGCATTATCCTTCTTGTCGAACTGTCAGACTCTATAATGACAGGAGGCTCCAGCCTTACAGCCCCGAACTTTATCGCAAATCCAGACACGTCTGGCTCTACCATGTCCTGGCTGTCTATGATCCTCTGCATGCCGACTCTTACGAATCTGTTATAGCTCTCTATCTGCTGACTCACTATTGGCGTCGAGTTAAGATAGCTTTCCAGTATTTCGTGAGTTTCACTCATCGGATCAACAAATGACTTCTGTCAGGGTCCTAGCCCACGACCACAAACCTGTAGAACTTGTACTTTGCACCAGTCTGGCCTTCTCTCTGGATTTCTATGAGCTGTCCTGGCTTTGCGCCAAGTTTCTTTGCTTGAGGGTCGCTCTCGTGTATCTTTGGGAACTTCTCCAGTGTAGTGCTGTATTCCCTTGCCACTGCTTTTGCCTCGCTGTCGCTAAGTAGTGCATGTTTGGGGATAAGCTCCAGTGGGGCAACCAAATATTCACCGTAGAAAGGAAACACTAGGGCATCACTAAGGCTAAGAATGCCAGACTATATATTGTTGGGTTGGAAACCTTTATATATTGTGGTAACTTTCACATTTACTGTATTATAAAGAGAGCTGCAGTTTTCGAGGCGCGATTTCTAATGACTGGCTCATTAAATTTAAATATCTGGCTGTGCAATCCTCTGTGTTTATGTCAGGAGCATTTGCAGATATGACGCACGCGCCGCACAATGTCAGGCGCTTGTCGCCACGCACCGAAGAGCAGCCCAGACCCAAAATACTTGTAGCTTCGGGGAGCGGCTCATTTCTTGATCCAGCCGTAATAGCAGTTGGCTCCAAGGCTTTCTTTCTGATTGGCGGGCACAGGATTCCGCATAATCCTCATCTCCATAGTATATCAAGCGGGATATCGAGCGGCTGCGTCACCGTATCAACAGAGCAGTTGATCACTATGTCATCGGAAGAACCGTTCAGGTTCAGGTTTGACATGCCAAGATCGGAGCAGATGGCTGTCATATATGACATGAGGCATGGCATTGGCATATTCGATCATACTGGCTTCAAGGCCCCCCTGCGCGTAGTGCTAGAGAGGGCAAGGTCGGCTGCACTAGCCGAGGTCGAGCACAGGAAAGAGATTGAGGCACCATTGCAAAAGCACCTTGATCTAGCCCGCGATTTGTTCGATCTGAAGCGCGATGTCGCAACCGCAAGCTTTCACATGCCGAAAAAGGGCCAACGCGCGGATGCAGAGCGCAAGTTGCGGGAATTAGAATAAGTAAGTTGCCCAGAACCTTGCGAACTTCTTCATTATTATTCTGAACGGGCTAGTGTTCTTTTTAATGTCCTCTATCATAGTCTTGTACAAGGTCTTCTCTTCAGCATCAAGCTTTCCCTCCTTTATTATCTCCTGCTTCTTTCCGTCAACTATCTGAGTTTCAGTCTTGCTTATTACCTCCTTCTTTACCATCTGGTACCACTCGTCAAGGCTGCTGCCGGCGAAGTCCTTGTCGCGCAGTATTGCAATGAAGTCCCCAGTAGTGAGTTTCCTTGGCGTTTTCTTCTCATGTTCATGAAGAAGCGGCCTCATCACTGCCTTGTCCGCTATCCTTGCTATGTCAGCAGGAGAATATCCTGACATGGCCCTCGCGAGCCTGCCCCAGGTTATCCTGCCGATCGGCTTGTTCCTTGTCTCGAACTTGAGTAACGCTATCCTATCCTTCTGAGCGGGAGGCCCTACGTATATCCTGTCTCCAAATCTTCCTGATCTTTTGAGCGCTGGGTCTATGTCCCATGGTGTGTTTGTTGCCGCAAGCACGTAGATTCCCTCAGGATTTGATTCTACCCCGCTCATCTCAACGAGAAATTGGTTTATCGCAAGCCTCATCGCGCTGCTTTCTCCCCCTTCCTGCCCTCCGCCACCCCCTCTCTTCATGCCAAGGCTGTCCAGCTCATCGAAGAACAGGAGGCATGGGGAATTCTTCCTCGCCTGCTCGAAAACTGCATGAAGGTTCTTTTCAGTGTTTCCAGTATACATGTCCACTATCTGGTTTATCTGCGCGATTATTACATTGGCGTTGGCTTCTCCGGCTATAGCCCTAACAAGATACGTCTTTCCTACTCCGGGTGGACCATAGAACAGGGTGCCAAGCCCGGTCTTCTTTCCATATTTCTTGAAGAGATCTGGTTCTTTTATCGCAAGCACTACGTTGTCAGTGAGGTATTGCTTGACCTTCGCTAGTCCTATTACGTCCGTGAACTTTATGTTTGATTTGAAGAACGCGATTTTCTTTATCTGCCCCTCCTCTATCCTTGTCTCGTTCGAGTCTTTGCCCTTCTGCATCTCCATCTGCGAAGATCCTCCTATTGCGTAGTTTGAACCAGATTTCATCCTTCTGTCGAGTGCATCTAGCCTCATTTTTGCATCTCCATAATCTGGCTTGAGCGCCAGCGCCTTCTCGAACCAGAACCTTGCGCCGATTAGGTCTTCGTTTCCTTCTGCTATGTCCCCCATGAGGAGCGGCGCATCCGCGCTCTGGGGCTGCAGCTCCATGACCACCTGAAGGTCTCCCTTTGCCGCTGCAAGATTGTTAAGAATCCTGTATGTGAGGGCTCTGTTGAAATACGCATCAGCATATTTCCCATCCAACGTCAGCGCGTCTGTGAATGCCTTGAGCGCTTCCTCGTATTTGCTCTCTTCGAATAGCGCATTGCCCTTCCTCCAGTTCTCTTTTGCCTCGGGAGGAACCGTGTGCTCTGGAGGCTTTGCTTCTGGCTGTGGGGGCTTTGTTTCTGCCATCGTTTTCACTGGTTGTTTTGATATTGAATAAACAGGACATATATTTATAGGTAATGTCAAGAGTCAGATTTTGTCGAGGAGTTGGTTGAGCCTCTTGTCGACTTCCGATATTCCTTCATGCTCTCTCGGAAGATTGTGGAACGCTACACTCTTGAAATTTGCGCACAGGCTCTTCACCTTTTTGTTTAGCTCAGAAAGATGAACTGCTTTTGTTTTATAGGTTCCTTTTATCTGCCTTACCGCCACTTCGCTGTCTGAATAGATGTCGATGTCCACCACCTTCGGATTTCCATAATATCCTTTGCACCATTCGAGCGCGAGCACTATGGAATTGTATTCCGCGAAATTGTTCGTCTTTATTCCGTTGTAGACTGCCCTCTTCGCTATCATGTTTTGATTTTCGTCCATCACAAGGTATCCAGATGCGCTCGGTCCCGGGTTACCACGCGCAGCTCCGTCCGTGTAGATTAGTATATGCAAGAGAATAACCTATACGAACTAAGCACCCACCATTTTTATATGCTTCTGCAGAAGTAGTAGCGGGTGGAACGGTGAAGGAGTACAGCCTTGAAGAGGCTAGGGCTCTGATAGGTATGGCTAGGCTCGGCCTTGAACTCAGAACACTGGATGAGCAGGTTGACAATTCAGTAATAGAAGAGACGTTCAAGACAAGGATCAATGAGAGGGCAGTTGTAAGGCTGCTGTTCGGGCCTACGAGGATGCCAATCGGCATATCCGGGCTTCCTGAGACAAGATTGCCAATCAACAAGGCAGTGGTTGAGGCTGCGGCTTCCGCGCTTCAAGATGCTAACATAGAAAGCATGACTGACAGGTTCCTGAATGACATACTAGTAGAACTTACCATTATATCAGAGCCAATCGCACTTTCAGAAAACCCCAGGAAGAGGGAAAAAACCGTAGAGGCCGGAAGGCACGGAGTGCTCCTGGAATACGGATCAAAGAAGAGCTACGCCATACCGGCGCACATGGGAAGCGTTACTTCCGGAGTGGAACTCCTAGAGCACGTTTGCAAGCAGGCAAGCCTGCCATCAAGATACTGGACGCAGCCGAAGATAAGCTTATATAAGTTCGAAGCGCAGACTTTCATTGAACAGGAGCCGAACGGGGAGGTAGTCAGGCTCTGACTGATTGTATGAATGATCTGCAGGAATACGTGAAGTATCTAAAGGCAAAAGGAAGGCTAGCGGAAATAAATGCCAGGGTCAGCGCGGAGCTGGAAGTTACCGCGTTTACCGATGCTGCGAGCAGGGAGCGCAAAAGAGATGCAAAAACATTGTTGTTCAATAAAGTAGAGGATTATGATATACCAGTTGTAACAAATCTTTTTGGCTCACGCAACACGCTGAGCGAGTTGTTCACGAACAGCTATGCAATAGAGCTGCTATCAGAGCTCAGCAGCATGATGGCATCAGGCAAGGGCCTTTCAATAGTAAAGGCGGGGAAGATGCTGCTCGATTCGAAGCCAAAGTACATTGAATCCGGTCTTGACAAGTACAGAAAACTTGACAGCCTGGATGAGCTTCCTATACTCAAGTCATGGCCGAAGGATGCTGGCAAGTTCATAACCCTTCCATTGGTCATAACGCAAAGCCCCAGGGACAAGAGCTACAACACTGGAATATACCGTATGCAAGTATTTGACAACCATACCACCGGCATGCACTGGCAGGCGCAGAAGGGCGGAGCAATCCACGCAAGCGAGGCCCACGAAAAGGGCGAGCGCCTGAACGCCGCCGTTTCGCTCGGGACCGATCCGTACAGCATGATCGCGGCTATAACTCCGCTGCCCCACGGAATAAACGAATTTGCGTTTGCTGGAATGCTGAGGGAAAAACAAACTGTCATGATGAAGAACGGCGAATATCCAGCAGTGCCTGCAAACAGCGAGATAATAATCAACGGCCACGTCGATCCTGACGACAGGAGGCTGGAAGGTCCGTTCGGAGATCATACGGGGTATTATGGAACCGCTGAAGAATATCCTGTATTCCATATAGATTCAATCTATGCGAAAAAGAATCCGATATACCCGGCAAGTGTGGTGGGGCATCCGTGGCATGAAGACGCCACCGTAATAGAATTCCTTGGAGATCTCCTCAAGCCAGTCATAAAGTCGATGAATCCTGCAATAGTTGACATATACGCGCCGGCAGAAGGAATCTTCACCAACATGTGCTTTGTTTCGATAAAGAAAAGAT
This sequence comes from Microcaldota archaeon, assembly GCA_030040895.1. Lineage (GTDB taxonomy): Archaea > Micrarchaeota > Micrarchaeia > Micrarchaeales > Micrarchaeaceae > JAJZYD01. Next base: position 7,785 of record JASHSJ010000022.1, on the reverse strand, counting down.
TTCCGGGCGAGGCAAAGAAAGTAATGTTCTCCGTTCTTGGCATGGGCCAGCTCTCATTCCTGAAGATAATAGTGGTATTTGACGATGACATAGACATAAGGGACATGTCGCAGGTCACCTGGGCGCTGGCAACAAGGATAGAGCCGCAACGTGATGTCCAGATAATAACTGGAGCGACGGCGGACTCGCTTGATCACACAACGAATATACCAGCGTTCGGCTCAAAGATGCTCATTGATGCAACGAAGAAGACAAAGGAAGAAGGATATACCAGAGAGTGGCCTGATACAATATCGCTTCCAAAGGAACTAGTTGATGAAGTAGAGAAAAAGTGGAAGTTGCTTGGAAAGTGATAGCTTGAGCATTTCCGAGCAAGTTGTTGCAGTATCGGAGCTCATAAAGCTCGAAAATATAATATTCGTCCTTCCTTTTGTCTACATCGGCGCCATGCTGGCTGGAAAGCCAACGTTGGTTCAAGTAGTGCTCATAACAATTGCGCTTGCATCGCTCCGTGGTGCTGCATTTGTTGCTAATAGATATGTTGGAAGAGAGATAGATAGAAGAAACCCAGATAAGATAAACTGGCCGAGTGTCGCAAGATATACCAAAAGCTCTTTGTTGCTGTTGCTACTCGGATTTATTGCATTGTTTGCAGTGTGTACGTATCTTCTCAACATATTGGCACTGATACTTTCGCCTCTTGTCATATTCATAATGTTAATTGAACCCTATACAAAACTCTATACGCCACATAGGCACTTCACGATGGGACTGATTATAGGGCTTGGCATATTTGGTGGCTACATAGGAGTTAGTGGAACGTTTCCAACAACACTGCCAATTTACATCCTGCTGATTGCGTACGCACTGTTTTCCGGAAGTAATGACATAATACATACGATAAGATATACGAAGTTCGACAGGTCAGTTGGGCTCAAGACATATCCACGCAAGTATGGAAAGAAGAAAGCACTCCTATACTCACTTTATGCGCACCTGATTGCATCAATATTATTTGTGATATTTGGACTGCTCATTGGCTCTTCTGTTGTGGCAGCAGCCGGATTGATAACCGCACTGATATTTGCATTAGAACATTTCAGTGCGGATAGCTCCACACAAGATTCGCTCGCCAATGTGTTTCTTTATTATAATGCCGCAGTATCAGTGCTAATGCTCATTGCTGTCGTTATCTTCGTGTATTTCTGATTTCTAAAAAGGCTATAAAGGTTACAGGATAGTATATTAGCACAGGGCCCGTAGCTCAGCCTGGTTGGAGCGTTCGACTGATAATCGAAAGGTCCGGAGTTCAAATCTCCGCGGGCCCACTTAAAGTTGATAAAATGCTTAGGACAAAATCCATTTTTGAACCGAAAGAGCCTGCTGATGGGAGAAGGATATCCATAATGAGTAGAGATACTTTTAATGACGGACGCACGCCTGACCCAAGTATAGTCGCTGGGATAACCTATGATGAGGCATGGCGTGAACTCGCGCCCCCTGCGAAGCTTGTTGGGGGATGGTATAACGGGCGTGTATCTTGGCCAGAGTTCAAGAACGGTTATATAAGACATCTTAGAACTGGGACACCGGCGCGCAAAGTTGCCGAGCTTGAAGACCTTGCAGAAAAATGGACCGTTACGGTTCTTTGTGTTGAGCCCAGAAGGGAATTATGCCATAGGAGGTTGCTCGCCGAGTTATGCAGCCTCCGGCGTCCAGACCTTACAGTCGTAAACGTTTGATCGGCATTCAAGCATTCAGTCCAGCCCCCTTATCCATCCGGAAATTACATTTGCCAATTCTTCTTCCTTTTTCCTGAATCCATGGTCGGCCCCGTTTATTATTGCATACGTGAAGTCCTCAGATGATGTGCGCTCTTCCAATAACTTCATGTATTCCTTGACAGGCCTATCTCTATATTCTTCCCTTGACCCGAACACTGCAAGTATGGGGCAAGTTATCCTTTTGAAATCCCCCAGATCAGAATTGTAGTCAAACATCCTGGCCTCTGGATTTTTCCTTACCGCGTAGCTCAGGAAACGTTTTGCTGTATAGTGCGAGATCCATTCCGGTGTCATCTTTTTGCCGTGCCCTCTTCTTACCATTGTCTTAGCAATCTTGACAGCATTGCCGAATTTCTTGCCAAGATCCTTCTTTGCCCCAATGTAATCATCGGCGGGAGCCAGTAGCACCAGGCCCATCACTCGCCCGTCAGCCTTTTTGTACTGATAATAAGCTATCTTCTGGCATCCGGTGCTGTGCCCCTGCAATACAACTCCCTTGTAGCCTAGCTTGCCGAGGGCCCTTATCGCGCCACCGATGTCGTAGATGCAATCCTCGAACCTTTCCGCCGCAGTCCCATAATAGAGTCTCTTTTTGCCGTTGTCCTTTCTGAATGGCATGACCGATCCCATGCCCCTATTGTTTGCGAAGAACATGTCATAATCTGATCCCTTCAGCGCATCACACATGGGCCCGTATGTTGGGTTTAGGAAGAAATTGCCGCTCATGCCGAACACGTGAATGACGGCAAGCCGGTTGTTCTTCCTTGAAGGGATAAGGAGTCCTGCGAGCCATATTCCGTCCAATGCCTTGAAATGTATCATTCTGCCATCCAGTACATCCTCTTTCATTAACTCGCCAAAAACTGAAATCCGTTGCAGATAATTTTCATAACCGTAAACTATAAATATATGGCAAAATAACAACACTAGCGTGAATTTGATGAATGCAAAGAACCTTCTGATAGGCCTCAGTTCCATGATGATAATATTGGGATACGCGTCTGCCCTGATGGCAAGCCCGGCGCCCGGCAGCGCGCCAAGCCCAGACTGTTTTCTTACTTATACTCCACTCGGCAATGCAATAACGATAGGCGATTACGGTGCACAATATCCATCAAGTGCTAATTACGGCCCGTTCAGCATAGTGTTCAACAATGTAAATCAAAACCAGCACGCATCACTGACCGTATTTTACAATCAGGAGCTTTCCAAATATCCGTATTGGCCCTATCCTATAGGCACTACCAGCCTGGGGGCGGGGCAATCATACATCTTCCAGAGCCCAACCAACAGCACAGAATACGAGCTCAGCGCTAACAGTGTCGGTAATCCTGAGTGGGCAAATATAAATGTGCTGTCATACCAGCCACAAACCCCGCAGAAAACCGTTTATCTTGGCCAGAACCTGACTTCTGGGCCATACACTGTGGTGCTCGAGGATGTTGGCCAGCCGAACACGAACGGTGTATCACTAGTGGCGATAAATCTTTACTATAACGGCGTGCTTACAAACACCAGTGCCATAATGCCTGGAAGTACACAAACGTTCGAGTCCGGAAACAGCCTTGTTGGCGTTAGTGTTAACAGCACATTCGCAGGACTTTATGCATACCAGAGGTGGGCAAAGATGACCTTCTTGAGCGTGCTGGCGCAGCCAACCACAGGCGCAGTGGGATACGAAGGCCAGAACATAACAAACGGGCCATTCAAGGTGCAGATACGCGGATTCAACTTTGGCGATGATCCATACACCACGCAGGTAGACGTCTTTTACAATGGAGTCCTGACAAATGCTACGACCGTCTTGCAAGGATATACGGCAACGTTCAACGTCAGCGGAGTGGATCTTAACGTGCACCTGAACTCCATGTCACAGCCGTCATATGCGACCGTAGACCTGTATCAGCAGAAAATAGTTGGATGCTGAGAAGTATGACTCAGATCCTTTCTGAGGCAACTTCCCTTTTGAGCACTGCAACCTTGTCGGTCTTCTCCCAAGGAACTCCATCCTTCCCGAAGTGTCCATAAGCGCTTGTCATGTGATAGATCGGGGCCTTGAGTCCCAGCTCCCTTATTATCTGGGCAGGCCTGAGCTTGAAATGCTTCCTGACAAGCTGCTCTATCTTGTCCTGAGATATCTTGTTTGTGCCGAAGCACTCAACGTGTATGCTCAACGGCTCTGCATAGCCTATGCAGTACGATATCTGGATTTCGCATTCGTCAGCAAGATCAGCCGCCACTATGTTCTTTGCAACGTATCTTGCAGCGTATGCAGCAGATCTGTCTACCTTTGACGGGTCCTTTCCTGAGAAAGCCCCTCCTCCGTGCCTTCCCCTTCCTCCATATGAATCTACTATTATCTTTCTGCCAGTTACCCCCGTATCGGCCGCGGGCCCGCCCAATGTCCACTTTCCTGCCGGGTTTATGAATATCCTGGTATCTTTGTCAAACCACTTGCCAAGTACTGGTATGATTACCTTCTCTATTATATCTGCTTCTAGTTTCTGGACATCGCATTCCTTGTGATGTGTTGATATGACAACTGTGTCTACTCTCTTTGGTTTCTTGTCATCATATTCAAACGTTATCTGGCTCTTACCATCTGGAAGGACTTCTGGTATTATGCCCTTCTTCCTTACCTCTGCCATCCTCTTTGCCAGCGCGTGTGCTAGCATTATTGGCAATGGCATGAGCTCTGGCGTTTCCCTTGAAGCATATCCGAACATGATCCCTTGGTCTCCTGCTCCCTGTTCGTCTTCCTTCTCCTTTGTAACTCCTTTTGCTATGTCTGGGCTTTGCTCATGGATCAGAACCATTATTTTTGACTTTTCTGAGAACCCCAGGTTTGGGTCAGTGTACCCTATTTCTTTTATCTTCTGCCTTGCTACCTTCTCAAAGTCAACCTTTCCTCTTGTTGTTACCTCTCCTGCAACGCAGCAGAAGTCCCTAGTTACTAGCGTTTCCACAGCAACGTGGCTGTCTGGATCCTGTGCCAAGCATGCGTCAAGTATCGCATCGCTGATTCCGTCGCATACCTTGTCAGGATGGCCCTCTGTTACACTCTCAGATGTGAAATATCTCTTCATAAAAATACCTTTCTAAATTGACTGAACATAACCTTTATATTTGGTGCTAGAAACAAGCAGCACAGGTGTATAAAATATGATTTCGGGGCAGGGTTTATAATCTTTAGCTATTGGTTTGCTTACCCGATTTTTATTGTATAGTATTTGTATGGTCTAATGCACCAAAAGGATAATAAATATGAATGTTAAAATTCCTGCATGAAGAGCATTGATCTTCCAATTGATACTATAACAAAGAAATACTTAAGTGGTATTGGATCTTTACGTCTATCGAGAGAATATAGGTGCTCCAAAAAGACGATATTAGATCATTTGAAAAGAAATAAAATTAAAATAAGACATTATAGAATAAGCAAAATCAATATCTCGAACACTGAACTTAAAAAACTCTATATTTCTAAGAAGATGTCTACATGGAAGATAGAGAAGATTTATGGATACAGTAGATCAACACTCTATCGTCGTATTTCAAAATTAGGTATAAATAGAGACATGGCAACAGCTCATATAAAATATGACAGGAATTCCTTTTCAGGTAAACTTAAGGAAAAGGCGTATTTAGAGGGGTTTACTATTGGTGATTTGAGGGTTAGGAAAGTTGGATCATCAAGTAAAACAATAAAAGTTGATTGTGCCAGCACAAAAATTGCACAGGTTAGGCTATTCAGTAAATTATTTTCTAAGTATGGTAGAGTGTGGATTAGTTCAGCAAATACATTAGGTAAAATACAAATGGAAGCATTTCTAGATGACTCTTTTTCTTTCTTGCTTAATACGAAAAATGAATATAATTGGGCTATTAAAAATGAAGAATATTTTCTATCGTTTCTTGCTGGATTCATAGATGCTGAAGGTAGCTTCTACATAGGTAGAAGGCCAGCATTTTCAATAGGAAACTACGATTATAAATTACTCGGCGTGATACAAAATAGGATAAAAAAATTAGGTTTCAAATATGTCTATCTATATCATGATAAAAGAAAGAATAAAATTGGCGTATCAGGTTATCCATTTAGGCAAAACTATTATACTCTTGCTATACATAGGAAATATGAATTACTTAAGTTTATTAATTTAATCAAAAGTAAAATCAAACACGAAGATAGATCCAAACAAATTACTATAATGGAGCAATGGTTTAATAGAAGGTCATAAAATGAATAAATTTTATATAACAACTCCAATTTATTATGTTAATGATAAACCTCATATAGGCCATGCATATACTACGATTGCTGCTGACGTTATAGCCAGATGGCATAGACTTAAAGGCGAAGACGTTTTCTTTCTAACTGGCACAGATGAACATGGCGAGAAAGTAGAGACATCAGCAAAAAAAGCAGGCAAATTGCCAAAAGAATTTGTTGATAATATTGTAGGTGCGTATAAATATATATGGGAAAAGTTAAACATAAAATATGACTATTTTATAAGAACTAGTGATAGTTCTCATGTGAAAGTTGTTTCTGAAATAATAAAAAAAATTGCAGAAAATGGTGATATATATAAGGGTTATTATGAAGGCTGGTACTGTGTTTCCGATGAATCTTTTTGGACAGAATTACAGCTGGTAGACGGAAAGTGCCCTTCATGTGGGAGAGAAGTCAAAAAAGTTAAGGAGGAAACATATTTCTTCAAGCTTAGTAAATACCAGAACAAATTAATTGATTTTTATAATAAAAATCAAAAGTTTCTTTCTCCAAATTTTAGATCCAAGGAGATAATCAATAGAGTGAATGATGGATTAAAGGATGTGAGTATAACCAGAACAACAGTAAAATGGGCTGTTCCATTTCCGCTCGATGGCAGTCATTATGTTTATGTTTGGGTAGATGCTTTATGCAACTATATAAGTGCAATAAATTGGCCGCATGGCCCAGAGTTTAAAGAATATTGGCCTGCTGATATTCACCTTATAGGAAAGGAAATCAATTGGTTTCATTCAGTTATATGGCCTGCAATGCTTTTTTCAGCTGGAATAGAACCGCCCAAAATGGTTTTTGCTCATGGTTGGTGGACTGTTGATGGTAAAAAGATGAGTAAAAGCCTTGATAATTTTGTGGATCCCATATTGATGGTAGATAAATATTCTACTGATGCTTTTAGATACTCACTAATTAGAGAGATGCCATTAGGAGATGATGGTGATTTTTCTGAAAAAGCTATAGTATCACGACTTAATAACGAGCTTGTTGCTGAGCTTGGGAACCTTATAAACAGGGTTCTTACTATGGCAGAAAGATTTGAAGGAAAGATAGAGGGAGAAGCGGAGTTAGATCAAAAACTCAACATAGGAAAGATTGATTCTTTAATGGAGGACGTAGATACCTTTAATGCGTTGAACGAGATTTTTGTTTTCATAAAAGCCACAAATAAATATATTAGTGAAAAAGAACCATGGAGATTGCAAGGTAGAGAGCTCTCAAATGTGCTTTATAATCTACTTGAGGCGTCTAGAATAATTTCCATATTAGTATACCCTTTCATGCCTAATACAGGTGCGAAAATAGCAAACCAACTTGGGATAGAAGTCGGGACAATAGATGATTGCACCTTCAGGGAATGGACTAGCAAAGTCAAGAAAGGCGAACTACTCTTTAAAAAGTTTATCCAATAAAGTGGGCTCTTGGAGAATCGGACTCCAGATCTTCACGTTGTCAACGTGACGTCTTACCACTCGACTAAGAGCCCTTAAAGCGCTATCCTGTCTCCGTCCTTTGCGATCTGCGTATTCTTGAATATCTTTTTCGCATCGTTTAATATCCTATCTGTTTGGTTGTATCTCACGCTCATGTGGAAAAGAACCAGCCTCTTTGCCCCTGCTGCTTTTGCAACCTTTGCCGCCTCTTCTGTTGTTGAGTGCCCTCTTTCTTTTGCAAGTTTTATGTACTCTTTTCCGTATAGTGATTCGTGTA
>JASHSJ010000004.1 GCA_030040895.1 Microcaldota archaeon | reverse complement strand
GGGCCCGTCGTCCACCGGCTAAGACGCTAGCCTTACACGCTTGAGAACGGAGTTCAACTCTCCGCGGGCCCAAATGTGATATTTTGCCGAAAATCAGCGTAGTAATACCAACGATCAACGAGGAGAAGCTCATCGGCATGTGCCTCAAGAGCATATCAAAACAGACGTTCAAGGACTTCGAGGTATTGGTGGTTGATGGAGGCAGCAAGGACAAAACAGTGTCGATAGCAAAGAGGTATGCAAGGGTTATAATCGAGAGAAGAAGGGGGACCGCTATAGCAAGAAACCGCGGGGCCAGTGCAGCAAAGGGCGAAATAATAACGTTCGTTGATGCGGATACCGCCCTTGCACCGAACTGCCTGAGGGAGGTGTACAAAACACTCGGGGGCAGGGGCTCGCCTTTCTGCACTGCAGCGTGGGAAATCAAGCCATTGGAAACTGGGCTTTCGATGGCCATTGGCTTCTGGATAGTGACGGTTCTATATGTCAGGCTTGGCGTGCTCTTCGGAAGGCCGAAGATCATGGGTACTGCTTTTGCGGTAAAGAAGAACGCATTCGTCAGGGCGGGCAAGTTCGACGAAAAACTCATGACCTATGAAGACTGGGATTTTGCCAACAAAATCAGCAGGGTTGGCCCGGTCGCATTCATAAAAAACACATACGCGATATCGAGCGCAAGAAGGGTTGCAAGGTGGGGATTCAGAGGATTCTTCCAATTCCACGTAAGCAATATGTTCAAGCACAGGTTCTCGAAGCCGTATACTGAATATGAGCAGGTGCGCTGACTATCTGCTGCCGTACTTGTCTACGAAGTCGGTATAGCGCCTCATGTCCTGCTTCGTCACCGCTGGCTTCTTCGTGCTTATTATCTCCTTGAGCATGTTCATGTCTATGGTCCCTGACTTTCCGCTCTCCACCTCAGATTCCAGTGCCTGCCTCTTCGCAACGTCGCATATGCCCGCTATCTCCGCACCAGTGAAATCGTTTGTCATTGCGGCGAGAGCCTGACAGTCTATGTCGTTCGAGCATGGGGCGTCCTTAAGGAAGCTCTTGAACATCTGTTCCCTTGTTTCCTGGTTGGGAGGCCCGACAAAGACCAGCCTGTCGAACCTTCCGGGCCTAAGTATCGCCTTGTCTAGCGCATCTGGCCTGTTTGTTGTCCCTACAACCACTATGTTCGGCACAGACCTTGTCGAATCCAGCTCCTTGAGGGCCTGTGCCGTCAATTGGACGCCGAATTCGCTCGCATTTTCCCTGTCAGGAAACAGGCCGTCTATCTCGTCGATGTAAAGAACGCAGGGTGTGTTTTCCCTTGCCCTGTTGAATGTTTCCTTTAGCTGTGCGAGAGCCTGGTCTATTCCCTGTTCAAGAACTGCGGCGCCGCTGAGTTCCACAACCGTTATGCCCTTCTTCTCGTTCATGACAGCATGCATTAGCATGGTCTTTCCTGTCCCTGGGGGCCCGAAGAACAGCACTCCGCTTATTGGCTTCGTATTGTATTTCTTCATTAGCTCGGGATAAAGGAGAGGCGTCTCTATGGCCTCCTTTATTGCCTTCTTCGCGTCCTCGTCGCCTAATATATCCGCTATCTTTACATCTCCTGCCTTGTCCTCCGCAGCATTCTTGAACAGGCTCCTTTCAAAGTCCAGCTTGAACTTCTTGTACTCATCAAGCTGTGCCAATGATGTTGATGGCTTGACAGTAGCTGTCGCTTTGAGCAGATCATCTTCAGTTATCTCGAGCACCTTGTGCTCTTTTATGGCTTCCTGCGCAACAGTCTGCGCGACACCGTCGCACATTGTCTTGAGATCTGCGCCGGAGAATCTATCGGTCTTCTGGACAAGCTTCTTTATGTTTATGCTCTTTGACACTGGCAATTTTGAAAGATATATGTTCAGTATTGCTTCCCTTCCATTGGCATCAGGAAGCGGCATGTACACCAGTTTGTCAAACCTCCCGGGCCTCAGCAGCGCCCTGTCTATTAGGTCTGGCCTGTTTGTCGCACCCACTATTATTACCCCAGTTACTTTCTGGAACCCGTCCATCTCTGTCAGGAGCTGCGACAATGCCTGCCTGTGGGTCTCATCGGCACCTCCGGTCTCCCTGTTAAGTGCTATCGCGTCTATTTCATCGAAGAACAATATGCACGGGGAGTTCTTTCTTGCCACTCCGAAGACCTTCTCGATTATCTTTTCCGTTTCTCCAGGGAACGCCGATATTATGTTTGAGGCCTTGACGTAGAAGAATCCACCGTGTATTTCGTTTGCCAGTGCCCTCATCATCATGGTCTTTCCGGTTCCTGGAGGCCCGAAGAACAATATTCCCTTAGTTGGATTTATGTTGTAGGCCCTAGCAACGCCTCTTTCCTCTATTGGCGATATGACCGCCTCGCGGAGTTCTTCCTTAGTGGCTTCATAGTTGCCTATCTGCGCGAATGTCTGGCTCACGCTTCCGGCCTCAAGGTCTTCGAACGCCTCCCCGAATCTCTGCCTTATGTCGCTCTTCCTCACTTCAAGAGCCTTGACCAAGTTTATGCCAGTATCTTCAAGCAGGAAGAAGGCAACTGGGGCGATGAGGAAACTGAGGAACGGTGCCACGTAGAATATTGCGCTGCTTATCGACGAATAGCTTAGTATGACGTACGAAAGCGGATATCCTATGCCTATCATGCTTGCAAGAGCTCCCTTGTACCTGGACCTGCTTGCAATGGCAAAGCCTTCTATGCCAAAAACTATGCCGGCAAGGATTATAGCCTGGATTAGATATGAGGCGGGGTCTGATGACAGCGCTGTGAACGCATTATCAAATGAGCCGGGTACCTGCGAAGTCACAGCTCCGCCCGTGAATGTTGATGCTGCGCTGGATAGGCCGGCGATGAAGTTGCTCGTGTCAAAGCCGGGAAGATTTCCGCTGTCTAAAATTCCGAACTGTGTGCCTATGAACGCAGTGTGGGCCTGCTGCGCATTATAGACTATGTATGCGTCGTTCTGCATGCCGGTGACCCCGCTCAGAGTCACTATGAGTATTACGCTCAGCAACGCAACCGCTATTGCCCTTTTTGCCCCTACGGTCAGCGCCATGAATATGAACAGTGGTATCTCAAAGAAATATCCAATTACTGAAAATGCTGGCAGCACAAGGACAAACATAAAAAGTATGGACCTGTAGTGCTTGTAAGCCAGCATGAACATCATTGCTGCTATAACCAAGAATGTCCATGCGAGTACTGGCGTCTGGTACATGAATATTGGGAATATTGAGAGGAAAAGCGCGAATACTCCAAGGAACGGATTGAATATTGTTATCGCAAAGAGCGCTATTACGAGGATTATTGATAGCACGGTAGGGTAGAAGCCGAATGCCGTGGTAGCCGATATGAATGCTATTGCAATGAGTATTGAATCCCTGAAGCTCGCCTGCGAAGTCGTTTTTATTATCTCGTCCTTCAGCTTGTAAACACCTATCGGCATGTTGCCATAGTGGTGCCTTATGACACGCTGCGATATCGAGCCTTGCGGCGGCTGCGCTGTAGTTGCGTCCTGACTAGAAGTGCCACTATCGGCACTTGCTTCGGTTGCCATTCAACAAACCTTCGGAAGCCGTGCGATAAAATAACGTATGAAACATATATTAATATTCATGGCAAAGAAATAGTGCTTACCCGTCGTAGCTCAATGGCAGAGCGATCGGCTGTAGTCTGTAATTGCAGCGTGTAATTCATGCTGATACCGATAGGTTGGGCGTTCGACTCGCCCCGACGGGACGTGGTGATTAAGTGGATTGCATTTTCTGCAGCATCGCTAACTCAGGTGGCAAATTCGTATACGAAGACGGCAAGTGTGTTGCGATACTTGATAAATTCCCTGTTTCGAGAGGCCACCTGCTGATAATACCTAAGGAACACGCAATTGATTTCACAGAAGTTTCTGACGGAACTGCGGGAGTGCTTGGAGTAGTCATAAAAAAGATGGCAAAGAAGATCGATGCGGCTTTGAAGCCAGATGGCATAAAGGTAGTATCAAACATAAGAGAGGCTGCTGGCCAGGGTGTGTTCCATCTTCATATCCATTTGATTCCGGTGTATGGTAAAAGCAATGACCCTTATGCTGCTGAGGTAGGGGTTCAGAGGAGAACTAAATCGAAGGATGAAATGGTAGTATCTATGCAAAAAGAACTATCTGAAAAGGAAGCTGCGGAACTGATTAAATTATTAAAATGAAAGTTTAAAGAGTAGTTCTAATAGAATACTATTCGTGCCTTGGTAGTCTAGTGGTCTAGGATGCGAGCCTGTCACGCTTGCGACCCGGGTTCGAATCCCGGCCAAGGCGTCCTATTTCTTAGGCTCTACCGGCTTTGCATTGAAGGAAAGATAGAACCCTGCGCCCAGACAAAGCACTCCGAAAAAATCCGTGAACGGGAGAAGCTGCGGTATTGCAAATGTTGCTAGTATGCCGCCAAGCGCTGGTATAATGGCACCAGCAGTTATTAGCAACGCATATGCCTTCCTAGTTCTTATGAAACTATAGAGCGCACCGCCGCCGAATGTTACGAGTGCCGGTACATTGACCAGGGCGGCAATTCCGTTTGCTACCGGTGATGTTATCGGATTGGCTCCCGTGACCGCCATACTTAGCGCAGATACGTTTATTGGGGTAACCACCAGCGTCACGGCAAGCGCTACGCCAAGTATTATGTTGAACCACATATACCATCGCGATATCCTGCTTTTTGGAAATACCAGATACAGCGTTCCGGAACCCAGAAGGCCAGCAAGCATTATAGAGCCGAAGAAATATGCAAGATAAATTGGCACAGTCCACTCGGCCAATATCGCGTACAGCTGCGTGAAATCGGATATGGCCCACAGAAACATGCCAGCAGACCAGAGAAGATGGTGTATCTTCCTTTTCTGAAAATACATTCTTGCCAATACCAGTGATATCAAGAGCGCCAACAGCCCGGCAATCAGGGGCATTACGGATTCTAGGTTCATACTATAGCTTCTGCAATCGGATTTAAAGAATTTAGCAGTCAGACATTCCAAATCCGTCAGTCAATGCCGGGCAAACGCCCAAAATATTGAAATTATGCATATCTCACAATAGGCTGCGGGGCCTCGTGTATCGTTTTTTCTACCTCAGCATTCCTTCCTGTGCTCTTGCACGCAGCATTTGCTCTATCCTCTCGTAGTCCTTTATCTTTTTGCCGGCGTACTCTCTGGATGCTTCCGGCCCGAAAAGAGTGGCACGTGCGAATATTTCCTTCTGTTCGCTTGCTATATCAATGGCCGTTGAGCCGCTCTTGTCCTTTTCAGTCAGATCCGCACCCGCTTTTAGGAGTTCCTCCATCTTCTTAACTTGGCCGTAGAATGCTGCTCTGTGGAGCGCTGGACCTTCATATGAGATGGATGCAAGCTGTCCCTTCTTCTCCAGAGCGCCTTTTATCTCTGCGAGCCTTCTATCGGTCTCAAGGTCACGCTTACGCTGCTTATACTCTTGATAGGCAGGTATGCCTATAGTCACAATCATGGAGATTATGAAACTTGCTCCAAAGTCCTGCCTGTATAATTCCATGCGTTCCTTCGAGAATCCGCTGACATCTTCCCTGAAAGCCGGCCCTGGATCGTGTCTTATATATCTAGGAATAGGTATTCCGGCAGCTCCGCTGAGCCTCGATTATACCTTCATCGACCCTTAGGCGCCCAGCTAGCTCCAGTTTCGATGCTATTCGTATGTCAACTGGCGTCACCAGTCCTTTGTACTCTGTTCCAGATAGTTCCTTCTCGGTCATTTCCTCACCCACGGTACTATAAGGATGTCCAGAATATATATGCTTTTTGTGCAATTCATTATCGATATCATGATAATTTGCATAACTGGCATGCCAGGATCTGGAAAGACGCTCGTATCCGGATATCTGATGGACAAAGGCTTCAAGATATTGGAGATGGGGGACGCGGTAAGGCACATGATGCACGAAGAGGGTCTTGAGATTAACAACATTAACATAAGAGAATATGCAACGGGGATGAGAGAAAAACATGGCAAGGACGTTTTTGCAAGGAAGATGGTAGAACTCATAAACAACGCTAACGCCGATGTGGTGATAAGTGGCGTGCGCAGCGTATACGAGATTGATTGTTTTAGATCGCATCTGCCGCACATAGTCATGGTTGCAATAATATCACCAAAGCAAGTAAGATACATGAGGCTTAAGACTCGTGGCAGAAAAGATGATCCAAAGAAGATGTCGGATTTCGATTACAGGGAGAGGGAGGAAACATCGTGGGGAATCAAGAACGCAATAAGCGCTTCCGATTATTTTGTATTGAACACTGGGACTATGAAAGATCTTAAGTCAAGCATAAAGGAATTGATGGAAATCATAGGTGCCAAAAGCCATGCCGGCAGAAGACGTAGCTAATTACTAGATTGGTTTTTAAGCTTCAGGTTAGATTATTCCTTGGTTGAATGGACAAAGGCACTTACACTTATCTAAGAATGCGGGCCGAGATGCGCCATGAATTGATATACAAAAAGTTCTCGGAATCGGAACAAAATTTGCAGAGAAAGGCGTATCTGAAAAAGCTGATAAAGCTCGAACACGATCATGGCATGATATTGTCAAAGATATCAGACAGGAAGTGGGATGGAAACTCTGCCTGGGAAAGAGCGTACATAGTGTTTTTGCTTCTCATAAGGAGGATCCTGGGCCTTGCATTTGCAATAAAGTACATGGAGCATCAGGAAGAGGGCCTTGACAAGAAGTTCGCCGCACTTGGCGGGATGAACAAGCTTACAAGAACAGAAAGGGCCGCCCTTGACGAAATAGAAAGACAGGAGAGCAGGTACGAGAGGGTATTGCAGGGGCAGATAGTGGAAGGCGATGTAATAATCACAAACATAAGGGACGTGGCGTTTGGCATGAACGACGGGCTTGTGGAACTTCTCGGCGTAGTTGTTGGGCTAGCGGTTGCGATAGGCAACCCGGTGATTGTGCTGCTCAGCGGATTCATAGTTTCTGTTTCTGGAACACTGTCAATGGCAGGAGGGGCATATCTGTCCACTCAGTACGAGCGTACAATTTCATCGGACACAAAGACAAGAACCCCTGCATCACCCGCCATGTCAGCGTTATACGTGGGGCTCATGTACTTCATAGGGACGCTGTTCCCCCTTTCTCCATTCATATTCGGGGTCACTGGAACGTTTGCGATAATTGCCGCGGTGGTTGTGACAGGGATTGTGCTTGCGATAATATCAGCTATAATAGCGATAATCGGGGGCTCAAGCCTGACAAGACGCGTGGGCGAAACTCTCCTCATATCGCTGGGCATAGCTCTCATAACAATAATAATCGGCGTAACTGCGAGAACATTATTCCACATACCTGCATGAGAAATGCGATACTATAAATAGCTTGCCAGCCCATATCATATGCAACTGCCTGGAATATATCTGGGCTCTTTTTGTAAGTGATTCCCATGGGTAAGGACGACAAGAGATTGGCCGAGCTAATAGGCCAGATAACTAAGAACATGGACTTGCTGATGAGCGATACCAGCGTTCCGAAGAATGTTAGGAGCGCGGTTGGTGAGGCCAAGGCAAAGCTAAACGCAGATGGTGATTATACTGTGAGAATATCATCTGCGATATACAACATAGACGCGGTAAGCAGCGACATAAACCTGCCGCCACAGGCCAGAACCGTGATATGGAACATATTGAGCATGCTAGAGTCGGTTAAGGAGCAGGAGGAATAATCCGCATGTCCATGAACGAAGACAACAAGCTCGTTGCTGAGCTCGCAAGAGTTCTATCGAATTCGAGGATAGCGCTATCCGGAGAAATAAACGACAGTATGATAAGCGGCATTGATCTGGACGTAATAGCGTCAAAGATCGTTGAGGGCAACAGGGAATCAACCGGATTCAGGATAATAAGCACCGATGAGCTGAAGAAGATGCTCGAAGAGATAAAGACGGAGAAGATTCCTGTTCCGATAGAAGTGATCAGGTCATCTGATTTCAAGCCAGATGCAGCAGACATCGAGGCTAGGTTCGAGATAAACAACAGGCCGATAGAGACTATCGAAGGTGGAGTTCCAGATTTCGTTAGTTACTTCAAGGATAGGCTTTACAAGATGCGCCACATAATAGAAGTTCAGGGCAGGAGGGCAATAGTAAACGAGATGTTCGACTTTGCGCACGACATAGAGGCGCTGAAGAAGAGCCCGGAAGGAGCTGAGAAGAGCGTAATAGGCATAGTTACAAACAAGATAATAACGAAGAACGGAAACCTGATGCTGATAATAGAGGATGACACTGGAGAGCTAAGGATAATGTTCCTCAAGGGCACAAGCCAGCAGGCGCAAAGCCTGTTTGAATCTGGGAGTGCGATAGTGAATGATGAAGTTCTCGCTATAAAAGTCAGGGTAGGTAGGGGAGGACTTTACATAGCAAAGGAAGTTATATTCCCGGATGTGCCCATAAAGGAGAAAAAGAGCGTTGAAACGGACGTTGCAGTTGCATTCCTTTCCGATATACACGTTGGCAGCAAGAAGTTCATGAAAGCGAACTTCTTGCACATGATAAGCTGGCTGAACGGAGAGACAAACCCCAACCAGAAGGAACTTGCTGGAAAGATAAAGTACCTTGTGATAGGCGGCGACGTTGTTGAGGGCATAGGAGTCTATCCTGGGCAGGAGAAGGATCTTGCCAGCTCTGACATATATGCCCAATATCGTGAACTTTTCAGTTACCTTGATGCAATACCAGAATACATAGAGGTATTCGTGATGCCAGGGAACCATGATGCGGTGGGAAGGGCGGAACCGCAGCCGGCTATCGGCCCAGAGCTTATAAAGGACTTCAACAAGAGCAACGTGCACATGCTGACAAACCCGTCTGTCATGAAACTTGAAGGACTTGAAGTGCTCACTTACCATGGAACTTCACTTGACTCTATGATAAGCGCAATACCTGGGCTGAGCTACGCAACTCCTGAGAAGGCAATGATAGAAGTATTAAAGCGAAGGCATCTTTCCCCTATATACGGGGGCAATGTAATAGTCCCAAGCAAGGAAGACAACCTCGTAATTGGAAGCGTACCTGACATAATGCACATGGGACATATACACAAGAACGGCCTTGCAAACTATCACGGGGTTGAGATAGTAAACAGCGGGACATGGCAGTCAAGGACAGACCTGCAGGTGAGGACCGGAATGGTACCGACTCCGTGCGTGGTTCCGGTATATGAAATGAAAAAGGGGACCTTCTCCTCAATTAATTTCTCCGGAGAGAAGACACTGGGTGATTGATTGGACATAGATGAATACTTTGAAACCTTTGCGAAGGAATACGAAAGGGCAAATAGAGCTGCTCAGGCAGCCAGGGCAAAGGGCTATGATCCAGAAACTACCGTTGAGATAAGGGCGGCCCCAGACCTCGCAGCAAAGGTGGAAGCCATAATAGGATTCCCTGGCATTGCCGATTTGGTAAGAAAGAACAGTTCCAAGAAATCTAGAGAAGAGGTTGCATTTAGCGTGGTAAAGGAAGTATGCACTGACCAGAAGTTTGAGATGCCGATGCTTCAAAGGCTGTCTTTGGCAGTAAAGGTGGGCCTTGCAATACTTACAGAGGGGGTTCTTGTGGCACCAACTGAGGGTATCCAGGCCGTGGAACTGCACAAGAACAGTGACGGAACTGACTATATTGCGGTCATTTATGCTGGCCCTATAAGAGGCGCGGGAGGAACAAGCGCGGCTCTGTCTGTTGCATTCGCAGATTACGCAAGGAAAATATTCGGAATTGGGGCATATAAGGCGACTTCTGATGAGATTGAAAGATGGGTGGAAGAGATGCTCGTCTACCATACAAGAAAGGCCAGACTGCAATACCTTCCTCCAATTGAGCATATGCGGATCATACTTGAGAACTGCCCAGTTTGCGTAGACGGCGTTGCTTCTGAGGACATAGAGGTCAGCACGCACAGGAATATGAAGAGACTTGATGCAGGTGGCAAGGAACAGCTTCTGACTAACAGGGTTAGGGGGGGCATAGGCTTGGTTGTATGTGAAGGAATAGCGCAGAAAGCAAAATCAGTCCTAAAACACACGAAGAACGCCGGTATGGACTGGAGCTGGTTAAACATGATGATAAAGGTCGACAAACCGGTTGCAGAGCAAGGACAGATTAGAGATGAAAAAAATGCGGCGGTTTTCCTGCAGGAACTAGTTGCCGGAAGACCTATTCTTGCATATCCGGAATATCCAGGAAGCTTTAGACTAAGATACGGGAGGTCAAGGCTAACTGGAATAGCCGCTAAGGGATTCAGTCCAGCAACGATGATTGTGCTTCATGATTTCATAGCAACTGGAACACAGATAAAGATAGAGAAACCAGGAAAAGGATGTATAGCAGCGCCTGTGGACAGCATAGAAGGACCATTTGTTAAGCTTAATACTGGAGAGGCATTGAGGGTGAATGACGCAGAACAGGCCGCTGCACTTTCCGGCAAGATAACGAAGATACTATCGGTTGGAGACATCCTGATCACATATGGTGATTTCAAGAAGACAAATACTCCACTTGCACAAAGCAGCTACGTTGAAGAGTTTTGGTCTGAGGAACTTAGGGCAGCGGGTTTCAACGGTGAAACAAGCCACGTTCCATCATTCAAGGAAGCATGGAACCTTTCAAAGACGTATGGAGTTCCTATGCACCCGAGATACATATACGATTACAATGATGTGAGTGGCGATGATACAGTGGCCCTGGCACAGGCAATGAAGGAGTCAAAGGTCGACAAGAGGGGCGAAAATATATTTGATGTGGCAAGAGTGGAGATAACCCTCAAGAATCAGCATATGCGCGAAGTGATTGAGCGCCTATGCGTACCACACTATGATGATGGAAGTGCAATAGCAATCAATGATGACGATGCACAGAGCCTGCTGGCTTCATTCGGATTTGTAAGAGGAGAATCATTGGACATGGTAGGTGGCATAGCACCAGACCGGTCAAAGAACGGCGCTCCTACATCACTTGAGATACTGAATTCTGTGTCACCATTCAAGATAATGAAAAGAGCTACAAGAATAGGGGCCAGAGTAGGAAGACCAGAGAAGGCAAGAGAAAGACTAATGACTCCTGCTCCTCATGTCCTGTTTCCAATAGGAGAGTATGGAGGCAAGGAGAGGAACATATACAAAGCATACGTAGAAGACAAAAGAAAGTTCGGTGAGCAGAAGCACGAGATAACTATAGCAAGGTATAGATGTTCAACTGGAAACGAGTATCTTCACGCTCCTTATTGCAAGGTGCATGGGACCAAGGCAGACATAGAAAGAAAATGTCCGGCATGCGGCTCTTTCACAAGGAACGCTAAGTGCGATAAATGCGGCACTCAAACTTTGGGATATGAAACGCAGATGGTGAGTATAACTGATGATATGGCATCCGCAATGGAAAGGATAAAGATGCAGGTGTCGCCCAAAGTCGTCAAGGGAGTTAAGGGGCTGGTGAGCAACGACAAGACAGCAGAGCCAATCGAAAAAGGTCTGCTAAGAGCAGTATTTGGAGTGACTATATTCAAGGATGGCACTTCTCGTTTTGATGCAACTGATGCTCCAATGACTCATTTCTATCCTGATGAAGTAGGCGTAAGCGTAGAGAAGCTTGCAAAACTTGGCTATACAACAGACTATAAAGGACAGAAACTTGAACGTGGCGACCAGTTGCTAGAGCTTATGCCACAAGACGTGATTCTGAATAAGAGAGGTGCAGAATATTTCATGAAGGTAGCGAAGTTCATAGATGAACTTCTGGTAAGGTTCTATGGAATGGATCAATTCTATACAGTAAAATCAGAACCTGACCTTGTTGGCCACTTTGTAGTAACATTATCACCGCACACATCATGCGGAATCATGAACAGGATAATAGGATTCACCAGTGCCAGCGTAGGCTTTGCACACCCATATACGATATCTGCAAGGAGAAGAAACTGCGATGGTGATGAAGATACGACAATGCTGCTAATGGACGCGCTCATAAACTTCTCAAGGCACTATTTGCCAACTACGATAGGTGGCACTATGGATGCACCGCTAATCCTTACAGTTAATGTGAAGCCGCAGGAAGTAGATGATGAAGTCCACGCGATGGAAATATTAGATCACTTTGGACTTGAATTCTATAAAGCAACAATGGCTGAAAAGGCGCCATCGGAAGCAGCTGTAGAGATGGTAGAATCTAGAGTGGGCAAGAAAGAGGCCTATAGCAACCTAAATTTCACTCATCTCTCATCAAAGAGTTCCATATCAGATGCTCCGTCTAATAGCACATACAAGAAACTGAAGACAATGCAGGAGAAGATAGATGCACAGTTCAGACTGATGGATATCCTATACACAATAGACAAGCCAGACACGGCAAGAAGGCTGATACTAAGCCACTTCATACCTGATCTTATGGGTAATCTTCATTCATTCTCAAAGCAATCGTTCAGAT
The DNA here is from genome assembly GCA_030040895.1 of Microcaldota archaeon. GTDB lineage: Archaea > Micrarchaeota > Micrarchaeia > Micrarchaeales > Micrarchaeaceae > JAJZYD01. Next base: position 15,550 of record JASHSJ010000004.1, on the reverse strand, counting down.
GCACTTCCTGCAATGCGAAATACAGGAGAGTTCCGTTGAGCGGAGAGTGCAGGAGGTGCGGAGGTCATCTTACACTAACCATATCAAAGGGGGGAATAGAGAAGTATCTTGAAACTGCAACGGATCTTGCTGACAGATATAACCTTGAACCTAACATGAAGCAGAGGATAAAGATATTGAAGAATGAGATAGATGTTGTTTTTGGTGGAGTAGGAACCGGAGACAAATCCACGAGGCAGTTCAACCTTGCTAATTTCATGTGACTATCGCGCTAGTTTTTTCATCAGTTTCATGAGTGGCAGTGCATTGAGTATACGATCTTTCGTAAGCCACCCTCTTCTAGCGGTTCCAACACCATATCTCATGAACTTGAGATGATCAAGATTATGTGCATCGGTGTCTATTGAAAACATTATCTTGTACTTCGACACAAGCATTATGTTAGAGTCATTTAAGTCCAGCCTGCTCGGAAATGCATTTATCTCTAAAGCTACATTGTTCCTCTCAGCTGCTTCGGCCACCTTCTCAAGATCTATCTTGTAAGGAACACGCTCGTTTATTATCCTACCAGTAGGATGGGCAAGTACATGAATAAGACCGGAGTCCAGGGCCCTTACAACACGCTCTGTCATCTCGTTCTCATTCATCTGGAATGACGAGTGCACAGCCCCTACAACACAATCCATCTTCTTTAGGCATTCGTTGCTGAGATCCAGCTTCCCGCTCTTCAGTATGTCAAGCTCTGCGCCCTTCAATATCTTTATTCTCCCTTCAAGCTTCTCGTTCAGCGTGTCAACCTTCTTGAAATACCGCTCGAACTCGCTCTCATCCATGCCATTTGCTATCCCCAAGCTCTTCGTGTGGTTAGTTGTGGCAAAATATTCGTATCCTAACTTCAATGCTGATTCCGCTACTTCATCTATTGTGTTCATACCATCTGTTTCTTTTGTGTGAGTATGCATGTCGCCTACTATGTCACCAATCTCGACTAACTTTGGTATCTTGTGCTTCTGGGCCAGTTCAACTTCTCCTCTCGCCTCCCTCATTTCTGGTGGCATCCACTGAAGACCGAGCATTTCATATATCTTCTCCTCACTCTCACCACCAACGTTCTTGCCTTTCTTGTTGAAAAGCCCGTATTCGTTCAACTTGTAGCCTTTCTCTATCGCTATTTTTCTTGTTTGGATGTTGTGATCTCTACTACCTGTAAAATACTGGACAGCTGCCCCGAAGTTTTCTGGCTCCAAAACCCTAAGATCACACCCAATTCCTATCTTGAGCCAGACGGCTGTCCTTGTAGGACCTTTTGCAACTACTCGCTCTACGTTGTCCAGCTTTGTGAAGAACTCCATTACCTTATCAGCATTATTGGCTATAACAAGTATGTCGAGATCGCCGACTGTCTCTCTCATCCTTCTTGCGGATCCTGCTACAAGAGCCTTCTTTACCAATCCACTGGCAATGATCTTCTTTATCATTCCCTCAGCTATGGGCAGTGCATCTCCGAGCAACATTCTTCCCTTGCTGCTCTGCTGAATCTCTATGCCCTTGAGAAGCACCTCTTCGCTCTTCTCCCCAAAGCCTTCTAACTTGCTTATCTTGTGCTTGCTTATTGCGGTCTTTAGTGTAGCTATGTCCTTTACTCCGAGTTTCTTGTATAGTATGAAGGCCCGCTTTGCGCCCAATCCTGGTATAGATGTAAGTTCTGCCATCTTTATTGGGAACTTCTTCTTGAGCTTTTGGTATTTCATGAGTTTTCCTGTCTTGACGAGCTCTTCTATATGAGATGCGATTGTCTTTCCTACCCCAGGAAGCTCCATTAGCTCCTTCGTGCCTCCTTTCTTGTATATCTCCTCTACTGGCTCTTGCAATGTGCCTATTGTGAGAGCCGCTGTCCTGTACGCCCTTACCTCAAACCTTGATGTTGGAGTCTCATCTACACTCAACATATCGGCAATTTCGTCAAGAAGATCTGCTATTGTCTTATTGTCCATCTAATACATTTGGAATTTCATGACAAGGTATTTTACCCTTTCTAGCGTTATATTATAGGTGGATGTATGGTCAAGGGGACTGACAAGGCTTACGACAGAGAAGTGAGGCTAAACGGCCTATACTTATCAATAATAAGCCGTTACAGGGATCATATAGAGCAGAGCGAGCACCTCTCAGTAGCGGAGTTGCCAAAGCTAATAACTCCAAGATCAGAACTGGTAGCAAAGAAAGCAGAGGAGATAAAGAACGGCTTTGGAGTCTATTCTTACAACAGCTCATTCCTTGAGGCAAGCGTGAAGGCCTTTGCCTTTGTAAGAGATGAGATAGAAGATGCAGTAATGCCGCTTGAGATATGGCTCCTGCCTGACGAAACAATGACGTTCAGGCTCGGGGACATAGTTGACAGGAATACCTTGCTTTGCAGCCTGCTAATTGCAATGGGAAACCCATCCAGCAAAGTTTTTGTCTACTCGAGGGGAGCGGCAAGGCGCGTCTTCACTTACCATATATTCAAAGAAAAGATATACACTATGGAATTTGGAAAAGAGCCGCAGGAATATTCTAGCAGAGAGAAAATGCTAAAGTCAATGAAGATTGATGACGACGCCACCGTCTATGAGTTTGATGACAAGATGTACATAGACGTTGCTTAGAAGAGCGGACCAACGGCAACCTGTTTCTCCTTCCTAAGGACACGTGCTATGGCAGGCGCAAATATCGCTACAGTGCCAGCGGCAGCACCCACAGCGGCCCCTATGGCAGCGCCAAGCGCGGTACCTGCCTCGCCTGCTCTAGAACCAACAGCAGCGCCAGTAGCGACTCCTGTTGCCGTGCCTATCGCGAGTTGCCTTAAAGGTGAAGTATCAGACTGGCTTGCTTCTCCAACTCGGGAGCTTCTGTCAACTGTATGTGGCATTGTATCACAGGGCATAATGCCATTTTCTCATATTTAAAGCTGCTTATATCGAAAATCAGCGCCTGTTGGCCTTGAATGTCCTTCTGTGCATTCGCTTTAGCCTTCTCATCTTGCTCTTCTTCCTGTAGACCTTGCCAACTCTCCTTCTCTTCTTTGCCACGTGCTTCTGAACCATAAAATTACCACACAATATTCTATGCAATCTTATAAAAATATAGTCACATCCAGTTGCTTATGCCCTGCTGCCTTGGCGCGGACTTTATCGAAGCCAGCTTATCGGCGAACTTCTCTATCCTGTCAGCACTGAACCCATGCTGATTGCACATGAAGTCCATTAACTCTGTTTTCTTTGTTGGTTCCTTTAGTAGCTGGTTTATTTCCAACTTCGAAACTTCTTTTATCTCTGGCTTGATGAACAGGTCTTCAACTTCTGCTACGTCAAGCTCGAACTCAAACTGATACTTCTCCTTCATTGCTGACTTAAGTTCTTGTATACTCTTGATCGTCCTCGCTATCTTTAGTGCCGTCTTTGGACCTACTCCAGGAACCCCCTCATTGAAGTCCGTTCCAAGCATTATGCCAATCCATATCAGCTGCTTTCTTGTTACGCCAAGTTCTCTTAGAGTGTCTTCTAGGCTCATGATCTCGGGTTCTACAGTTACATAGACATCTTTCTTCGGGAGCTTTCTCCTGCCAGAGAGAGTAAGATTTCTTACTACCAAGGGAGCTCCAAACAGCATCGTATCATAGTCCTGGCTTCCTACCGCGTGCACGCTACCTTTCTCGCAGAGATAGCTTGCCTCTGCTTCGCCCTCGCTCGGAGCGCTTATGTGTGGGATGCCCATAAGATTTAGTAGAACCTTTGAACTAGCAACTATCTCTTTGTTAACTCTTGTGCTGGCCTGCGCATGTCTCTTTGCTTCTTCAATGTCTCCTTTTTCCTTAGCTACGGCCCATGCTTCCTTTGCCTCCTCTCTCCTCTTTATCCTTGCTTCTATTGTCTTCTGCTTCAGTATTGATGGTATCCCATCGAACACGTATATCGGCTTTATCCCATAGCTCATCATCTCTATGGTTCTGTAGAACAGCCCCGAGAGGTGGCTTGTAACGTTTCCATGCTCATCCATGAGCGGAGTCCCATCCGGCTGCCTGATTATTGAAAGGAATTGATAGAGCACATTGTACGCATCTATCGCGACAGTCTTACCGTTCAGAGAATCAAGCTCTAACTTCTTCTTAGAAACCAATTTGCTAAGATCTACCGACATGTGTGGTCAGCCTCATCTCTCAGAAGTGTTCATGAAGTCTCCAACGGTTATAGCGCCGTTCTTCCCAGGTCTTACCTTCGCCTCTACATGCTCTTCGTCTGTCAGCTTTATCCCCAGAGCCTTCTCAAGCTTCTTAGTGAGTTTTATTGTGGGCTTAAGCCGTTGTTCCTCAATATTCAACAACATGTGCTCCTTCTCGTTCAGCATCTCCGCAAGAACCTTTATTGGTATCTTCATGCTTTCTCTTGCCTTCTTTATAACTGCCCCGTAGTTGTCAACTAGCTCCTTGTCTTCTTCTGCAACTGGTCTGGACGTCGCCCTTTGTTCTGGCCTCTTTTGTGCCGGCTCTTCCCTTGCTATGACTTTCTTGCCTTTTGCGCATGAAGGACATGTTCTCATCTCCACGCCCTCTACGCTGACTATGTATACGTCCTTGGTCTGCCTACCACATAGTTCACATTCCTCCATATTTCCACCCGCCTATCGGAACCATATAAAATCGCAGTATAGATATAAATGGCAGTAGCATTTATACATGTACAGCAAATCCTAGGGTACAGGTAAGAGCAATGGCGACCAAAGGCAAGCAGAAAAAAAGTACTATGAGCCCCACAAAACGGGCGATATTGACAGTATTCCTTGTGCTGCTCGGGATCTTCGCGATATACATTTCTTATGTTAATCCATTCCAGCTTAGCCTGCTTAATCAGTGGCTCAACGCACTGTTCTTCATGGTATTGGTGGGTATATCGATGAGATATGTTAATGGCCTTGATGGACTCGCTACGACAGGCATATATCTGCTGGGTACAAAGCACGGGCTCAAGTTCATAGACAGCATATCAAAGCGTTATGAATCTTTCTGGACTGCTATGTCGGTATGGGGTATAATACTCGGCTTTGGACTGATGTCTTATCCTTTCCTAAGAGGAAAAGTTAGCCTGAAGATGTATGTATTTGGACTCATATCACTGATGTTTATAGCGATAGTCGCAGTTCCTGCCACAATATACGGACTGCAGTTCATAAACCTGCCTCAGATACAGGCAGCCGTGACAGCAGCTGAAACAACTACTACTGCGCAAGCTGGAATCAGCTATGTTGCAATAGCGACATACGCATTCGCTTTGATATTTGGATTTTCAGGATTTATAATATTCCTGCTTGCAGTGAACGCGGCGAGCGTGATAGGTGCCATATACACTTTCATAGGTACCGCACTGAGCGGAGCTCCACAAACAACTGTGCTGAGCAGCCAGGTTCCAGGAGTAGCGCCGCTCATACCTGGAATAGATGTGCCGCTCTTTGAGACCATCATAGCTCTAGTGATAATCATAGTTGTCCATGAGTTTTCCCATGGAATATTGGCAAGGATAGACAAGATAAAGCTCAGGGCAATAGGACTTGTCTTCTTTGGCATAATACCAATAGGTGCCTATGTAGAGCCCGACGAGAAAGAAGTCCTCAAGCTGAACAGCTTCAAGCAGAGCAGGATAATGGCTGCAGGCATAGCATCAAACATGATAGTGGCGCTGATCTTCATGGTGCTGACTTTCGCCATGGTGATATACGTTGTGCCAGGTCTTTATTCAAACACCGTGCTTGTCCAAAGCACATCTGCTGGATTTCCGGCTTACAACGTCATACAGCCCGGATCCCAGATATTATACTGGAACGGCTACAAGATAGAAAACCTGAGCAGCTTCACTACTGCAACAGCAGGAGATGTTCCGAATGCCATAGTCACGGTCGTAACAAATTCCGGGACGTACAGCTTCAAAGCCATTGGGATAGACGGTTCGTCGAAGGGCTACATCGGCCTTACACCGTATGAGCCATTGTCAACAACACCATCAGCTGTTGCGCTATACTTCCTCTATACCGTGATTGTCCTAACCTTCATGTTGAACCTATTTGTCGGCATAGTAAACCTACTTCCTGTCCCCGGCTTTGACGGATGGAGACTCTACGGTGCGAACATAAAGAACAAGAAAATAGTCAATGTACTGGCGTGGCTTGTAGTTGCAATTATATTCATCAACATACTGCCGCTCTTCTTCGGCCTTGCATGATCATCTGTCCCCAAGCTTCCTGAGCTTTAAAACTGTGCCGAAGTCCATTGTAGATCCATAACCTACAACTATTGCATGCATCTTTCCTATGTCAATTCTTCTCAATGATGGAGCCAAGAGGTCTTCCTTTGGCCTAAGATTCACATCAGTGCCTGTAGCGTAGTAGTTTATCGCAGGCATAACGAGCAGTTTTGACTTTTTCCATGTGCCATAAAGAAAGCATGGCAGCTTTTCCCTTGATCCAGCTGTATTATACATGCCTATGGCAGGATGCTCGTGTCCCATTATTAACATCTTGACTCCTTTCTCATCTGGGGGCATTTCCTCTCCATGGAAGAATAAATATTTCCCGATCTTTGTGGCCTGCCTGAAAATCTTGAGATTGAATGGGTCTTTGTATCGCTCAACGAAATTGTCATGATTTCCTTTTATCAGTATTGGCTCAACTCCTCTTTCCTTCATGAATCCTATGAAATCGTAGAGCTCGTTGAACTCTTCCTGTTCTACGGTTGAAAACTCATTCTTTATGTCTCCATCCACTATGACTGACTTCGCACCCGTTTGTCCTATCGCAGAGGAGAGCAGCTTCTTTATGTTCTCTAGATTTACCTTTGGAAGAAGGAGCCCTTTCTTCGCCATCACGCCTTCGTATCCTAAGTGCGGGTCTGCTATCACAAGTGCATTAAGGCTCTTAAGATAGGCTATGGGCATGCCGTCCAGGAGCGTGATATCTTTGTCTAGTTGCATCTAACCTCCTATCTTCTTCATCACTTTCTTATGGAGCTCCTGAAGATACATGTGTTTCTCCTTCATCATGACCGCATCTGCATGTCCAAAAGTTATCAGATTGTGTGCAAATGGGCTAGAGAAAGGGGTTTCTATGAACTTGTATTTAAGATCTCGATCATCTAGCATTTTTAGAATCTCTTTTGCACGCGGTAGGTCCATCACATCATTTAGAATCTCTCGGTATGTTTCCCTTACTAGTGGGAAGTTCTTATCTATCTGCTCAACGGCCTTTAGTATTATCTGTGAATTCACCTGTTGTCTGCCTACTCCCATCTTAAAGCCTTTGTAGTTCTTGAGTATCATGAAACTTCTGCCGGCAACGTGCCTGAACTTCCTCCTCATTAACTCTGTGTTTCTTATGTTCTTCTTTATGGAAGTCTCTATATCTGACTTCACTGTCCTTGCTATCAGCTTGTCAATCTTTGAAGCGTTGAGCTTTGGATCCTGGTCAAAAACCAGCATGAATCCATTATCATTGAGCATGACTCCAAGATCTGTGTCAAGTTCATCAGCCATCTCTATTCCAAAGGCCCTAGCAAGTGTGTCGTTGACTCTCTTTCCATATAGAGAATGGAATATGAGGTAATATTTGTCTTCGTCAAGGTCGCGGGTATATTCTATTAGCATGAGTTCAGAACTAGGAACATATTTTGCGAATAGCAGCTGTTCGAGGAAATAGTTGTACATTGCGATCTTTGCGTTGTCTCCCATTGGCAATTTGTCCAGATATTCCTGTGCCTCATCAGGTATTTTGCTGGTGAAGTTGTGCGACTGCCTTCCTATGGTCCTGTGAATTCCTTTTTCTACTATCTTGGAGAAATCTCTTCTGAAATTTCCTATCTCGTTGGCCAACTCAAAGCTTAGCGGCAACTGCTCTGAGAACCACGGTGGTATTGTTGGGCTCTTCGCATCTGCTTTGGTCACATAACACTTCATTCCTCTGGCATATTCAAATCTGTACAGCCTGCCCCCAAGGGTGAATATGTCACCCTGTGTCAGCTTTGTTAGGAATTCCTCCTGTATATTGCCAATCCACTTACCATCTTCTTTCATTATGACTCCTATCGCTATCTCATCTGGTATGGTACCAAGGTTCATCATGTATATCGCCTTGGCTAGCTTTCCTCTCTTGCCAAACGTCTTTTCTTCCTCATCATACCATATCTTCCCATATATTCTCCTGCTTTCTAGCCCTACGTACTTGCCTGCCAGATACTTGATTAGCGCATCAAAGTCCGGTCTTGGGAGATTATGGTAAGCATAAGCTCTCTTAACTACTTGATATGCTTCATCAACGCCCCATTTCTTTGTCAATGACATCCCGATCATCTGTTGGGCTAGCACATCAAGTGCATTCTTTGGCACAGTAAACGAATCAAGATGTCGTTTGAGAGCTGCATCAAGCATTATTGTGCATTCTACAAGATCATCTCTGTTTAATACCAGCACTCTTCCCTTTGCTACTGACTTAAAAGAATGCCCAGCTCTTCCTATTCTTTGTACCGCCCTAGTAACGCTCTTCGGAGATCCGAGCTGTATTACGGTCTCTATTGAGCCTATGTCTACACCAAGCTCAAGGCTTGTAGAAGACACTGCACATTTCAGCGAACCTTTCTTCAGCATCTCCTCAACTTCCATCCTGGATTCCCTTGACAATGAACCATGATGAGCTGCTATGTCTTCATCATACTTGAAGCGCTTCTTGAGATTGAAAACTACTCGCTCAGTTCCGCTCCTTGTATTAGTAAATATCAGCGTGGTTTTGCTGGCATTTATGGCCTTGTCCAGTATCTTGTAAGTCTCATCTTCTATCTTCTCATCAGGCGTGTATATCAAATCGTCAACGGGGCTTATTGTGCTTACATCTAGCTTCTTACTCCATGATGCATCTACTATCACACAGTCATTTGGCTCCTCTCCCTTGTATCCAACAAGATATTTTGCCCCTTCTTCAAGTGGATAGAGTGTAGCCCCTAGCCCGACTCTTGCAAATCTATCATTTGCCATTTCCTGAAGTCTTTCTATCGAGAGTGAAAGGTGTACTCCGCGTTTGTTGTTAGCGAGTTCGTGCATCTCATCGATTATGAAGAATTCTGTTGAGAGCATGTGCTCCACAAATTTCTGCGAGTTGAGGAGTATCGCAAGGCTCTCTGGGGTCGTGACAAGTATATTTGGAGGATGGGCCAGCATTTTCTGACGTTCTGCTTGAGTTGTATCTCCTGTCCTTACACCTATTGTAACCTGCCTTATGTTTTCCTTTATTATTTTGACGCCCTTTGCCTTCTTTATCATCTCATAGATTTCATCGAGTGGCTTTGTCAGGTTCCTGTATATGTCATTGTTGAGTGCCCTTAGTGGCGATACGTATATGCAATAAATCTTGTTTTCCAGCTTTCCTTCAAGTGAATAGTCGAACAACCTGCTGACTATGGATAGGAATGCTGACATTGTCTTACCAGAACCAGTCGGAGCCGTTATCAAGACGTTTTTCTTCTCGCTTATCAGTTTGAAAGAATATTTTTGTGGGGGAGTAAGCTCTCCAAAATTCTTGGTAAACCAAGCCCTCACATAGGTATTGAGTACTGACAGGCTCTGCTCATCGGTGAATGGTTCCTTGGCGTATTCGAGCATTATTCCCACTTTTTGCGATATTATTGGGAATTAAAACTATAATGCCTTGCTCCAAACGCGTGTATTATATAATTACAGAACTAGACTTTTTACTTATAGATTGACTGATACGTCTGGCCCTGATCATCTGTTATTGTTATGCACTCTCCCTCGCACTCAATCAGGCATGCCTGGCACAGTATGCAAGCAGACCCGTTTACCGCAACTGATTTCTTCTTATAATGATCATGACATTTCTGAACGTCATTGTTCCACTTGTCATAGAATTTCGGATCGTTGACTCCCTTCCACTTCTTGTCCTCTGGAGCAGTATCAGCGTTTATGAAGCCCTTAGATCCATCTGGGTCCTGTGCTATGTCGCGCATTTCGAATACGGCAACAGGGCAAACATCGAAACAGTGTGAGCATCCTGTGCAGTGCGGTTTGTTTACGTATACATCCATGAACTTCGCCTAGTTCTATACAAGAATAACATATTAAAGTATTTCTGTGCCGAGCGTTACTGAAATTTCATTTATACTGCAGTGACTTTAACACCGCTAACCAGTATGCTTGGTGAGAAGAAGTATGTTCCTTCGGCATCCCAGTTTGTTGTCTGGACGGAGTCGTCAGCAGCCTTCTTTATACTCTTGAGCATCCTTGGGAAGCTGTCACTTATCCTTATTCCGACCATCGAAGCTGGAGCTTTCTGCCTTATTATGAACTGAGGTTTTCCATTCTCTATGTAGATTGCCATGTCCCTTGGCATTGTTGAAAACTCTCCTGTAGAGTAGTTCTTGAATCGAGTGTACCAGATATTGCTCACTAGTATTCCTTTGTCTACAGATGCAATGAGCTTCTCAAGGTTTCCAACCTTCTTCTTGAATTCAACGAAAGTTGTCGTTGCGCTTGGTGCGAATAATCCGGCATTTCCTGTGCTGGTGGTCTTGTACTTCTTCGCAGTTGAAGCGTTGTGCAACATCGATGTGAATATACCTTGCTCTACTACCTTAGTCCTCTGGGTTGGATATCCTTCCGCGTCGCAGATAGACGCGTTTACTGCCTTTTGGAAAGCTCCGTCATCATAAATCGTAAGTTCCTTTGTTGCAACCTCCTTATTGAGCTTGTCAGTCAAGAAAGAACCAGTCTCTATCTCAGTTGCGCAGGCAGCATCGGGTATGTTACTCAACAGGCTACCTGACGGGGATGGCATGTATATTACATCGTATTCTCCACTTTTTATCTGACCAGTAGCTGTGACGCTAGTTGCGAGTTCAGCTGCTCTCTTCCCTATCCTAGCAGGATATATTGTAGCTATAGCATTAGTTCCTACGTTCTCTTGATATGAGCCGTGCTTTGCCATAGCCCTGACAGCAATTCGTATCTCTGTGAATCTTTCCTTCTGATGAACATTCTTGCTTGTTGCTAGGTCAACGCTTGAGAAACTGGAATATATTGTGCCTGCTATTGATCTTGCGCCATTATCTATGGCAGCATTTATTGCTGCTTCTGCCATGTCAGATAGCTTCTGCTCATCGATTGACGCTATCGCCTTGTCGTAGCGTTCCTTGCCCCTATATTTGAATGGTCCTTCCGCTATGCCAAAATAATCTTCCTTTGGCTTTGCCATCTTTATTGCGTTTGATACCCTAGTTATGGCTTCCTTGACGTCTTTGTCGCTCTTCGATTGAATGTTTGTAACTGCAAGTTTCTTGTCCTTGGTAACGAAGAGCGTGCCGTGCTCATTCGTATTCTCAAGTATTGAGTCTGTTTTCGAGTTCGCTATCTTTAGGTAGAATGAATGAGATTCGTAGAACGAAGCTACAGCTTCTTGAAATCCTGCCGCGATTGCCTTCTTCACTATCTCGCTCGAGTCCATCTTCATAAAATCATGCAAATGCAAGCAACGCAGAAGCGCCGCCAGTTGTAACTGGAAGTCCTTGTCCTGGCTCTCCCTTTCCGCAGAATGCCAGGTCTAACATGAAATCATTTGCCACCATTTTGACTGCCTTCCAGAAGTCAATAGTGAACTTTTCGAGCACGAAGTTTTTGACTGGCTTGCCTAGTTTGCCGTTCTTTATCTCATATGCCTCATTTCCCTGGTATCTTGAGAAGCTTCTTGTATCGTCTATGTTCCACTCATTGAAGCTCTTCATGTATATTCCCTCCTTGGCCTCTGCCAGCAGGTCTTCCAACTTCGCCTGCCCTGGCTTGAGATAAGTATTTGACATTCTTACTAACGGCTCGTACTGATAACCTGCACACCTTGCTGCTGCGTTGCTTTTCATTCCAAGCGTTTGCGCGTATTCCCTATTCATAAGAAGTTCGTTCTGCTTTCCTTCCTTGACGAGCAGCTTGGGTTTCGCCCTAACCCCTTCATCGTCGTACATATAGTATCCGAACGCGCCCATGCTTGTTGGATCATCAACTATGTTGACGTTCTGGCTGCCTATCTGCATGCCAAGATTCTCGTTGTTGATGTAGCTGGTTCCTGCCTGCGCAGCTTCTCTTCCGAATACTCTGTCAGCTTCTAGCGGATGTCCTATGCTCTCGTGAGCTGCTATCCCGGATATCTCTGAGCTTATCACAACATTCTTGATTTTCTCAACGTCCCTTGCGTTTAACGTTACGCCCTTCTTTATGACATTGTATAGCGCATCTATCTCTGCATTCAGTCTTGCCGTCAACTTCTCTATATCGAAGAGTTCGTATCCTCCAACTCCACCAGTCACTATGTAGCGTTCTCTAGTCTCCTTTCCATTGCTGATTGTTAGATATTGTCCATTCACTACTCTTGGGACTGTTGACTCGATCTTTGTTCCTTCTGAGTTTATGAAATAAGATCTTGTAACTCCGGCATCTATGTACATCCTCCTGTACTTGAGTTTCTTGTTTGCTGCTACGCCCTTGTCAACTTCCATAAGGCCAGAAGCAAAATCAGCATCTATGAGCCTCAGTTTCTCTGGAACACTCCACTTAGCACTTACTATCTGCTCTTCTGAAAGTCCGGTGTGGGATGACTTGAAGGTCTTTGCCTTTGTCAGTGCCTCCTGTACGACTGCCTTATCGATCTTATTTGTCGAGAATACCTTCATGGCCCCGTCCTTTAGGACCCTGACCCTTATCCCATCTGTTCTTGTGCTCTCGCTTCCAATCGGAAGTCCTTGCTGGACGGCAAAAGAGCTGCCAGTAGAGCTCTGTATGAAGGCTTCTGCGTAGCTTGCGCCTAGCTGCACGGCTTTCTTTACAGCGAGTTCGGCTACCGCTACGCTTGAATCCCACTCCATTGAATCAGCCGAAGAGGCCGGCTAGGCCACTTGCAGCTTCTTCCTCGCTCTTCTTGTCTTCCTTCTTTTCTTCCTTCTTTGCCTGTGCCGCTCCCTGGGCTGCTGGCGCTGCAGGTGCAGATGCTACCGGTGCTGCCTGGGCGTTCTTTATGACCTCCTTTATGTTGACGTCCTTCAATGACGTAACTATGGCCTTTGCCCTTGCCTCGTCCGGCTGCATGCCCGCAGCCTTCACCACTTCAAGGAGACTCTTTTCGCTTATCTCCTTGCCCGCTGCATCAAGAAGCAGTGCGGCGTATACGTACTCCATAAATTCACCAATATCATTGTGATTGAGGCGCTTGTGGCGCATCCTTTGCAATTGTGTTCAATGCTCCTGCACCAGATGCAGCCTCTGCTATCAACTTCTCTATTATTCCTGGCTCAGTTAGCTTTGCTCCTACTCCAAGTGCCACTGAACTCCTGTATGCCATCTCGATGAATGACCTTATAGTGTAACTGTTTACTATCTTTGCCTCAAGTGCAAGAGTATAGGCGCATGCAAATGCATGTGACACATCTCTTGTGACTGATACTGCATCTATGCTGAGTATTTCCCTTGTGAGTGCTATTGTGCCAGACAGAAGTACTGCCGGTTCCAGCACTGCAGTGAATGGCATTATGTCAAGTGTCTTTAGTGCCTTTGCAATTGCTGGAGTTATTACTCCGCCCTTCTTGACGAGCGTCTTTTCCTTTGATATGACTACTTTTCCTTTGTCTATCTTGACGTCTATTCCAGCCTGCTTGAGCTCAGTTACTGCCTGTCCTGGCTGTATGCTTGTCTCTCCAGCTGCTATGTTTATGTCATCAGGAGAGATTTGATTCGGCTTTGCTGCAAGCTTGATAGAGTTTGCCTTGAAGTCATGATAAAGCTTGAATGGATCCTCATTTGTGAGAATTATTGCTGACGTTCCGGTTAGGTCTTTTGTAAGCTCCTTTGTCTTCTCGTTTGCCTCAAGTATCTTTGTCAGAAGCGTTTTCCTTCCTATTATGAAGCGAGTGTTTGACCTCATCTTGTTCTTTGCAGACTGGAACAGTCTATCTGGCACTGCGCTGAGTGGCACTACTCCTACTACCGAGTATTTCGTGATTGCGGTCTTGCCTTCTTGCACGAACTTTGCCTTTTCGTCTTTTCTAAGTGCCATAAATATCATCAGATAAGCTTGACGGGCTTGCTCATTGTCAGCTTTATGAATGCAGACTTTATGTGAGGCCTTCCGACCTTTCTTGTAAGTGCTCCAATTACTTCGTCAACGTTAGATGCAATTGAATTAACGTCCATAGATTCATTTCCTACGACGCAATGCGCGGTTGGGAGGTATTTTCCTTTGCTCCTTATGTAAATAGATCCCCCTATGTTCTTTATGATAGAGCCGACATCAGTTCCAAGCACTGGCCTTGGCATCTTGTTCCTTGGTCCGAGGAACTGACCTAGCGCCTTTGCTATCTGCGGCATGAGCGCTGGTTGTGCAATCAGCTCGTAGTTGAGGAGATCGCCGAGTTTTGTCTTGTCGTTTGCTACTTCTGGTATTTCTCTTCCTGATATTATCTTGGCTCCTGCCTGCTGCGCCTTTGACACCAGATTGGCGTCATCTCCGAAGAATATGACATTGCTAGCCTTGCCCCTTCCATTTGGCAGCTTGATCTCCATGTTGAGTCTATTGTCTTGCTTGCTGAAGTCAATGCCTGTGAAGTTTATTGCAAGATCAACAGTCTGGACAAACTTACGTTTGCCCTTGCTATCTGCGATAAGTGCATTGAGCTTTTCTAACTGTTCCTTCTCCATATGATTCCCTCCTGCCTAAGCAGTAATGCCGGGAAAAGCAGCGTAGTTATTATGTATTGCAGGTTTAAAAGCCTTACTTGGCGCTCTCTTCGAGAATGGTTTTATGCCCTTGCGCTCACATATGCGGGAAGCCTTTCCTCCCTTGATATGCCTTGCCAGACGTGCTCAAGTTCTGCGTCGCCCTTGCTTGTCGTTGCAAAGCCTCTGCTTCCCGCAAGTCTTAGAAATCCCTTGACTCTCAGCGTAGTAAGCATTCTGGCTGTCTGCGGCAAGCCGAAACTAAGTGTTTCTGCTACCTCTTCCACAGTAGTTTTCCTGCCAGTCTGGATAACTTCCATGCCCCAGAGGTCCGGAATGTCTAATCTTGTCCTAAAGCATGGCGCCGGTCTAAGCCAATCCGGGAACTTTTCTTCTGCGACTTTCGTTCTCATGAAAATTCAGTCCTTCCCATAGGGATTGAATGCTGGTATTACTGCGTCATTTGCAACAAGGAAATACGACATCTTGTCGCTCTTGAGATTGTCTCTCAGGTATCTTATGTTTTCTATCTTGTCGTCAAAAATAGATATGCTGTTGTATTTCTTCAGGGCCTGCATTTCTTTGAGTTTCTTGAGCTTCCACTCCATGCCTTTGAGCCCAAGGTGCTTGTCGGGCCTTGATACCACCTCATGGACGTTGAGGCCGTAGCTGTCTATAAGAGAAAGCGTGTGCTTGTGAAGGCTGGTGGGCCTGGCTGTTATTACTACATTCCTTGTGCCCTGGCTCCTTCCAAGGACCTGCGCCATGGC
>JASHSJ010000021.1 GCA_030040895.1 Microcaldota archaeon | reverse complement strand
ATCAACCACCAATACCTCGAAGTCCTTGAACGTCTGTTTTGATATGCTCTTGAGGCACATGCCGATGAGCTTCTCCTCGTTGATCGTTGGTATTACTACGCTGATTTTCGGCAAAATATCACATTTGGGCCCGCGGAGAGTTGAACTCCGTTCTCAAGCGTGTAAGGCTAGCGTCTTAGCCGGTGGACGACGGGCCCGATGAAGTGCTTTTGCTCCCAAGCAATAAATTACTTCTTATTTCTCAGCAAGCTCCGCCTGCTCTATGATGTAAGCGCCCACATTTCCCTTCCATTCCGTCCTTGCCTTAGTGACTACTATCCTTTCCCTAAAGAGCGGCCCATTTAGAACGAAGGATTCTGCTTCCCCTCCTTCAAACGACATGTTTATCCTGTATTTTTCGCGGAGTTTGAGCAGGCGTTCTATCATATTATCGTCAAGGGTTTTTCCTAGTATATCGTTCCCAAATCCCTCGGCAGAAACTTGTGTTATTATCACTTCAAAGCTTTTTACAAGTTCTCTAAGTTCGTCCAATGGCTCTATTCCCCAGAGTGGTGCATGATGCGCTATCCCAAGCTTCTTGCAAATATTGTTGATCCTGTCGCGTTGATATGTGCTTGCAACTGCGCCAGTTATGAGCTCAGTTACATTGTTGTCTTTGAACGCCTTTTCAAGGTCAGCAAGCTCTACCTCCTTTTCTCCTTTTGTTTCGAAGAACACCTGTCTTATCTCCATCGATTCTGCTTGCAGGGCGGTCCACTTTATGTTCGGCTTGTGGAACATGTAGCTGAAATCATTATCAGATATGGCACTAAGCAGAATATCTGGTTTCTTGTCCTGCTCAACCATCTTGTGTATGGCGAGCGTCGAGTCCTTGCCTCCGCTGTAGAGTGCAGCTATCATTTTCTCACAGTGCTAGATGGACATATGTCCTTGAGTACACAGTCGTTGCAGTATTTCGTCCTAGCGGTGCACACGTCTCTTCCAAGTGCTATGAAAAGATGAGTTAGATTTCCCCAATCGTTTCTTGGTACAAACTCCATTAATGCCCTTTCTATCTTTTCTGCGTTGTTTGTCTTGAGTAGGAATAGTCTGTTGGCGACTGTTATACAATGAGTATCTATTGCAATACCCACATTCATTCCAAATGCATTTGCAAGTACCACATTTGCAGTCTTCCTTCCGACTCCTGGGATAGTTACAAGTTTTTCCAAGGAGCTCGGAACTTTTCCATTGAAATCTTGCCTGATCTTTTTTGCAGCTTTCACTATATTCTTAGCCTTATTTCTGTAGAGTCCAAGCGTTTTCACGTATCTATACAGAGTTGTGGGCTTTATTCTTTCATAATCATCTATTTTTGGATACGCTTTGAACAGTGCCGAAGTTACCTTATTGACCTGCGCATCTTGCGATTGAGCAGACAGCATAGTCGCAACTAACAGCTCCCAACTGTTTCTATGATGCAAAGACGTTTCCATTTCATCTCTGTAACGTCTCTTCAATCTTGATAGAACTTCCTTTATTTTACCTCTCGCAGAGCTCTTTCTCATAAAATCAATTATACCGAAAGTAATTAATCAGCTAAGTGTTATAACTGTTAGGGGTTTAATGAACATCGGAGTTTCAACTGACGAGAACACGTATCTAACTGGAAGAGTGGTAAGATATCTTAGAGACAATGGCCACAAGGTTTTCCTTTTTGGCGCATTCAAGGATGAGGATCAAGAATGGGTTGATGCAAGCGTTGAACTCGCGAAGGCAGTTGCAAAAGGCAAGTGCGAGAATGGAATATTATTCTGCTGGACTGGAACTGGCTCATCTATGGCGGCCAATAAGGTAAAAGGTGCAAGGGCCGCCCTCTGTACAGATCCAGCGCAGGCAAAAGGCGCAAAGAAGTGGAACCATGCGAATATACTTGTCATGAGCCTGGCTCTGACAAAGCCAGTGCAGGCAAAGAAGATAATGGATGCCTGGTTTTCAGAGCCATATGGGAGTGACGATTTCGATCTTAGAAATTTTGAAAAGCTGAAGAAGCTTGACGGAATCAGGAAAGACTAGTTGCTATACCAAGTAAACCAGAACGAAGTATTTTAAGTGCATGCCATCAAAAGCTAGTGGAATGCAATGCCCGACATAGTGATAGTGGCCGGCACTCCCGGCGCTGGAAAGACCACAATAGTTGATGCTGTGGCAAAGGGGAAGTACAAGAGCATCAACATAGGAGACCTGATGACAGAAATTGCCATAAGGAAGAAATACTGCAAGACAAGGGACGAGGTAAGATACCTCTCAAACGAAGAGACCGTTGAGCTAAGGAATCATGCAATAAAGCACATAGCAAAGATGAAAGGAGAGCTGATAATTGATACCCATGCTACGGTACAGCAGCACTGGCGTTTTGTGCCAGGAATACCAATCAGCGATCTCAAGCTTCTGAGGAACGTAAGGGGAATAATATACATAGACGTTGACATAGACACCCTTATCAAGAGGAGGAAGCACGACAACTGGGAAAGGACAAGAGAGGACGAAGACAGGAGCCTGATTGCGACGCAAAGGACTGTCAATATATCAGTGCTCGCATTCACAGCCGCATATTTAAATATCCCATTATACATAATAGATAACAAAGAGGGCCAGTTTGCGGAATCAAGGAAACTTTTTGCTGCCCATCTGAAAGACGTATTCCAGTGACGAGATGAACATCTTCGTTCTTGCGCAGACAACAACTGCGCTCACACAGATGCCGACTAGCGTAGCGGGAGCGGTAGTGGTGATAGGCATATGCTATACACTGTTCTCCATGTTCCTGCAGAGGAAGCTCACGAACCCGGCCAAGCAGCGTGAAATACAGATGAGGGTCAAGGAACTCACCAAACAGATGCAGAGCATGGCGAAGAGCGGGCAGGACATAAGTGCACAGCAAAGGCAGCTGATGCCGCTCATGAATGAAAGCATGAAGCTCCAGCTGAGATCGATGTTTGTGATACTTCCAGTATTCTTCGTGATATACTATGTTGCGCTGCCGTACATATTCCAGGCATATTCTGGAACAGAAATAACGCTGCTCGGTATACCGCTTATGTACTCAAACCTGTTCTTTGCCACTGTCCTTATATTCGGGCTTATACTTTCTGCAATAGTGTTGGCAAATGACAGGAAGCTCATGAAGGCCGCGCAGCAGAAGAAGCAGCAGGAACAGCAGTCGCAGCAGTAGTTTCTAAATAAACCTATGGTAAATCATAAAATAAGGTCAGCACATGCCAAAACCAATGTACAGGTCAAATAGTTTCAAGAAGTCCATCAGGGTTACAAGGACCGGAAGGAATGTAGTTCATTATAGGAGGGCAAAGAATTCAATGCCTCATTGTGCAATATGCATGCAGGAGCTCAACGGAATAAGCCTGAGTCCGTCCGGAGGAAAGTCGAGGAGGACGAACAATAGGCTGTTCGGCGGAGTTCTTTGCGCAAGGTGCACTGCCGATGTTATAAAGCTGGGCAGCAGGGTGGAAAGGGGGGACATGAAGCTCTCCGACATAGGCATGAAGCAGAGGGCATTTGTTCTGCAGCTTGTGGCCCACTAACATTCGTGGTGGCATGGAGGCCATAATAATATCTGGACTTCCGGCATCCGGGAAAACCGTTGCTGCAGAGTCAGTTGGAAAAACCCTTGGAATTGAAGCACTCAGCGGCAGTGACATCCTGAGAGAGATGGCGGCGGAGCGAGGTTATAATCCTGTTGGCAAAGACTGGTGGGATACAGAAGAAGGGCTTAGGTTCCTGGAAGAAAGAAAAGAAGACCTAAACTTTGACAGGAAGGCAGATGATAAGCTAAAAGAGAGGATAAAGAAGGGCAGCATTGCCATAACCAGCTATACCGCCCCGTGGATATCAGAATATGGGTATAAGGTATGGCTGATAGCCAGCATAGAGAACAGGGCAAAGCGGATGATGAACAGGGACAAGACGACCATGAAGGAGGCGCTCGATACGCTCAAGATAAGGGACGATGAGAATACGAAGCTCTACAAGAGGCTTTACGGAATAGACTTTGGCATGGACATGAAGCCATTCAATCTCATAATAAACACAAACAACCTAAACCAGGATGACGTAGCGGAACAGATAATAGAAAACTATAATAAGAGACAGGGCAAAAGGTAATGGCGTGATTCTATGGCATTAATAGAAGTCGGAAGAGTCTGCATAAAGAAATACGGAAGGGATGCAGGCAGCAGGGCAGTCATAACGCAGGTTCAAGGAAAGGGCATGGTAATGATAGTCAGTGAAGGAAGGCCAAAGGAAAGGAAGTGCAACAGCGCCCATCTTGAATACCTGAATGAGTCAATAGACCCAAAGAACAAAGACCAGCTCTCAAAGATAATTGGCATAAAGGAGCAGCCACAAAGAGCTAAGGCCCAGCCAGCAAAGGCGAAGTAATTCATTCTTCAAGAAGCTCAAGCGCTTCTTTCACGATCTTTTCCTTGCTGCCATCCTTGCTGAGGACATCGAAAAGCTTCTCAGCACCTATTTCATGATCAAACTTGTTCTCGGAGAGCCTTGACATGAAAGCTCTCATTCCCACATCCTTGATAGAAGAACCATCAAGCCGGTTCTTTCTAAGGTCTTCTATTTCCTTCTCCATATCCGGATTCTCTATCTCAGAGCCTATGTCAAGGAAAGCAGAATCAGAATATTTGTTATAAATGACTCTTAGAGACAGATCTGCACCTCTGACTCCTTTTGCAAGACTTCCTTCTAGTACTATCTTTATTATGGGTTTGTTTTTGTGGTCCGAGAGCACTTTTTCTATCACTGATGTAACTTCCTTGTTTACAGTTTCTGCATCTGCCCCATTGAACTTAAGCTTCTTGAATATGAAAGGGCGTGAGCCTATCTCAACAAAGGTGTGAGAGCCATTCTTCGTATCAAACAGTATGAAACCCTTTGGCTCTTGCTCTCCTTCCTTTAGCTGTGTAAGCACTGTGCTTCCAGGTATAAGGAATTTCTTTCCATGAACCATTCCTTCGTATCTACTGTGTATGTGTCCATTTATGTACAAGTCGAAGCCCGTCGGAAGTTCATTGAACGTTATTATGTTCTCTCCGTATGGCAGTATTTCATATACGGATTGGTGCATTACGAATATGTTGAACATGCCATTGTTTGGCACAGGATTTAGTCTCTGAAGTACCTCCTTTACTCTTTCTTCTGATACTCCTCCAAGTCCAAAGACAGAAACAGTTTCACCATTATTTTCTATTATAGCTGTAGATTCACTTACATCCACAAGAAGGCCAGCTAGTCCAAGCAGGCCAAGTACGTTTTCCTTTCCCTCAGCTACCCTCTCATGTGTCCCAGGTATGGCAAGGATAGGAACATCAGTGTAATTCTTCCTTCCATCCTTGCTTTCAAACTTTGAAACTTTTGCATTCCACTTTCTTCGTGAAATGTCCCTGAATATGTTTACTGCATGAGCTATTACCTCTGGCTTCGGCGCGCGTTTGTCGAAAACATCACCTGCTATGATTATGGCATCTGCCATCTCTGCAGCCTTGCGCAGAGCATCTTCTGCCTGTTTGTATGAATCCTCTTCAAATCTATCGTATCCTATGTGCATGTCGGATACAATTGCTATCTTCATGATATCATTAGCTAATCGCTTTTGATGCTTTTAATGCTTCTCAATATTTCTTCATAGAACGAGTTCTCAAAGTCAGCTTTGCCATTAATGAACTTACCATAGGCTCCGGCTGCACATGGATGCCCTCCTCCAGTGCCATTTATTTTTGGAGCCAGTTTCTTCATAAGCAATCCAGCGTGAATGCTTAATTTCTTGTCAAATAGTGGCCTTATCCTAAGCGAAAATGATACTTCGCTGTTGTGGACTGAGCTGAACAGCGCTACATCAGCTCCAATTTTTATCATAAGGTCCGCTGCTATATTTGCATGAGAGTGGGCTCCGCCACGCGCAACAAGTATTCCGTCTATTATCTCAATCCTTGCACGTGATATGTCTTCTATGGTTTTAGCCCTTCCATATGGATCTGCAAGATGCTGCATCAACTTCAGGACTTCATTGTAGTCCATTCCAGCTATTTTTAGGAGCTCACCTATCTGCAAGAATGTCCTGTAATCAGCATTCTTGAGATCCGCGGAGTCTGATATTATTCCAGTAAGTAAGAGTTGCGCAATGTTTCTGTCAACACCGAATCCAAGTCCCTTCAGAGTATCATATACTATACTTGCTGTGGAGTTGTAAGATTCATCATTCATCACAGAAACATTATTCCCTTCTACGCTTGGCCTTACATGATGATCTATTACTGTTATCTGCCCGGTAAAAGATGCGAGAGGAACGCTGAAATTGCCACAATCCTCAAAGTTGTTTACATCAAGAAGCACTACTGCAGCTGCGTTTCCATCAAGTTTTCTTTCAAATCCATTAGGTTCAAAGCCAACATTTCTGAGAATTCTTGCTGCGTTAGAAGTTATATCATCAGGAACTGCCACGACTGCATTCTTCATGTACTGTGCCAGCGCTACGGCAGAAGAAACAGAATCAGTGTCCCCCATAGAATGAAATGTCAGGACTACACGCTGGTCTTTCAGGTTTCTTATTGTAGAAATTAGCTGGTCAATAGTAAGGCGTTTCATTAAACCGCTACTGCCC
>JASHSJ010000020.1 GCA_030040895.1 Microcaldota archaeon | reverse complement strand
TTATCACTATGGCACAAGCTCAAGGATTAGCTGCACTTGCTTTACTTCTGGCTCACGCTGGAAAGCGTCATCCTGATCTCGAAGAATTCCTTCGTACAGAAAACTGGAGAATTAAACGTCATGTTTAAGCCCTTTGCAACATTTCCTTGGCATTGCTGCCTGTATAGTATATT
Source organism: Microcaldota archaeon (assembly GCA_030040895.1). Taxonomy (GTDB): domain Archaea; phylum Micrarchaeota; class Micrarchaeia; order Micrarchaeales; family Micrarchaeaceae; genus JAJZYD01. Next base: position 2,854 of record JASHSJ010000020.1, on the reverse strand, counting down.
CCAGAATAAGCTATATAAAGGTGGCGTGCAGGGTGGCTATTGCCGAAAACAATGAACCTATGCGTAGATGCCTACCTCTTTATTACAACCACTTTTATGTTGAACACAAGGGTTTGCCCTGCTAGCGGCGGGTTGAAGTCAACTATGGCGTTTGTGGTGTTGAAACTCTCGACCACTCCCTCTTGTCCATCGCTTGCAGTTACAATCATCCCATTTGCTATAGATGCATTACCAAAAGCAGTCATTGGAACCGATACTATCAGGGCTGGATTTACCACGCCATATCCCTGATCAGGAGGAACTGTTATTGTCTTGTTCTGGCCGACGCTCATGCCTATTACTCCTTGATCAAATCCTTCTATGACCTCGTTTGCACCGACCGTGAAGTTGAGCGGCTGACCTCCAACATTTGTGTTGAAAACGGTGCCATTAGTAAAAGCGCCAGTATAGTAAACGCTTACGTTGTCGCCATCTGCCACAGTTGTGGGTGCGCCATATGCAACAGCAAGGTATGCTGCAATGGCAACTATAGCTATGATAAGTACGGCCGCTATTATCTTTACATTCTTCGAAGCCATTTTATCAATTCTTTATATTGAGCTTAGGATCAGTCAGATCATGAAGCATAATAAGGTGAATAAGTATAAGGCACGAGGTCCTGCCGCTCGTTCCTAAGATAGAGCGCTTTCTTGGCCTCTATGTCGCTTTGCCGCAATGTTGCTCGTATCTGCCCAAGGAATCTATCCTTGTCCACGATTACGATTTGCGGGCTTACTGATATTTTCATTTCTTTCACCTAAATAGACTAGGCAGCGCAAATATTTAGACATTTTCTTAAGATACGGTTACGCGATTGGCGCTATGTGCTCTAGCTTCCTTCCAATTGCCTGTGCAGTTTTCTTTGTCACGGTGTAGCTTCTCTCGTTCTTTGTCATCTCATCCAGCTTTATGAAGTACCATCCCTCCCCGCTCATGCGCCATGCCATGTACGTATCCATCAGTGCGTTGTCGCGCCACAGGCGCAGAGATTCAAACTTCTCGTGATCTATTGAAAGGCTCCCTCTGTCCCACGCCTTGCACTCGAAGACTATCCCCTTGCCGCCCCTAACTGCTATTATGTCAGGGGAAATTGCATTGACACCGCTTCCGGCCGCGCGGGCTACGGAATAACCTCTGCCATAAAGCTCGTTTAGGAGTTCGCGTTCGCCTCGCGCTCCCTTAGAGTATCTCTGAATCGCCACAGTATCTTATGTTTGTAAAGGAATAATAATGCATCACTGGGCCTTTGCCATAATATGAACTCCTGCTACTGAGCTAAAGCCTTCTCTGCTTGTGGTCAAACATGCCATTGTAGCTTCCCATGTCAAGCTGTTCCTTTATCCTCATGACAATTTCCTTCATCTTCCTTTCCTTTATCTTTGCCACAAGATAATATGCTTCGTCCTTTGTGCCGTTGGTTATGAGGATGACAACATCGCCGAACCTGAATCTTCCGGTACGACCCTTTCTTTGTATGTCTCTGATTTCACTGGCCACCGGCTCGTAGAATATGACAAGGTCGACGGCAGGTATGTCGAGGCCCTCCTCCCCGATCGACGTTGCCACGAGGACATCAAATTTCTTGTCCCTGAAATCAGCGATTGTCTGCTGCTGGCTTGCAACAGTCACACCTTCCTTCTTTCCCACAAATGCCCTTGCCCTTATCCCGTTGAGCGCCATAATATCTACCAGCTTCTTTATCGTAGACCTGTACTGCACGAATACTATCGCGCTCTTGCCGGAGTGCTTATTCTTGAGGAGTTTTATAGTCTCGTACATCTTTGGATGCTCAATTCCATCCTTGAGAGCAGACTTTGCCAGTTCCTCCGCCTCAAGAAGATTCTTGTTCTTCAGTATGTTCTCAACTACCCTGCTCTTCTTGTCGCGGTTCCTCAGCCCTTCTATGTAGCTCATGAACGGATAGATGCCTTCTGTTGATATCAGATCATACGCGTGCATGAGATCAAGCACGTATACGTAGTCGAACATCAGCGCAAACCTGAAGTTTGTTGCCTGTATCTTCTTTATCTCATTGCCTATTCCAATGAGTCTGCCCTTTGGAAGGTTCTCAACTGCTGTGAACGGGCTAAAACCTCTGCTATGAAGCCTTGTAAGATGTTGTTCTATCACTGGTTTGAGCTGTGATAGTATAGAATTGATTATTGGGCTCTTGTCAACATGGATTTCTTCTATGCCCTTGCCCATCATATAAGGCTCAACATCAGGGTCCGTTGACACTTTTATCTCTATGTTCTCTATCTTGAGGGCACTGATGAGCGCGTCGATCGCTTCCTTCTTGCTGCCGGGGGATGCTGTAAGCCCAATAAGCTGTACTCCGTCTTCTGCGCACTGATCTGCTATGTAAGTATAGGCGTATCTTCCAGCGGCCCTATGGCATTCATCGAAAACGACAACTCCGAACTCTCTCAACGATAGCCTACCAGCCTTGAGATCATTTGCTATTGTTTGTGGAGTGGCTGCAACTACAAGTGAATCTTTGACAAGCACTTCTCTCTTTTTCCCTGGTATGCTACCGGTCAGTAAAAGTAGTTTATCTTTCTCTATCTTCATAGTTTCTTCAAGCGACTTGAAGTGCTGCTCACTGAGCGGCTTTGTCGGCGCCAATATCAAAGCTTTTCTTCCTTTCATCACAGATTCTGCCATAGCAGCGATCGCAACAAGAGTCTTGCCGAGTCCAGTTGGAAGTATGACCAGTGTATTCTTGCCGCTGGATATACTCTTGATTATGTTAATCTGATATTCCCTTGGCTGCATGCCATCTGTTTTAAGAAGACGGGAGCCCTCTCCTAGCTCC
>JASHSJ010000001.1 GCA_030040895.1 Microcaldota archaeon | reverse complement strand
TTTTCCTGCCCTTCCTCAACATCTTCCACTATGTCGTATATTTTTCCGCTCAGAAGAAGCCTCTCACCAGTCTTTACTGTTACCATAACCCCCCGGTTATATAAGCACTTTTTGTTATTTATAGATTTGCACAAAATCTTTGCACTCAATTAAAAAGTTTCGCACGAAAATACGTATGGGGATTTTGTGGATTTCTTGAAGAGCCTAAAGGAGGAAGATCCGGAGGTATACAAGGCAGTGGTGGATGAACTGACACGTCAGCGTGATGGCCTGGAAATGATACCATCAGAGAATTTTGCAAGCCCTGCAGTGCTGGAAGCGATAGGCTCTGTACTTACAAACAAATACTCAGAAGGATATTCGGGAAAGAGATACTACGGTGGCAACCAGTTCATAGATGTCATTGAGAGGCTTGCGGTAGAGCGAGCGAAGAAGTTGTTCAATGTTCCACATGCGAACGTGCAGCCATACTCAGGATCTCCAGCAAATCTCACTATATCTTTCACTGTCTGCAAGCCTGGAGACACGGTAATGGGCCAAAATCTCACTGACGGAGGACATCTAACTCATGGATGGAAGACTAGTCTTACTGGAATGGTATTCAACAGCGTGCCATATCATGTGAGGCCGGATGGCTACATAGATATAGAGGAAGCAAGAAGGCTGGCGATGGAACACAAACCGAAGCTCATATGGATAGGGTCAAGTGCATATTCACGTGAGTTTCCATTTGAAGAATTTTCAAAGATAGCAGATGAATGTGGGGCATATCTTGCAGCAGACATATCGCACATAACCGGCCTGATATTAGCTGGGGCACACAAAAGCGCAACTCCATACGCCCACATAATCATGACAACGACACATAAAACGTTGAGAGGTCCAAGAGGAGCAATGATAATGGTCACGGAAAGAGGACTAAAGAAAGATCCTGAGCTTGCCGAAAAGATAGACAAGATGATATTCCCTGGCATGCAAGGAGGCCCTCACAACAACACGACCGCCGGAATCGCAGTCGCGCTCCTGGAAGCATCAACGCCACAGTACAGAGAACACGGGCATCAAGTTGTAAAGAATTCAAAGGCCCTGGCCGATGAGCTTATGAAGAAAGGAATCAAGCTCGTAACTAATGGAACTGATAACCATATGATCTTGGTCGACCTGACTCCGTTTGGAAAGGGAACAGGTGTATTCGTGCAGGATGCGCTTGATACAGCTGGCATAACAGTAAACAAGAACACAATACCAAATGACCCAGCGAGCCCATTCTATCCAAGTGGCATAAGGCTGGGGACGCCAACCCTCACGACAAGGGGCATGAAAGAGCAAGAGATGAGAGAAATCGCTGATATGATATTCCAGATAATAGCAGCAGTCAAGCAGTATCAATTGCCTGAAGGCAAGGAAGAGAGGGCAGCATACATAAAGAAGTTCAAGGAAGAGATCCAGGACAATGCTCAAGTGAAGAGCACAAGGTCTAGAGTACTTGATCTTTGCAAGAAGTTTCCTCTATATCCTGACATGTAGCTGATTTTATGCCGAACAAAGGTCTGCTCATAGCTTTTGAAGGAATAGACGGGTCTGGTAAGTCTGTGCAGGCAGCAAGAGTTTACGACGAGCTCATAAACTACGGCATTGATTGTGTGCTTACCCATGAGCCGACAGACAGGAGTCTTGGTAGGGTTGTGAAAGATGATATCCTTAACAGTTCATTGAAACTAGACAACATGACGCTCCAGATAGCCTTCACTGCGGATAGATCAGACCATGTAAAGAAGGTAATACAGCCTGCTCTGGACAGGAGTGCCATAATACTGACTGATAGATATTATTGGTCCACAGTTGCATATGGGCGTGCAACTGGACTAAATTCAGATTGGCTTTTCGAGATGAATAAAATATTTCCAAAGCCAGATATAACGTTTTGGTTTAAGATACCACCAGAAGTGGCAAGCGAAAGAAGAAGACAGAGGGCGCTTGCACCAAGAACTCTTGAAGCTGATTCAATACAAATAAAGGTCAACGAAGCATACGGAGAGCTCAAAGACAGATACTCTCCAGATGGATGGCACACAATAGATGCAACGAGGACAATAGATGATGTATTCATTCAGGTAATGAGGCCCATAGATGAGCTCCTAAAAAAGAACGGTTTTAAGTAGCGCAAAGTCTATTTATTTAATGGCACAGATAAGCTACGAGCTCCCTTCGTCTAGCTCGGCCAAGGACACGGGGCTTTCAACCCCGTAACTCGGGTTCAAATCCCGAAGGGAGCAAGGTACATTCTTCAAGTCGATCTTTTCCTTTCCTTTGTTCTCGCTTCTCTTCTTAGTTCCAGTCCAATTCTAGTTCCTTCAGGTCTTGTTATTCCCTGATAAGCTCCTTTATATGCTTCTGTTCCTCTTGAGAGCTCATGGAACATTAATGCTGCCACTCTAACCCCTGGTTGTATTGCTATTGCTCTATCACCGTGATTGGCTAGTTCAAGTGTTATATGTGCATTGAACCCTGGATCTATTCTTGACGCCAGTTCAACCATGAGCCCTATCCTAGCAAGTCCAGATCTTCCACCTAATTGCCCTACAAGATCATTCGGTAGTCCTACGCGCTCCTGCGTCATTCCCCTTACCAATTTTCCAGGATAAAGTATGAATTTTTGTCCCTTCCTTCTGTATATGGGACGCCTCACTCTGTTTGTTCTAGGATTTGATAGGTCTATGACTGGCTGGTTGTCAGTTACATCTACTTCGAATCTCCTGCCTAATCTCAGGTCTATTGAAGCCGGTCCTACGCTCTTCGGGTCAAAAGGCCTTATCAATATGCTTCTGCTTTCTATTCTAGCAAGAATGTCTTCCTTTGCAAGCACACTCATTCATTCACCAGTAGGTGAGAATCAATCAAATTTGATATAAATACTTTTACTTTTTGGAAACTGGTCAGCATGAGCTTCTGATTATTAATGTGCTTTCTGTAGCTCTTCTCCCAGCTTGTCTATCTGCTGGTTCCATCCTTGTGTCATTCCTTGAAGTGCTGCTGCGGCCTTTGGACCTCCTGACTTCGTGATTACGAGATGCAGGTTCATTTTTGTCTTTTTTCCAATACTTTCAAAATCTACAGTTATCTCTTGCTCTATGAACGTATCGCTGGCTCTATCTACATCATCTAATGCTCCTCCTGCGAATACCAGCCTGCTCTGCGGCGTCACTTCCTTGAACGTCCCTTTCATTGGCCACTTCATTCCTGCGGCAGGGCCGAGTTCCTTACCCGCAAGCATCACTATGTAGATCTTGCCTCCTGGCCTCGCGTCCCACTCACAAGTTGGGTTTGTAACTCCCCTTGGCCC
>JASHSJ010000019.1 GCA_030040895.1 Microcaldota archaeon | reverse complement strand
CTGGGCTTAGGCTTCTGCTCTAGCTTTGACTGGAACACTGCCCTCAGGCATTGTAGGTAGTGGTCTTAGCAGAGTTCTAGATTCTAAGTCACTCCATTTGCCTTCAAAAGTTAGTTTTACTACATGATCTGGCGCCCTATCGTAGCCTAGAAAATGTAGACCATGCGCTTCGACAGCCTCTCTAAATACTGTCCATTCTCTGGTATATTCAGGCTGGCCTGGAACTATAACAAACTTTTCGAAATCTTTGGGGTGAACTGGAACATGAACTCTAAATGTGCCCTCTGTAAGTCTAGGTGAATAGTCTATAGGCATTCTTCCATCGCCGATTACCCCCTGAACCGACGTAAAGCCACCTCTAAATTTGTTTATAGGAAATCCGGTTTCCTTAGCTGCGGCTCTAAAGGCATTATTTGAGTGATCTTCTAGCTTTCCAGCTAATGCCTTAAAGTCTGAGACTATCTTCTCGTATTTCACATCAGAGCCGTCTCTAGTTCTCATACCACCATCTGTCATAATTACACCAAGTGATTATTGATTTTATGATATTTATGCACTCCGAAACCCTAAAAATCCTAAATAAAATTAGCAACTTTGGCAGCTCTAGCAGCGCCCTCCTCTGTGCCTCTGCTCTGTGGCTTAGGCTCTGGGCTTAGGAATAGGCTTTCCTTGTGCTTTATCTTCGGCGTTCCATGCATTCAGTACTGCTGTTCCTGCTTAATATGCTCTTTTGCATTTGAACCATCAAATCATATTTCTATCACTGTAATGAATTAGGTATTTACGCCTTTCTTAGGGCCGGCCTCGCTCCCAACCTCTCTCAGCATTCCGAGAACTCTGTCTACTACACTTGTTCCGTTTGGCGCATACCCTGGGATGTCAGTCAGACTCATCCCCACTTGCCTAAGAAGCTTGCTTGCCGCTTCAATCCTAGATAACCTGTCTTCTAGGACTCGATGTGTATCTGTTATTCCGTGATTCTTTAGCCATTTGTATATGGCACTATCTCCGTATTGAAGGTCATTGACCATATCGTAGATTGTATTCTTATTGGCAAGCGAGGAAGCCATCCTTAGGTGAGTTATCTTTTCCTTTTTGCGCGGCACCGGGCCGGGCGCAACAGAGGGTTGGCGCATTGGTGTTGGCAATCCAGGAAGCACAATAGGTTCTGAAAGTGCAACGGCAGGCATTTCAAGCCGCAGAAGAACCTGTTCGACTATTGCCGCTTTTACTGCCATATCTTTTGGAATTTCATTTATTGGTGGTACGCCCAGAAGCTTCAGGCGATATGATATGTTATTGTGTGTGCATCCAAGCTCTCTGCCCATGCTGCTTAGATTTGGTTTAAGGATAAATGCACGCAAAAGCTGCCGAGTAGATATATCTCCTCTCGTTTCCCGCTTTTTCTTCCACTTCTCTATGGCTTCTTTAGCCATTTGTTCTCTTATCGTCCTATCATCAGGGATATTGCGCAGCGGGGGAATTCCCAACCTGTCAAGACGTTCCATTATTGTATTCATGTTGCACCCTAGCGCCTTTGCCATTCCTGGTAAATGGCCATGTTCCACAAATGCATCAAGTAGCCCATATACGGATATGCCCCTACATTTAGAGATGCTGCGCAGATCGATGGGTTCCCCTCTAATATCAGTGAGATTGTCGAGCATAGTCCTTGATAACTCCACATACCTTCCAGATCCGGTTATGACTACGGCACCCATCTGATGAAGCTCTTGTATCAGTCCATTTACTTTCTCTGGCAGCACCAGTCTGGTTCGCGCTGCATCAGTAATTAACTTTTCTTTTGGCGGATAGGGGGACACTTGCATATGGGCCATAAGAGTAGATATCACTACGGATTGAGACCTCGTATAACCCTTAATTCGATATGCAGTGACATGTGAATCCGGTGTAACAACACTTTCAGTACTGTTTGAGTTTCTTTTGGCAGGAGCCGCTAGACTTATATTTTTAGCCATAAATGTACAAGTGGATTAGTTTTATCCAGATATTTAAACTTTTTATCATGTCCCTCAACATCCAGCCCCCTCTGTGGCGGCCTGCTTAGGCCAGTACCTTCTGATAAAAAGCTATGCGTTGGTCTGCTTCAGGTTCTATATGAACAAGCTCAAAACCTAAGTCATCATATACCTTCATTAGCTTGGGCTCCTTGGCATTAGCATCTAGTCTTAATCGAGTCAGACCCCTGGCTTTGGCCTGGGCCGCTGCAAAGTCGGTCAGTATTTTTGGTAGTCCTTTACCTTGAAACTCTGGAGCAACAGCAAGCCAGTGAACATATAGGGCTGATACGTGCTCGCCTTTGTCAACGCTAGCCCAGCTTTGGTTGCGCTCGCTGTCCTGCAATATTGCAGCCGCAGCAGGCTTACCACCAACCAGAACAACATAGAATTCAGAAGGCTCCGCATGCTTTAGCATAGATTGGCGGTTCATATCGGCTGGGTTCCAATGCTTGGCAGGCTTACCAATCTCTACTAGCCATTCAGAAGCCCTACGCATTACATCTAATGCTTTATCAGTATCTTGGACTACCTGATAGGTGCTTCTAAACATCATAGGCTCATTTAGCACATCTTAGATATTTAAGCTTTAATAGCGCCTCTGGCTCTCAGGGCTTCAGCACAAGCTGGCGTTGGTGTCCTGGGACCCCCATCCCCTGCTCACTCCCTCGCTTCGCAGACCCGCTACGGGATGCAGGCTTAAACTTTTGGCTTAGCTGGGTCTATGTGCTTCCTTTCGGTTCCGCCACCATAAAACCCATGGCCACATTTCCTGCACAAAGTGTAAACATCATTGTTTTTGTCCTTCAGGTTGGTGAGCGAGTCGTTTGTGCATGGACATGAACACTCTGTGAAGTTTCTCGCTACGCTCAGAGTCCTGCCCAGCGCCCTCTTCTCATGCCATTCATAGCAAAGCTTGCACATGCTCCCAGATATTGTAGAATTAAAAAGCTAATAACTTAAGGCTGATGTATAACGTCCTTGTTCGAATACAAGATACTTTTATAAATGTACACCTACAGATAAGATACGGGGCCCATGCAGAACCATATCCTCCACGGACATCATGTAACGATGGTCATAATAATCTCGTACTTTTTAATTCTGATCACGTTTAGCACTACATTAGTTGGCATCGCAAGCGCAAGACCATGCGTTATAATAAACGAGGTGCCGCAATGCCCCACCGTGTCAACCACAATACTTTACCATACTCCACCTTCTATTTCATTTTTACCATCCCAAAGTATATCAGCGGGGTCCTATATAACGGTAAATGCCATTTGTATGGCATCTGATTCGTGCGAACTATATCTACCTTCCCTCTATGGTACTTCTGCTTTGTGCACAGGGACTGGCTCCTGCACATTTTCTGGACCCTTCTATAATCCTGGGGAATATGCATTCAACGCAGTAGACATAAATGAAGGAACCAATACAATAGGCATATTGACAGTCACACCTGCACCGATAATAACCGTTTCAACTTCAGGATGCCTTCAAATAGGAGAGTCAAACGCCGTATACATTCTTACTACCAATATCATATGCGATAAATCCTCCGGGACAGACAGCGTATCTTTCGCGCCCGGAACAAGCAATACTACCTTGAATTGTAACGGGCACTGGATAGCAAACAATTATGCTTCAAGTTCATACGTGTACGGTGTCGTAAACCTATCATCAAATAATGACGATGATGTGATAAAGAACTGTGCGATATACGTCAATGGATACAGAGGAAATAGCTTCCCTGTGCAAAGCACTTCCCCGATCGGCATAAGCATAGGCAGCTCGCACGGAGACGTACTAGATAATGTGGGAGTCTTTTACGCTGCCCAATATAACATACTAGTTGATAATGCCTATAACGTAACAATAGAGAATGCGACGTTGGGCTATGCACAGGCTGTGGGGATAGACCTGCAATATGCAAATGCTGTAACAATACAAAACAGCTCCTTCTCGAATATTAAGTGGGCTGGGATAGCGGATGGCATAGTAGCCGGGCCAGGGGAGCCCCTAAACCTTAATGTACACAATAACAAATACGTCAATAATAAGCTTTTTGATATGGGTCATTACGGGATACAGGTAGTTGGACCAAATGAATTGGTGGCAAATAATACCTGCAGTTTTAGCCACGACAACTGTATACTCCTCGTCGGCCCGGAATATAATGGCCAATTCGCAGGCAACAACATAGTTGAAAACAATACCGTAAGCGGAGCGATAAATGCGGGCATAGAGGTATTCGAGAGCAATAACCTGATAACAGGGAATAAAGTGTTTGGCAACTCATACGGGTCATACATTACCGCGGGCTGTGCTTATGACACAGTGCAGTATAACAACTTTTCCTCCAATCTTTATGATTACTGGTATAATATATGCGCTGAGCCTCCCGAACCAGCAAAAGCTGTGTGCAGCCCCGCATCCTTTGGGCCTATTCAGAACAATACTTTCGGCGCTGTATTGCTCAATAGTACTCCAAAACAATTTGCATTGGGAGACAATGGTAATGGCGTTACATGGGCGTCTCAATGCAACCCCTCGCAGATAGGTAGTATAATAACCAATGTATATACACCTGGTGGAAGTCTACATAGCATCCAAGTGCTGAACATCACAAATGGAAACCCGGCAACTGCGGTAATAATGATTGACAACTGCACGCTGCCCAATTTGTCTGACGCCCAACACGCCAGTTGTTTGGGCATTACGGCATCAATATTGAATGTAAGTGCTGATACGAGCATAGTTATCGTCAATTTAACTAGCCCATAGCCGGCCGAAAGCAATGTGATAATGTGGCCAACACAAAGAAGAATAGGGGATTGAGCAAGAGCGAAATAGCCGCGATGAAGGAATATCTTAAGGAGAAAAATTTAAAGGCCAACGGTGAAGAGGCCGTGCTTGCTGCCATCGCCAAGATGAAGGAACCCGCGCGTTCTATGGCCAAACGTATACATGCTATCGTCAGAGCCAGTGCGCCGGAGCTGTCTCCCAGAACATGGTACGGAATGCCGGCATATGCCAAGGACGATAAGGTTGTCTTATTCTTCCAGGACGCAGGCAAGTTCAAGGCAAGATATTCAACGCTGGGTTTCACGGACAATGCAAACCTGGACGAAAGCAAAATGTGGCCAACCGGATTTGCGCTTACCGAACTTACTGCCGCGGAGGAGAAGAAAATCTCCGCGCTGATCAAGAGGGCGTTAAGCTGAGCGGCGTTACGCAGCACATAACTGGCGCGATTTCATGATACTGTGATCCACTCGATGTCACAGTGGCGCTCATGCGACAGATGTCCTCAGCAGCTCGTGCGCTTCCATCTGGCCTATGACCTCATTATGCAATGAACGGAAGAACCCCGCATACAGGTCCTCAAATTCTTGGCCTGATGGCAGCTTTGATACCTCTACTTTTGCCTGCGCAAGTATCTTACCAAACTTCTTCCCTATTTCCTTCGCAGCGCTGACCAGGCTATCTTCAGTAGCACCAGATTTTGCCATGTCCTTCGACGCTTTTATCATAAGCAGCTGGTTCTGCTCAAATGATATACCGATGCTGGTTGGGATTCCGGCGGCATCGAGGTGCGATTTCCCGGCCACTGCCCTGTTTACAAACAACGGCTCAAGCTCACGGTAGGCACTCAGGTTATCGAAAGTCATCACGGAAAAGTATATCCTATCAGCCAGTTTGTCCTGCGGCGTCTGCAATTTCCTAGCCATGCCCACCGGGGGCGCAAAGCCGGCCCTGGAGGCATTCCCAACTGCTACCTCAGCTACCATAATATCACCATATTAACAGTAAGATATGGTTTTTCAGATATTTAAGCAGGGCCAATATCCAATTTCCGCAGCCCAAATCCTTACTCTTGGACTAGCTGGCGCAGCTTGAAGAGCTGACGCTGCAGCACGTTGATTCGCGCTCCCCATTGGGTCCGCACTTTCCAAATACAAAATCTGCGCATTGTGACGGGCATTGGCAAGTAGTAAAGCCTGGCCCAAAGCAATACTCTGCGCCGCATGAACAATACAGTATGCTGGTTGATGTGCTGGCCCCGACTACGACTGGTATGGTTGGTATGGTTGCGGTCGATGTCGTTGAGACGCTGGATGACACCTGCGTTGAGGAAGAAGTGCTGAGCTGGACTACTGTTGTGGTAGTTATTGATATGGAAGGCAGGACCTGGGTGCTAAATTGTCCTGTTATTATCTCATTCACAGGATTTATGCATGATGATATGAGAGGATTATAAGTTGTTGATAGGCCGCAGTCCCCGATGCTTATTGTAAGATTGCCATTTATGCGCTGCGACGTCTTGTACGATCCGGAAAGTGACAATGTGCAGAAGAAAACTGTACCGGGGTTAGCTATGGCTGGCGTGCATGTTGCAAGGGGAGATCCCACACCCTGGACGTTGGCAGTGACCACGGCATTTGCAAGAGGATACCTTCCCGTATTAGAGAGATAGATATAGGCAGTGGTCTGTTGTGATATTGAATTGGTGGCAACTCCAACATCCGTGCACGCCAGGGTGCTGGATATGTATCCATTGAGCGTGCACTGCGTGGCCTGGGCCGCGGATGAGAAGTTCACGTAATACACTGCAGCCGCTATGACTATTGCAACTATGGCAAGTGCCCAGCTGTACGTTATGATATATTCAGTGGCTCCCTGGGCCTTCGTGCCGCTCGCATCCATTGGTTCCATCGCATACAAATGTGTATCTGTTTTTATATATGCTTCGCAAATGGATTGATGCGATTCGGTTAAGTATAAATATCAAAAGAAAGAAGCAATGGCATGACAGCCAGAATCAGCAAATCAGCGCCAAAGAAATATGAGATTGCTGGAGCTTACTATTTCATAGCAGCTGAAAGAGACCCGGAGGTAAAAAGTCAGTTGTTGAACCTGTGGAGCACGCAGAATACACTAATTACACCTGGCCCGGAAAGTGATGCGTGGAGCAGCCATGTAAGAATGAGAATGAACAGAGTTGCCGATCTGTCTGATCTTGCAAAAAGTATAGATGCACTAAACCTCAGCAAAGAAGAGGGATACAGAGCGCTAAGCAGTGGTGCCTACCTCGTTCATTCCAGAAGCAGGCTTCCTACAGAACTTAGCAAAGCGGTATTGAGAAAGCATGAAAGAATCGTAGCTCCAAGGATAGAAATCCCGAATGATATAGCGGCGGCATTGGAGACGGAGCCAACTACTGTTGAAGGGCAAAGAAGGAGAATAGGAGCACTTGTTGAAAAACTGCATAGGTACAGAACTGCATCCAAAGAGGCAGAAGACAATATGCCTGAATTGGTAAGGGAGATACATGAAAGGGCGGCAAAGGCCGGCCTTCGGCGAACGTTCAAGGTTGGTGATCTTTTCGTCGAGCTGGGGACTCAGAGCGAATTGGTTATGGGAAGGAATCCGACGGCGCAGAGGGACATACTGGAAGCCATGAAAAGACTGGGGGTTCCGGATGGGCAGATGACAGTAATCACTATAGATCCGCTTAAGGTGCTAGAAAAGAAGCCGAATGACAAAGAGGCGACTGAAAAAGAAATAGGCCAGCTGCTGGCTTCCGGGAGCCTTGAGAGAACCGCATCACCAAAGGTGTATCTAAGGCCGATCGGTACTGATATCACTGAGATTCAATAATTGAACAGTCAGTTATGCCTTCATCTTCTCTGCAACTTTCGACAGGTATATTGCAGCAATAACAGCGATTATCGTGACTACTACTGCATATGTCACAAGGCCTTCCAGCTCAGAGCCGGATGTTCCCAATGCTTGAGTTACAGCAGTCTGTATCGTTGTGTTCCACGCAAGTGCAGCAACCAAGCCAAACGCGGATATTATCAGCGTGCTGATCTTGTCAACTACCTGTTTCTTGAAGCCATCGGGGGCTTTCTTTGCGCTAGCCATGTTAGTGTATGGAAAGCGCACTTTTTAATCATATGCTGCGGAGCACATCTTCCATATCATAAGGAGTTGGAAAATGGACCCTTCCCGGCCTTGACCTCCTGAGGGAGCGCCTTATCCTGTGTATCATGCCCTTTTCGAATTCGACAAAAGCCGGCACCGTGAATATCTCTGGGACTCCTTTGCTGTTTATTGGAAACCCCTCAGAATCGGTTCTGTTTATCAGACAGGCGCGGGTTCCATCCCCGGCAATCACAATGACACGCGGGTCTATGAGCTTGACGTTCATTTCAGGAGTAACTACAAAGTTTGACATCTTCAGGTCTCCATGAACGCTGCCCGTTCTTACCATATCTCGCGATAGTCTTGCCAATGATTCATCCAGCGTTCTGCGCTGCTCGTTGCTTGGCTTGCTCGCTATGTGCAGCTTGGATGCAGGTATTCCTGATATGTCTTCCATCTCGTATCCGCTCACAGCACCTTGTGAAAATATGAGCCTGTAAGGCGTGACGCTCTGTGACGGGAGGTTTTGGTGCAGCCTGATGGCCGCGGCGAACTCAAACAGGGTCATTAGGTCAGAATATTTCTTGTCGCTCTTCTTTTGCCTGCCGGTCTGGTTTAGGCAGTTGTAACCGCACACTGTGCTTAGGGCTTCTGCTATGGCGTGGGCGAACAGCACGCCAGTATTTTGCCCTGCGGCAGTAGCAACGATATCTCCTGCAGAATCCCGCCTGAGCAAACCCAATGATACAAAGGCTCGTACATGCTCATCGACAGCCACTTGTCTTGCCTCAACTCTAAGATAACCATCCACATTTACTCCGAACACTTTGAAATACGGCTCTGCCATGAGCTTGGCCTGCTCAGAAGTGAGATTGACAAATATGTTTCTGTTTGTCTCCATGAAAACAGCTAGTTTATGGTACTTGTGGAGCAGCAACTGTGGGTACATCGCGGAGCTCGTATGTGACCCTCACAGACCTTCCATTATGTATTGGAAAATTGGTCGGCTCAAAGGTTATGGCGTTGTAGAAGTTCCCAGACGCCGGAGACCCGTTTCCTATCAGGAATATGAACCAATGACCCTTGAATCCGAGCACGTTGAGGCCTTCCCCATTTTTGTCCGGCGCTATTATTCCCCTTCTAAGGTGCTTGGCAAGATGCCTGCCAACTACCTCGTTGTCTAGGCCGCCATGCCCCAGCAACCTCTCTCTTACACGATTGGCTGCGTGATCTGTAAGCCTTACTGTAATCTCCGATGGTTTCCTGAACTTAGGTTCCCTCCTGTTCATGCCCCCGAAAACTAGCCTTCCATCATCAGATTCGAACCTTGGATAGCGTGTTTCTTCGTAATGCGTGGTCTTGTACCTTGACATTGGATCAAATTAATAAAAATACTATGATATTTAAAAGTATCGGGACGGGGTTTGCAAGGGTTTTAGGAACTTGCCGCACAATCAATAGCATGCACCACATAGTGGCCATTCCATTTGATCCAAAGCTTGCAGACATGATAGGAAAAAAGGGATCGGAGAACAGCATAACATTCTATAACAGAAAGGTAGACGGAGGAGCGATAGCCGCGCTCATGCCGTCGAATATAGAGGAGAAGTTCTATGCAGTAGCAGAATCAATGCTCATATCAAAGCAGATTCTCATAAGCACGGCGGACGTGGACAAACTATTTGGGGAAGTACTCATTGCATGCTCGCTGATAGAAAGGAGAACGTTGTTCACGGATGACAATGACATAACGCAGTATCTTTCAGAGATAAAGATCCAGAACAAAGAAGTAATACAAAGGCCGACTGCTCTTGATTCAATAACATCATATGCACCCGACTACGGAACTGATGGATGCAGGGTCGACATAGACAAAGGATTTCCAGTCAGGGGACTTGGAACAGTTGTTTTGGGAATAGTGACAAGCGGAACCGTCAGAACTCATAATGAATTATGCCACAGTTCGGGAAAGAAAGTTCAAGTAAGATCTATACAGAGCCAAGACATGGACATAAATGAAGCAGGACCTGGGACAAGAGTTGGTATGGTCTTGAAAAACATAGAGCCCAGTGACATAGAGAAGGGAGATCTGCTAACCATACAGCCGAACACCAGAGTGCGGAGCATAAAGCTAAAGATAAAGACAAGCACGCTGGCAAAAGAGGAAATAGTATATGGAAATTACTACACAGTAGTTTCGAATTTCTCGTATTCAAGAGCGCAAGTAGTTTCAGTTTCTGGAGATACTCTAGAACTCAAACTCGAGAAAAAGCTTGCACTGCTGCCTGGTGATGAGGCATTACTGATAAGAGAGAAACAGCCAAGGGTATTTGCAAGCGGAAAGATCTTTTAATTCAGTTCCTTGGACCATAGTGGCCTGGCCTTCCTCCGCGTGGTCTGTATCCTCCATGCTGATGGTGTGGTCCATGACGTTGGTCATGACGAGGGCCACGGTCGTTTCTTGGAGGCCCGAATCTGCTCCTTATGTACTTTCCAAAGTTAATGTTCTTAAATTCATCTGTGTTGACTGAGATCTTTTCCATCCTTATTCCAGAATATGATTCTATCTCATTGACAAGCCTGGTTTGCTCATGTGTGAATATGGTAAAGGCCTTGCCATCCTTTCCCATCCTTGCTGATCTTCCTACTCTGTGAACATAAACTACTGGATCATCTGGAGGATCGAAGTTCACAATATCATTGACGTCTGATATGTCAAGGCCTCTTGCAGCAACGTTGGTGGCTATCATGATACCGTTCTTGTTCTCTTTGAACAGTTTCATCGAGAAGTTTCGCTTTGCCTGTGTCATTCCACCGTGCAATAGTATTGGATCCATGTGAGCATCGCGAAGAATGCGGTGCAATATCTCAGCAGTATCCTGAGTCCTTGCAAATATCATGGTCCTTCCTGTCTTCTGCAGTTTAGTGTATGCTAGAAGCGTTGAGAACTTTCCGAATTTATCTACTTCCGCATACATGTTCTTGATTGAAGTGACTACCAGTTCGTCATCGGCTCCAATGCTAAGGTGGACTGGGCTGTTCATATGTCGATCTGCTATCTTCTGGATACCAACAGGAGCTGTTGCGGAGAACAGCATCGTCTGCCGCTGTTCCGGCATTGTGCTAATTATGTATTCAATGTCTTCTATGAATCCCATGTCTAGCATTAGGTCAGCTTCATCAAGCACAAGGAATCTGGCCCTGCTTAGATCAAGAGATTGGCGTTCCATTAGATCTATGATCCTGCCTGGAGTGCCTACAAGTATGTCTGTGCCACGGGAAAGGCTTTCCATCTGAGGACGGAGGGATACGCCACCATACACTGTTGTAACATTGAGCCTGAGAGTTGAAGATAGCTTTCTGGCAACTCCATCTATCTGGACTGCAAGTTCCCTAGTAGGCACTATGATTATGGCTTGTGGAACCTTTGAAGGAGTTATCATCTGCAGTATAGGAACCAGAAAGGCTGCAGTCTTGCCAGTGCCTGTCTTAGCACGCACGAACACATCCTTCTTCTTCAGTATCTCTGGTATTGCTGCTGCTTGCACTTCAGTTGGCTTTTCAAAACGCATGGCATGGAGCGCGCTCATGAGAGCTGGCTTTAGCCCAAAACTATCGAAACTATCCATTGT
>JASHSJ010000018.1 GCA_030040895.1 Microcaldota archaeon | reverse complement strand
CGTCAACGTATTCCAACCTGGCCCTGAGCAACTATTCGAAAAGCGCTGGGCCCATACCAGTGGCTCTGTCTCCCATAGCTATAAACAAGAACTACCAGGCGACCATAGCCAACATATCAAAGCTCTACGGAAGGATACAGATAACAGGAAAGTCGCCGGGCACGTTCGCCACCGCAATAGACACAATATATTTCAGGCCAGAGCCAGTTTCACATGGTCTGTTCTCGATGCCGATAATAGCCCCGCCAACCAGGCCTGTCAACGCTACCATAGTAATAGATACGAACACGACCCAGCAGATAGAGCCGCACATAGAGGTGCTCGATCTGTCACAGCACGTCGTGTATTCGACTCCTCCGCTGTTTTCAGGGTCTATATCGCCGCCGAATTACACGTTCTACCAGACCCTTGATTTTGCGATAGGGCCGGGCGGTTCTTACATAGCCAGGCTAGTTGGCTTTTCAGGCCAGGTGTACGCGAGCGCATATTTCCAGGTTCCGCAGGTAAACGTGACACTGACCAGCACTGACATAAACACCAGCACGTTCACATTCTACATAACGTCGCAGAGGCTTCCGCTGTCAAACTATAATGCCACGGTCAGCGTCAACGGGAAGTATTCGAGGACCGAGCAGATACAGAACGGAGCACTGGTCTACACTCTTCCCTCGGGCGGCACTCTGCCTTCAACGCCAGAGCTTAATTTCACGTTCAACATACTGTCCAGGAACTATACGTACCTGCTCCCGAGGCCGCAGCTCAACATAGTCATAAGCACCCAGTACATAGACTTCATAGTGGTGATACTTCTTGTCATGATAGAAGTCACGATAATAAAGGCGCCCATAAGGGATGACTTCTACATAGACATACCAACGATACCAAGGCCCAAGGCCGTAGACGTCACCGTCAACTACGCGCAGTTCATGTCCATATTCGACAAAATGAACCTGCTGTACAAGTGGAGGTTCATGCCGCTGTCAGTTGGCGAGTTCGGCATGGGAGTCGAGAACAACGTAACCGTCACCGGAATGCCGGTGATGCTTACATATACTAATACTGAGCTGGTCCTGAATACACTGGTGAGCAAGAACTACGTCGTGAGCATCGACGACCTCTACGCCCCGGCCGCGTGGCTCGAGCAGAGCAAACACGATATAGAATATTTGGCGACGTTCAAGAAGCTGAGAATCTATCTCGCCAGCAGGGGCCACATATTCTCTGACCTGGACAAGAGCGACCTCGCCGACATAGTGACAACGCTGCACAATGAAAAGGCGAACATAATAATATACTCGAAGACCAGCAGGTTCATAGACCTACCGATGCACAGCGGAACCAAGACGTATCTTGCATTCCTGAACTCCGACAGGCTCGAGGAATTCAGGCAGAAACTATACACATCGACGTCTGAGAAGGCCGAACTCGTCAAGATATATCTGTCGGTTGGCGACCTTGTGCTGGTTGATGCAGATAATCCGCAGCAAATACTTACGTAAGGATCATCGTTCTCCTTCCTGTTCGGAGGAAGTATTCTCTTCCCCGGTTCCTTCCCCTTCTTCCATCGACTTCTTGAAATGGGGATAGTGTTTCAGTATCAGCTTCTCTATGTTCTGGTGTATGTCCTCTTCCTTGTCACCGGTGATTTCAGAGAGGTCCTTTGCAAGCTGCTTTGCATACCTCATCGTTGTCTTGTAGCGGTTTGCCTCGAAGCTCACGTGCTGTTTTCCTCTTATGAATCCCTGGACTCCGCGCGCAGCTTCCTGGACAGCCAGCTTTATCTCCTGGATTACTTCTTCTTCCTTTGCTATGGCCTCCTTTCCCACTCCGGCATACGGAACATAGACCGATGACACATTCACGAACACGCTGACAGGCTGATTTTCCATGTCTATGTTGTACCTCTTCCAGTCTATCGATTTTACGGCCTCAGTTATTGCACAGTTGCCGGCATCAAAGAGGAGCGGAGCGCGGTTTGCAAACCTGAGGATCGCACCAGAGCTTCCCTGCTCTGAAGAATATCCTGCGTTGCCTCCATACGCGACTGCGGCTTCAACTATGAAGGGAATGCCGCCCCTGAGTATTGCTGGCTTCCTCTCAACGACGTTCATGAATTCCGGGTTCAGTATGTTTTTTATCGCTGTTTTTATCTGTTCCTCCCCGATAGGCACTATAGAACTGGAATCCGGGGCTATCCACTTTATCTGTTTTATTGCCTTTACTAAAGTCTCGCTGTCGGACCAGCTGAGCGCGCCAGGTTTCTTGTCAAAGTCGACGTCCTTGCACAGCGTCTTCAGTTCATCTACCTTGTTCGAAGTAAGCCTTGCAAAAGTGTCAACGAGGAATGATGATATCTTGCGGCTATCGCTTACCCTTGCAAAGTCGAGCAGGTCATTAACGGAAAGGCCAAGCGGATGGGGTTTAGCCGGCTTCGGCCTTGGTGGCATCTGCATTACTGCCCTTATGAAGACATTCTCCCTTCCATCGGGGCCTATGAGCTTGATTTGTGCGTGAGGATTTGCAAGCGCGGTCCTCCTGAGGTACTCATAGACTCCATGATCGCTGTTCTCATACTTCACTTCCGCAAACTCTCCTTCCACAACTAGGCCCTTGAAGTTTTCATCGGTTTCCCTGTATTCGTCTATGATCGGCGCGTTCTTGACAAGGTCCATAGACAGCCTGCAGGTGTATGTCTTGCTGCTGCCTGTCGATGATTTTATCCAGATTGGCTTTCCTGTTGTCGTCAGCGCGAACAGTGTGCAGCCGGATCCTCCTATTCCCTGCTGGCCGCGCTGCTGCATATATCTGTGGAATTTTGTTCCTGCAAGAACAGTGCCAAGAGCCTTTCCTATGTATTTCTTTGGTATCCCCGGCCCATTGTCTGCAACATAGACAGAATACTTGTTCTCTCCGGTTTCCTTTATCCTGACCTCTATGTTTGGAAGTATGTTTGCTTCCTCGCATGCATCAAGATTGTTTGTAACGTATTCATGGACAACGGTTACAAGAGATCTTACCATGCCGGAATATCCGAGCATCTGCCTGTTCTTCTTGAAGAACTCCGCTATGCTGTGTTCCTTGAATTCCTTGAATATTTCGTCTGCGTCCCTTGTCTCTGCCATGCAATCATGAAGGTATGTTGAGCTGTGCCGCCTTGTTCTTCCTATGAGCTGCTTCCATCTTGAGATATGCAAGTTTGTGCGTTCCTCCCTCGATCAGAGTGTTGACGGCCGTTTGCGCCTCATTTATTTGCAACGATGAGCCTATGAAGCTTACTGTATTTCCATATACACTGATCTTCGCGCCGCTGACAGTTTCCATATACGTTTTGGCACGCCCATTCTCGCCTATGATGCGTGATTTCACCCTGCTTATCTGGCGTTCGTTGCCAAGTAGCTGTTCAAGGTCTATTGACTCGAAGTAGCTGTCATCATGGCAAAGGGTCAGAGCAATCTTCATTTCAAAGCCCCTTCCATATGCGAATATCACGTTCTTTGCGGTGAACTCTCCATAGGCGTCATGGCCTTCGATCATTATCAGATCATCGTCGCCTATGGCTATCGCGCAGTTGCATATCCTGCCCACGAGCTCAAGTTCCTTAGGATTCTTCTTAAGCGACTTCAGCCTTTCGGACGTTATATAGAGCTGTTGCATACTTCCCATAGTTAATGCAATGAAAGCTATAAAAGTTGTTTTCTGTGTTTTAGTAGTATTATACGAGCCGCCATAATCCTCTGCAACACGTCGTAAAAACTCGTTTTCTCATCGATTCCGCAATTCCTCTATATCACAAGGTTTAAATATGTGACTATTCATAGCAATATCAATCGTGATTTGCTCATGATTGTTGCACGATGTTCATGCAAGAGTCACAGAACGCTCATGATTGATTACGGGGATAGGATGCAACCCAAGAATGAGCTTAAAAATGAATTAATAGAAATAAGGAGGCAGCTTGAGGCCATAGGCCACAAGGAAGTCCTTGACAGCCTATCAGGCAATGACAAGGATGAAAATGCCAAGAACCTCCTTAAGATACTTGAGCTGGTTATAAAGGAGAATATAGAGACTAGGCGAGCTCTCAACAACATAAGCGACAAAATAGCTGAAATGGAGAACCTGTTTTTCGGCGATGACGCTTATGATGCTTCCCAATACACAGCTCAGCAAGGCGACCAAAGTCAGCAGAGGAAACCAGTTCCTCTGTCTGATCAAGATTCAAAAGTCATCCAGTTCGTGCAGCTGAACAACGGCATGGCATGCGCCGATGACATAAAGAGTTATATGAACTACAGGGGGAGGAATGCGGCGTCGGCGAGGCTCAAGAGGCTGCAGGCACTCGGCCTTCTCAACAGGATGCAAGTAGGCCACAAGGTTTATTATCAATTTGATGCTGGCAAAGCGACCAATCTGCTAATTGTATCACCCCCACAGTAGGGCCTGTCTCACCTTCCCCATGGGCAGGCCCGTTTTATGCTCTATAGCGAAGCAAAGAAAGTCATATATATCTGGAAAAGGAATGATTTCTGTGATAACATGGTTGATAAACCAGTCCCATTCTCTAGAAACATGGTTGATAAGCCAGTCCCATTCTCTAGAACCGAGCAAAGACAGTTAGTATCTAAACTAAAGGCAGACCTTGAAGGAATAGCCGATAGCCTTGATGCGTCTGCAAAGGCTATAACAGGAAGTCGTGGTTACAAGTTCTTTGATTATACCGCAGATGCCTTAACAAGCTTTGCAACTGCGTTCCGCAGTCCATTTGACAAGAAAACATTCGAAGAGAACGTGTCAAGAGGCTTCAATTATGCACATAGAGCACTAAAAAGTCGTGAAGATTACAACTACGGCCTAGAGCACCATCAGCCTAAATTTTCTGAGATTTTAATGGCAGCATCAGTTCTAAAAGAAGGGCTTGATCGCATATACCAGGCTGGTTCTGATTCAGGTTCTCCAAGTCGCATGATACTACATCCTGATCTTCCAACACAAAATACTCTACTTCCTTTCTTTGGAGTGCCAAAAGCGCTATCAATAGAGGTTGCAGCATTAGTTATGGATGCAAATATGAACTTCACCATACCGACTGCAGGCACTGCAACCCATAATGCAGCCCTACAAGAATTGAGGTCATATTCGCGTCATTTGGCAGTTGGAGCAACAACGAGCTTGCGACTTGATCCAATACCAGAAGCATAAGTTGCAAATCCATAAGCGATTTATACATTTGCAGTCAAGCTACTATGGTTTTTATGCCGAGCAGCGACGACGCACAGATTAAGGAGTTTATATCAGCTCTTCCTTATTCATACAAGGTTACTGCAAAGGCCGGAGAGATAAAGAGTGATTACAAGGAAGGAAGAGAAGTATCAGTTGCAGGAAGGATCATGTCGGTAAGAAAGTCAGGAAAGATTGTTTTCGCAGATGTTCAGGACAGTAGTGGCAAGATTCAGGGATATTTTGAATACAAGGCGCTTGGCGAGAAGGAATTTGGTGCTGCCAAGTCATTCAATCCTGGAGACATGGTAGGTGTTACTGGAAAAGTGTTCAAGACAAGCGCAGGAGAGATCAGCATAAACGTAGAGAAGTTCCAGCAGCTTGCAAAGGCAGTAAGGCCACTTCCAGACAAGTGGCATGGGTTGCAGGACATAGAGCTCAGATACAGGAAGAGGTACCTTGACCTTATCATGAATCCTGAGAGCAGAGAAGTGTTTCTGAAGCGCAGCAAAGCAATAAACACGATAAGGGCTTTCCTTGCAAAGAACGGTTTCATAGAGTTTGAAACCCCAACAATACAGCCAGTATATGGGGGAGGAGATGCAGAGCCGTTCACTACGACTGTCAAGACACTCAACGAACAGCAGTTCCTAAGGATAGCAGATGAGCTCTATCTGAAGAGACTAGTAATCGGAGGGTTTGAAAAAGTATTCGAGATATGCAAGGATTTCAGGAACGAAGACCTTGATACAACTCACAGCCCGGAGTTCACAATGATAGAGTGGTATCAGGCATATGCTGACTACAATGAGATGATGGAACTTGCAGAAGTACTTCTTGCATTTGTAGCAAAGGAAGTAACTGGAAATACAGAGCTGCAATATCAGGGCAAGACGATAAGCATGAAGGCTCCATTCAAGAGGATAAAGTTCGTGGATGCAATAAATGAAAGGGTTGGCAAGGACATACTAAAGCTCAGCGATGAAGAACTGTTCAAGCTTGCGGAGGGCAATGGCATAAAGTTTGAGAAGGGAAAGAAGAATAGGGGCCATGCATACGGCAAATTGCTTGAAGTACTGGTGCAGCCAGAGCTAATCCATCCAACATTCGTGATAGACTTTCCGAAGGAGACGGCGACGTTAACTAGGCCAAAACGCGGCAATCCAGCACTTGTAGAGAGGTTTGAGCTTTATGTAGATGGAGTAGAGCTTGCAAATGCTTATTCAGAGTTGCAAAATCCAATAATACAGAAAGAGAACTTCGAGCGTGAAGAGAAGAAGCTGAAGGCAGGTGATTCCGAGGCAGAACCAACCGACGCTGATTTCCTGGAGGCAATGGAATATGGAATGCCGCCAATGGGGGGGCTTGGCATGGGCATAGACAGGCTAGTCATGCTTCTTACTGATAGAGCGTCGATAAAGGAAGTAATACTCTTCCCAATGGAAAAGAGAGGAAAGAAGTAACTAGAGCTTCTTGGCTATTGCCTTAAGATCTCTAAAGTCTTTTTCAATGATTGGCATGTTCGTTCTTATTCTGACTGCAGCTGCAGGATGAAGTGTCACAAATACTTTGCATCCGAATCTTTTGCTTTGTACAATCTTTCCATGGTTGGTTTTCACTTTTGATGTTCCAGTGGCTGCTTCCGCAGCAAGGTTGCCGAGTGCGATTATCAATTTTGGTTTTATGATATCTATCTGGGCATCAAGAAATCCTTCACATAACTTTACTTCCTCCTTTGTTGGCATCCTGTTCTTCGGAGGGAAGAATTGTACCACGCTGGTTATGTAAACAGATTCGCGTCTGATTCCTGCAAGTCTGAGCAGATGGTCAAGCAGCTGACCCGCTCTTCCTATGAAAGGTCTTCCTTTCTCGTCTTCATTCTGGCCCGGCGCCTGCCCGAGAACTAGTATCTTTGCATTTGCTGGCCCTTCGCCAGGAACAAGTCTCTTGCTTAGATCCCATCCATTTCTTTTTGTCAACATAGCGTACATATTGTTGGTGTCTTTGAGCTTGAAGTCCCTGGCAGCGTAATCGTTAGCAGCGTATATCACTTCCTTCTGTGTCTTGAACTTTACATGCTTCTCCATTTCCTGTGTTGTAAGCCATTTGTAACCTACGTGCTCATCCGATATCTTTACTTTTGCACCTGAGTCCGCCTCAGCCATAAAGTATTTTACCGTTTTCCTGATTTTTTCCTTTTTGTTTCCAATGTAGAAATACTGTATCTGGTGCATGAAATAAGTATACGGAGTAAGCACAAGCCCCGTTTCTTCCCTTAGTTCTCTTCTTGCTGCGGCTTCTGCACTCTCACCCTTCTCTATATGGCCCTTCGGTGTATCTAGCCATCCTCCTTCTCTTTCAAGGAACAGAAATTCAAGTCCATTGTTTGCCATTCGGAAAACAATCACTCCAGCAGAGAACTCGAATTCCAAAGTGCCACCAATAAACAAGCTTGTCCTCAGCCGATATGGGTATCATCAAGTATCAGTAGTTACTCTTTTCTTCATCGGACACTTATTTATTATTAGTTAACATTTATAGCTTATAGTTGGAGAGTGAATTCATGGAAGGCTACAGATATCTTGATCATACTGCTGACGTTGAGTTCGTTGCTTATGCCGATGACTTTGATGACCTCTTTGAGAATGCGCTTCTTGCGATGTTCGATACGATTGCAGACATAAAGAAAGTGGCCAAGGACCCTGGAACCATCCAGAGGATCAAGATAGAAGCCAAGTCAAGTGATACAACAGGCTTGGTCTGGGAGACGCTGCAACAAGCGCTCTCTAAGGTCGAGGCTGAAGGGCTATTTGCCTACAAAGTGGAAAAGCCTTTCTACAAGTTTTATAGGAAGGAATACCTTTTCTTTGCGGAATGCCTTGCCAAGCCAAAGAAACCAGCCTTGTCAAAGCTAGAAGTAAAAGGAGTTTCAAAGTTCGACCTTAAGTTCAGAGAATCAGGGATAGACTATACTGATAAGAGCCACAACTTCGAAGTAAGCGTAGTGCTGGACGTATAGCACTACTTAGCAAGCCTACGCTTCGCCCTCCTCCTCCTAGCCCTTACGGCCCTCGACTTTGATAGATGAGCCATGTAAATCTTATGGGGTTATGAAGCTTGTTGGCATTCCTCCAAGTACCTTGTAACCGAAGTACACTAACACAAGTCCCACTAGCGCGAGCAGGAGCCCTGACAAGTTCATTATCATGAGCACCAGTCCTATTATGATCATTATCGCGCCTGCGATAACTCTGTACGTGTTGTTCTTCTTCTTTGTAGTTGTTGACTTAGTTGTTTTCCTTTGCTTTGTTGCCATAATATCACCATAATCGTGTTACTTTTCCATCCCTTCCTTTATGTCCTTCAATGCCTTGTTGAAGGCCGATGTTATCGGCTCCATCGCCTCATTGAGTGTTCCTGCGTTAAACACCAGGCCATTCAGGCAGTTCACGCAGACCTTCTTGCCGGGATGGCTGGGATTAGACACGTACTTCGGCGCGCTTTTCCCGCAAATAACACACTTGTCAGCCATGCCTTCACTTATCCTTGCTCCTGAATGCCAGGAACAAGACCGCAAGTCCCACTATTGCCACTATGACTCCTGCAATTGTAAGGATCTGTGCGTTGTAACATGCTTGCGCTGCTCCACCGCCGATTATCGAGTTCAGGAATGTTGATATCTGGCCTCCAAGCGTGTTGCACGTCGAATACGTGTTGTAACTCTGCCATGCCACTGCTGCGCCTGCTCCAAGTATTACTAGTCCAGCTATTATCTTCAATGTCTTGTGCATAATATCACGCGATTACTACGAAAGATACGTATTTAAAGTATTGGTTTTACGGGAACTTTGGCGTGAATTTTCGACCATTTTATTCCTGTATAAATAAGCAAAAAGCCAGGAGGGGAAGTCGAATCCCCCTTCTCCGCTCTGCAGGCGGGCGCATAGCCGCTCTGCCATCCTGGCACAACTCATCTTTATAGCCCTTAGTATTTATATTTTGTTTGCTAATCCAAAGTGTTGTGGTTTAATGCCAAGGGATACTATACCAGATGGGCTTGCATCAAAAGTACCGTCGTTCGATGAAAATACCCCGCTTACGAAGGTACTAACTCCTGCGCTCGAGAATTCTGCCGTGATAATCACGAGGAGCGGCGCATACTCCGGAATCATAGATTCATATGCGATATACAGGCATATTCAGGATTTCAGGCTGGACAAGAAGGACAGGGCGGGAAGGATATCGCTGAGAGTTCCAACAATAACCAGCAGCACCGAGATAAACGATGCCCTTTATTATTTCTACAAGAACAGGACGAGAGCACTTCCATTCTCAAAGAACGACAAGGTCATAGGCCTGGTCATGCGCCCGACCATGATAAAGGTGCTCCTTTCAAAGGGCATGCTATCAGGAATGTCCACCGAAGATGTTATGTCGTATCCGCTAATAGGAATCGATGCAGCATCCACTGTCACGCAGGCAAGGTCTGCGATGAAGAAGCACAAGATAGACAGACTGGCCGTTTTTGAAAAAGACAGGTTTGTGGGCGTGCTCACTAGTTATGACATGGTGCACAACATTGCGCGCGTATCGGAGCGCCTGCCCGAAATGAAAAGCTCAACGTATTCCCCGTCGAACATTGTGGTCAGCAGCATAGCCCTATCAAATCCAATGACAATAGACGCGAAGAAGCCACTGTCAGATGCCGCAAGGGCACTGGTTGAGAACAATATATCATCAATAATAATAACAAAGAACGGCAAGCCAGCTGGCATACTCACCGAACTAGACATAATAACCGGTGTCATGGCGTCTCAGAGCGATGTTGGCAGCAAGATCTTCATATCAGGATTGGACCAAGCAACGTACATCTACGAGGACGAGGCAAGGGAAGCGCTCAAATCATTTCTCAAGAAGGCAGAGCGCATGAAGAACATAAAGATAAACTACGTAAGCGTGGTTATCAGGAAGTTCAAGAGCAATTCATATGACATACACGCAAGAGTGTCATTTGGGAAGGGTTCGAGTGTCAGCGTGTACAAGACTGGCCATATATTCGAGAGGACATTCTCTGACACGATCAGAACCCTTGAGAATAACCTCAAGAAGGAAAAGGAGATCAGCATAAAGATGTGGAGAACCCAGGGAGGCACATCAGAAAACCAGGAATGACCATGTTCACAATCAAGACAAAGAGAGCGCAGTCAAGCCTTGAACTGCTGGTAACACTGTCATTCGGATTGATAATACTGCTCCCCATAGTAGTTCTCGCATTCATCCAGATTGCAAATTCGACTTCCACGCTATCAACAACAGAGGCTCAGGCAACGGCCAGCAAACTTGCAAGCATATCAGCTACTGTCGGATCCCAGGGAGCGCCAGCGAAACAGCTGGTCCTCATCCAAATACCACAAGGGGTCTCAAATATCTATGTCGGAGGCACGAATAACATAGTTGGCCACGAGATAGTATTGGTTGTAAATACGAACGCAGGCCAGAGCTACGTTACTGCGTACACCCCAATAAATGTAAGTGGCAATCTGGAGGGAATAACGGCAGCCGGGACTTATCTTGTCAATGTAAGCGCCCAGAGCGCATGCCCGCCAGCGCCGTCTGCATCGTGTGTGTACATAATTCCGTCCTAGTTATGATGATCAGGGTCAAACTCAAGAGGGATAGATTCAGTGCAAGGCGCGGAGGCGGTTCAAAAGCATTGGACGTTTTCTGCAACAAGTGCAACAACGTTGTAATAATATACCAGAAGGATGGTCCGGGGCCATTGCTGAGATGCTATGCAGATAGGATCATATACCCAAAGCACTACCTATCGGAAGGAATTAGCTATGTCAAGGAAATGCCTAAGCTCGTATGCAATGATTGCAATGCTGTGATAGGCATTCCAACAAGGTACAAGGAACACGGAGAAGACAGGCTCGCTTTTAACATGATAAAAGCCGCTTTCAAGAAGAAAGTGAGCAAGCAGGTAAGAGTGATAAATTAGGGTTAGAGCTCCACTAGGTATGTGTTTCTGAATATCCTCTTGCCGCCCTTGACGCTATAGAGCGTGTATGATCTCTTCGACTTTGTCTTGGTTCTTTTCATGAAGTCGTTCAATAACGCCTTGTCGCTGACATAGAGATCCATGCCGGTAAGCTCCTTTGTTTCTACCTTGCCTATGAATGCCCCTCTTGCGGCAAGGAACTTGTCTATCCTTTTGAACAGTCTCTGGGCTTTATCTGCGTTGCCGCGAATCTGGACTATTGCTTCGTAATAACCCGAGCTCCTCCTGTAGTCATCCTGGCATATCTCATGAATCATTGCCACTTCAAGGTCGAGCGGGAAGTTGATGCTGTCTTCATCAACCTTATATCCTTCCACTTCGACTTTTGCGTTTCCATGCTCAAAAGATCTTACCTTTACCCGGCACTTCGAGCTGAACAGCTCTTTTGCAAGCGCAAGCCCCAGTGCTTCATTTGTTATTGCCCTCATCCCCAGCGGGGTGCCGATTCTGCCGCACCTCTTGCAGTATTTCAGCTTCACTGATCTCTTAATTCCTTTTTCTATCTTCTTTATCGCGCACGCTTCGCAGAACTCGCCGATGAACCTGATATCGTTGCTTGACCTGTTGCAGGTCGGGCAATACCTTATGATAAGAACACCTTACGAATATCTCTTGCTTATTATCGCTCCGTATGCCGGCCTGGTTATCAAGACGCTGAGTAGCGCACCGAATATTGTTGCCTCTGAGAACCCGATTACATCTACCAGTGAAGTTGACAGGAACAGCGGCAGCATTGCAATTATCAGCAGCGCAGCGTCCGTCCACACAATGTAGAAGGCCTTTCCCAGCAGCATGGATCCGGACAGATCTACCTTCTTGGCTATTATCTCGTCCGTTATTATTATCTGGGCGTCAACTCCTGTTCCTATTACGGCTATCATTCCGGCAACCGCTGACAGATCGATGGTTCCTATGAGGCCTATGACGGATAGTATGATAAACAGCTCCATCGCGGTGGTCAGGAGTATTGGCGCAACTAGGAACAATCTCTTGTATCTAATGGTTATGAAAAGCGATACCGCCACGACAGCTGCGATTCCCGCTATCGCACTTATGTTCAGGAAGTGAGTTCCAAGAGTTGGCGGTATTACCGTTGGAGTTCCTGGTATGACCGCGACTGGAAGGGCCCCTCCGCTCAATATGCTTGCTATAGTCTTGCTCTGGTTGGTTGAGTATGCTGCAGCGGCAGCCCCGGAGAGTGTTGATGGCGCAGCTCCGCTTATCTGATAGCTGTTGCTAACATTGCCGTTTGTTATTGATGGAGATAATATTGGCGCATTGAGCAGCCCGACCAGCGGCCATGATGAAACGTCTGTCTGGTTTGCAAGTGGGTTGAAATATGTCGGCGTCATGTTTTCCTTGCTGACCAGCTTGACCGTGTAGTTCATGCCTTCTATGTAGCTTATAAGTGTAGAGTTTATGTTGCTGCTCGCGAATACTGTATTGTACTTGCCCTGGTTGTTGGCGAAGAAGGTTTTTGCGCTCGCTATACTTGCATTGTCAGACCCTACCACTATGACTGGTATTGTCTGGTTGCCAAACAGCAACGCCCTCTGGATGGCTGTCAGCGCTGCGCTGGCGCCTGAGCCACTTGCTGTTGTAACGCCAAGCTGGCTTGAGTTCATTAGTATTATTGCATTTGTCGGCCTGTCAAGGAACATGTAAAGGGGTTGGTTTGCCTGGCCGAATACAGCGCTTGCGAACGGCCGCTCAGCAGATGTTGCGATGTAAAAATCTACTTGCCAGACTGCACTTCCATTCTCTATCTGCGTCGGCACTATTCCTATGCTGTCTCTGAGTATGGAGCTGCCATTGATCGCCTCCCTTCCATTGACTATGCCGTCAAATCTTCCTTGCGATTGTATCAGGCTTATGGTCTGGTTTATCTGGCTCTGCGATGCCTTTGGTATGATCACATAAACCTCCGAGCTTCCTATGCCCTCAACGGTTACTTCCTGCAGTCCGAAAGTAGAGAGCCTTTGTTGAAGGGCTGATATTAGTGCGCTCATGGTTGTTACATTGACTGGGGATTGCAGCTGCAGCGGTATCTGGGTGCCGCCAACGAACTCTATCCCAAAATGAATTCCATAATAATAGTCGAGGCCAGCCAGAGCCACTACTATTACAACTAGCGTTATTATCCTCCTGTCCTTCAAATAATCGCTAATCTTGGCCATTATATCGACTCCTTTCTCTGCTTGTACCACAACACCATTACAGTATTGCCGAACCATGTTGTGAACACGTCGGCTATCAGCCCGAATATCACTACGCTGGCGATCTCGTAGTATGTTGGTATGAAAGCGAAGTATGAAACTATGAGAAGAATTCCAAACGATATTATTGCAGCCGACGTCATGGTAAGGCCGGTCTTCATTGTCGAGAAAGCCCTGTCCGTTGGCGTTCCCTCCGTCCTCTTTATTATCCTGATGGCTGAAAGCATGTCAGTATCTATTGAAAATCCTATCAGCATGAGAAGTCCCCCTATAGATGCCACTCCAAGCGGTATGCCGAATGCACCCATAGCCCCGAGTGCAACCAGTATGTCATTGCCAGCGCCAAACACCACGGCGAGCGATGGGATCGGAGTCCTGAATATGAAGAAGACGGCTACGGCGACTATTATGAACGCGGCTATAATTATGTATTCCATCTGCTGCAGGAAGTATGTGCCGAGTGTGGGGGTCACTTCATCATACGAATATGATGAGAACTGCACCGCTTGCTGCAATACTGATATTACCTGTGATTTGTAAACAGAAGATGCGTCTGAATATGCATTGTTAGCCGCTGCGAGCATTGAAGTCGGGTTTGTCGCATTGTAAGGATATGTGCCACTTGCCAGGAATGGGCTGAGCGTAGACATGAGCAACTGCGTCTGCCCTGCCATGTAGACTGCTATCCGGCTCTCGTTAGCAAGTGATGAATTAAGTGCCGCTTGCGCAGTCACATTTGGCCCAGACCTTAGTGCATTCTGGTATGTAGCAACAAATACTGCCTGCTGCGAATAGTTGGAATCTGCACCGTAAAGATTGACTAGAATATCCTGCGCGTTTGCAAGGCTCGAATTTGTGGCTATTGTAACTGATACCCCTCCTGGCGATATAAGAACGCTTGCCTGTGCCTGTGACACCTTGGAATTTATGTAATTAGTAAGATTCTGCGTGTTGATCGTCTGGTTCGTCTGCAGCTGCACCTGTATGCCTCCCCTTAGCGTCGAATCCAGCGGTATCTTTGGTATGAAATAGAGGCTTATCAGAAGCAGGGCTACGGGAAGTATCGCATACAGCTTGTACCTTCTGTTTTCATAAATATTTTTCATCTAGACCCACAGCAAAAACCGCAAAATCAGCAAATGCACTGTGCAAAGAATGAATAAATCATTGATAACGAACATATATATTAGTAACGAAGATTCATCACAGTAATGATATAGATGTCGCAAAGGAGAAGCAAGAGGAAGAGACCAGGAAGAGAAGAGCATATGCTCAGCGAGCAGGTGAAGGTAGAGTCAGGAGGGGTTTTTGATAACAAGACAATGCTCTTCCTCAGCAAGTTCTTCAACAAGGGCATTGTGGAGAAGCTTGGCTTTCCAATAGCAAGAGGCAAGGAAGCAGATCTGTATATTGCAGACGCAGGTTCGAAGGCAACAAAGTTTGGCAGGTTCATAGTACTCAAGTTCTTCAGGATAGAGACGTCATCGTTCTACAAGATGGACGAATACATACTAGGAGATCCAAGATTCAGCAAGATAAGCAGGAGCAAATACGGAATAATAATGACGTGGTGCAGGAAGGAGTTTGGAAATCTAGAAATTGCTCAGTTGGCCAAGGTCAGCGCGCCAAAACCAATTATGTTCAATGGAAGCATACTGGCGCTCTCTTTTGTCGGGGATCCAGAAACAGGTAACCCGGCCCCCCAGCTCAAAGATGTAGAGTTGGAAAACCCGGATGCAGTTCTATCATTGATAATCAAGAACATAGCAAAGCTGTATACGGCAGGCCTTGTCCACAGCGACATGAGCGAGTACAATATACTGATAGACAAAGGAAAGCCCGTGTTCATAGACTTCGGGCAGGCTGTTGTAACCCGGCATCCAAAGGCGATGGACTTTCTAAGACGCGATATAAGCAACATAGTCCAGTATTTTGCCAAGGCCTATGGCATAAAAAGGGATCCACATGCAATACTGGATTCGATTACATCCCAACATCAAGGGAAATAGATTTCCTGAGTGTTGTACCTAGTGCAGTACGAAGCTTCGCGCTCCTCACAAGCTTCTTCACAAAGGAAGCATTAGCAGCCGTTGATGGGTGCCTGGCCCTGAAGGAACAAACATCAGGATATTCCTGTATGGAAAGTTCATAGGTTCCCAGGTTCTTGGCTTCGTTGATTATCTGCTGTTTGTCGAAGCCGATGAGTGGCCTCATTATGAAAAGCTTTGTGTCCTGTTCAGAGGCGATAAGATTGTCAACAGTCTGCGAAGCGACTTGCGCGAGGCTTTCTCCAGTCACTATGACTTTTGCCCCTTCCTTCTTTGCTACCTGTTCAGCAAGCATGTATGCAAAGTATTTGAAAAGAACGAGTTCATGGCTCTTTGGAATCTTGACTGTGTGCGCTTGGAAAACATGTGCAGGTACATAGTAAATCTTTGCCCCATTTGAATATCTTGAGAGCATAGAGACTATCGATCCGATCTTTGATTTCTCCGCAATGTCGTTGCTAGGGAATGCATGAATGTGGAGATAGATTGGGATCAGGCCCTTTTTCATGGCATAAAATGCAGACAACGGTGAGTCTATTCCGCCAGACAGTAGTATTACTGCCTTTCCTGATGATCCGACTGGCAGCCCGCCGCGTCCCTTGATCTTTCCCATGCGCAGAAGTGCGTCATTTGCCCTTATGTTTATGTTTAGCTCATGTTCCGAATTCTTGTCAGCATCAAAACCCAGCTTCTTGTCCTTCAAGAAAGCGCTTACAACATCAGTCGAGTCATATGAAAGGCCTTTGTATGAACGCGATGCAGATATCTTTACCTTTTCAACTCCAGAATTATTTACAACTGCCTTTCCAGCCTTTAATATGTCCGGTATCTTGTTTGTAACTATGAGCACTGGTGCGTACCATGATACGCCAAAAACCCTCCCGAGTGAACTTTCTATTCTCTCTATGTCGGAATCCTTGCTAAGATAGAGCATGAGCCTGTCTCTCTCGTTTACCAGCTTGTCGAAGCTCTCTCCCTCTATCGCTGCCATTATATTCCGATAGAGCCTCTTGACAAAAGCACCTCTGTTCCTGCCCTTCAGCCAGATCTCCCCGAAATGTATGGCTATGGCATCGTATTTCATGCGCTTACCTCCCACAGAAATATTATTAAAGGAATCAAGCAATATATAGATACTTGTTAAATTAACAGCAGTGTTATCAGTGAACTTAAATCCAATACCAAGAATCAAGGCGTTCCTGTCAAACTCGCGGCACATACTCAATGTTAGCTACAAGCCTGATGCATCAGAATTCAACAAGACAGCAAGGATAATACTGCTAGGAATCCTTCTCATAGGCCTGCTCGGCTTCGTCATATCTGTGATAGTAGGATATATCACTGGTATTCCAATCTGAGAGCATGGAGATAGAGATAGACTTTACTGAGAGTGCCCAGGACAATGCTAATGCTTATTATCAGAAGGCCAAGAAGTTGGCACAGAAGAAACAGGGAGCAGAGAGGGCAATAGGAGACCTGAAGAAGAGCCTAAAGGAACTATCAGAGAAGAAAGCAGTTGAGAAAAAGCCAAAGCAGTTGATAGAGAAGCAAAAGCGCGAGTGGTACGAGAAGTTTCATTGGTTCTTTACTTCAAATGGCCTTCTTGTCATAGGAGGGAGAGATTCTCACCAGAATGAGCTGCTCAATGGCAAGCACTTTGATGATAATGATCTATTTTTCCATGCCAATATATTCGGTGGCTCTGTGACCATAATGAAGGGCGGGATTGATTCTCCACCTGAGGCTAGGGAAGAAGCGGCGCAGTTTGCTGCATGTAATTCCAGTGCTTGGAAGGATGGCCTAAACACTGTTGATGTATACGCGATGAAAAGAAACCAAGTAAGCAAGTCAACAAGCAAAGGTTCACTCGGGACTGGAAGCTTCCTGCTAAGCGGCGAGCGTGAGTGGCACAGAAATGTGCAGCTTGCACTTGTCATGTTTGTTAAGGAAGGAAAATTGTTTACGGTGCCGTCATCTGCATTCAGCAGATTTGAAAAGAGCAAAATAGAAAAACACATCATTGTGAGAATAGGCAAGGACAAGAAATCGGACGCAGCAAAGTATGTATCAAAGCTGCTCTCCTACGATGATCTCGATTACATAATGCAGCAGCTTCCACCAGGTTCTTTCAAGGTATCTGCAGAAAAATGATTAGAGTCCTACTTTTTTGTGCAGTCTTTCCATGTCATTCTCGCTAGCCCAGAAAACTTTGAGATAGTCCCTTATCTCTGGTTTTTTCATGCCTATGCGCTTAGCCTCCTTCACTGTAAGCTTGTATGCCTCTATCTCTGTTGGCCAATCCACGTATTTCATTGGGAAATGAAACAGTTTCTTGCCTTGATGCAGCTGCCTTATGTGGACAAGCTCGTGCACGGCATCAAGATAGAGATGAACTACATTACCTTTTCTCAGGTAGCGTGATACTATGCAGACACGGCCCTTCTTGTCATCAATCCAAAGGTAGCCCATTGGCCTTGAGCTTATCCTGAGCATAAGAGTTTGCATAGTCTTCCTCGTTTTTGCGTGAAATATCCGCTTGACAGCAGGAACTTTGTCAAATCCTCCAAACACATCAAGGAACCTTACGGTGCCATTTACGTTTCTGTTTATTTTCACGCACTTT
This sequence comes from Microcaldota archaeon, assembly GCA_030040895.1. Taxonomy (GTDB): domain Archaea; phylum Micrarchaeota; class Micrarchaeia; order Micrarchaeales; family Micrarchaeaceae; genus JAJZYD01. The sequence continues at coordinate 30,373 of JASHSJ010000018.1, read as the reverse complement.
GGAATCCTGACCCTATTCATAATATCACATATGCAGGGGGTGAGATTTGAACTCACGTAGTCCTAAGACACTAGGCCCTGAACCTAGCGCGTTTGACCGGGCTCCGCCACCCCTGCGCCATCGTTAATCAACGGCTTTATATTTAACATTCACTATAATAAGGTTTCTAGTGGCTTCATGGGAGATGGAAAGCTCAGCCTTGCTCTTGCAACTGGCGCAGGCCTCGCTGCGATAATAGGGGCGGGAATATTCGTCCTGAGCGGCACGACAATAGCCCTCGCCGGAGCAAATTCCCTTCTCGCTTTCCTTCTTGTCGGAATAGTCGCAATAATAATAGCGCTTGAGGTGGGGGAACTCGGGTCGATACTGCCGAAAACAAAGGGCGCATCATACTCATATGCGTATAATGCATTTGGCAGCGAACTCGGATTCATGACAGGAATAGTGCAGTATTTCAGCTATTCATCCGGAATAGCTGTGATAGCCCTTGGGTTTGGATCTTATCTCGCCACAGTGCTTGGGATAAGCGTAGCCTCATACGAGATAATCTTCGCTATCGCACTGATAATAGCACTGGCAGTCATAAACCTTATCGGGATAAGGAGCGCCATAGAGACGGATTTTGTTCTGGTAGTGATAAAGGCGTTCGTGCTGCTTGCCTTCATAGGCTTTGCGCTGATGTTTGCGCTTGGAAATGGATTCAGTATTTCTAACTTCCAGACAACGGCAGAACAGGGAAGCCTTTCATCTCTCTTTGCTGCGAGCATTGTGATATTCTTCGCTTATTCAGGATTCCAGACCGTTTCAACGTTCACCTCTGATGTGAGGGGAGGGCCGAAAAAGGCAGCACTCGCGATACTGCTTTCTGTCATCATAAGCATAGTGCTCTATGTCATGATAGTTGTTGGCATGATATGGCTACTTCCCACAAGCCAGTATTCTGTTTCGATAGCAGACCCGCTTGCGGCTGCGCTGCAGCAGGCATCAGCGCCAGAATGGCTGCTTATACTTGTTGCGATCGGCGCCCTGATAGCCACTGCGTCTGCGACAATAGCGAGAATACTCAGCGCGTCGCGTGTCCTTTATCAGATGGCAGAAGACAGGCTGCTTCCCTCGTGGCTCAGGAACTTCAACAAAAAACGCGATGTTGCCCCGACAGCTATACTACTCTCGTCTGCCATAGGGATAGTGATGCTGTTCACTGGAAACATCTATGTCATAGCATCGATAAGCAATTTCGGCCTGCTCTTTGCTTATATGATGGGAAGCCTGGCGCTTATACACTACAGGAGGGCGGGAGTAGTCGGAGAATTCAAGATGCCAGGATATCCGTATCTACCGGTCGTGGCAGTGATAGCGCTGCTGCTGTTCATGATCGGGATGCCAACTATACCTCTCATAATAGGGATCGTATTTATACTGGCATCGATGATAACATACTACGGCCTTGTGGAGAAAGGGCAAAAGAAGATAGTAAGGAGGAAGCTGTTCAAGTGACTTTATGCTGATTGGGATCATCGGGGCACCGAACAAAGGAAAGAGCACGCTGTTCTCAGCCATGACGATGAACGACGTGGCCATTGCTGATTATCCGTTCACTACCATCCAGCCCAATACCGGCATAACGTATGCAACAACAGAGTGCGCACACGTGAAGCTTGGAGTCCAGTGCAATGCGAGGAACTCGCTTTGCGTATCCGGGACAAGACTGATACCAGTGAATGTGACAGATGTGGCAGGACTTGTCGAAGGGGCCCATGAAGGCAAGGGAATGGGAAACCAGTTTCTCAATGACCTGGTGGCTGCCGATGCGCTGATAATCGTCGTTGATGCCAGTGGCAAGACAGACCCTGCAGGAAACAAGAGCACCGGATCTAATCCAGTTGACGATGTCAATATGGTGAAGAATGAACTGGTGCAGTGGCTTGCCGGGATAATCGAGAAACACATGAATGCCATATCCAAGAGAAAGGATGGAGATGAGGCGCTATACGAAGTCCTTACCAGCTTCAAGGTCACAAAGGATGGCATAGCAAAGGCCGCGAACGCAGTCTCATTGTCAACAAACAAGCCAGAGTGGTCTGATGAGGGCATAGAGAGATTCTCCGCAGAGCTGCTTGAGGAAACGAAGCCTATTCTCATAGCCGCAAACAAGTCAGATGTCCACGGTTCTGAGCAGAATGTCGCGCTTCTCGAGAGGGAGTTTGGCAGGGAAAATGTCGTTGCGTGCTCTGGGGCAATGGAGCTGGCATTGAGGAAGGCGGCAAAGATGGGGCTCATAGACTACAAGCCAGGGGCCCGTGATTTCAAGTGGCTTGATGAAAATGAATCCGAGGAACGAAAGCAGGCACTCAAATACATGCAGGACTTCATAAAGAGCAAGGGCACAAATGTCCAAGAACTTGTCAATCGAGTTGTTTTTGGTCTTCTTGGCAACATTACAGTTTATCCTGTTGAAGATGAGAACAAATATTCTGACCACTTCGGCAACGTGCTGCCGGACTGCGTGCTCATTAACAGCGGATCTACGGCACACGACCTCGCCATGAAGATACATACTGAGATAGCGAACAAGATGCTGTATGCAATAGACACAAAGACAAAGAAGAGGCTTGCAAAAGATTACGTCCTTCAGGACGAGGATGTATTAAAGATAGTAAGCGCTGTGAAGTAGCTAAATGTTTAATCTGATGAAAGAATATGCAAAGAATAAAACTCGGCAGATACAAGCACTACAAGGGAGGCCTCTACAGGGTTATCGGTGTAGCTAGACATAGCGAAAGGCCATCACAGGAGTTTGTTGTTTACCAAGCCTTATACTACAGTAGGGAGTTTGGAAACAATTCTATCTGGATACGCCCCAAGAAGATGTTCCTAGAGAAGGTTCTTGCTGGAGGAAAGAGAGTTCCCAGATTTAAGTATCTTGGCAAATAAATGTAACCTAGCGTAAAGACTAAGAATACTATCGCCACAATCTAATTAAGTGAATACATGGCAGGAATAGGATCGCCGCAGTCACAGGCAGGAATCATAAACTTTTATGACGCCCAGACAAACGGGCCAAAGCTTAATCCCAAGCTAGTGGTAGTCGTAGTTGTAGCCTTTGCCATAGTAGTGATCGTGGCAAACCACTTCCTTGTCGGCTAATCAGGATACGGCCCTGAAAACATCACGCTTTACCTCAGCTACCTCTCCACTCTCTGATAGTATGTAGAGGACAGCCCTTGCTCCTTCTTCATCTATGTCAGTTTCCTTTGATATCTCTTCCACTGGCCTTGCCCTCTGCTGTATCAGCTTCATTATCTTTGGCGCGTTCTTCGCGACAAATGACTTTAGTGCTATGTAGTATTTTCTGTTGAACGCGCGTATTCCCACTACCATGCCCCCCCTTATGCTCGCCTCCAGAGACTTTGACACGTTTGTTGCCTCAATCTGGTTTGGTATGACTATGTAACCATTTGACTCGAGGAGATCCACATATGATGTATCAGATCCAAGTTTCTGTTCCCACTTCCTTGGCTCGGTTCTTGTTTGCTGTGATGCCTGTTGTGTGGCTGTTTGCTGGCCGGTTCTCATCAAGAACTTGTTGTAAATCGACTTTGCTATTCCGTACTTGAACTCCGTCTCTCCTTGCTTCTTGAATGCCGAGACGTATTTCTTCTTTATCAGCCTTACCAATATCTTCCTTTCGTCTATGTCAAGCAGCTTTTTCAATCGTTCCTTCGTCCTATCATTGTATCTTATGGTATCTATCTTCTTCAGGACTGCCAGTTCTTCCTGGCTTATCCCCGGCTGCTGCGGCTTTCCATCCTTGGCCGCTGGTTGTGCCATCCCAATCATCATGTCGGCAAGCGCGCTCTTCTTCGCTACCATGTAGTAAGTGCCTCTGGGCAGGAAGTCTATTTCCTCTCCCTCCTTCAGCTCCAGTGCCTTCACCATGTCGTATGGAAGATAGACCGCCAGCTTGTCCTTCACCCTGTAGATCCTAGAAATCGCATCACCCGATGCAGGAATTTAAACACTGCTACATCATCTATACCATGCAAAGCTTAAAAGGCATACTCACGGCCGACAAAGACATAAGAAAGGCAACCAAACCAGTTGGATTGCATTCCTACAAATACTCAAGGGGCAGGGTGCTAATTATAGCAGATAGCAGGGAGTGGCGCGGAGCGGCAGTTATGGCAGCATACGCCGCAAACAACGCAATAGCTGCCCTGAGGACTGTGTCAGGATTTGTCACTGTTGCAGCCCCAAAAGGGCTTTTCCAAGCCCTTTCTGATCTTTCACCTGTTTTTGTGCTGAAAGAACTCACTGGCAACGAAAGTGACTATGTAAAAACAATTGAAGGAATAAGACACGACGCAATAGTAATGGGCCCGGGCATCCAGAAGCTTCAAATGGCGCTTCTCGAAAGGCTCGTAAGGGCCGAAGAAAGGGCCGGAAAGCCTATAATCATAGATGCGGGCGTGATAGGTTTGGTTAGCAAAAAGAAAAGCATTATAACGCGCAACATGATCCTAACGCCGCATGACGGAGAATTCAAAACGCTTACCGGAATTGAGCTTGAGGGCAGAGATACGGCTGATAGGATTGGGGCGGCCAGGAATTTCTCCAACAAGCATGGCTGTACTCTAGTGCTCAAGGGCCACGAGACAATTATAACTGACGGGACAAGACTCAAAGTCAATATCGCAAAATCTCCAGCGCTAGCAACAATGGGGACTGGCGACGTTCTCGCCGGAATAATTGCAAGCTACGCAGCCCAGCACAACGATCTTTTTGAGAGCGCAGTTGCGGGCGTTAGAGCCCATTCGCTTGCCGGTGATATTCTATCCAAGGAAAAGGGAGTCCACATACTGGCGACGGATATTATCGGGGCACTTCCGCGGGTGCTCAAGAAGTTTGATAGAATATCGAGATAATGCGATACTTATTAAATGAACGATGTCAGTAATATTGAGACCAATGCCGATATATGACAAGGACGTTAACGCCGTCAAAACGCTGCTCGACGACCAGGAGAAGGTCATGGTCACTGCCACTCAGAGGGCGCTCGGGCCCGGCATGGCACCGATAAATCCAACCACCGTTGTTGTGACAAGCAAGCGCGTGATAATACTTAACAGGGTCACTCTTGGCATGAGGAAGGACATAGAGTCGATACCATTTGAGAGCATAGTCAGCGTCAGGCTTGAAAACGGATTCATATCATCTTCAATCTACTTGAGAGTAGGAGGAGAACCAGTTGGTGTTTCCGAATTCCTGGGCAGAAAAAGGCGGGAAGGCCAGATAGACGGGCTTACTCGAGGCGACGCGCTTGCGATATACGAATATTTGAACCAGATAGTTGTCGCAACCAGGAAGGCAACACACAATTACTAGCTACTTCCTATTTGCCTTCATGTCAAGTATGGCCTCTTTTATGGAGAACTTGGACACTACCTTGGCCCTTATCATGTCAACGTCACCTGCTTTCATGATTCTTGCTACGTGCTCCGCCTGCTTGAACTTGTTTGCGTATGACCTGTAGGCCTTGACCGCAGCTGCGCACGCGTCCTTTTCGTGGGCGTTGTCCAGCATGTATGGTCTTGCCATTTCGTGTTTCTCGTCGGACGTTATCATGCGCCCGGGATAGTACAGCCTTGCATTGAAAGCTGCTTTTACCTTTCTCGCTATGTCGTTCGGCTCCTTGTCGCATGCGATTATGGAAGGTATCCCTATGTCCTTTATCTCATTTATCATCCACTCCACACCAGCGAACGTCTTGTGCGATGAGTATAGCAATCGTCCGTCAAGCCCCAGGCACGCTACCGCGCAAGTCTTTCCAGTGTCTATTCCCGCTATTATGTGCAATAAATCCCTATCTGGAATTCAGAGCATAAGCTATTGATTCATTGAGGGTTACCGGAATCGCGTCGTACTGGCAGTCAACAACGTAGCTTGGAGTCGTTATTATCCCGTAGAACTGTGCTATGGTTGCCTGCGCGTCCAGCACGCTCGTGGAATTTTCCACGCATGCATTGAGCGTGCCGGTGTTGAGCCCCGATCCCTGTGCCACCTGCTCGAGAGTGTAGTTCTGCATCGGCCTTCCATTGTATACCAGGCTGAAGTTTGCAATGAACGCCTGGAACCTCGGCTGCGTAGATGCGCACCACAGGTATTCTGCCATTGCCTGGGTTTCATTTATTCCATATCCTTTGTACTGGCTGATGGCATATCCAGTGAATATGAACTTGTACGTCAGGTTTATGCTGTTGCCGTATCTAGAAGTCGCGTTTAGTGCGCTGCTTATTCCCTGGAGGGCCTGCGGCGCGTACGGATCCACGAAGGCGTAAACCTGCATAGGCCCGCCCTGGGTGCACGCAACCTTGTTATAGATTTTTACAACACCCTTGCTTATCACCATGTTCTTTGTGTAGAGCGTTGGCGGTATTGTCTGTATCAGCGGCATAGCAACAGACAGATTTGAGTCATAAAGAAGGATCGAGAAATACTGCGTTTCGTTGTTTACCAGCGGGTTTGAATATGGGAATGTCACCAGCCATTCGCTCTGGTTTGCAATATACGATACGTTGGCCCTGTTGGCGTAGGTGTAGTATGGAAGCAATGACAGGCTTGTGTTTACGCTCGTGTAGCTTGCCAATATCTGCTGTGCAGCTGCCAAAGCCTGCGAGCTGTTGTGCACTGGCGTTATACAGGTCTGGTTTGCGTAAGCCCCGTAGGAACAGCTCTGGATAAGGATTCCCTGCTTGAACTGCGAGAGCCCGAATGCAAACGCAATTAGCACTATGATCAGCGCTATCAGCGTGACATGCAGATAGTCAAGTCCAAGCGATCTTATCGCCGGCCTTACTATGAGCAACGACTCCTTTGGTCCCTTCTTTGCCTCGTTTCTCTGGCTCTCCATGATATCAGACTATCCTATGAAGCAGGATTATTTAATATTGATGTATTGCTACGGGCTCCGCGGGATTTGAACCCGCGACCTATGTCTTTCTTCATCTTCAACGTATAGGAGGACATCGCTCTATCCAAGCTGAGCTAGGAGCCCATAGACATTAACAGAGATGTGCAGATAGATATTAATAATGATGCAGAGATTTGATACGGTGATATGATGGTGGCTACAAACACGCAACAGCCACAAAAAAAGGGGGGCAAGACGATATGGATAGTCGGTGGCATAGCAGTGGTAATAATAGTAGCCGGCCTGCTACTTTTTGGCATGAGAAGTTCTCCCCAACCAGTGCTACTTGGATCTTCGTGCATCTCGGCACCAGGGTACGTATGCCTTAATGCAACCATACACAACGGCAACCTTGCTTTTACTTTTGCGCAATCAACAGGCTTCAACTGGGCGCAGGCAAACATATTCATGGTATATTCTGGAAGCCCAAATCCGACAGCGGTTCCTCCACTTCCATGTGAGGAAGGATTTCCAAATGGCATAACGTCAGGACAGTATGTCAACGTAGTATTGCCATCATACGCAAGCTCTGACGTCTGCATAGGGTTTCCAAACACCGCTGGCCAGGCGGTAACAGGAGCATTGTGGGTCGGTTATCAAAACTCGTCAACAGGAACAGAACAGTTTGTTGAGATAGGCACTATAAGCGCCACAACTTCGTAACCGTGGATCTGATCTGATGGACGCTGAAGCCGCTGCATGGAACCTGTTGAAGCTGGTAATAGTGGCAGCTGTTGCATACCTAGTAGTCATAACGTTCCTCCCCTCGAGCAGCAACAGCACGCAATACCTCAACCAGTGCACCCCGACACTGACATATTCCTGCTCTGGGCCGTCATTGACAAATGGAAACCTCTCCGTTCTGATAGCGCAGAACAGCGGAATCAGGTGGGGCCAGGTCAATGTTTTCTTTGTCGCATCCGGAAGTGTTTCTCCCACATCAGTGCCTCCGCTTCCATGCGAAAGCGGGTTCGCGGGCCTTGCGCCCAGCTCTTCTGTTGAGATAATGCTCGATTCCTATTCCTACAACAGTACCTGCTTCGGATTTCCAACAACGCCCAACCAGATAGTAACCGGAAACCTGTGGGCCGGCTATCAGACACCATCCAACAACACGGAGCACATAGTAGAAATAGGCTCAATAACTGTGACATCCCGCTGATTACAATCACATCCTCTGGGCCACTTCTATGCCAAGGAGGTCAAGGGCATATGCCAATGATTTTATGAACGCAGCGCAGAGCGCAAGCCTCGCGGCTTTTTCGGCATCAGACTCTGCCTTTAGGACCGGCACATTCTCGTAGAACTTGCTGAATCCATACGCGAGTTCATTGGCATACTCAGCAACCACGTTTGGCCTTAGCTCCGTGCATGCCTTCTCCACAATGTCGCCAAGCTGGGATATCAGCTTGACAAGCGCGAATTCATTATCATCGGTTATTACTGATAGATCTGCCTTTGCGATCTGCTCCTCCCTGATTCCAGCTGATTCTATGAGCCTGAACGCCCTCGCGTACATGTACTGGCAGTAAGGACCGGAATTGCCATCGAAGTTGAGCGCCTTTGTCCATGAGAACAAAGTTTTCTTTTCCGGTGATTGCTTGAGCAGGTCAAACTTTATGGCAGCAATGGATACCTTCCGAGACACCTCCTTCTTCTCCACATCGGTCAGCTTGAACCTCGATTCAGAAAGTATTTCCGCTGCCTTGGCCTTTGTTGCTGATAGAAGGTCATCCGCAGAATTGCCAATCCAAGTTCCCTTCCTCCCTGACATAGCGGCCCCGGATTCGAGCTCCAGCGGCCCATAGGAAAGGTGCACGATATTCTCCGCAACATCATTTCTATCCATGCACGAGAAAGCAAGCCTGAGAAGTCCCTGTGGATATTCCTGGCGCGAGTCTATGATGTTTATGGCTTTCTTCACTCCGGCAAAGTCCATCTTGACTGCATTTGGGCTTGGAGTTGTCGTGTACAATATTCTGCCGCTTGGCTGCTCTATGAACTTAATGTATCCAAATGAATTTTCAATAATGCCGAACTTCCACATGTGGAAGGCTATGTCCTTCGCCACATACGTAGGAGTTCCATCGTTCCTGACGAGGACCTTTATCTTTTCCTTCAGGCCCCTGAATTCCGGAGGGAGCTTCTTGACCTTCGAAAGGTCCATTATTATGCAGTCCTTGTTCTCCCCTCTGTCAACTTTTTCCGCTACTCCGCTCTTCAGCAGCATCTCAAGTGCGTTGTCGTAGATCTTTGACATTATGTCAGTTTCCCAGACCAATATGTCGCGGTATATTCCATACGAGGACGCGGTTTCGTTCTGCGCCATTACACATTTCTCAGCTATCTGCCTGGCAAGCTGGGCTTCCTTGGTTCCATGCTGCTCCATGTTCTGGAGAAGCCTTGATAACTGGCCCTTTATGTCATTGCTCTCCATGAACTTGTTTACCCTGACATATTCTTCGCCAAGCCACTGGTCGAATTTCTTGCCCTTGGGATCGTTGTCCATGTTGAGATAACCCCACAGGCTCTCAACTACCTGAGATCCAAGATCTTCTATGAAATCTTCGCGCTCCACATTGTAGCCGTAGGCCGAGTGAATCCTCGCCACAGAATCCCCGAGCACAGCATTCTTCAGGTGGCCAAGGTGCCATGGCTTGTTTGGATTGACGCTGGGATATTCTATTATTATCTTTTCATCGCCGCCAAGATCAGATATGGGGGTTCCAGCTGCAAGCCTTAAAGCATATTTTATTACATCAGAAGAGAACTTCGGCCTCTTCAGCGAAAAGTTCATGTATCCGCTTGCTGGCGCCACGCTTTCAACGTAATCTGGCTTCTTGAAAGCGGCTATGATCTTCTGAGCAACCTCGTTTGGGTTTAGCTTCAGTTCTTTTGCTATCCTGAATGATATTGATGATGATATGTCCCCAAATGCCCTCGAGAGGTCAACTGACGCGGCGAGCTCCGTTGTGGGATAGCCACAGGACTTAACTGCATTCTTCAGCGCCTTGACTATCCCATCCCTGGCCTTGTAGTATGGAGAATGCACCATGCAATCGCAGATAATGCGCAAGAAACCAATAAATAGGTTGCAAGGGCAACTTATTCGAGCTCCAATCGTCTAGCTCGGTCAAGGACACGGGCCTCTCAAGTCCGAAACTCGGGTTCAAATCCCGATTGGAGCACCAGTATTTACATACTCATTGCTGCTTTGATTTCTTTTTAGCGGGCTCCGGCTTGCTGTAACTCAGGTATATCAGTGCTACATCTGCAACTAGTATTACTACGCCGTATATCAGGTCTAGGTCACCATAAGACCTTGCGCCTGGTAACATCGCCGAGGAGTTAAAACCCGGCCTTGTAAAATTGGGAGCTGCGGTAGAATTACGGTAAAAGCCATTTCCTCCGACTAACATGGATGGACCTGTTACGCTACCATAAAGCCACAGAAGGTCAACTACTAATATAACCAACCCGAGGATTGTAACCGTTCTTGCCATGTAACCTATTTTATCTAGCTGATAAGCCTTAAATATAATGACATTTGTTTCGTCTTATACGTCAATCTTTACAACAACGTTTTTCTTGTAGCAACTACTGAAGAGCCTCTCTATCTCGCTCCCCTTTGTGTGGGCTGATGTTATCATATCCTGTAAGGCTCTTTCTACTTCGTCTTTCCTATTCAGGATCCGTTCTTCTTCGTCCTTAGCTTCCTCTATCTCATGCAGCTGCGCTTTCAGCTTTTTCATGTCAGCCTCTGCTGCCCGCATGTCTGCGGCACACTGATGGAGCAGGCCCACCATTGCAAGCAGGTTCGCATTTCTTATTGCTTCAAGTAGCAGTATCATGTCTTCTTTGCTCTTGACAGCAAATTTTCCGGTTTTGACCTCATCTATCATTTCAGAAATTTGGCGGTTAAGTTCATCCTCATCGCTTTTACTCTTTATTGCAGTGCGGGGGTCCTCTATATACGGGATTATCTTCCTTTTTGATGCTGACGCGTGATCGTGCATCCTCGCTATTCTCTCGATGGGAAGGAGCATGCCAGCCAGAACCATATTTGTGTCATCATAGAGTTTTCTGACAGATTCAAATTCTTTTTCCCTTTCGCTTACCATGGCTGCAATTTGCCGGTCTGCCGCGTCCTCATGCGGCATCGTTTTTGCTTTGCCCGGCTGTAGCAGTTTCAAGAAATCGATTTTTGACATGATCTCTAGCATTTCTGCTACCTTTTTTTCTATTTCCTTGTATTCGTCGAACTGCTGAGTGCACGCTGCAAGTTCATCGCGAAGTTCCTTGCACATGCGCTCCATGGCATTGAAGTGTGTTTTTGCGCTTGCAAGCTCATTGGCGTAGGCGAGCAGCACGGGCTTGAATGTGCTATTCGTGCTCATGACTTTCATAATAAGGTCTTCATAGGAATTGGCAATGCTTTCTGCTGCATAGTAGGCATTCGTGTTACTGATGGCTAGTTTTGCTGATATTATCCTTAGTATTGAAGCGGTGTAGCTCTGCTTCTGGGTCCTTACATTTGCATCGTTTATGCGATACAGATAGTCCATATTGGGCTTGAAGTCAGACTTTGATGCCTTTTGTATAGCACTTCCAAATGCTGAAAGGGCCTGCGCCAATTCCCTCTCCATAACTGTGGTTTTTGCCGACAGCTTTTGGACTTTCTTGTCAAAGCATGCGTTTAGGCGGAGCTCAAGCTCCGCTGTACCAATTTCCTCTTTTGGTTCCGGCCTTCCGAAGATTGACACTATTTGCTATTTGTTGTAGCAATACAAATAGTTTTTCATATACTTCGTGAATACGGTTCCTTATTTCAGAAGTTCATGGGTCTTTGTCAGCACTGCCCTCTCATCCTTTGTGAAGAGTTCTGCAGACTTGAATATCTGGTTTGTGACAAGAAAGCTCAACGCATCTCTCCTATCATTATCCTCTTTTGCTGTGCCTGCCAGTATCGCAGCCGGATCTTTTTCATGTATCTGCATGCTGACCCCATTGAACCACGCATCGAATATCATGCTGGCCCTGGCCATGGCCGTTATCGAATCAACGGCGTCTATGAACTTTCTTGCGTCTCTTATCTTGCTTGCCTCTACCGCATTGCTCTTCGCCTCCTCCTTGTGGGTCTCTATGTACCTCAGGAACTGGTCCAAAATCTCATCCTTCTGATTCATCAGGTTTCTTATGAGGAACATTCCCTGCTCCATCTCGCCGTCAGTGTCCGACATCTTCACGAACTTGCCCTTCACCGCCATCCTTTTCTCCTCTATCTCCCTGTAGAGAAGGTTTACAGCCTCTTCTATTAGCACATTTTTTACTTTTATTATAAGTGCCTGCGCTACCATCCACGCAGGTATCTCCGGGTTGTCTTTCTCTATCATACTACCTATACAATATCGTGGAAACAGCTTAAATCGATTTCTATCCTTTCGTTTCGCCGATGCATGTCTGCCCATGCAAGTATTTCACTTACAGGCATCGAACCCCTACAATAGTCTTAAATATGAAAAAAATGCATGACTGGCATGTTAACTTCACAGAAAGTCAGTATTCATAATTTGGGCCCATTGCCGGCCAAGCCGAGCAAAGAAGCCCAGTTACGTGCTGCAGAGGAGGAACTGAGATTCCATGTCGGTCGCCTATTCCTTGATGATAGGACAACGGATTCCATAAGCGCGCTTTCATTCGAGATATATCAGGCTGTGAAATGCAATCGCGCATTTCGCAGGAGAGACCAAAACTTCATTTTCAAGACATGCGTTTTCTCTGCGTGCATCGAGAGCGGGATAAGCGGACGTGATCTAGATGACGTGGCAGAGAGCCTTGGTGCCAACCGAAAGATACTAGAGATGAGCCACAGGCAGGTAAAGGCATTGCAGAAGAGACTTGAAATGCCAGATCCGCTGCCACTTCTACACGACTATGCCGGCAGGGTCGGAGTTTCCCCCCAAGCCGAAGGCAGGGCCAAGCAGATTCTTGATACAGTCACTTCCCATTCTTTTCTATTCCTGCGCAAAGACCCCGTCAAAGTTGTGCTTGCCGCTTTGCACATTGCCGAGGAAGACACGACAGGCAAGAATCCTGGCATGAAGAGATACCATGAAGCGATTCACGACATGGATAATCATGCATCCATCCATAACATAGGCAAGTTACTGAGAAAGATAAGTCCGCAATAACCCCATATTATTAAATATCAGAATTGCCCAAACCGTTTGTTATGGAGAAGCTAGGCAAGATAGATTTCAGTACCATAACGACTTCACAAAAACAAGTGAAGTTTCTTTCTGACATCCGCCCAGTAATAGCTGGGGTTGCAGCGCAGCTGGATTTTAGTCCAAATATGCTGGAAAGGGTAAAGGACACTTCCTGCGAGTTTGCGTATTCGATGAGCAGGATAAAGAGTCCCAATAATCGCGGTATCGACTTTACAGCAAGGTGTTTTATCTATTCGGCTTGCGTAGAACTTGGCGTAGACAGGGAGAAACTTGCTCAAGTTGCACAAAAGTTGGGCGGAAACGAGCGCGAGTTTTCCTTACTTCATAGGAGGGTGAAGACAATCCAAGCTACACTCGGCATGCCAGATCCAATGCCATTGTTCGAGCGTCATTCAGATTCCCTTGGGCTTTCTGAAACGGAAGGGGCCAAGGTAAGAAAACTGCTCAGGCTCGTGCCACAGCACCAACCTCTTTTTATATGCAGAAACCCCGGAATAGTTATAAGCGCAGCAATAACTATTGCCAAAGGCCGGCCTGCCAGCTTGGCAGTGCTGCCAAGAGGGGCAAGAGAGGCCCTGGGGGTTCCGACTCGCGAGACGCTGCTCAGAAATACATCATTGCTGGCCGCAATAAGCGCAGCCTGATCAGAAAGGAAGCGCATCGTATCCAGAGTTTGACAGCTCGGCTGCAAGATCTAGTCTGTTGGGCCCATATGTCATGACCTTCTTGGCCGCTGTTGCATCTATGTAGTCCATGCACTGCATGAAATCCGCATGGTCGCTCAGGGGGAACTGGACATCAACGTCAAATTTGATCATCTTCGCGAATCCTGTGGCAACAGCCGTATATACTGGCCTGTTGTAGAGCTCTGCAAGGGCCACTCTCATGCTGCCAAGGAGATGGTTTTCCACTATGCCCGCAAAATTCCCCCTTAGCAGAGCCTGATAATCGTTTCCTTCATCATAGACTGATGCGTAGTCCAGCCGCACCCCATTTTTTGTATATATTTTATTTATCCCGCTTATCTTCTTGCTGACTATCGGCAGGATTCCTTTCTCGTTAAGTATTGATATGACTTCCTGCGCCTTTCCCAGTGCGTACACGCCAAACAGCACTATGCCGGAGTTGAGCTTGCTCTCGGTCCACGCCTGCATCGCGCTCTCAACCTCTGATCTTTCATCAAATTTGAGGTTCCGGTGGAAGTACGTCGAATCCACTATAGCGACATCTGCTCTCTCTATCTCTACGCTATCGCAGGTCCTAGATTTCTGCATTTGATAGTCTCCAGTATATACAGTCTTAGTTCCGGTTTCCGAGTTTGTTACCACCAACTGTTTCGATCCGAGGATGTGGCCTGCGTTTATCATCTTGATATTGCTTGGAACTTCAAAGCCTTCCTGAGGCTCTATGTCCCTGAGCTCTTCCAGGAGCTCCTTTGTGACTTCGCTTGCAAGCATCCTCTTTGAGGATTTTGCCGCAGCTATATGGTCAGAATGAGCATGGGATACGAAATCTATGCTGGCTCCGCTCTCCTTCTTGTCAAGTGAAATGCCGAGACCGCCGCCAGCTGAAAGCATCAAGTCGCCACACAGCAATGGATGAAAAGCTATTTAACTTATTATGAATCCTTTTATTATTTCGTGTTCAAAATATATTGAAGGTGCTTTTCTGGCAGAGAATGTAATAATAATAGGGTCCGGACCAGCCGGCCTCAGCGCAGCGATATACACCGCAAGGGAAGAATTCAAACCGCTTCTAATAACCGGAGTTCCTGCAGGCGGGCAACTGCTCCTCACGACAAAAGTTGAGAACATGCCTGGATTCCCTGATGGCATAGACGGGTTTGAGCTGATTGAGCGCATGATAAAGCAGGCTGAGAAGTTCGGAGCCAGGCTTGTCAAGGAAAATGTTGTTGACATTGACTTCTCGTCAAGGCCGTACAAGGTGAGGACAGACAGCCAGGCTTTTGATGCCAATGCAATAATAATAGCAACCGGGGCAAACTCAAGGATGCTCGGCATACCATCAGAGATGGAGCATATGGGAACTGGAGTTAGTACGTGCGCCACGTGTGACGGGGCACTATTTAAGGGCAAGGACGTAGTTGTAGTAGGCGGAGGAGACACCGCGATGGAAGACTCATTGTTCCTGACAAGGTTCTGCCCCCACGTTACAATAATCCACAGGAGAAATGAGTTCAGGGCAAGCAAGATAATGCAGCATAAAGTGCTTTCAAATCCGCAAATCAAGGTCATGTGGAACAGTGTGGTCGAGGAAATCTATGGAAAGCAGGGAGAGAAAGGCGTTAGCGGAGTAAAGATCAGAGACACAGTTACAAACAAGACCCAAGTAGTGGTTGCTCAGGGGGTGTTCATAGCAATAGGCCATTCTCCAAATACGAAGTTTTTGCATGGCAAACTCAAGCTTGACGATCTGGGCTACATAGTCGCAAAGGACGAGGTTGTCACAGAATATCCTGGAGTATTCGTGGCTGGTGACAACCAGGACAGGCATTACAGGCAGGCTGGAACCGCGTCAGGAGCAGGAATAAAGGCAGCGCTCAAGGCGCGCGAATACCTGCAGAACCTAAAAGCCTAGCTCAGAGGCCCCGGCAGTGTCGTTATTGCTGTATAGTTTGATGCACCGGTGAGGTTTGTTGCTACCACGTGCAGGGTTATAGGAGCTCCGCCGCTTGGAGTTGCCGTTGCATTGAGCACCAGCGGCACGTAGTACTTGGACGAGAAGCACGCCGCAAAGTTCACAGTTGCGTTGTTTGCCTCCTGGAGCAACCTTGTTCTGCCGTAGAGTATTCCCGTTCCCTGTACCTGGAAGCACGGCATGCCGTTGTAATAAGAAGGGCTTGGCGTTCCTACGTTGACATTGCCAAGGTTTGACAGCCCAAAGGAGCTTGAGAGATTCTTTTCTATCAGCTTTGCGCTTCCGCTGGACTGGGTGCAGGTGAAGCCGCTTCCCTGGTTCAGGCACGCGTAAACAGTAAGGCCTGCGCTGCTGTTCTCGTTTATTATCACAACACTGTAGTTTCCAAGCCCCGGCAGTCCTGAGAACGATGCCGTTGTCCTCGTGACGTTGTAGTATTTCTCATACGTCATGTAGAAAGGAAAGCTTTCAACCGGATCAGTGCCGTTCACTGTGACGTTCTCTGTTATTGTTCCCTGGTATGTGAGTGTCAGCTGTGGAGTAGAGCTTATCTTCTGCAGCGCTGCAGTCTGTATTGCCTGCGCCGGGTTTCCTGATGTAAGGGCGGCGTAAACAGCCCCTCCTATACCGCCGCTCAGGTATTCATAGTAAAAATAACCTCCTCCAATCACAAATACTGCGATTATTATCAGTCCAATATTTCTGAGCGTGTGTCCTCCCTGCCTTGTCTGGGCGGGTGCAGGAGCGCTTTTGCTCTGGCTTGCTCTTTGTGCCATAGGATCATCCCCAAGGAAGCTATTCCACTAAAGAGTTTATATAGCTTGCTGAAGCTCACTTCCTTGATAGCTCTCCGAGTACGCGCTCAAGTCCCTTTTCTGCCAGTATCCTGACCTTCTCTGGGTTGAATACAATCCAGATCTGGCCGGCTTTCATGCCATCAAATCCAAGCAAAGATAGAACTCTTGCGCCAAGGCCCTGATATTCAAATATATCTCCGCCTCCCCTGCATTCGTGCAAAACCCTGTCACGTGCCTCTCTAACGTCTTTTGTGACTTCCGGACTTGTAGCCGGGTCTCTTCCAACCGAAGTCAAAGCCAGACGAAATGCAGTATTAAGGTCATCGCTTCTGAGATATCTCGATCGTGCTCTATCCATATCAAGTATATTGCCTGCGACCTGGCATTCATATATGCGTGGTTCTGAATCGGCTGTGGTTATGGCGCGTGTTCCAGCAACACTTATGTCAGTAGACAGGTATACACCAGCTCCGTAACGTTTTTGTTCCGAAGAAGAAGCTAGCCTTCTGATGCCCGCTATCGGAGATCCGTGATATAGGGGCACGGCCGACGGATTAGCAACCACCATTGAGGCGATGCTAGTCCTAGCTTCCATCTCTGCAAATGTCATAATGATTATGCGCCTTTCATGATATTTATCAACTATTCATGATCAAAAACCGATGACAAAAACCACACTTTTGTAATATTAAAGGGTCTTCTGGCCCTTCTTGTCAGCGAGTGCTGACACCCTAACTCCCACCTTTCTAAACTGGAGGTTTTTGTCTATGATCAATTGTATGAGCGTGTGAGATGTGCTCTTCATGAGCTCAATTGAGTCAGAATAATCCTTGAAGCTCTTGCTCTTGAGCTTCTCGCTGAAGTCCTCATACTTTCCCTTCACTGTCACCGTCTTGAAAACCTTGCCCTGCTTTAAGAGTTCAACGTGGACCTCATCAGCAAGCAGGTCAAGCATTCTAGATATTTCGTTCATGTTAGTTGTCTTTGCAGGAAGCGTTCTCTCCCTACCTATGGAGAGGACTTCATATGTCTCCATTACTACACTGTCGTCCCTACCATTTGCAAGGTTGAAGAGCTCTCTTCCGAATGAGCCTACCTTACCCATCAGCTGTGCCACATTCGAATCCGCTATATCTCCTATCTTGCGTATGCCCATCTCAGAGAGACGCTCTGCAGTTTTCTGGCCAACGCCTGGTATTGCATCAACTTTCTTGCCGCTGATGAACGCTACTATCTCCTGATCTCTTACAACCTTGAGCCCGTCAGGCTTGGCGCTGTCGCACACCATCTTTGCAAAAACCTTCCCGCTTGATATCCCTATAGTGCACTGGAGTCCTAGCTCCTTGCCTATCCTGTCCTTTATCTTCTTGGCAAGCTCTCCAGCTTTGTCATACTCCATGGATTCAAGATCAATTGCTGCTTCATCAACACTCAGGACTTCAGTCCTCATGCCAAATGACTTAAGCAGTGCCATGACCTTTGCTGACATGACGTCATAGTAGTTATGGTCTGATGGCACGTATGCTATGTCAGGCTTTATTTTCAGGGCAAATGCTACTGGCATGGCGCTGTGTATTCCAAGCCTTTTTGCCTCATAGCTCGCTGTCTCCACTACTCCTCTCAGCTTGTTCTGCTCATCTCCTGTTCCTACTATGAAGGCCTTGCCCCTGAGTTCAGGATGCCTTAGCAGTTCGCATGATGCATAGAACGAGTCCATGTCAACGAAAAGTACAATCAATGAACCACCTTACTTCCTGCCTTTGATTATGAACGCGACTCCCCCAGATAGGTTTTCTATGCTAACCTCCTTGAAGCCTGCCTTCCTTGCAAGCTCTGCAGCGCGGCTTTTGTCAAATCTCCACACGCTGGACCTGAGCCAGGAATACGCGTGCCTGCTATATATCATCCCAACTAGCGGGAAAAAGGTATTGTAATAGAACCAGTAGACAAAGTCGAATTTCGTTCCCGGTTTTCCAGCATCAAGGAATGCGATCCTGCCTCCGGGCTTCAAAACCCTATATGATTCCTTGAAGAACTTATCCAGGCTATCGAAGTTCCTGAGCGCAAAGCCGCTCGTTATGCTGTCGAATGTATTGCTCTTGAACTTCATCCTGAGCGCATCCCCGTTTTGAAGTTTTACATTACCTATTCCCAGTTCCTTTATCTTTTTCCTTCCTACTTCAAGCATGCCGTTCGTGAAGTCTATTCCGGTTATGCGAACTTTTATGTGCTTCTCATCAGCCTTCTTGCTTATTGCTATTGGTATTTCTGCAGTTCCTGTCGCTGCATCAAGTATCATGCTGCCCTTGCCCTCAAGGCTAAGTTCTGCGACACGTTTCCTCCAATCCTTGTCCATTCCCATGCTTATTATTGTGTTGACAGCATCGTAATTCTTCGCTATCTTTGAGAATATCCTCCTGTTTTCCTCGCTCACAAGACTACCTACAGCTGCTTTATGAATGAGAGCACAGAATCGGCATGGCCTAGCGGATTGACTCTCATGAACGCCTTGAGTATCTTGCCATCCTTTCCAATTAGGAATGTGTTCCTTATCGTACCTTGGCCAAATACTCCTTTGTTGCCCCATGAATCATATGCCTTTATCACTTTGGCTCCAGGATCTGCAAGCAGAAGCACCTTGAGACCTTGTTTGTCCCTGAAGTCACAATGAGAATCGACGCTGTCATCGCTAACGCCGGCTATCTCGGCACCTGCTTTCCTGAAATCAGAGATCATGCTAGTGAATTCCTTAGCTTCAATGGTGCATCCGGCAGTGTTGTCCCTAGGATAGAAATAAAGGACAAGATATTTTCCTTTGAAATCAGCTAGCTTGTGTATCTTCTTGTCATCTCCCATCAGCTTGAAATCTGGCGCTACGTCCCCTTCTACTGGCATTGTATCACCATAATGTTCATGTCATGAAAATATAAAAAGGTGGGCGCAGAATATCATGATCTAGTGTTAACGTGAAGTTCAACATATTCAAGGGAAGCAAGGTCGGAATAACCGCAATAAACCTGAGATGGAGGGGAGCAGTCCACAATATGGGAAAGATGGAGGTCAAGTCAAAGGAATTCGAGGTATCAATACCTTTCCATAACAAGCCACAGCGCGACTATACTTTATCATACATAAAGACACAGACAGTTCCCCCAGTTGTAATTACGGGAATAGAGGTCAAGGAACCATTCAAGCTTGTTTCAGTAGAGCCACAAACCCCAGTAGTAATAAAGGAAGACGAGAAAGCTGTCTTCAAGCTGAAGTTGGCAGCACCAGACATGGGCTATGAAGGACCACTCAACGTAGAGCTGAAGTCAGATGCAACTGACCTTGCCCACATAGAGATAACAAAGGTAATGGTAACTAGAGGCGGGAAGGAGGCAGAGCTTCCAATAAAGCCAATGATACTTGATCTTCCAAAGGGCCAGGTGTTCAGGCAAACGATTCATCTTCTTGGATTTGCAGAATTCGGAACAGAGATAAAGAAAGTAAGCGTCAATAAACCGTTTCTGTTTGTGAGCTCAGATCCTGCAGCTCCGTTCAAGATAGACAAGAAGACGGGCTTCATGGTAGATGTATATCTTGAAAGCCCAAAATCCAATTATGGAGGACCGCTGGAAATAGAGATAAGCTGAGCCAGCTATTTGCCGTTCAGGAGTGCAAGCTCGGCAAGGAATGCCTCAAGCTGTATCCTCTCGTTTGCACCCTCCACTATCCTGAAATTGCACTCTCCTATGCGCTTTATCACATTGAGCTTTATCTTCTCATCTACTCCCATGCCCTGTACCTCTTTGTAGCACTGCGTTAGCACATCTTCCGCCCTCATGCCGTGCTTCAGCATCACTTCATCCAGCTGGATCCTTGCATTATCGAAACTGCCATCAAGCGCATGCTTCAGCATGGCGCTTATCTCCTTTGGCCTTGCTCTTGCAGCAACATCATAGATCCTGTCATCTGTTACTTTTCTCCCATGAGCAGACGCTGACTGCAGCAGATTGGTCAGCTTCCTCAGATCACCTTCGCTCACATCTATCAGGGCGTTTGCGGCACTGTCTGTTATCTCGAGATCCTCTCCCTTTGCTATCCTATCAATGTATTCGCGCATCTCGCCCTCGTTAAGATGCCTGAACCGGAAGACTATGCACCTGCTCTGGATAGGCTCGATTATCTTGCTTGCATAGTTTGCGCTCAGTATGAATACCGTCTCACTTGCATACTTCTCCATTATCCTCCTTAGCGCGTGCTGCGCGTCGCTTGTTAGCGCATCGGCCTCGTCAAGGAATATTATCTTCATTGGAACGCTCGCCAGCGCAACGGTCTTTGCAAACTCCTTTATCGCTCCCCTTACCACATCTATGCCCCTATCATCAGATGCGTTCAGCTCCTTGAAAGCTGCGCTGAAGTCCGCCCCATAGAGATCGTTTGCGAATGCTATGGCAGCTGTCGTCTTTCCTATTCCCGGCTCTCCGGCAAATATCATGCTTGTGAACTTCCTCTTCTGCACGAATGATGAGAGTCTTTCGACTATCTGCTTCTGCCCTATTATCTCTGAAAGGCTCTTCGGCCTGTACTTTTCAGACCATACAAGGTCCTCTGGCTTCTTCATAAAAATCAGTAGGAATCCCGAATCTTTATTTCCACGGGCGCATTTATTAACTTTTGTTTTGCAGCCATATTAGTATCCTAGCCAATGCCAGCCGGTGAATATCATGACAAAGTGCCAGCACCAGTATCTTGTTCCTGCATTGATTGTCATTGCGGGCGTTGCGCTTGCACTGTTCATGTACTCCGGCCCTTATGTTGGATATGACGACGCCGCTTACATAGCATACGCACATCAGATACTGGCCGGAACGTTTAACATAACGCAATCCCCGTACGACTACGGGCTGCTGTTTACATCCACTCTTGCTCTATCAGTATACATCTTCGGAGCCAACATATACGCCATTTCACTTCCTGGAGTCGTTGAATATGTAGCAATAATGCTGTTCACGTTCCTCATTGCGAGAAGGCTGTACAATAAAAGAATAGCAAACATGTCGCTGCTTGCTGTTGCAACAGCGCCGTTCGTTGTTGCGTATGTCACCAGGGCGCTTCCTGACATGCTGCAGGGTGCTCTCGCTGCTGCAGCCATATACATATTTGTCATGGCCACACAGTCAAAAGGCCACAAACACATTCTATATTTTGCAAGCGGCGTGGTTGCCATGCTGTGCGTTTACGCTCAGCTGCTGTCGCTGCTGTTTGTTTTCTTCTTTGCCTGTGCCGTATTCGCGCTTGCCATATTCTTCAAGACCAACGGCAAGAAAGCCCGCCCTCTTGAACTTACCGTCCACGATTCTGCATATGTTGTTGCCGGTATGGTACTGATGTTAGTGATATATCTAATGATATTCTACTGGCTTACAGGCAATCCACTTTACATATACCATTATTCCAGCTTTGAGAGCACAAACACTCCAGGGATACTCTACAATACACTAGAGTTCATAATCACGATATACAGCTATGGATCCCCTGCCTCTGCTGGACTGGCTCCTTCATCACTTGCCGGCGAGATACCCCCGATAGGACCAATGGCGCTCTGGGCCATAGCCGGAGTTTTCATAGGATACAAGAAAAGAGACAGGGCCGCAATATTGTGCTCCATAATCGGGATTGGATTTTTGTTGTATTTGTTCTTTGGTACAATATCGCTGTCCAGCTACACTACCGCATATGTTGTAACAAGGTACTTCATGGTGGTAGCCGCACCCCTTGCAATACTTTCTGCATATGCAATATCGGACATAGCAGACGTATTTGCAATAGTGTTCAGGGAGAAGGGCAGGCTGGCGGTTATCGGCGCATTCCTGGCCATAACATTGGGATTCAACGCGCTGGTGCTCTCATCGCTTTACGTTTACAACCAGTCCATATACCATACAACCATGATTTTTTCCGATGCTGCCAAGGCAGCAATCGCAAGCAATCCGAACGCAACCACGCAGTTCTGGGTGGCGGATCCAATAATACTGAACTTCTCGGCTGGAGGCTATGGGATAGACCCGGTGGCGTCGTTTCTTTGGTTTGTTACCGGCTTTAACAGCAGTGTCATTGTCAGGAATACGGCTGGCACAAGCTGCAACCCTTCCATATCAAACCAATACCTGGCTGCGTTGTATGCGGCCAACACACAGAACACGACTTTGATCATGGACGCTTGGCTCGGCACAAATTGCACAATCTCATATATAGGCAATTACACCAGTATGACCACTCCGATCAGGATAGAGCTGTACAAGGTAGGATAGCCGTCTTTCAAAATCCGAAAAAAGTTCCTGAAATCGCAGTCATGTGCACTTATAAATATCTGAACCAGCAAAATGAATTTACTAAGTGTGTGTTTATGGGAGGTACTAAAACTGGTCAGGCCCCTGAAAGAAGCAGGTCCCAAAGGCTGGAGTCCGTTATAGCCTTGGCGTCGGATGATATAGCTAATCTTCTGGACAGGAAAGTGCTAAGCAGATTTGACAGCGAGCCTGGCTTAAACTTCGCAGCCGAGATAAGGCTAGAAGATGGCGGCTTACTGGTAAAGTTCAAAGAAATCATACCTCGCTTGCGTAGTGACAGCAGGCCATATGAAAATCCTTATTTCGAAGTAAACTTTTCAAAGGATGTATTCAGCGGAGCAGGATTTAACTACGATAGGGACATATCAAAGCTCTGCGACATAATGGAAACGGCGTTTACTGCGCAAGGATTCTTGGCCTCGGAGAAGAAATACGGCGTGCTTGAGCCCGGGGTCCCGCTTCCTGCTGCCGCATTCTGATGGTGCCTTCGACAAACATCCATAACTGATAAATAATCCACAGTGGATTATGCTTTATATGTTGAAGGATAAAAAAACCGGTGGCAACGCTGTCCTATTGCCGGTTCTCATTATTCTTTGTGGCTTAGTGCTCGCACTGCTCATGTACTCAGGCCCATTTGTGGGGTATGATGATGTCGCATACCTTGCATATGCCCATGAAATCCTTATTGGGACCTTCCATCTTACCCAGTCCACATACACCTACGGTTTCCTGTTCCCGCTCACAATTGCCTTTTCATTCCTTGCATTTGGAGCCAACATATATTCGGCGTCGCTTCCAGGCATCATCGAATATGTTGCCATAATGGCATTTACTTTCCTTATTGCAAAGAAATTGTACGATACGAAGCTCGCTACCATATCACTATTGTTCGTGGCTTCAGCGCCTTTCATAGTTGCATACGCAACAAGGGTGGTTCCAGACATGCTGCAAGGGGCTATTGCATGTTTTTCAATATACATTTTCGTTGCAAATGCGCAATCTCAAAAACAGAAACCTATGCTCTACTTTGTGGCTGGTGCAGTTTCCATGTTGGCTGTCTATGCCCAGCTGCTTTCCGTGCTTTTTGTTTTCTTCTTTGCGTGTGCAGTCATATTCCTTTCGTTCAGTGCAGAGTCTCCAAAGAAAGAAGTACATGCCATGCTTAGGCTTTCCAGGGCAAGTGCACTGTTCTTTATTTCTGGAATTTTTGTCATGGCCATCATCTACCTGCTGATATTCTATTGGCAGAGCGGCAGTCCGCTTTATCTACTCCATTACTCGCAGTTCCAGAGCTCAGGCACAGTGGGAATTTTGTATAATATCGTAGAATTCATATCTATAACATATGGCTACGGGCTGCCTGGCATAGGCCATACCGCCACTTCTGTAACAGGGGGGGAGGTGCCTCCGATCGGACCTATGGCACTCTGGGCAATAGCGGGCCTGATTATAGGATTTAAGAAGCGCGACAGACCAGCAATGATGAACGCCATAATAGGCATCGGCTTCATGCTCTATCTGTTCTTCGGTACGATATCACTTTCCAGCTACTCGACAGCCACGGTTGTGACAAGATACCTCATGGTGGTTGCTGCTCCGCTCTCCATACTAGCCGCATTTGCTGTCTCTGACATTTCTCATGCATTCACAATCGTCTTCTCTGATAGGATTGGAATGATGGTGCTCTGCGTGTTCATCATCATAACGCTAGGTTTCAATGCATCAGTGATGCTAACACTTTATCAGTACAACGCATCCATCTATTCAGCAACGAAAGTCTTTTCTGAGGTTATGGGCAACGTCACGGCCGGCAGCGCTGTCCATCCTGCACGTGTATGGGTGGCTGATCCGCTTCCGATAAGCCTGCTGCTCTATGAATACGGGGTTCCTACGGTTGAAACATATCTACAATTTCTAACCGGATACAACAGCAGCATCACAGTGAATTATACGGAAGGAAATCATTGCGACGGGTCGATCCCCGGCCAATATTTGATAACGCTTTACAAGGGTAACGTGACGAACACGACAGTGCTAACGGAGAACTGGCTTGGGAGCAACTGCACCATATCAAACATCGCAAACTATAGCAATCCCGAAGTAGGACTATGGTCGGTTTCTGGAAAATAAATAAGCCCGGAGAGGGATTTGAACCCTCGGCCTCTTGTTTACGAGACAAGCGCTACTACCAGACTGAGCTACCCGGGCCCATATGTTATTGCTTTTTCTTTTAAATAAGGTTTCTTTGTATGGTTTTTAAATATTGGCTGACATATGCTTCTTCATGATGGGACAGTCAGATCCTACTGGACAGAGCCAACCGGCCCAGCAGCCGCAACAGCCGGTGCAGCCATATATTCCAACCCAGCCTACATCCCCCGCACCGCAACCGCAGCCCGGTGCTCCATCCCCACCGCCCCAGCCTACTTCACCGCCTACTGAGCAGCCCGCTCCCCAACCTACTCCCACACCTCCACCCCCAAAGTCCCAACCTACTCCATCCATAATCTACACTCCAAAAGTCGAGTTTTCCTCAAGCAGGCGCAAGTTTATACTTGTTGGCGTTATTGCGGTGCTTATAGTAGGGATACTTGCATATTCGTATTTTGCACACATAATCCCAACGCCAAGCAACACTCCGCAATCCACAACTACTGCTTCAAAGGTATCAGCAGCATACCTTTCCAGCTGCCAGTCGATAACCAGCCCAGGCACGTACTATCTCAGCGAGAATGTGAAGACGTCAAACACTGCCGCACCCTGCATAGCAGTCGCGTCTCCAGATGTCAGCATAATGTGCGGCACCAACACCATACAGGGATCTGGCCCATATACAGGCATTCCTCCATTCAGCTATGGGATATTTGTCGCCAACCAGAGCAACTTCAGCGTGCAGGGCTGCACCATATCAAACTTCTCGTACGGCGTATACGCGTACAGGGTACAGGATCTCAGCATACTGAACAGCAACATAAGCACCAACTACATCTCAAACATAAATCTTGACAACAGTACCGGAAACGTTGCCGATAATCTCCTCAGCAGCTCAGCCAGCCCATACGGTGCAGTTTATGTTACAGGCCAGAATTCAAGCATAGTGTTCAGGAACAACACGCTGATACAGGATTACGTAATAGGATTCAACGTCAGCGCATCCAACAACCAGTTCATAGACAACTATGTCGCCGGATCGCAGCTGTCGTTTGTATGCGGGCCAGGCAGCGGATACAAGTTCAGCAGCTACGCGCAGGGCAACATCTGCTACAACCAGAGCGGCTGCAGCTTCCTCACCTGTGTTGGCGCCAACATACCGGCCAACATATCTCAGACAGTGCTAGGCCCTTCGATAAACAGCTGTGGAACGATAAGGAGTCCGGGCACCTATGCGCTGTCCAGCGACATAAGCCCTAGCACGTATCTCGGGATATCCCAGCAGCTGCAGGAGCAGTATAACATACCCTGCATAAGCATAATGGCGCCCAGCGTGACGCTCAGCTGCACTGGCTATACCATATCATCGGCATTTGAGGGCATACTGGTGCACGCCCCCAATGTCACCGTGCGCAACTGCACGGTTGACTCGTCTATAATAGGAATTGCAGTAAAGGACTCTGCCCAGAACAAGCTTGTAAGCCAATCCGGCAACAACGACACGTATGCTATATTCCTGAACGGCAGCGCAGGTACCATCCTTCAGAACGCGAGCTCCACGAACAGCAGCTACGGGCTCTACCTCACGAATACATCAAGCTCCCAGGTATACAACATGCACATGCTGTACAATCTCTACGGCGTTTATCTGACCCAATCGGAATCAAATATCTTCAGCTCCGGCATATCGAGGAACAATACCAACTACGATGTTTATGCAACTCCAGATTCCGCCGGACAAAACACCAATCTCATGCTGCTAACCTCGTGCGGGCTTACGAATACAGCCTGGGCCACGTGCGCACGCCGCACAGCCAACGCCACAACAAACTCCATACAGGTGTTTTCGTGCATAAGGATAGTCAAACCAGGCTCATACTTCCTTTCGCAGAGCATAGTGACAGACCAGGACGACTGCATAGACGTGGAGACTAGCGACGTAGTGCTAAACTGCGGGTCGAGGACAGTTGCATCATCGGGTGGAACCGGAGCGGGACCGGCGTTCCTGCTGCAGAACGTGACAAATGTAACCCTGAACAACTGCAGGGCATCCGGATTCCAATATGCGATAAACGTTTCGAATGCTTACGACATAAACATCATGAACAGCACCGGCTACGGGGCAGTGGAATACGGCATAACGCTCAGGAACGTAATGCTCAGCACGGTCCAAAACGCCATGTTCACCACTGCGTCGAACGTGAGCATAGCTATGTACAACTCATCGCATAACATAATAACGCGCAACAACGTGAGCGGCGGAGGGCCAAACACCGGAATACTGGTCAGCTCAGCATCAAAGAACAACGAGATAACCTATAACAGGGGCATAGCAAACCACGTCGGGATAATGATAGAACAGAAATCTTTCAATAATACGGTCCAGTACAACAACTTCACCGGCAGCGCGCAGGCCGACTACGCCTGCGACGCCCAGGATTCGGCGCTCGGCTCTGAATACGGGATAATAAACTACGGAGGAAAGAAGGATGGCTGCAACTGGATGGTGGTAGTGCTGCCCGGCGCCGCACCAATACAGTGCCCGGTTGCCACTGGCGCATCCACATATGTAATACAGACTGATGGATTTTATTCCACTGGCGCGATCTGCTACAGCATATACGCTAATACCACTACCATAAACTGCGAAGGACACACTATAGCAGCGTTAAACGGCGGCACTTTCGCAAATTTTGTAAGGTCCCAGGGATCAACGCTTGAGAACTGCTACCTTGAGGGCTTCACGCAGCCAGTTATGTCAGAGTTGGGCGGCGTCACGCTGTACAATGACACAATATACCAGAATGCGTCTACCGCCGCCTTCCCAGCAGTAACCATGAGCGGGGGAAGCGACGCCATGCTAAACTCGCTCAGCATAGCGACCGCCGGAGAGGGCATAAGCCTGACCGGGATGAAAACCGGCACCCTGGAATACAACAACGTGTCATCGAGCGGAACCGCGTATTATGTAACAAACAGCGTAGGCCTTCAGTTCGACAACAACATAGCATCTGCATCCAGCGGCGTCGGCATCTTCCTTTCAAATTCCACGCAGAACCTGTTCCAGGGAAACAGGTTCGGAGGCCTAACCTACGGAATGCTGTGCAGCACAAAGTCGAGCGGAGCCGTCAATAACACGGATGAGGGGCAGAACTACTGTTCAAAGGAAACGGGCTGCGGCTGGATAACGCAGTCATCGGCATCGTGCTCAAGCTGATACCATGCTGTTCAGAGAGCTATCGGAGTATTATGAAAAGCTCGAATCCATATCGTCAAGACTTAGCATGATAGACGTTATGGGCGAGCTGTTCAAGAGGCTCAGGCCAAACGAGGTCAAGAATGCCATATACATAACACAGGGAGTTCTCGCGCCACCGTTCGAGGGCATAGAGTTTGGGATGGCAGAGAAAACTGTAGAAGATTCGATATCAGAGGCGACGGGACATCCGAAGGAAAAGGTGGAAAGTTTATACAGAAAGCACGGGGACATGGGAGTCGCTGCGATGGAGCTCAAGAAAGATACGAAGGTCAGGGGCATATCGTCAAAGGAGCACACGATCAACGATGTCTATGAGATAATGGTCAAGATGGCCATTACATCTGGCCAGGGAAGCAAGGAGGCAAAGACAAAGATGCTGGCGAGCTTGATAGCAACAGCAACTCCGCTGGAGGCAAAGTATCTTGTCAAGTATCCTCTTGATGAGCTAAGGCTCGGAGTTGGAGACTCAACAATGCTTGAAGCGCTCTCAATAATGGCGACTGGCCACAGGAAGATCAAGGACAAGCTAGAGAGAGCCTATAACCTGTGCAGCGACCTGGGATATGTTGGAGAGGTGCTTGCGGAAAAGGGAGAGAGCGCCATCGAGAGGTTCAAGATAGGACTTTTCAAGCCGATAAGGCCCGCGCTTGCAGAGAGGCTTCCGACAGCCGATGAGATAATGGAGAAGATGCACGGCGAATGCTCAGTTGACCAGAAATATGATGGATTCAGATGCCAGGTCCACAAGTCCGGAAAGAAGGTCAAGATATACTCAAGGAGGCTTGAAGACACAACTGAGATGTATCCTGACTTGGCTCAGGCCGTGATTGGCGAGATGAAGGCCGATTCCATAATATTTGAGGGAGAGGCGCTGGCGTACAATGAAGACACTAGAGAGTTTCTTCCATTCCAGGAAACGATACGGAGGAAGAGAAAGCATGGAGTTGAAGAAAAGGTTCAGGAGATGCCGCTTCATCTTTTCGCTTTTGACATGATGTACCTTGATGGAGAGAGCTACATGGAAGAGCCATACAAGGAGAGGAGGGGCAGGCTCGAGAAGGTCATAAAGGGAGGGGTGATAAGGCCTGCAGGATCCACAATAGCGAAGAGCTCCAAGGAACTGCAGCAGTTCTTTCAGGAGAGCATAGAGGAGGGCCTTGAGGGCATAATAGCAAAGGACATGAACGCGCCCTACGTTGCAGGAGCAAGGAAGTTCTCATGGATAAAGATGAAGAGGAGCTACAGGGGAGAGCTAGAAGACACGGTAGACCTTGTCATAGTCGGGTATTATCTTGGCAGGGGCATGAGGGCAGAGTTCAAGTTCGGGGGATTGCTTGGCGCAGTTTACAACAAGAAGCGCGATATGTTTGAGACAATATCCAGGATAGGCAGCGGCTTCACCGAAGCCCAGATGCGTGAATTCAAGCAAACTCTTGACAAGATAAAGGTTGACAACAGGCCGGCAAGAGTTGATTCCATTGTCAAGCCCGATTTCTGGGTTATTCCAAAGTATGTTGTAACGGTAAAGGCAGATGAGATAACAAAGAGCCCAATGCATACATGCGGGAGGGAGAAGCAAGAAGATGGAAGCGAAGTAGGATATGCGCTGAGATTCCCGAGGCTGGTCGGAGAGGAAACTTTCAGAAAGGACAAGAGCGTAGAAGAAGCTACTACGACAAAGGAGATCATAGAGATGTACGGACAGCAGAAGAAAGTCAGGATGGAAGATTCTGGCAGCTAGGCAATGAAGACTTATATATCTGATAATACATCGTTTTCTGTGATACGATGCCAGAAACTGCTATAGCCATTGTTCCGGCGAAGCTAGAATCTCTTGAGATGGAAACGCTCAGGACCATAGCCACTGCAAATAAACTCAGGCCTCTGACGCGTGGCGAAATAATCTTTTACGTAAGTCCTGATTACAATGCATTGGACAGAAGGATCAGTTCAGCTGTAGATAGATTGGT
>JASHSJ010000003.1 GCA_030040895.1 Microcaldota archaeon | reverse complement strand
TGTTCCTGCCAACAGCTGCGTTCTCGTCCTTGGCCGGCATCTCCCCTACCATTGCGCTGTTGAAAGCCTTCGGCGCATATACATTGAACCATTTCTTTAGCTTCCACTTGTCTGCTCCTTTTGCTACTGCCATTCATTCACGCTTATGCCTTGCCCTTTATTATCAGCTCTGCCTGCTTTGGATCATACTTCCAATCACTTGGCAGAACTCCTTCTCTAACATAATACTTTGTAAGTCTCCATATCTTGGATTCTACTCTCCTAAGTCTTAGCTGATTGTGCTTGTCCTGCTTGTTTGCATCAAGATGTGCGTGCATGCCGACTGCCTTCTTCATCAGATCCATGAGGTCTGGTGGGAGCGCACCCGCTGCTTTGTGGGTCTTTAGTATCTCGAGCATCCTCTTTCCAGTGTGCTGCCTAACGTACATTACTCCGTGCTCTCTCTTTAGCTTCTCTCCAATCATGGCTGGTGGAAGTCCTTGCTTCGTGTATTCAAGAATGAGCTTTTCTATCTCTGGTCCTGACATCTTTCCTTCCGGAGCCCTTCCCAGCTCTACCACTGGCTTCCTTGACTTCGACTTTCCCTTCTTCTTTGAATGCATTCTTGCCAATAAACCACTTGGTTTTAAAACTAGGTCACACCTTTACGGAAACGGAGAAACCCTTGTCCTTTGCGACCTCGACTTTCTGCGCTTTGCAGATGCTCTTTAGCTCGTCCTTGACGACTGAAACAGCGCTATAATATTCTTCAGGAACATTTATATTGATTGATGATATCTCCTTGTTTAATGCAATCCTGTTCTTCGCCTTTTCCTTCCTTACCTCTGCTATGACATCGTTCAGTATTGCGCCTACATCCTCATAATCAAATTGCACTGTGCTCTTCTGTATGAATCCGTTTATCACATATGAGCCAGCCTCTGGTTTCTTTGCATATGTTGGGAACTTCTGTTCAAATATGCTTTCACTGGAAAACATGCCGTTTACTTCTTCGCAAACAAACGGAATTACAGGCGCAAACATCCTTAGTGACATGTCAATGACGTGCTTTAGAGTAAATATGGCCGCCTTCTTGCTGTTCTCCATGCTTTTCTCTTCCGAATATACTCTGTGCTTTACGTTCTCTATGTAATAATCAGCAAACTCATGCCAGTAGAATTCTATCGCCTTGTTCATTGCAGTATAAAGATCAAATTCTTCATAAGCCTTTGTCACATCCATTATTGTCTGATTCAGCCTGTTGAGTATCCATATGTCAAAGACGTTAAGATGTGCATGTGGCTCTTCCTTTGGCATCTTGCCCTTCTCCATAGCCCCTTTCACGAAGTTTGCAGTGTTGTACAACTTTACCACGAAGCTCTTTGCGTATTCCATCTCATTGTACGAGAATGGCTTGTCTTTTCCTATTCCGCCGCTTAGCCCCACCCATAGCCTTACTGCGTCAGCCGAATACTTTGGCATAAGGTCCTTCAGGAATATTCCATTTCCGAATCTCTTGTGCATCTCCCTGCCGTCTATGCCTTTTATCATTCCATGTACTATCATGCTCTCGAACGGCTTGTTTCCTCCAACAAAATAGCTCCTGAATATAGTGTAGAATGCCCACGTCCTTACTATATCAGTCCCTTGTATCCTTACACTGTTCGGATAGGCCCTTGAAAGCAGCTCTTTGTCTTCTGGCCATCCAGCGATCAGGAGCGGAGTTATTGAAGTGTCAACCCATCCATCTGAAGTGTCCTTGGTCGGAACTATCTTCCCACCGCACTTGGGGCACTTTGATACTGGTGCTTTGTCGGTGTTTGTGTCAACTGGAAGTGACTTCTCTGCTGGCGCTATTATCTCATCGCACTTCTCGCAGGCCCAGAATGGTATTGGGGTTCCGAATGCCCTATTCCTTGATATATTCCAGTCCCAGTCTATGTAATTAAGCCAGTCAAACATTCTCTGCTTCGTGAAGTCTGGGTGCCACTCTATCTCATTGCCTAGTTGTCTCAGCTTTTCTGAATGCTCTTTTATCTTTATGAACCACTGCTTGGCGCTTATGAATTCAGTTCTTGTGTTGCACCTGTCGTGAACTTTTATTATGTGCTTTGTCTTTTCCTGCTTGATTATCAGTCCTTGCTTCTGGAGATCTTCAAGTATTGCAGCTTCTCCTTCATCAATCGTCATGCCGTCATATTTGCCCGCATTCTTCAGCCTGCCCCTTTCATCCATTGCATCTATGGATCCGAGCTTGTTCCTCATTGCTATCTCTATATCAGCCTTATCGCCATATGTGCAGATCATCTCAGCACCAGTTCCGTATTCCTTGTCTACTGCATCATCTCCTACTATCATTACTTTCTTTCCGTAGATTGGGACTGCGGCTTCCATGCCAACGAGCTTGTTGTATCTCTCATCAGAGCTGTTCACTGCTATTCCAACACATGCATGAAGTAGTTCCGGCCTGGTTGTCGCTATTATTATACCTTCCTTGTGTCCTTTTACATCGAACTTTAGATGTGTCAGTGTCACTTCTTCCTCAACCTCATTCGTTTCAGCGTTGTTTATAGCACTGACGCAGCTGGTGCACCAGAGAACTGGATGAAGCGCGCGGTATATCATGCCTTTCTCGTGCATCTTGAGCAGCGATAGCTGAACCTTTGCCGTATATTCCTTTGATGCTGTGAAATATTCAAACGATTCATCGAACGTAGCCCCCAGTTGCAGCATTTCATCCCTCATTTTCTTTATGAGATCGTTTGATAGTTCTACGCACTTTGCATAGAACTCATCTCTTGGGAGTGCCTTCCCGTATTTTTTCTCCACTGCTAGCTCAGTCGGAAATCCATGCATGTCCCATCCAACTGGATATATGACATTCCTTCCAGCCATCTTCTCGTATCTCGCTACAGAATCTATGTAAGAAACCCAGAATATCTGGCCCATGTGTAGTTCTCCATTTGTGAATGGCGGTGGAGTGTCTATAACAAAGAGCCTCTTTGTCTTGTCTTTTCTGTCGAAAACAAATGTTTTGTGCTCCTTCCAGTAGCTCTTCCACTTCTCCTCTACTAGCCGAGTGTCGTACATAAGCACATCCATGAATTAGTGCATTCGCACCTTAGAAGACGATATTTATTGTACAATTAAGAATAAAAGCAGAATGTGGCTATTAACTAATAACCAACTGGCTCTCCTTCGTGTTCTGCAGGATTCTCAGCCAGCTGATGGTAAATGTTCATATCTATGAACCTGCCTACTGCTGCCTTTCTAAGTATATGCTGGTTCAATGGGATCAACGGACTACGGGATGGGGTGTACAATTCGCCAGTCAGCTTAATGCCCACGCTGGCCTCGTAATGCCGCTTTGAAGGCTCTAGAGGAGCCAAAGGTAGGTCTATCACTTCACTGGCTATCTCCTTTATCCTAAGTGTGTCTTTTATGTCACGTATATTTGCATTTCTTGTGGGCTCATCCTGACTCGGATCTGAATTATAGGCTACATATGCTTTTTCATACTTGGTTGGTGCGTTCAATCCCAAAGCAGTCGATAGCAACTGA
>JASHSJ010000017.1 GCA_030040895.1 Microcaldota archaeon | reverse complement strand
TTCAGGGATTTTCTTCACTTCATCCGGCTAAGGCTCCCGCTTCTCGAAGCGCTTATTGCTGTGCACGTAATTTTCTCGCCGAGAAGCACGCCCTGGAGAACGCCAGGTTTAGTAGCATTTGCTATGTAACCAGTGCTGCCTGGTGATTTCTCTACTATCCCATAGAGTAGCTCGATCTTGGGTCTCATGCCACCGGTAACATCGGTTTTGTGTGAGCCGCCCGCGCCTGCCAGCACGCTATCTATGTTGCTCGGGTCCACCCTTTCTACCAACTTTGCATTGGGGTTCTTGCGCGGATCGCTGTCATACGCTCCGTCCACATCTGTTGCGAAGACTATCTTTTTGACTGGCATTCTTAGCGCTATGAATCTCATTACCTCTTCTGTTGAGACTATGGCAACTCCCTGCTTTGTGTCCATCACCACATCTCCATGTACTATTGGTATGAATCCAGCCTTGAGTGCAATTCCTATTTGTGTAACAAATCCCGTGTCCAACCTCTTTCCATCCGCTACAGCGAAACTAGCTGGTGAGAAAGGAAAGGCAGGCATGCCAAGTTTGAGCGCTTCATCAACCACTATGGAATTGAGCTGGTTAGCCACTGCCTTGGTCATGGCAGCGCCTATCTGGCTACCAGCATTAACAATGCCATCCTGCGTCATATGTTCTGCAGCTGTGACATGTGCAAACGAGCCGCTTCCGTGTCCAACTATGACATCAAAGCCCACCGCTCTTTGCGCCCGTTGTATCTCTGATAGCAATCTTGCGATTTCGCCCCGCTTTGCTGTCATAGGCTTGTCAACATCTGTTATACTGCCACCACCGATCTTGATCATGTAAAGCTCTTTCATAGACTCAGCCCTTTGGAACGAGATCTGGCGTAATAAGACTATCTCTCGCGCTCAGCAGTCTTGGTCCGTCACCCTGATTCACAGTTATTATATCCTTTATCCCTTTGACTTCTTTAAGTGCGCTCATAACCTTGTTCCTGTTGCTCTTGATAGTTATTATCTGGGTGTTTGGACCCGCATCATGCGTGTATCCTGCTACCATCTCTCCCTCTGCAGCGTTCAGTTCATGAATCTTTGCCATTATCTCCTTTCCTAAATCGGTCATGTATATTATCGGTGGCCAACTATCCAGCATCGTTGCATGCATGTTGTTGCTATCTCGCATCACTATTTCCGCCAGAGCGTTCAAATCTCTCTGCCTGATAGCAGTTATGGCTCTTTCCACTGCTTTTTCAGCGTAAGGAATTCTTGCCTTATAAAGAATACTGGTGGGCGCTAGATCATGGCCCTCACTCGAAGAAACTTTTTTCTTCTCTCCACTTATCATGCATACAATGTCTATTAGATCTGGCCAGTATGATTTATCAAAAACCTGTTCTGCGTACGAATCGCTTCCGTCTCTCTTCTTGCCCCTGTTCCATTTTACTATACCGCCAAGTACGCTTCTACTGGCACTACCGCTCACCTGCCTAGCAACTATTGACAGTTCTTTTGCTTTGAGGTTTAGTCCAAGTGCCTTTGATAATGCAAAGGTTAGCGTAGCCCCTCCAGATGCACTGGATGCGATTCCGCCACCAGTCGGGAAGAAGTTCTTAGACACTATCATGGCTTTTGCTCTGATTCCTGCAAACTTTCGCATCTCATCCAAAGCCCGCTTCACTTTCATGGTCTTCTCGGTGCCATGCCTGAAATCCTGTATCTCTCCGTTTAGGTAGAAGATGTCTTCAGGTAAGTTTTTTGAGAAAGCCACGCTGGTCTTTGTGCACAGGGTTTCATCCATCGTCATGCTTATCGATGAATTTGTTGGAAGATTGAGAGCGCTATCTCTCCTGCCCCAGTACTTAACCAATGCGATATTCGGGGTTCCAATTGCTGTTGCGACTTCTTCCTCCATTTACTCACAGGCTCTTGTAATGTGTATAATAAAAAACTTGCTAAGGTTTATTAGCGCTTCCCAAAGTTCTGGGCTGGATGCTTTGTCTGACAAAGGCCGTTATTTCATCCCTTGTTCTATTATAGTCAAGGTTATCAAATACTCTTATTCCATGACTTGCGCAGCCCTGCAGCGAGTCTTCCGCCATGAATCTGTATGCATCTGCCTGTGCGGCAAGCCTGTCTCCGGGCTGCCCGGGATGCGTGTATCTCGCCCTCTCGAGAAGCATCTGGCTATGCCTCTGGGGATCTGATACCTGTATGTATAAAGGGACAGTGCCAGGAATTGTAAGAGCTGGAAGCTGATCTGGTATGAAGTATAACGTTTCTATTATTAAGCCTTCCCCGTCTCTATGGGCCCTTTCTATGACTGCATTAATGCCTCTCGATATGAGTTTGCCTTGCGCCCTGTAGCCTCTCAGTATATTCTCTCTTGTTCTTTCTCCGAAATTCTTCCAAGCATCGTAAACGCTGGTGCTGAATACTTCTTGGGTCCTCCTGCCTTCTGCTGCGTTTCTGAGGAACTCCCTCAGGTAGTCAGTAGATAGCATTATGTCTATATCTAACTGCCTTGCAAGATGACCAGCTATGCTTGTCTTGCCAACTCCAGGTATTCCCCCTATAACTATTACTTTGTTCTTTACCATAATCTCACCTATTCTGACCTCAGTACAGAAGCGGCAGGCGCAACCTTGTACTCAACAGGCTTCTGCCCTCTCCGCAGTAGTTCTTCTAGAACCCGATCCGCCTTAGGGCCCCAACTAAACGCGTTTATTATCTTGCCTCCGCCAGCCGTCCAATAAACTGGAAGTCCTGAAGCACGTATTTCCTCAACATCTATGACAGCAGCCATCATCTCCTTTCTGCGGGCTCTCTTTCCACCAGTTTCTATCAAATAATGGGCATTGCTGCAGTTCTCTTCCGCATTCTTGAATACAGTTCCCCAATCACTTCTTCCAAGAGCGCTTGTTATCTCCGCCCTCCAGTGCGGCACTCTATCTAGCCTCATTTGCCAGAACGGACTAACCCGAGCCACATCAAATATCTCCTGTGCAGACACTCTTGATTCATAGTTGAACCCCATTGCAAATATCCTCAATGGTTCCAAATGCTTTTCTGAGGCGACCTGCTCTCCTCTTGGATCACCTTCGCTAACTACATATGCATTCATGCCCCCGTATACGGACCTGATAGCGCTCTCTGACATCCTATTAGCCAAAAGTGCAAGTTTTGATCTCGGAAATCGTGTGCCGAAAAGGCTGTCTAGACCAACCACGAAAGCAGCGGCGCCAGAGTCACTAGATCCAGAAAAAATATCAACGTTGTCGGATTCAACCCTAAGTCCCGTACTGCTTGCTCCTGAGAACTCCCTGACTATCTTATCTACGTCCCTCTGGCGCTTTTCATCCAAGCGCATTTCAACTGTTTTGGGCGGATCCGTTTTAATATCTCTGATAAGAAAATCTACTCCTTGGCGCGGTACGGTTGTTATGGTTGTAGTGCTTCTTGTCTTCATTTGAAGGTCTGTTACTGCAAGTCCCATCGTGTCATGCAGTGGTACTCTGGTTTGGTTGTCTACCGAAGCTACGAAAATGATGGGTATTGTTGGATAAGCTACTGAAACTACTTTTGTTTTGCCTTCCATAGTATCACTTCTGTAACATGCTCCCAATCTCATATATAAGAATAATTATTCATACGGCTACAAACGTAGCATTAATTAATTTCTTATCGGTTATGTCAATAATCATATTGCAGCTGGTAAGGAATATTTTCCTTTCGCAATGTATCATGAGCAAAGGCTTATAGCACAAACTGGCACTAATTATTGAAATGCAGGTAAGTTTATGGTAAAAGTTCAGAAAGAGGCATTAGCAACTGAGCGTTCTAAAGTAGTACCTTCAGAATTCGGAGAGTTTATAGCACAGAATAAGGAGATGGTGTACCAGAAACTCTGCGAATATATGCCAAGTGGAGATCCCAAGGACTTCAACAACAAGATGGTTAGGGCTTATCCTGACAGCAAAGGGCAATATAGGAGACCTTCTTACCTGCTTCTCTGGACTCTCTTATATGGAGGAAATCTTGATGATGCAATACTACCAGCGGCAATACAGCAGCTCTCGGAAGATTATTTCCTAATTCATGATGACTGGATGGACAAAAATGCATGGAGAAGAGGCCGACCATCTGAACACGTGTTGTTTGGGGAGGAATATGCAATACTTGCAGGTGACACGCTACATGCAATACTATGGAAGATGGCAAAGGATGCCATGCTTGCGCTAGGTGGAAAAAGGGGCAACTTTTACTTCGACAAAGTTTATGACATAATGATGAAGACCCATCAAGGTCAGTACTACGACCTAAGGCTTACGAACGAAGTGAAGGACATAACCAAGTTCTCGCTTGAGGATTACTACCAGTCAATATGGGCGAAATCCGGATATTATACTGTTTGCGGGCCTATGCAATGCGGTGCAATAATAGGAGGTGCTGATGAGAAGGAACTGGAGAAAATGTATGCTTATGGGATACCTGTCGGCAAGGCGTTCCAGATAAAGGACGACATACTTGATGCAAGCTCGACTGTTGAGATTCTTGGCAAGACGATAGGCACTGACGTTATGGAAAGTACCAAGACACTTATACTGCTTCATGCGGTGCAGAATGCTCCTACACCAGTACTAAACAAACTAAAGAAGATATACGCAAAACCGAGAGAGAAGAAAACTGACGCTGAGGTTCAATATGTACTACGCATGTTTAAGGAACTGGGGTCATTGGACTACGCTCAAAAGGAATCAGAGAGATTAGCACAAGAAGCGATAGAAAATTTCAATAAACTCTCTAGAAACATAAAAGAGGGGCCGATAAAGAGGCTTGCAAGAGATTCAATAGCAAATGTGGCAAAAAGGAAGAAGTGATGATAGTTAAACAAAAGACGAAGCATTTGCAAGGCTTTTAGGCAAGCTATAAATATCACAATACTGTGCTTATAAAGGAAGTTTATGCCGCAAAGAACGAGGAATGGCGGTTCTAGGGGTGTTCAGATTACAAGAGACTCTGAGAATGAGGAGCTTATGGCTTGGGCAAAGGCGCAGGCGCAGAGGATAGACCTAGTGCTATACGAGAGCCTCCATAGATTTTCATCTCCTGGATATCTTGCTGGTTCGGCTGCACGTGAAGGACACGCATATGATGAGAGAGGGATAGAGCTAGGCGTAATAGAACCTGCCAGGTACATGTTAAACCTTGGTGGCAAGAGACTAAGACCGCTAACAACTATGCTTGTTATGGAAGCATTCAGCGCAAAACCAGATCATTTTCTTGAGTTTGCAGTAGTACCAGAGGTCATACATACAGGAACAATGCTGCACGATGACATAGAGGATGGCTCAACGATGAGAAGGGGCAAACAAGCGACACACTTGAAATTTGGAGTGCCGAAGATACTAAATCTTGGCGATGTTATGTTCTTCATGCCGCTCAATGCGATAAAAGACAGCAAGAAGATAGATGAAAAACAAAAGGCAAAAATGCTGGGCATGTGCGTTGAAGACATGACAAGACTCGGAGTAGGCCAAGGAGTTGAGATTGTCTGGCACAACTTTGAAGTAAGTCCATTTGCAATAACCGAGAAGCAGGTGTTACAGGTCCTTGCGGACAAGACTGGTGCTCTAACAGGAATTGCAATGAAGATCGGGGCAATAATTGGTGGCGCTGATGATAAGACGGTTGAGAAGATAGGAAGGGCAGGAAAATTGCTGGGCGTTGGATTCCAAATACAGGATGACATACTGAACATAACGCCAAGCAGGGTATCAGACACAAAAGGAGGAGTAGGGGAGGACATAACTGAGGGAAAGATAACAGTTCTTGTTGTTCATGCGCTTAAACATTCTCCAAAGAAAGACGCAGAGAGGCTCGTAGAAATACTCAAGTCGCATACAAGAGATCATGAGACAATCGATGAGGCAATAGGAATAGTAAAGAAATCTGGCGCAATAGAGCATGCAAACGAACTTAAGGAAGCAAAGATAAAAGAGGCATTGAAGCTGATCGAAGAGGCAGTGCCTGAATCTCCAGCAAGAGATAGGCTACAGAAACTTCTGACCTTCTCCATAAGCAGAGTAAATTGAGCTGCATTTTATAAGGCTTTTCTGGTATAATTATCATTCGTGCGATTGTAGTCTAGCCTGGTAGGACTCTGCCTTGCCAAGGCAGGGGCCCGGGTTCAAATCCCGGCAATCGCACTTCGACGTTTAGCAGCAGCTCATAGATGCTAACACTGTACAGCATAGAAAGCACAGTAGGCAGGTATAGACGGTTTGGGAAACGCAAGTTTCGAGCATACGGCTTAGCTCTATATTCTTAACTTGCATCTGTTATTCGGTCCAATGCTCGATTATACGCTTGTTTGCACGAAGTGTGGAACGAGGTTCTCAAGGTCAGCCAAGCACTTTAGATGTCCTGATTGCAATGCGGTGCTCGAAGTTACTTATCACTACAGCAGAAACAGGCCAAAAATTATGAATTGGAAGCCGCTCAGGATGGTAAATTACATAGAATTCCTCCCGATAAAGGGAAGGCTTTTTGGACCGGCAGAAGGAGGAACACCTCTTGTCAAGCTCAAAAAGACCAATTCAATAGGAAAAAACGCCACAGTATACATAAAGGATGAGACAGGCAATCCAACCAGTTCTTTCAAGGACAGAGGCACTGCCATCGAGATAACCAAGGCAATGGAACTCGGCTTTGATCATATTTGCTGCGCATCAACAGGCAACATGGCGCTGTCAATATCAACATACGCAAGGCTTGCTGGAATAAATGCAACGGTGTTCATAAGCAAGGACGCAAATGCTGATAAGATCAGGAGGATAAGCAAACAGGGACCAAAAATAAAGAAAATAAATGGAGATTTCAACAGGGCAGCGGACCTTGCAGAGGCTTTTGCAAGAAAGAACAACTTCTTTCTCTGTGGCGATTACCACTACAGGAAGGAGGGCCAGAAAACGGTGGGCTTTGAAATAGCAGAGCAGCTGCACTATAAGGTTCCAGATTATATCGTAGTACAGGTAGGAAACGGGACGCTGCTTGCCGCAATATACAAGGGGCTTGCGGAGCTCAAGAGATTCGGGCTGATAAATAGGCTGCCGAGGATTATAGCCGTCCAGTCTTCATCCTGCGACCCGCTGATAAGGGCCATAGAGGGCAAGCATAGCATCAAGTATGTGAAACCCAGGACCTATGCCGATGCCATAGCGGTCGGATTTCCTACCTTCGGATTCGAGTGCATGAAGGCCATAAAGAATACAAATGGTGGAGCAGTAAGTGTGAGTGACACAGAGATAGAGGAGGCAAGGAAAATACTGTACAAGCGCTCCGGGATAAGAACTGAACCAGGCGGCGCCGCAGGCTTTGCAGGGCTCATCAAGTTCGCGGGAAGTAAAAATATCGACGGCAAAACTGTTGTTTGCATAGCAACTGGTAACAACGAAAGATGGCGCTGATTTTATCTAAACGTCAGATAACGAATCGCAGTTCGGCATTTAAGAATGTGGCATGACGCGTATCTTATCACTGGTGAAACCATGCATGGATCAAGGGTTATAGATGCTAAGCTGGCAGGTATAGGAGAAGGTATAGTAGTTTTTAGGGGCGTGCAAACTGAATTATCGACAGGTATGTCTGCACAAGCAGAAATCAAGCCGATTCCAGGGCCTAGAACGGAATCCAAGATTTCCGCCGTAGGTGTGGAGCAGAAACCTGAACTAACCGTGGAGCGCGTAGCAGCCCATATGGAGGAATTCAGGAGAAAGACTGATATATACGCAAAAGGCCACGGATTCCCGGGAATGAGAATAAGGGAGGGCTAGCTAATCGGAGCTCCTCCAGAGGTAGAGCGTGGCTATGGACCTATAGGGACGCCATGACCTTGATACTCGCTCCAGCGTCTTCCTGTCTGGCAGGCTCCTCAGCTTGTAAGTCCTCTGGACTGCCTTCCTGAATCCCAGGTCATCAGCTGGCATGATATCTGTCCTGCCAAGGCTGAATATTAGAAACATCTCTGCGGTCCACCTTCCTATGCCCTTGACCTCATCCAGCTCTCTTATAGCTTCCTCGTCGCTGAGGTAGGATATGCTGCGCAGGTCCAGCTTACCGCCGTTTATGCGCTCGCAGAGATCCTTTATGTATGAGTATTTCTGTGGAGAAACCCCTGCGCCCCTGACCTTCCTAGGATTGGTCTTCAAAAATATTTCTGGTTCTGGTATCTTGCCATTGTATATGCCCTTGAACTTGTTCATTATCGCATTGGCGGCGGACCATGCAATTTGCTGCGATATTATTGAAAGGACCAGCGTATGGTAGTAGTTCCTTGAAAGCCTGAGGGGTTCCTGCTTCATCCTTGACATAAGCCTGGCCAGAACTTTGTCGCTCTTGCTCAGATATTTGACCCCTGTCCTCCAAACCCTAGGATTGGATAGATTATCATGATTGTTGGCCATGAAATTCACTCACTTCTTGGGGCGTCTTCCTGGTCCTTTTTGCACCTTTAGATCTTTCCATATCTTGGACATCGCCGGCTGGCTAGCACCCAGGTCATAGCCCACATTCGTTATGACCTTGGTGAGTAGATACGTATCTGCCAGAGGCATCATGTCCTTGTTTGAGCATGCGGAATCGACAGTGCGTTTCTGCTCCGGGCTTCCCATCTTAGATAGTGCGCTGGCAAGGGCTTGGTAGTTCTTCCTGCTGCCCTGTGTTATCGTATCTGCAAAAGAATCGAGCGCTGCAGTATTTATCCCGAGTATTGAAAATGCCTTCGAATCTGCAAGAGCTCTTATTCCAGCAAGATAGAATGCGACTTCCTCTGGCCTGGTATCGGCTCTTATTCCTATCTTCCTTATGGCTACCCAGTCCTTGTACTTCGCCATGAAGTCTACATACTCTTGCGGTTCTTCCATGATATCTACGGAGATATTATGTAGTATCCTGAAGCCTTCTCCCTTGCCACTCTCTTTATCGCACCTTTCTGGACAAGCTCGGTCAGCACGTTGTTTACCATGCCCTTCGGCCTGTTGCATTTCTTCATTATGTCATCGGCAGTCTTTATCGAAGTTTCCTTTGTTGCCCCTAGCTCCTTCATTGCATTCATGACGAGCTGCTCTACAGGATTGAGATCCATACCATCACCTAATAATCAAATATCACTTCTTTGCCTTTATGTCCTTGTTCTTAGGTCTCAGGACATCATAGCCGCAGCTCCTGCAGTGCTCTGCTCCGGCCTTGTTCCTGGCCTTACATTTTTTGCATATCCATATCTTGGAAATCTCTGCGTCTGCGATTGGAAACTTTCCCATGATTTCACCTTAGAAAAAGGGCAATGAGCCCCGCTACGGCTTTTGATTTGATGTAGTATATGCATCAAGATTAATAAAGGTTTTGGGGTTGGGTCACGCCGACAAGATTGCGTTGTTCCTGCCAGTTTCATTGATACTTATGACCGTGGTGTTTATCAGATGGATCTGGTTGTTCATGCCGGATAGATTAAGGTCCGTATATCCGCCAAACATCTTGATGGTGCTTGAATTGCCAGATATTTGTATTATGGCGGTTACGTTCTTGCTTATGTATATCGCTATATTGTCGTTGTTGCCTGGTATTATGACTATGCTGTAGTTCTTGATGTAAACATTCTGGTACTGCTGATTCCCTAGTATCTGGACGTTGTTTGGCTGGACTGTTGTTGTCGCTGTGCTCGGCTGTATAGTTGCAACGGATACCGGAGTCGATATTGTGGCAACAGTAACCCTTTGATATGTGGATGATGAGGGGCTGAGCAGGGCTATGCCAACGGTGAATGCCACTATGATAACCACAATAGCAGCAGCGCCCAACTGCAGCTGTGTCTTTCTGTCCATGCTATACCAAAATATTGTTGCATCATGCCTTTTAATACTTTATTTGTCCTTATGTTAAGAGATGCTATGCCTGACAAGATAGAGCTTGATGCGTGGACATCAGCAGCTCCCGATACCGAGAACTCGGAAGTGGTCAGCAGGCTGATAAAGCAGTTCGGACTGTCAACGTTCAGCGAGGCGGAAAGAAA
This sequence comes from Microcaldota archaeon, assembly GCA_030040895.1. Classification (GTDB taxonomy): domain Archaea; phylum Micrarchaeota; class Micrarchaeia; order Micrarchaeales; family Micrarchaeaceae; genus JAJZYD01. The sequence goes on along the minus strand of JASHSJ010000017.1, from coordinate 2,438 downwards.
AAGATATGATCACATATTCTTCAGGAGAGGCATAATAATAGCACACAGAGGATTCGAGCTAATAGACCAGAGGATAAAGCAGAACAAGCCATTCATACAGATGACTGGGGTAGCGTGCTCGGGACCAATGCACCTGGGCCACAAGGTCGACATTGACATGTTTTTGTATCTAAAGAGCCTGGGGGCAAAGTGTTACTTCGCGGCAGCTGACATAGACGGATATGTATCAAGGCCCGATGAGAAGGTCCCAAGCCTAGAAAAGGCCAAGCAGATAGCAATTGACAATGTATCAGATGCGCTGGCACTAGGAGTTGAAGAAAAAGACATATACGTGCAGAGCAGGAAGCCGCAGAGATACTATGAATTCGCATTTGAACTCACAAAGAAGTTCACGTACAGCACACTGTTTGCGATATATGGCAATGAATACACTCCAGGAAAGCATTCTGCCAACATGCTGCAGTATGCCGACATACTCCACACGCAGCTCAAGGAGTTCAGTGGACCAATGCCATCAATAACTGGGATAGGAGTTGATCAAGATCCTCATGCAAGAGCAGTAAGGGACATAGCGGCTAAGCTTCCGTACAGTTTCGTGCCACCTTCCTTCATATACTTCTCATTCCAGCCTAGCCTCCAGCTAGGAAAGAAGATGAGCTCGTCGGATCCAGCAACAACGATATTGTTGTCTGACACTCCAGAAGCAGCAAAGAAGAAGATAAAGGACGCATTCTCAGGAGGGAGAGACACGCTAGCAGAGCACAGGAAGCTTGGAGGAGTTCCAGAGGTAGATAGAGCATACCAAATTCTCAGATATCATTGCAACGATGAGAAACTGGTTGATGAAATATATCAGCAGTTCAAGAGCGGCAGCATGACATCAGGAGAGCTCAAGGACAAGGCAATCGCATTCGTTGCTGATTTCTTGAAAACGCATCAGGAGAAGAAGAAACGCGCTATGAAGACAGCGGAGCGCATAGTGCTAAGTTGAGCTTTTTATATAAAGTTAATTAAAATGATTTAATGCTCAAATTAAATCAAAATATAAGTGAGTTAGCTGGGATTATAATTGGCAACGGAAACATATACAATAAACGCCCATCGTATGTAGAAATAACCGGCGATCCAATAAAAGATCGTGAGTATTTTGGACAAATTTACAATGTAGTGAAAAAGGAGTTAAACTATTCACCTAAAATATTTGTGCGGGACGGAGCTATTAGGCTAAGGATCAATAATAAGGAGTTCGCGAATTTTTTGATCGATATTGGTATACCAGCAGGCTATGGCAAATTTAAGAAGGTCTTATTACCGGGCAAAATAAAGTATAGGCGGCTTTATACCAAGCATTGTATAAGGGGCATTATTGATACAGATGGCTCCGTTTACTTCGATATAAGAAAGGCTTATAAGTATCCTTACATTAAGATAGAACTGCACATCAAAAATAAGAAACTTTTATTTGAGATAGTTGATTTCCTCAAAAATTTGGGAATACGTACAACGTATCCGGGTAAAAAACTATCTTTATATATTAATGGTGAACAAGAGGTCAAAAAATACATAATGTATATAGGATTTAGAAATCTTAAACATATAAGAAAGATCAATAGATACTATCCTAGCTTATTAAGCTTTAACGCCTCAGTAACTCAGTGGTAGAGTGCCAGTCTTGTAAACTGGAAGTCGAGGGTTCAACTCCCTCCTGAGGCTTCATAATTTAGGGCAAAATTGCGCGGAGGTCCCAATTCCCTCTCCGGGCTTAATGGCTTTCGCTCTGTTCCCCAGGTCGTAAATAAATACATCGAGCTAATTGGCGAAAAGCTTGGTCACAAGTTCCAAGGCATGCATTGAGGTTTCAAAAATGTCTTCTTTTACACCTGAATGTGTTTACTCAATGTCTAAAAGTAAACACTGAAAGTGCTCTCGGTATCCTATGATAGTGCGATAATACAACTATCGAGCCTATCAAAATCAATGATATCACAACTACTATTGTAAGGATGTAGTTTAGTATGAATATTACTCCTACTGTGTAACTCTGCCCTACAAAAAGTGATGTGACCGTTGTGGCTGATATTGCTATGTCTACGACTAATGATAGGAGAGCCACCCGTTCAAGAGTTCTCTTCAGTCTTTTTATCCTGGGTCGCTGCCATGACATAAGACATGCTCTGGTTAGTTATGATCCAAAAGTAATTTAAGTGCTATGTACTAGAACTGGAAAAAACGTCGATTGTCTGAGCTACTTCCTCGTGTATTCCTTCTATGCACTTGTAGTTCTTTACTTCTTGAGCATTTACCCATGCATGGTCAGTGAATGATCCTTTTTCTACTACAACGTCGCCAGACTTGTACTTTGCCGCAAACTTGACCAGCACAACGGGAATCTCATCTGGTCTCACAAACGCGACACTGTTTATGTATCTGAGGCTTCC
>JASHSJ010000016.1 GCA_030040895.1 Microcaldota archaeon | reverse complement strand
TATCTTGTATTTGCTCAGAAACAATAGCTTGCGCTATCAAGTAAAAAATGGAGCGTATGTTGACATACGCCCCGGGTGGATGAGAATAGGGTTGTTACAGAATTAGCGTGATCCCAATTTTGCGTGCTATTGTATTATATGCACACATATAAATATTTATCGGCTCTACGACAGATACCGTATATACGGCAATCAGCGAATGATTTTACTTATTCGCCGACTGCAAGAACAAGTTATGATTTCTGCTTTACTGATGCCCTGTACTTCTTTATTAGCTCAATTGCCTGCTCTATTGCCCTTCTTACGTTTGCTGTCGTTCTAGTTCCTGTGCATATGATCTTGCCGTTCTTGAAGAGTAGAAGAGCTGCCTTCGGCTCATGAACCTTGAATATCGCTCCTGGAAACTGCTCCGGCTCGTAGTCAACCTCATGAGACATTCTTGCCAAGCCATATAGATCAAGATCTAGCTGCAGATCCGCATTAGCCACTATGTTAACGACCCTGTAAGTGGGTTTTAATACTATCCTTTTCCTTCCCTTTGCCATCAGAACACTGTCATAAGTCGCAGGGCAAGTATAAATATATTGCGTATGCAATACTCTCTATACCTATGCAGTGGCAGCATTCTTTGATGATATAATGACAAAGAGATCAGGAGGACTATTTGTTGGCAGGACAAGGCATCTTGCAAGGCACCACAAGCCTTCAACGCTGAGCGTAGCCACTTTCATAAAGCAGTTCAAGGAAGGAGACAAGGTAGCCATAGTCCCGAAGGGCAATTTCAGGAACATACCCCATCCAAGATATCGCGGAAGGATAGGCACAGTAGTATCTAAGCGCGGCGACGCCTACGAAGTCAGGGTCAAAATCATGAGCGCACAGCGCACGCTGATAGTTCCTGCCGTCCATCTAGAAAAAGCATAAATAAGATGATCAGAACTTCAGCTTCTGAAGCTCTCTCATCTTCCTCTGCAGCATTGTTATGTTCTTCTGCCAGGGATAGAGCTTCTTCACTTGCGCGCCTATGTCCTTGAGCCTCTTGTCACGCTCTGCCCTCAATCTTTTCTGTATCTTTATGTCCTTTGCTTTCATGATCCTCTTCATGTAGGTCTTTCTCAGTTTGTTCGCCTTGCCTTCAAGTTTCTTCCTGATTCTCGAATACCTTTTTTCCATTGGTCTAAGCGTTCTTGCCGTTCCTTTCATCTGCCCGTTTATCCACTTATTGACGTCTCCCTTGACGCTGTTCGTCATGTTTGACGCCCTTGTGAAGTTCTTTGCAGCGGCCTTTGTGGGCCATGACATTCTCACTGTCAGAGCCTCTATGTCATTGAGGTACTTCCTCTTTGACAGCGTGTATATGGCAAACCTGTCCCACCACTGCTTCTTCTTGTTTGACATTATGTATGATCTTAGCTTTCCGAGTCCCTCCGACTGTCCGACAACCACCAGCTTTCCGTTCTTGAACAGCCCATATACTATTGGCTGCTTCCTTATGTTCTTGTCAAGGGCCTTTAGCATTCTATCTGAGAATTCGCCGCTCTTTATAGGAAGCCATTCTATCCTCTTTGCTATGAGCGCAAGCTGCTTGGGAGCCTTTGCCTTCCCCTTTCCTGCCATGGATTATGCTAAACTGCTCAGCTTTAAAAGGGTTTTGCTAGGCACGGCTGTTTCAGTATCTCCCCTCTTTCTTGACATAAGGCTTTGTGAACATGTAAAACCTGCCAGTGCCCTGTAGCTCTTCAACAATTCGGTCTGTTATCAGCTTCACCGGTTCCTGCATCAACGTTATTCTTTCACTTATGTCCTTGAAGCTCTCGAATTTCTTCTCCTCTCTTGCCTTTAGTATGGAACCAAGGTGCTTTTTCCCTATTCCAGGAAGGAGTTCAAGGGAATGCTCCCTTATATTAAGTGGCCCTGCGTTGTTGAATACATCTACGAAGTGCTGCTCCCTCGCCTTCACTATCCTTGAAACAGCCTGCGGGAGTTCGCCCTTTGCGTTCTGTGTCAAGTCGTTGTACGTTATCCTTGCCTTGATTAGTGCTACCTTGTCACGCTCTGCCCTCCCGATGTAGACTTTCTCCCCCTGCGACATCGCCGCCCCAGGCTTTGGAACTACTTCGAGTAGGGTGAACCATTCTTCTCCAACCAGCTGGCCTATCGGCTCTGCCCTTCCGGATGAAGACCTCCCGCTGGACAGAAAGTCCAAAACGTACGCATAATCTTCCCTCTTCTCCTCTCCGTGCAACTTATCCACCCATTAAAGACATTCAGGCTCCTGCCTTTATTATAGAGACTATCTTCGTTATCTCATCCTCGGAGAATGTCTTGTTCTCGTTCATTAGTATCTGCTTGACTGTCATAGGGCTCTTTGGCATTATGTCAATTAGCTTTACAGCTGCGGCTTCGCTCATTCCGAGGTCCATGAGATCTTTTGTCATCTTGTCTGCAGCGCTGTCGCTTATAGTGGCGAACTTCTTCGCATGCTCCTCGGCAAGCTGCTGCTCGTAAGTAAGCTCTCCCTTCTTCTTTCTCTGCTCTATGACGTCCTTGACCTTGCTCAGCGTGAGCGCGGGCCCCGGAGTCCCCTCTTTGCCTATCATAAATTTTCCCCGATAACAGACTTGATAATCATTCTAACTGCATAGTATATTAATGTTTTGCTGCCGTCATCAGCCTCGCATGTATGCAGCGAATACAGGATCAGCCCTTTGCCTTATAAGTGCAGTACCATACCTCCGGAACTTAATTGCAATTTCCCGCAAAAGCTTGACTTGCTCATCAGATATAAACCTTATCAACCCGCTGTCAGCCCTTTTTAGGATTTCGACGGCCAGCGTGTTTACCGCTCTTGCTATCGAATCGGGAACCCTGCTGGAGTGCAGCAGCTGATCCTTTCTAGCCATTATACTTTGTATTTCCTTTGGGTCATCCTTCCCTATGGACTTGAGAAGCCCGACCGCAAGGCCTTTTTCTCCAAGCCTTATCAGATCAGCTGCCATCATTGTAAACTCATTGTTTACGCCGCTTTTCTCCCCTGCGAGGACGGCACGGATGTCCTTGAGCATTGATATGCCGCCATTGCCTCTGGTTCCCCCATCACCCATTGTCATGAATGCAAGCCCTTCAGGCACAGACCTTACATAGACCTCAGTAGTTTTGTTGTAGCCAAACCTCCTTGTACATGTTGCTGTGTTATCCACATTTTGCGATCCATCTGATACGTCGATTCCGATGTCTGTCCTTCCGATTATTTCCTTGAGCCCATCAAGGTCTATTCCATGAGCTGTGAAGCTAAATCTCTCTCCTATTTCATATTTTATCTCAGTAACAGCCACTACGCGCGAAACTGCTCCTTGTTGCGCAGAAACCCTGCTAACACCTACCAAAGAACCACAAGACAGAATCTGCTGTCCAGATATTTATAGATTATGAGCGGGAAATGGCTGCAAAGATCGCTTTCGCAGATGCCAAAATCGCAAAGTTCCGCTAATCACCGGCCTGCAAAAACCCGCAGAAGATTTTTAAAGATGAACTCCAATGGAATAACAGGTGACTGAATGAAGATATCGGAAGTTTATAGCATGGACATCTACAGCGACGCAGGGCAATACCTGGGAGAGGTAAGGGATGCGATAATAGACCTGGAAAGAGGCGAGGTCAGCAGACTCCTCATGGAAGAATGGAAGAACATGGACAGGGATGAAGTCAAGCGCATGCTACAAACCAAGAGCGTGCTATTCAAGAACATAAAGAACATAGGAGATGTGGTTCTTGTATCAGCACTGGGCCAAGGAAAGGGCAGCGAGAGTGCAGCAAGCCCAGAAGTAGCTGAACTCGCATCAAGGCGCTGACTTTTTCTTATGCGACTCATGATGCGATAGCTACGGCAGTGTCCACAATGATTAAATATCTGGATCTGGCAAGCCATAGTGATTAGAATGACACGTGCATCAGTGGATTATGTATTACCAACAGCGACCCCGGCCTTGCGAGCTGAAAGGACTCTAGAAGAAAACCTTGAAACGCTTACGAGAGTGCTTATACGCAGGTATGATATGTATGATTGCGCTCACGGAAACTTCCCATCTTCAAAGGCGGCAGATATTGCTTCAGTTTTTGATAATCAAAAGGGCGCGGCAGCTTTGAGTCTTTTAGAGCCCGAACTTGCAAGATTCGATACTTTATATATGAGGGAGAGGGGTGTATATACTCTAGCATTATCAGGTTCTTCAGTTGCCTTAGCATTTGGAGGTCTTATTGCTTTTGCTGGTACCGCTTCAGACCATCTGGGCGTGGGTGCTTTAGCAGCAGGAAGCGGAGCTGCAGTTTTAGGCGTGATATATAAGTTAGGAGGTAGAGACGAAAAAGAAGCGAATAGGCTTCAGAATGAAATATGGACCAGGGCCAAACAGGCAATGGGTATGGTATCTACGGATTTCGGACTTCCTCAGTAATCAGGATTCCTACCAACTTCTGTAGCGCTTAGGATTTTCTGCGCCCTGCCTCTTATCTTTTCAAGCTTATCGCGGAACTCTGGTCCCTCACCAGTAGTCATTGGCTTTCCATCAGGTCTGATAAGTTCTATTCCTGAAAGCTCGCACGCTTTCTCAAATTTCTCCCCGTTGTTTAGGATAAGGCTTAGTGCATTTTGCTCCTTATCTGAAAGTCTTACACCTTGCATGCTGAAGTCCATGAATGCCTCACATGTTATTGGAGCTACCTGGCTCACAAGCCCATACATCGGAATTGCGAAGTCGCGGATTTCCTGTTGAGCATGAGCATCCATGCGAAGAAGCAAGAAGTGAAGTATGTTGTGAAGATCGTTCTTCCAGTACCATTTTGTATAGAGGTTGAGAGGAAGTAGTATCCTCGACATCTCCCTTGATATTCCTCCTGCAAGCGCCTTCTGATATCTTGAATAAGTTTCCTGAGATGTCTTTGTAACATCATCAACAAAGGCCTTTCTTACATCTTCTGGAAGTACACCTTCGCTTCCTTGTCTATTTCTTGTTGATTGGCCGAGTATATTATCGACTTCTGGCACGTAGAACTCATCTGTCATTACAGAATATCTTCCTGAATACTCGTTTATGTTAGCAGTTCTATGTCTTACCCATTGTCTTGCTATGAATATGGGCATCTTGACAAGAAACTTGAATTCCACCATCTCGAATGGCGTTGTGTGGCTGTGGCGCATAAGGTATCTTATTAAGCCACGATCTTCTCTGGTTTTCTTAGTGCCCTTGCCATATGAAGTTCGTGCGGCCTGCACAATGCTGGAATCTTCTCCCATGAAGTCTATGAGTCCTATGTAGCCATGGCCATGCACTCCCACTAGCACGTTCTTTATGTTCTCTGGGCTGTCTATAGTGCGTACGCCGTCAGCATTCTTAGGAAGCGGAAGAGAAACTTCAGACTTTTCCTGCCCTTCCTCAACATCTTCCACTATGTCGTATATTTTTCCGCTCAGAAGAAGCCTCTCACCAGTCTTTACTGTTACCATAACCCCCCGGTTATATAAGCACTTTTTGTTATTTATAGATTTGCACAAAATCTTTGCACTCAATTAAAAAGTTTCGCACGAAAATACGTATGGGGATTTTGTGGATTTCTT
>JASHSJ010000015.1 GCA_030040895.1 Microcaldota archaeon | reverse complement strand
CCCCCTCAGCGCCCTCATCGGAACTCTCTCCTGACCTTGGCAACAAGCTTTCCCGCAACTTTTAGAATCACCTAAGGTCTATCTGTCTGGCAGGGAAATGCCCATTCCCATATACTTTTTTCTTATTTTACGCCTATCCCAAAAACCAGTGGCGTGATCTAATTCACTTAGTCCTTCCGCCCTTTTCCTTTGCCACTGCGCAAATTCTGCCTGCTCTCTTCTTATTTCTTCAGGAGTCATCGGTTCCTTTGCCACTTTCACATCAACGCGCAGGGGTTTCCAGAGGTGCTGAGTAGGTTCTGGGTGCGTCATCCTCCATTTCTCTTGCCTTCTCCTAGCCGCTGCCAGCATCATTTCCGTATCTCGGTCACGGTATGCCGGCATGCTGAAAAGAGGTAGAATTAGTGATGCTGCTGCCAAACCACGAAGTTTACCTCTCAATTCACTTTCTGATTGGTCCACACGTTGACCTTCAGAGCTGCCTCCAGGTCTCTTTTTTTCTCCTATAATAAAATCAACCTGTTAACCCTTACTTTCTTTAGATATTTACGGCTTCCCATAGCCTCCCCTCTCGGCCCTCTGCTTAGCAGGATTCCCGCCAGCCCAGCTCCCTGATCGTTCAATAAGCATGCTGCTTTGCCAGGCAAAGGTTAGGGGCACCCAACCGATATCACTATCCATAAATCCTCTTGGTATCCTGCTGATCAACAATTTGATCCCTTAAGAGCAATGCCATATCAATTCCCTTGTCTGTTATTTGATAAGCAGGAGCATTTGGATTTTTAATCATGCCCTCTAAATTCTGCTCATGCCTGTCCTCCGACGAAACCAACTCTTCTCTCAATAGTCCGGTCAATGCCTCGGCGACCCTCTTTTTTGGTATATCCAGTACAAACCGGATGTCCGCAGGAGTGACAGACTTGCCAGAGCGTGAGGCAACGAACTGTATGTATAACAGCACCCTTTTCTCGTCCCTAGTTGCTAGTTGTGATGGCATTTAATCATTTTTTCATTTCAGCTTTGGACCAAGCACAAACAGCGGTTATGCCATTTGCTTCGAAGAAGGCAAGTGACAGGCATCACTCAAGCTGAGGTTTCATGTCACATGGGGGTATCATTCCCTCTGTCAAGCCCCTGCTCAGGATGCCAACAACCTTCTCCTTAACTGCAGGATCAAATACCTCAACTTCCACACCTCCAAAATTGCTGGGCGCGATCCTCAGGAGCCTTGAGGGCTTTGTTCTCACAGGAAGCACTGCATTGTTCAACTCTGCCCCTGCAAACGTAGCCTTGAGAACTGTAGCTCCGGTGAACCTGCTAGCAAAAGTCTCAGATATGTCTTTCAGGCCGGGCAAGTTCTCCGAGCATCGGAGGCTCTCGACCAGATATCTGGCAGTTCTGTTTACATCTTTTGTCATTTCAATCACTCTATAACTCTATTCGAAAACACTTGATATTTATATGTGCCTAAAAATGGAAAACCGAGGTTAAGTTCTCCGATTTTGTACCCCGGATAAGGCGTCCACACAATACACTGTTCCTACCTTTTCAAGAGCAGTCCGCCGTGGCAAGGATAACCGATAGGCGTATATACCAAAACGTGCAATTATTATCGGTGGTGAGATGGCCTATCAAAACAGGACCTCGTGCCCTACACTTTCGCTGTTTCATATCCTTGGCGAAAGATGGTCAATACCGGCTATAGAAACGCTTTACTACTCAAAGGGCAATATGCAATTCAATTCCATACTTGAGGAAATAGGCAGTATTACGCCAAAGAACCTAAGTGGCTGCCTGAAGAACCTTATAGAAAGCGGGCTAGTGGAAAAACGCACTATTACCTACATGAACAGCGCACAAGGCACCGAATATGGGCTCACAAAAAACGGAAGGCTTCTTGAAAAATATATAATGGAAATAAAGCGGATGGGCACAAGGTGGTATAAGCTGGACAACCTGTGCCAAAGTAACAGGTGCAGCAAATGTCCACTCTTCTCAAAAGAGAAGAACGTGTGCGTGTTTGCGTGATCCAGGTCTTTGAGGCAAAGTCTTACTGGGGGAGGAAGGTGCGCCCTTTTGCGCACGGAAGGAGGGGGTGGGTTTCGCACGTAGGATTTTTCCCGCAGTCTGCCTTCACAATATCCACTCGCACTTTAATTATAAATGCATAAAAGTATCAATTTGAATACCTAATTTGCATCCCATCCGCCATCAACTAGCAATATATGGCCGGTTATGTAATTCCCGGCTTTTGAGGCAAGCAGAACTGTAGCGCCTTCTAACTCCCACGGTTCACCTACTCTCCCCATTGGAGTCCTTCCATTTATGTGCCTTACCATTCCTTCGTCTTGGAATATGGGGGCAGTCATTTCACTTGGAAAGAAACCTGGCGCCACTGCATTTACTCTTATGTTGTAAGGTGCGAGCTCAACTGCTAATGCGCGCGTCATATTTGCCACGCCGCCTTTTGCAGAATAATAAGATATGGCAGGAACCATATCACCGTGCACCCCGTATATTGAATCAACATTGATTATGCTGCCATTGACCTTGTTCTTTATCATGCTCTTTGCCGCTGCCTGAGCGCATCTGAAAACTCCGTTAAGGTTGACATTTATCACGTCCATCCACTCTTGCTCAGACATTTCGGATGTTGGCTTCGCCACCGCTATTCCCGCATTGTTAACCATTATGTCTATTCTTCCAAACGTTTTTTCAGCAAAAGTTATTAGCGCATCAACGTCTTTCTGTTTTGTCACATCACAAACGAAGGGAACTATCTTTCTGCCTGTTGATTTTGCAATCGAATCTGCACTTGCTCTCAGTTTATCCTCGCGCCTAGCACAAACTACCAAGTCTGCGCCGGCCTCAGCAAGTGCGGTTGCAAATGCAATGCCCAGTCCACTTGACACACCAGTAACTATGCCAAATTTCCCGTCCAATTTGAATAGGTCCAATACCTTCATGTTCTCACCAAAATAATTTCCGAATGAAATAATAAAAAGACACTGCTAGAACTGGTTAGTATCCATTTGGAAACTGCCTGCCTTTTATTTTTATGGAGCATCACCTGGCACGAATCATAATCGCACCCATATAGGAAAGGTTTTAATTATCTTGCACCAACACTTTGTCTATGCCTAGTGTAACCGGCAAAAAAATATTCCTGACTGGGGGGGCCGGGTTTATAGGGAGCAGCATGACTGCTGCCCTAGTAAGCCGCAGCGCAGACGTAATAGTCTACGATAACCTTAGCAGCGGTAAGCTCGAATTTCTGAAGCCGTTCATGAAGAAAAAGAACTTCAAGTTCATTAAAGGAGATCTTCTTGACAGAAGGCACTTATCGAAGGTGCTTAAGAGCAACGATATAGACTTGGTTATACATATGGCGGCCAATCCGGATGTTGCCCTGGGGACAAAAAGGACTGACCTAGATCTGAATCAGGGCACTATAGCAACTTACAACATTGTTGACGAGGCAAGGAAGAACGACATAGGTTCTATCATGTTTTCATCATCTAGCGTTGTGTACGGGATACCTAGGATAAGGCCTACACCGGAAGACTACGGGCCCCTCCTCCCCATATCTTTATATGGCGCATCAAAACTGGCAAGTGAGGGCCTGATAACGGCTTATTCCCATCTCTATGGCATTGACCATTACATCTATAGGTTCGCCAATGTAGTTGGCGTGAATCTGACCCACGGAGTAATACTTGACTTCGTAAACAAGCTGAAAAAGAACAGGAGAGAACTGGAGGTTCTTGGCAATGGCAAACAAAGAAAATCTTACATAGACGTAGTTGATTGTGTGAATGCGATGCTGCACATATATTCAAAATCAAGAGCGAGCGGGAATCTTTATAACCTGGCCACTGAAGGCCAGACATCAGCATCTGATATAGCCAATATGGTTATTGCAAAAGTTTCACCTGCAGCAAGAATAAGATACACTGGAGGAAGCCAGGGCTGGCCAGGAGACATAGCAAATACTTATCTGAGCAACAAGAAAATGTTAGACGCGGGGGTGAAACTCAGCTTCAAGAAATCTATAGATGCGGTACGGAACGGCATAAATGTGTGCCCGAATGCACCAGCATAGGACAACGGGCAGAAGGACTGTGTTCGACTTTCCCATTACTCCAGGCTAGCAAACCACGCGCTCAGATTATCAAATGCATATGTGGGGCATTCATGGCCCATGTTATATTCCTTGGCTATCACAATGCCACCTCCCGCAGTCAGGTTAGCTATTGTCTGTTTGACGTAGTTAGGATTCACGGTGGTGTCCAAGGCGCCGTTTATCATATAAAAATGCTGGCCGCTGGCGTTATCAAACGTGTAAGTGCCGGGGTTGTAGCTGCCAAAGTCAATGTCGCCGACCACGCTCCCTATTCCTCTGAAAACACCGGGATTTAGCAGCGCATCATATATTATGACTTTCGCACCCGCGGAGCACCCGGTAAGGAATACGTCATTTATCTGGTATTTGCTCTTTATTGTGCTGATTATGTATTTGTCCATCGCAGTGCCAACTGGTATGTACCAATCACCGGTTGGAGACTGGGGAAAAGCAAGGATAAAGTTGTAGGTGTTGGCATCATTCTCCCAGCTCTGTTCAAAAGCTTCGGCGCTTCCGTCGTCGCCGTGAAATCCTATAACAAGCGCATACGTCTTGCTGGAATTAAAGTTCGCTGGCAGATACACGTAATAATTCCATGTCGAGTTAAAATTCCAGATAAATCCGTCTTGGCCATCATAGCTGTATGTTCCGCTGCTTAGCGAATCTGCGGTATATTCTGTTACCGTCCCAGGTATTGTTGGCGCTTGACTCTCTGATGTTGTTGTCACATTGGAGATTTTCTGTGAAGGCCCTGCCAACCATGTGAGCTGGAGTACGAACGTGAGTAACAAGATGAGAAAAATTACAAGGAGGATCTCTATCAAGAACCTGCTGGCCATATCATCAGCTATACGTAACTCGTGTAAACACTTTGATGGACTGCATTAGCCTATCTGCTGGGCAAACTGCTGCGCTACGCTCTGTGCCGTTGATGTGGAAGTCGAGCCTGCGTTCTGTCTGAGAGTAACACCGGCAAAAATACTGCCCTCAGTGAAAATTATATCCGTTCCTACCGTACCATTTGCATATGTGCCTACAAAACCGGCGCTCATATCGCCTATGCCAGGGCTGAATGTAGAAGTTACAGATATGCCTGCAGTCCCGTCCTCTATGTTGCTCTTTGCCAAGCTATAAACATTCTGGGCGCCCTGTGCGCTGCTTTCTAGGACTACAGCGGAGCTTATGTTGTAGGGCACGTTTATCTGCGTGACAGGTGACTTGCTCAGTATTATTGTGGCATAATAACCGCTTGGCGAAGATGAGTAAACATAATAGTCCTGGCTATTTGGTATGGATGACAAGCTGAGTTCATAATTTGACGAGCCGGACTGCGAAGCTGTAGTAGTAGCAGTTGACTTTGAACTTTGCGGCGTAGTTGTAGCTGCAGTTGGGCCGGAGGTGGAGCTCAGGGCTATTGTGGCATCGCTACAGGCTCCCGCACCTCCTCCGGTGCCATCGTGCTCTATTATTTTATAAACACCGGGCGGTATGTTGACCGAGCCATAATAAGCAGGGCAATTGCTCTCAGATACATTACTGAAGTAAGTAACGCCGTTTGATTGGCCCACTATTTGTAATCTTACGGAGCCTGGGTCCCCAGCGCCAAGCTGCACATCCAATTGGCCACCACTCCATTCACATGTGCCATTCACATACGATGCACCTGCACTTTCCGATAGCGTAAATCCATTGCAATTAGGATAACTCGACACTGTCGTTGCAGCTACTGTCGTTACGGCCACTGTTGTTACGGCTTGTTGCAAACTGGGCGCCCCTGTGCCGTTGCCATTTGTACTATGCTGGCTGGATAAGAAGTATATTCCGATTGCCAGTACAATTATCCCGAGCGCCAAGGCCATTATTACCAATGATCCGCGCCCGATAGATGGTCCTCTGTTAATGCTCTGGTTTTGTGGCTGCATTGCTGGCGGAGTATTTTGTTGATCGATATCGGCCATTGAATCACAGCCCTAGCTTGATGCCGCTTCCGCCAATATTCACGCCCCCTCCACCGAATCCCCCCGGGATATTTGAGAGTCCGCCCTTCCCCAGTCCCATACTGGGCCCGCGGATGGATGTACTGTAGAGATGGTCTATGGCTATCGAAAACTCCAAGAGAAGCAGGGTGGAAATGCTCTTGTCATTGACCTCCAGGACAAAATTGGCATAGCCCGCTCTTGCCACAAAACTGGTCTTTGCCTGTTTCTGTATGCTTATCTTTGCAAATATGACACTATCATCGCTGTTTTTTATTTCAAAGCCCATAGTCGCGCTCTGTGGTGCCTGCCCCTGCAGCACTTCCTCAGCCATTGCAAGCGGCCTAGTCAAAGTTACATGGGCGAGCTTCTTTCCATCCTTATCATTGAGGAGGAAACTCTTTCCGCCGGTTACCAGGTTTATATTTGCCTCTTCAACAACCTTTCCTATTATGTTCTTGTTTCCATCATAAAGGTCGTACGTTGGGGTTATCGCGATCATAGTCTTATGAATCATGCCAATCTCCTTTCCAGAGCCATCCAGGAGGGAATATTGATCTCCCAGTAGCTTCTTCTTTACATCAAAGAGCTTGTTCCCGTCTTTGTCGTAGCAACCGTATGCCATCATCAGGTCAAACTTGATGGGCCTGCTTATCACGTACACATCCTGATCCAATCCGTCTGACATAATGCAGATTGTATAGCAACATTTAAAATAATTTGTTTTGGCATTAAAAGAAACGGCCGTGGCTTGATTGCATATACTCTAAAGTCGCATCAACCTTTTTCTTTACGTCTTCGGCTCTGCTGGCTGACCGCCCTATGACTATATTGTGGATTGTTGTGTTTGGCCCGGATATTTTTGGCAGTACATCTATGGAAAAGACGTTTGCATTCTTCTTCCTGAGTTCCTGCTCGGTTTCGTGCAAAAAGTCGGATACCACAGACGCGTATCTGGAACTAGTGTCATATGCATCGCGATAGCCCCTGCCGCGCACTTGTTTCTGCCTGACCTCCTCATCGGCATAAAGAAATACAACAATACATGAAGACTTAGCCCTCATTATCGCATCGGCAGCCATGGAATTGAGTTTCTTGCACAAGGCATGATGGTTTTTGTTTGGTCCCGCGTTTCTGATCGATAGGTCGGGCTGGACAACGTGGCACGCTATGGTCCTGAACACAGAGCTGTCTATTATAGTGAACTTTTCATGCCTTTTTGACGCAACGCCTATGACCATGGCATTCGAGACAAGATAGAAAGCCATAGCTATCAGCGCATTTGGGTTGTAGTCAACAGCTGCAGTCTTGCACATCTTTGGAAGCCCGAACATTTTCTTGAACAAAAGATATGACTTGTTCTCATATGCCTTGCCATGAAGCCTACGTGCAAGCGCATTTGAAAATGAAGTTTTGCCGGTGCCATCTGCGCCTTCGACTATTATGCACCTTCTTTTCTGTTTTCCGAACGCGGAGAGCGCCTCGTAGTAACGTTCGAACAGCCTATTCTTTCTTACAAATGCAAGGAGGTCATCACTATCGAACCTGAGGTTCCTTCCTGGCATCGCCTTTCCCTCGAATGATTCTGCTGCCCTTCTTATCATGGACACGCTTATTGAGTTAGGTCTTGGAAGGCTGGAGCTATGCCTGATTATGCGGCCGAGCTCAAGCAGCATGCGCTGATCATCCATCTACTCAATCCCTGTTCACTATGAATGCGGCGGCTATCCCTTGCAGCCACGGATTGGAGCTGCTTGCAGGTTCATTGGCGTCCGTGTAGTTTAATACTATCGCACCGACGAGCCAGTTTCCCGCAGTTGAATTCGTGAAGCCAGTGCACTGGAGGTTGCCTACGTACTTCATGAACATCGGGGACAAAGAGCCGTTGAATGACCTGACAAAACTGTAATTTCCATTGTAATTGCCTGCCGCACAGGCCAATTCTGTGTTATATATTGTATTGCCCATGTTCTGGCCGAAATCAAAGCTTATCGCGCTGCCGGAATTGGTTATGTTGCTGCACTCGTAATATGGCGTTGCAATGCAGCTGTTGTTCACTTTCACATTGCTTACATTGATAATCAGCGAGTTAAATGATGGTGTGCTTATTCCGGAAGTGGAGTTTGTAAGCTGGCCTGGCAATTTTCCAATTCCAGTGCCATTTACGGTATAGTTGATTGAACTTACGGAGAGGTTTATCTCAAAGTCCTGATACACGGCACTGTCATTCGGCGTTCCCTGTATCAAAGTGAGGTTTAGGGGTATGTGGTACTGATACGAGATGCACGTCGCCATTTCATATCTCTGCGTCCCTGATCCAAATAGGTCGAACTGATTATTGGCGGTGGTGTTGCCGGAAAGGAAGAGGCAGGGCATGCCGTTGAATGTCCTTGTTCCGTTGCCAGTCAGCGGAATGTCTTCTATCGTGCTAGCGTTCTGCAGCCCAAATTGAGAATATAGTTCCGATGTGCTTCCTATAATCGAGTTCTCGGCCGAGGAATTGATGGCGCTGCAAGCGTATCCAGATGGCCCTTGCACAGGAAATCCTGCTATGTATTCGAGCGTTTCCGCGGTGCAGTAAAACCTGGAGCCGTTGGTCCTTACGTAGACTATGCTGAGGTTGCTGAAAAGTATTGCGTTGTCAGCTGATATGGCAAGCCTGGATGCATTGAAGTAGCGCACGTACGTTATGCTGACCGGAAACCTGTTGCTTGAATTCGTTACACTTGGCTGGCCGATCGTAACATATCCGGTGTAATTAACACCGAACGACTCCTGCGATATGTTAGAAACTCCGCTATCTATCACTTTATCAAGGTACAGCGCATTTGCAGGTGCGCCCTGTCCCTGCTGCGCAATGACAGTGGTAGTTGCGGCATTGGGCAACGAATTCGAATTCAGAAAGGCGTACAGCGCGATGGCGAAAACCACTATGAAAATTATTGCAAGAACTCTTATGCTCTCCATGCTCAATAACCCCCATTCAGGCCTATGAACTTGATGTTGGCCTCTATGGTCTCCGATACCTGCAGGAGTTCGGTCTTTATGTCGTCCCTAACATTTTTCTTTGCAGAGAAGAACTTCTTGAACTCGCCGTATTGCTCTGGCTCAGTTATTCTCCAGAACAACGATGCATAGTCACGCAATGTTTTAGAATCTGGGGTATATCGCTCCATGAGCCTTTTCCAGTTTCTTTCCAGCCATTTCATATGCTCCCATCTCAGGCTTGAATGGAGCGAGGCCGCATTGGCTATGTAGAATGAATCCTGTCTTCTTACCGCATTTGAAAGGCTGAAGTCAAGGGCCTTTGTAAACAACTTCTTGCCCCGGAAGTAGCCTAGCGCCATTAGCGCCATTATCCCTTCCTCTGGTATGCGCTCACTCCTGTAGAGCTTGGCCAGCCTGTTGAACGTTTTCACGTCATTTGAATTGTATGCGACAACGGCGTATGTGGCCCTCTTTATGTCTGGGGGTATCGGCTTGCCTTCTGCATAGCCATCAAACAGCGAACGCGTCTTTCCTATGACCTCTCCATCACCAAGTATTCCCAATGATGCTATTGCCTGTGATCTCACCAGCGTGTCGGATGTGATTTCATCTGGCTTCTTCTCCCAGCCTAGCACCTTGAGCTTTGCCCTGAAGTACCTGGTTGCTACCTGCTTGATTGCATTCTGGAATGGCTTGCCTTCAGAAAGATTATGGAGTGCCATTATGTTACCACCAACCACTATGTTGGCAGGATATCCTATGTCGTGACAGTACCTTCCTACAAAATCAGAGTATTCTTTCAGCGTTATCCTTGCAGATCGTGCCAACGCATACAGGTCGCTGATTATTCCCCATGCGTCAACTTCGCCTAGTTCCCTTGACCTGACAAGACTACCAAGCTTCTCTAGCATCGAAGTGTCGTAGAAGGTCCTATAGAAAGATGTCTGGCCGTAGTTCAGCTTTATCCATCCATGATCAGCCTTTATCATTGCAGATCTCCGGCCCATCAGCATCTGGCCGGTCTTGCCATTTGCATTATAGCTTATTGGAACTGGCCATGTGTCTGCAATAGTCTTTGAAAGCGTGAACCTTGTCTGCTCAACCTTGTAGCCATTTGACACTTCGCTTACGCTGACTACCGGATGGCCTTTCTTCTCTATCCACTGCCTCATTAGATTCGGGACCGGCAGGTTCCTGTGCTCCTTTCTTGACTGCTCATTTATCGCATTCCAGAGATCCGTCCTTACGGCGTTTGAGTATTCATGGCCCTCCAGATAGATCTTGAGACCCTTCCTGAATGTTTCCGTTCCAACAAAGTTCTCCAGCATGAAGAGGACGCTGCCCCCCTTCTCATATCCAATGTCGTCAAACAGTTCTTCTATCTGGCCTGGCTTGTCAACCTTCATTGATATTGCATGGGTATTTATGAACCAGTCTGCAACTAGGCCGCGCCCCGTCACGTCTTCCCTGTAATAATCCATATACCTCCATTCAGGGAATATCCTGTCAACAACTTTGTATGCCATGAACGTTGCGAAGCTTTCGTTTAGCCACATGTCGTCCCACCATGCCATTGTAACAAGGTCGCCGAACCATTGGTGAGCAAGTTCGTGCGCTATTATCATGGCTATTCTCTGCTTTCCTGGCAAAGACATGGTCTTTTCATCACCAAGCAGAGCCGCCTCCCTGAATGTTATTGCACCCCAGTTCTCCATTGCGCCTGCAGCGAAGTCAGGAACGGCAATCAAGTCCATCTTTGGAAGAGGATAGCCCACATCAAAGTACTTCCTTAGTACCAGGAATAGCCGCTTCCCGTAATCAAGAGCCATCTTTGCAAGCGCTATCTTTCCGGGCACAGTGACAACTCCAAAGTCTATACCGCCCACCTTTGTTGCTATCCTTTCGAACTTGCCAACGTACATGTAGACAAGATATGTTGACATCCTTGGAGTGTCTCTAAATGTTATGATTTTCTTGGATCCTTTCTTAGTTGTGCTCTTCTTTGGCATGTTTGATATTGCGTCTAGCTGTGAATCTATCAGCAATGATATTCCAAATGTTGCCTTGAATGCAGGTTCATCGAAACACGGGAAGGCAGTTCTTGCAGAAGCTGGCTCCATCTGCGTAGTGAGCAGGTATTGGTCATGGCCTTTGTAAGTGTACTTGCTCCTGTAGAATCCGTAGAGATTATCGGTGTTCCTGCCAGTGAACTCGATTTCTATTGTTGCATTGCCAGAAACTGGATTTTTGAACACTAGCGTTATTTCTTCTCTTTCTGCGTTCTCGCTTATCGTTGCTGCATCTTGCGATGATCCCTCCCGTTTTATTTGAGCAGATTTTATGCTGATGTGCTTGGAGTTGAGCTTGATGAGCTTGATTGGTCTCTTTATCTCGACTGATATGGATTCTAGGCCCTTGTACACAAAGGTCTTAAGGTTCGGTTCAATAAGAAGCTCATAATGTTTTGGCACAATGTTGTCGCCAAGAGTGTAGTGCCCAGTTCGAGCATTCTGCATCTGCCCCACCTTTTAAATAGCTTTAAACTGAATGGCTTTAAGTATCTATGCATGCCGATTGGCGTCCCTCGATGATTTTATGGAAAAGCTGAAAATTGGGTTCGTATCTGATGCCGTATACCCGTGGCATGCCGGAGGCATAGAGGTTACGGAGAGGACTCAGGCGGAGGTACTGGCAAAGATCTATGACGTTTCATTTCTCTCCATGAAATGGCCAGGCATGAAGAGAAGGTTTACAGACAGGGGCATTCACTATCATGCGTTCCTTGACACTGATGCTGAGCACTTCTACAGGCACAGGAGGAGGTCGATAAGGACCGCTGTCCTTTATGTCATAAGCTGCACCAGGATCTTCAGATACAGGTTTGATGCCATAATAGTCAACATGTTCCCGTTCCTCCATCTCCCGATACTCAAGCTCTATTGCAAGATAACCGGATGCAAGCTCATAATAGACGTGGCAGAGGTCTGGACTGAGGACTACTGGGCAAAATATCTTGGAAGCGAATTCTTTGGTAGCCTCGCTTACTCGTTTTCGACTTATTTCTTCAGGTCTGCGAACTACTACATATGCAACTCCCATCACACGAGCAGGAGGCTGGTGTCAGAGGGAATAAACCCGGACATAATAGGCGTATTTTCCCCAATACTGAACGACAAAGAGCTGGCAAAGATAAAGGGCCAGAAAAAGAAGCAGCTGATATTTGTAGGAAGGCTCATAAGGGAGAAGAGAGTGGAGCTCTTCCTTGACGTTGTTGCAAAGGCAAGGACATTGGTGCCTGGGCTCAAGGCCCTGATAATAGGGAAGGGCCCGGAGGAAGGAGAGATACGTTCCAAGATAGCTACAATGGGCCTGGACGGAGCTATTAGCATGGTCAAAGGCTTCAGCGACATAAAAAAAGTCTATATGGAGATGGCAAATTCGATTGCGTTCTTGCAACTATCAAGTAGAGAAGGACTTAGCAGAGTAACGCTGGAGAGCGTAGCGGTAGGAACGCCGGTTATCGCACCAAGCGACACACCGTTGCCAGATGAAGTAAGGACCTTGTGCCAGGTAACATCGCTGCAGGCAATGCCGGCGCTCATAAAAAGGATAGCGAAGAGCAGTAACAAGGCATCATTCATAAGCCATGCGGACACGCTGTCGCAGTTCTATACATCGAGGATACCGGACTTCTACAAGAAGGCATTCGACCAGATGGGCTTAATGCAAGACTAGCTATGGCCTCGGCACGTAGCCCGCGCAAACCTTTAAAAGCCTTGGATTTGATTTGGTTATCATGTGATGCAATGGCTACAAACAAGAACAGACCATTGGCAAACTTCCTAGGATTCCTAGGATCGCTCATATACCTGTACGTGACCTTCACACTGGTGTCAGGAGGCGCAGCGGGTAGTTGGGTATCTGGTGCCGGAGCAGTATGGCTGCCACTACTTGGAGGGCTGGCCACATTGTGCTCAGTGATCGTATTCATAACGGCGCTGGCATCAATAACCGGAAGGACTAGCAGAAACGTTGTGGGCATGATGAGAACAGCGGCTATATACGGAGGATTGGCATTATTCGCGTTAACAGGCCCGAGTGGGCCATTGGGTGCGGGAGTACCATATCTTTGGGTATTGGCGGCATTCGTCCTCGTGTTCCTGTCAAGCGAGATGGGCCACTGGAGCTAACCGGCTATTCGTTTTATTTTTTCTTTTATTTTTATTTTCCTGCTTTTGACACAGATACGTATTAATAATCCATTTTCCAACTGATACTAATGGCAGTTCTCAATCCTATGCCGCCATACACTCTTTTCGGCATAGAGGACCAGGATTACAAAAAAGCAAAGGTAGCAGTGCTGCCGATTCCTTATGACGCCACATCTACCTACAGGGTAGGGTCAAGGGAAGGGCCTCATGCACTGATAACAGCCAGCAGGGCAATGGAACATTACAGCGAAGAACTAAACGCTGATGTAAGTAAGATGGGGATATTCACACTGAATGAACTAGCGCCAGACTACGATTCTCCAAAGAAGATGGTGGACAGGATAGCAAAAGAAGTATCAGTGATTCTTGATGATGGAAAATTCCCACTGCTAATCGGAGGAGAGCACACAATCGCAGTAGGTGCGGTAAAGGCCTTTGCAGAGAGGTCAAAAGACTTCAGCGTGCTGCACTTTGACGCACATGCGGATTCAAGGGATGAATTGTTTGGCACAAAGTACTGCCATGCGTGCATTATGGCTAGGATCAGGGAGCTGTGCGGCAGTGCTTACAGCGTTGGAATAAGGAGTACAGATGAGAAGAGCGCGAAGAAGTATGCAAAAACAACACTCTACATGAAAGACATGAAAGGCATGTCAACAGACCAGGTAATAAGGAACATAGTCAAGAACACAAAGGACAAGGTGTACATAACAATCGATCTTGATGTGCTGGATCCATCTGAGATGCCAAGCACCGGAACGCCTGAACCTGGTGGCATGAGATACAGAAGGATGAAGGAAATACTAAAGGGCATTGCAAAGAAGAAAAAGATTATTGGAATGGACTTCAGCGAGCTTAATCCAATACCCGGAATGGTAGCCCCAGACTTTATGGCGGCTAAACTCGTCTACTTTTCCCTTGGATACATATTTGCATGAACATGGGCCCGTGGAGAATCGGACTCCAGGTCTTTCCCGTGTGAAGGGAACGTCTTACCACTCGACTACGGGCCCGTAATCAGAGATTGTGAAGCAAAAATATATATTGAAAAGCCTACCAGTATCAGTGATGCCTGGTTTCTACACTGGAAGGGGGGATGATGGGACCACAGGAACACTTGGGCCCAAGAGGCTGAAGAAGAATGACTGCCTTATAGAGTCGATAGGAGACATAGATGAGCTCAACAGCATAATTGGCATTACGATTGCAAATGTAACAGATCCGCATATGGCAAAGATGCTGACTGGAATACAGAACACATTGTTTACTGTCGGAGCTGAACTCGCTTCTATGGAAGGAGTTGCAAAGAATTCCAGTTACAAAATAGGCAAGAATGAGTGCAGCGAACTCGAAGATGAGATAGAAGGGATAACTGACAAGATCCCTCCGCTCAAGAAGTTCGTGCTTCCGGGCGGATCGCTTCAGGCTTCGTATCTTCATCATGCAAGATCAGTTGCAAGAAGGGCAGAACGATCTGTTGTCTCGCTGTCTGAAAGGAAGAAAGTAAATCCAAACCTTCTCCAGTATCTAAACAGGCTCTCATCATTTCTGTTTGTGGCAGCCCTCTACACAAACAAGAAGGAAGGCGTAGAAGAAAGCCACCCTACATATCATTGATCAGAGACTGAAATACTCACGGAACTTCTGTGTTGTCTCTAACTTCTTGGATCTTCCATCCTTCCTAGATGCAACAAAGTCCTTTTCAGAAAGCTCCTTGACATAATCATATGTGGTACTACCAAATATCTTGACTATGCTGCTCTGCAGCACTGGCTCTTCCTTACTTATATATGCAAGAATTCGGAGTGCACCTTTTGATATATCAGGAGAACCGGCCAGCTGATTGACCCTGCCCATGTAAGGTTCCTTGACGCTAAGGAGGTATTTGTTTCCAATCGTTGTTATAACAAGCGCACTATCCCTGCTTTCGTATTCGCGAACAAGATCTGCAACTATGTTCTTAACTGCGCCTACAGATGCAATGCCTATGGCGTTTGCAAGCTCTTCGTCGCTCATGGCCTTGCCGGAAACGAACAGTGCAGCCTCTATCAATCTCTCGTATTCGTTTTCATCAGCCATTCACATGACCGTTGTTGAGGCTCACTATTATCTCATCAAAGAACTTTTCCTGCATTATGTTTATGCGCTCGTTGTGTGACAGGAATATGAGCGGTATGAATAGTTCAACAAGAACCTCTTGGCCGCTTGCAAATGGCCTTGATAGTTCTGTGAATGTAACCATTCCAGTCTTGTCAAGATTTTGCTTTACCATTTCAAATATTCTATCGGATTTCTGATCGATATCGTTCTGGTCTATAAAGAACTGCATCGTCTCGTTGCTGGCAGTGAACAGCTGTTCGCGATCTTCCTTTATCTGAACTGCCTCATCGAGCGCATCCATGAGTTCTTGAAGCGTTATCTTCTTGTGGGGCTGTAGTCGCAGATTTGATATGAGCTCCGGCACGCTTGGAAGAATCCTTTCCATGTGCACTCCATCGGCTTCCACATCCTGTAGTGGCTCTTCCCAGCTGCTTATCACAACTGCCTCGCTCTTTATTCTAAGGAGGACCGATGCTGCTAGTATTATGTTTGCAGGAACATGCAGATCAAGAACTTTCATGCGCCTGACAGCCTCAACATACCCTTCAACTATCTTGCCAAGGTCTATGTTCCAAGGATCAAGCGCGTTTGTATCGACTAGGCTCACTAGGAGTTCCTTCCACGTCGCATTCTGGACTAGCTTCTCAAGATCCAATGCATTGGTTCTCTTGTCCACTATCGTCTCGAGAGAAGCCTCTTCGGTCGCCATGATTATTCCTTGAAGGCTTTCTGGTCAGGAATATAGCGTAGGAAAGGTATTTATTCGTTATTGGAAGGATGTGGATCAAAGGACGTTCAGAGCTGCAAAGTAAAAGATATTCCTGGAATTACGTCCTTCTCGTGTGGCATAATATCTCCAGGCGCCCTTAGTGCATATTGGGTGTACATTGCAAATGCTGTAAGCAGCACTAATGCCTGCCCGAGGTTTGTTACTCCTTCTGATTCGTATGTTAACTTTTTGCCATCTCTGACTGGATATAGTTTTGCATTGTCATCCACAACAAACGAAAGACCTTGTTCCCCCGTTTTCACTTCAAGCTTGTTTGGACCACCGCTCTGACTTGGAATTCCTCCAATCATTTGCTTAAGCGTATCCTCATAAAACCCCATGAAGCCTTTTGTCATGAACCTTCTACCAGGAACAGTTTCATCTGTGTCAAGAAGTCTACCATGAACTGAATACCCGCTAGGAGTTGACCTTATATGCGGTACATAGGAACCAAGCACATCATATCCTGAGCTATCATCAGCTATGCCATAGTTATTCGAAGGTGGACGCGGTTCAGATACCACATACATTGATCTCTTTTCTCCTGCCTGTATTGTCCTGCCTTCTGATCTTAGCGCATTTTCAGCTGGTGGAATAGGGTTCTCATTACTGTTCTCCAAGGCGGCAAAGGCAGTATATAGCCTTCTCATGTATGACGTAAGACCAACAAAAAGTACTACGCCCTGTCCATATGTATCAACATTATGTTCTGATATTGTCCCAGATCTACGGCCACTAAAATATCCAATACCACAGGCATTGCCATCGGTATCAAATGTTACCCCCTCCTGTTTCCATGCGATCGAAAGGCGTCTTGGATCTGCAACCCTCTCTTTTGAGAATATGGCCTCTAAATCATCCTCTACTGCCCTCCTGAACAATGGATCAGAATGGATCCTGGCCGTATGCTTTCCATAGAGCTCTTCTGGAATTTCTGCGCCAACTCCATAGCCCCTTCTATCTCCAACAAATTTTGGAGCACTCAACCATAGATCTGCCCTTGCTTTTTCTATAAGGCTAAGCTTTTGATTAGGCAGAGAAGAAGTTGCCATGAATCCACTAGGAGAGCTGCACTCATTCAGATATATATTCTTGTTGGACTACATTCATTCTCTGAACTTACTGTAAAGCAAAACGCTAAGCCCAAGTCCCTGAAGAAGCTCGCTATCCAACAGCGCTTTGTGGAACTCGTGCGCTAAGTTCATGGTTGGATATCTTCCCATCTTCGGCATGGCAACGGTGAGCTTGCCACTACTGCTCTCTCTAACTTCAAATTCGCCGCTAGGCACGCTCTTGAAAGCGTCCACTACCATTGTTGCTATGGGTCCATCAGGATTAAGGGGTGGATATCTTATCTCAACACTGCGCTGGCCTCTATTTATCTCTATGTAGACTGGCAGAGGTGGTTCATCTTTGGTCCTTTCTGACAGCTCCTTGAGCCTTGCAGCCCTGTTATATCTCTCTTCTAGCCTTACCGCAAGATCCTTGTCGCCAGGGCCAACGCTTCCATATTCTATCCTTCTTTTCTCAAATTCATCAAGCAACTTTTGTTCTTCATCGGTTCTCTTCTTCATCTCATCGAACTGCTTGACCATACTCTGAGGAATGGACTTACCTTCTGCCACTCTTGCCTCCATATCCCTCACGAACTCGCGCTCCTGAACCCTTTCTGGTGCATTTGTAGCATCAACTGCACCTATCATGCTCGTATATGTCTTGCTCTGTGACCACGGGACTCTCTCAAGAAGAGCATCAAGTTCTGCTTGGCCTTTCACAACACGCCCTCTTGTCTCCATCAACTGCCCGCTTATATAATTGAATTTGCTCATAGGAGCTATGGCTGCAAAGGCCCTGAGCTCATCGACTGATATGCTACCATCGAATATGTCCCTTGCTGCCTGTATCACTTTTTCTCCAACAGGTACCCACTGTGCCAGCTTCCTTGGAATATAATCCTCTGGCATTTCCGTGGTTGTCTTTGATGTCATTGCCTGCTGGAGCGCTGTGTTGCGCTCCGTCAATGCCGCTATGTTCGCTTCCAATGTGCCTTGTCTTACAAGTAGCTCTTGTCTGGACTTTGTGAGAGACGCCACTTCAGATTGGAGCTCCGTAACATCAGATTTAGCTATAGTAAGTTCGCTTCTTGCAGTATCCAGCTCCTTTCTTTTCACTTCCAGCTGTTTCTGCAATTCGGAAACAGCAGAGCTATTATCTTCAGACCTTCTTAGTTGTGCACGTTGCTGCTCTGTACTGAGCTCGTCCAATGGAACAGGCTTTATCTCCTCAGTGCCAAATGTATTCATGTGCGTCATAAGCTGCTGCAGTGCCTCTCCTATGACTTTCTTTGGAACTCCGGTTATCCTTATAGTAGAAGATTTTCTTCCTTCAAGCAGGCTTATCTCAGAATCTGGAAATTCATTGCCATGATTCCTCGATATATAGTTCTTCAGCTGCCCCTGAACACTGCCAGACACTCTAACCTTGTCGAACCCAGGTTTTACCTTTATACTAACGTCATAAGCCAGTATTTCTGTAGGACTCACACTGCGCAAAGCAGTACCTCCAGTATCAGTCATTATTATCACTATTTCCCTGATTTTTATGATATTTAAGCATATCCATAGTAGAAATTCTATCGACCGAGCTTACGGTTTTGAAGAAAGCTAGAGGATCTTGAAATCTTCTACTATTTCAATTTCCTTTGGAGAATAAGGGCGGACTACTCTTTTGCTTATTATCCTGACCTGCCTTTTATTTGTGATTCCGTTTGCCATTATTAGATCATGAGCTTTATTGAGTGCAGATTCATTGCCACCGAAATAGTAAAAGTGAACAATGGCGTTTTTCTTTGCTGCTACGAATGCGCTGTCAAGGAACTTGTAACCCTCTTTTGGCAAGGGCATTACTATCCTATCTGCCTTTTTTCTGTATTTGAGCGCAACTTTCCTAACATCTCCAAGTAGCGGGACAACATTCTTGACCTTGTTCAACTCTATGTTCTTCTTCATTGCAACAAAAGCGTCTTTGTTGAGTTCTATTGCAACTACGCGTGAATCTGGATGTGCCTTTGCAATCTCTATGGCGAATGGCCCTATCCCTGCGAACATGACAATTACTGTCTCCTTCGATCTGACTAATGCAGCCAGCCTGTTTCGCTCATACGATAGCCTGTTTGAGAAGAACGATTTTCTTATGTCAAACTCAAACCTGCAGCCATTTTCAGAATATTTTGCAATGAAAGTCTTCTTTCCGGCGACGTGCCTGTACTCCCTTCTCCTGTATTTTCCTGATACTGGGCCTGCCTTTGCGACCACAGTGCCTATCTGTTTGTGCGTTTCCATTATAAGCTCTGCAATATCGCGCTCCTTCTTCCTTAGCTTCTGTGAAACATCAATTATCGCAATGTTGCCAAGGAGATCATATCCCTTCGTTGCTTCTTCATATTCCTTCTTGCTCAGGATGCGCTTTAGCTTATCCCTGTAAGTAGCATCTCTCTTCTCTTCTTTGGCCTTCTTGCTAACGATTTTCATGCCCCTAAAAAGCTTTTTAATCCTTGCCTCGCTAATACCTATTGGAAAATATACATAGCTGGGGCTATGCAAGGCACGGCCTTTTTTGTTGAAAGCATTGTGTTTCAACATCTTCGCCTTTTTCGCTTCAGCATCCTTTTTCCTAACTTCAAGATACTTCATAAATCATGAAATTGATGTTTAAGGTTTAATAAACGAGTGATATTGTGTTCTTCGTAGTCAAGGTAACATCAGGACAGGAAAGGATAGCGGCATCAATGCTGCAGAACAAGGCAACGAAGGTTGATCTTCCAATCTATTCTATTGTTGTCATGGAAGGGCTTCGCGGCTACATAATAGTAGAGGCTGAAGACGAACTCTCATGCAGGCAGTTCATAACAAAGGAAAGGAATGTCAAGGGCATGCTGCCAAAGCCACTCGGAGAAGACGAGATTAACAAGATGCTTGAAGTCAAGACATTCGCCCAGGACATAAACAAGGGAGACACAGTTGAATTCACAACAGGGCCTTTCAAGGGATACAAGGCGAAGGTCCTCAAGGTCGATGACACTAAGAATGACATAACAGTTGAACTCATGGACGTAGTAGTTCCAATACCAATAACAACGAAGATGAGCACAGCAAAAGTAATCAAGAAACACGAAAAAGAGCAATGATGATATCATGGGAGAAGTATCTATAGCAGGAATGGTAGAAGGAGGAAAGGCGTCTGGAGGTCCGCCGCTTGGACCAGCACTTGGACCACTTGGAGTTAACGTAAATGCGGTAATAACAGAGATAAACAACAAGACCAAACAATTCGAGGGAATAAAGATTCCCGTCAAGGTCATAGTGAACCAAGATACCCATACATTCAGGATAGAAGTTGGAAGTCCACCAACAAGCGCACTAATACTAAAGGAACTCGGCATACAGTCAGGAGCCAAGACAAAGGATGAGGTAGTAGGCAACCTTACGCTAGACCAGGTAAGGAAGATAGCCAAGTCAAAGGAAGCCTCAATGTATGGAAAGACAGAAGCGGACAGAGTAAAGCAGGTGCTGGGCACGTGCAAGAGCATGGGAGTCAAGTGCGGCAATGAAGATCCAAGGACAGTCATAGCCAAGCTGGACAAAGGAGAAATCAGGCTCTAATTTCAGTGGTAGCATTGGAAGACAGGCACAAGCTCCTCAAGGGAGTGATCTTCAAGTTCGTAAGGAAATATATAGCGGGCAGCACACTCGCCGCTGCGCTCGACAACATAAAGCAGGCAAACGCAAGGGGCATGAGGGCAACAGTGACATTCCTGAATGAGGGAGCTGCCGACGCGGCAAGGGCAAGATACAACGCAAATACGTACGTGCAGCTAACAAAACAAGCGACAAGACTGCATCTAAACGCTGACATATCGCTAAGACTCAGCCAAGTTGGTATAGGCCTCAACAACGGAATAGCCGATAGGCACATAGCCAGCATACTGGATGCGGCAGCTGGCAATGGATCCGGCATATGGATAGAGGCAGAGAATGACATAGGCATGGAAGACCTATTTTCAAGATACAGAGAGCTGAGGAAGAAGTCATCGAGCATAGGCATAGAAGTGCCGGTCTGGTATCCGCTCGACGTTACTACGATAAAGAACAACCTTAAGAAGAATGACAGGGTAAAGCTCACGACTTATTCGCACACTGAGGACAGCATAGAAACCATTGATGAGGAACCAAAGCGCAAGAAGAGACAGAAGAAGGTGATAGCTGAAAAAGAGGCCTATGGCATGTACGTGGGCAGCATAGGAAGATTGCTCCAGGAAGGCATAAGCGTATCTGTGCTTGAGAGCAACGAGAGGATAGTCGCAAAGCTCGCCAGCTTCAGCAAGGAGTACAAGAAGTCTTTAATATTTGAGCTGCCACTGGGTTACAGCAAAAATAGCATAGGAAAGCTCGTGAAGATGAAGGCAAACCTTAGCGTCTATGTCCCATATGGAAAGGACTGGAGCGGATACGTGCTGAACAAGCTCACTGTAGGACATGGAAAGATAAGGGGCATAGCAGCAAGAATCTTAGAGGTCAGGGGCGCTGGAAATGAAAAAGACAATAAGTAAGAAAACAGCAACCAAGAAGAAGAAGCAGCCGGCAAGAAATGCTGCAAAAAGGCAGAGCCATCGCCAGATAGACCTGGTGGTTGGAGGAACGTCTATAGTCGGGGCAAAGCTCATAAGAAAGCTAGTGGAAATGGGACATGAGGTAAGAGCTGTGATGGTCGAAAAGCCAACTGACGTGAGATGGTCTAACCTTCCGGCTGGAGCCATACCATACAGCATAGACCTGAGGCTGAACAACAATGAGGAGAGAAGGCAGCTGGAGGCCGCTTGCACAGGCACAACAACCATATATCACATCGCTGCGGCGACGATGAGGGAAGACTTCAGCATAGACGATTACATAAACATAAACGTAGTTGGGACAGAAAACCTGCTGCAAGCGTGCGCTGACGCAAACAAGGGCACCGAAATGAGGTTCGTATACCTCAGCACGATGGGAGTGTATGGAAACGAAAGAAAGGATGAAACGCTGACAGAGGACTCGACAGCCGCGCCTGTCAAGCCGTACACGGAAACGAAGCTGATGGCTGAACAGGTCATAAAGGCTTTCGCAGATGCCAACAGGAACATGAAGTACACGATACTAAGATGCGCAACAATGTACGGCCCCGGATACAACAGGGGCTCTTTCAGGCTGTTCAAATACATAAAGGAGGAGAAACTGAGATACGTGGGCAACGGCAACAATCACGTAACACTAGTCCATGTTGATGATGTTGTAGATGCTATGCTGCTCGCGGCGCAGAAGGAAACCGCAATGAACCAAATATACAACCTGACCGACGGGCATAACTACACGGTAAAGGAGCTGGTTGAATACTCGGCATCGTTGCTGCACGCGCCAGTACCGCACAAGTCGCTCAACAGGGTTATTGCACACGTGACGCACAGGATCGTGGGACTGGACAAGGAAGAGCTTGAATTCCTGATGGTTGACAGGAAGGCGAGCATAGAGAAGATAAAGAGAGAGCTGGGATTCAGGCCAAAGAGGAGCGTGCAGACTGAAGGGCCTTCAGTTCTGAAGGAATATATAACCGGGACAAGGTAAGAAAATGAGGTACGGAAAAACGGAGCTTTACATATA
Organism: Microcaldota archaeon; assembly: GCA_030040895.1. GTDB lineage: Archaea > Micrarchaeota > Micrarchaeia > Micrarchaeales > Micrarchaeaceae > JAJZYD01. Next base: position 5,508 of record JASHSJ010000015.1, on the reverse strand, counting down.
CGAGATGCTTAAGACGAAGGGAGCGCTGATGTCGACGCTCATAGATCCTGTCGACTATCCGACAACTGACATAGCGATAAAGACCGCAAAGGCAACGGTCGAAGGGGGATCTGACATGGTGCTGCTTGGAGGCAGCATAGGGGCACAGGGATCGATGCTCGATTATGTAGCAAAGAGCATAAAGGAATCAATAGATGTACCGCTGGTACTGTTTCCTGGGAACGTTGCAACAATAACAAAATATGCGGATGCAATATATTTCATGTCATTGCTGAATTCAAGAAATTCTTACTGGCATGCGCAGGCACAGATGCTCGCGGCGCCGCTGATAAAGGAGACAAAGATAGAGCCGCTGGCTGTTGGTTACATAATAGTGACACCAGGTGGAACGGCAGGATGGGTAGGAGATGTGAACATGGTGCCAAGGGAGAAGCCGAAGATTGCGGCAGCGCTGGCCCTGACCGGCCAATATCTTGGCAACAGGATGATAATCACTGATACAGGATCAAACCCAAGCGCACAAGGCATGGGCCCGGTTCCCCCAGAGATGATAAGAGAGGTCAAATCTGTCATAGATGTTCCATATGTTGTTGGGGGAGGGATAAGGAGCACGAAGGAACTGGCCGACACTATAGCAGCGGGAGCTGACATGGTCCAGATAGGCACGGCATTCGAGGATCACGGAGACGTAAAGAAGAAGGCGCAGGTATTTTCAAAAGTGATCAAGGAACAGGGTGCCAGAAGGCTCAAGAAGCAGTAGTGATTCCTTGAAGGGCATCAAATCCCATGAGCTCGAGGCCCTAGTAAAGGAGCTGCAGTGGATGAAAGGATTCTATATAGGCAAGTTGTATGAAACAGGAGAGGACGAGTTCAGGATAAGGTTAACAAGGAGTGGAGAAAGTGCAGATCTCAGAATAGTTCTCACCAAGGCGATAAACCGAACCAGGTACGTAGAAGAACAGAAAACGGCAAGCGGATTCGCAATGGCGCTCAGGAACGTTCTTGAAAATGCAAAAATAATGAGCATAGAACAACTCAATAACGACAGAATAGTAGCGATGGGCCTGGAAAAAGGAGGAGCTTCCTACATAATGATAATAGAGATGTTCGGCAAGGGCAACCTAGTGATAACGGATTCATCAATGAGCATATTGCTGGCATACAAAATTCACAAATTTGCAGACAGGAACATAGCGAAGGGAGAGCTTTATGTGCCGCCAAAGCCTGGCGTTGCAAAACAAAAGGAAATGGAAGCAGCACAACCAGCCAAAAGCATAGAAGAAATGCTCGATAGCACTTATCATGAAGAAAAAATGTCAAAGGAAAGCGAACAAGACGTTGAACACAGAAAGAAAGAAGAAGAAATAGTGAAGAGCATAGAGAAGCAGGAAAGAATCATAGACGAGGCAGAAAAGGAAGTGGAACAAGCAAGGCTAGCCGGGGAATATCTGATGAACAATATGGTGCTGGTCAATTCAATGATAGAACACGCCAGGAAGAACAAGCACATTACCCAGGAAGAAATGACAAGAATTTTCCCCAGTGTCAAGGTTAAAAGGATAGACTTAAAGGATAAGACAATCACAATCATTGCTTAGTGCTAATATGCTGGAAGTTGTTTTCCTTGGTACATCGGGGTCGATGCCCACTACGGAGAGGGGCCTTCCTTCAGTCGCCATGATCAAGGAGGGAGAAGTCCTGCTCTTCGACTGCGGAGAGGGAACACAAAGGCAGGCGATGCACTTTGGCATAAACATATCGAAGATTAGCGCCATATTCATAACGCATCTGCACGGGGATCACGTTCTCGGAATACCGGGGCTTGCAAGGACTCTGGCGCTGTACAAAAGAACGGCACCGCTCTACATATACGTGCCAAAAGGCGGTGAAAAGATAATGAGTGCACTTATGAAGTTCGACAAGGCATTGGTGACTTATCCGATAATAATAAAAGGTGTAAACAAAGGCACAGTATTCAAGAACAAGGACTTTGAGATAAGCACTTTTGCATTGATGCACAGCGTTGAAGCAATAGGATATTGTGTAAAGGAACCAGACAAGATTAGATTCAAGAAAGATGAGAGCAGGAAACTAGGTCTAAAAGGGACGATGTTCTCTGAATTAGAAAAAAAGAAAGTCCTGATAGTGAATGGAAAGAAGATCAAGCTTTCACAAGTCACATATGTAGTGCCAGGAAAGAAGATAGTATATGCATCAGACACAAGACCAACGAACTCAACAATAAACGCAGCAAGAGGAGCAGAACTCCTAATACACGAAGCATCATTTGCAAAAGCCCATCAGAAACTAGCAAAGGAAAGATGGCATTCAACAGCTGATGAAGCCGCACTAATAGCAAAAAAAGCGAGGGTCAAGAGACTGGCCTTATTCCACATAAGCGCAAGGTATAAAACATCGAAAGAATCACTAAACGATGCAAGGAAGGTTTTCAAGAACACAATAGTAGCTGAAGACGGATACAGAATAATGATATGAGGGCTCTTAGTCGAGTGGTAAGACGTCACGTTGACAACGTGAAGATCTGGAGTCCGATTCTCCAAGAGCCCATTTGCATTTTGTCGTCGTAAATGCTGTGGTTCGGTTGCATAGAAATAGAAAGGATTTGGAGCATGGGAAAAGCCTTGGGATAGATTTAGAAGGCTAGGAGTGTATATAAATGGGAGAGGTTCGCTTATTTAGAGAGATAACTAAAGAAGGTGCCGTAAAATTATTTACTGGGTCTCGTTCTGAAGGATACGTAAAAGGGCAGATTGCAAAGTGCGATAAGATTTTAGAAGGGGAAATTCAAAATGAAGAAGGGCTTAGCAATACTATTATATTTCCATGGCCTGATTGGGGTTTATTCAGAGCGATGAAAATTATAGGATATAAATCAAATAAACCGCTTGGTGCATTTAGCGTTTTAGAAGCTGCTAAAGCATTTTTAGATCATGGAGATAAAATACATGAAATATGTCTTTCTAATAATCTAAAGGATTTTGAATCAATCAACAATATAAGAGAATCTATACTCAAAAATGGCTATATTAATGATTCAAAAATACTTCTTGTTTCGCAAGATGGCTGGAACGAATTATATTCTATGGATGGACATCATAGGTTTATTGCATATCAATCTTTAATCTTACAAAAGAAAATTGATTTTGGCTCTATAAAATCCCTTTTTGGAGAGATAAAAGATATACGTGATTTAATAGGACAATATGAGCCAAGTTTTAGATAAGATGCTTAATAAATTTATAAATAAGTAGTGTGCGGAAATACTAGAGATGAAAATATGGAAAAACTTTCAGATGAGGAAGTAAATAAAATTATGGACGATTTTTGTTATTTTATATGCGGATATACAGAAAAAGAATTTCGTGGAATTAATGACGTTAATTCTATAAAATCCACTCTTGAACGCCCATTAATTTATCCAGATATAGATATTTTCCTTCGTACTATGAGAGGCAACTTAGCACGATTTCGTGCTGCACCCGTAATTAATGAATATAGTTATAGAGACCATTTAGTAAAAGAAACTCAAGATTTGATTGACATTTTATATATCAAAATAAGTATGGATGATGAAAATCAAAAGCTTATTGGGAAATTTGATGATGCGCGCAATGAATTTATGAGAATTATACTTTCACAAATGCTTGGTACGCTAATTACAATAGCAATAAAATATGTAGAGCCCTCCTTTTGGAACCGACTTTCTGGAATTAGGGCAGGTACATCTGGAATTGAGCTTAAATTCCCCAAGGAATAAATCATTAGGCTTTAAAACAAACTTGTACCTTTCTAGGCTTGCCTTGCTTTATCTTTAATGATGCAGCCAGACTTTTGATAGCACTATTAGCTGCTTCAACTTGTTTTACTAATAATGGTTTTTGCTCCCGCGTTATAACTATCTTCTCGAAATTCGGACCGTCAGTTCTTTTAAGCTTTGAAATATAATCAACCTCAAAGCTTAGGCTTTTACATTAGAAGAACGCTACCAACGATTTTCTAAGTCCTAGCATGAGGTATATTTCTATCTTATTTTAGAAGTATATGGCCCCTAATTTGAATAAAATTTAACTTTAGGCTTTATAAATGGCAGCGGTTCGGCAAGCCGAATTTTACAAATTCCAGGCTCTCTTAAATACTATTTTTGGTTATTTAGAAATGGCTATAGGGTTGATACTCTTTAACCTATTCCTATATTGGGCATACATAGCAGTAAAGGATATTGATAATTTACAGTAATAGTAAAAGTATAATTCCAAAAATAAACACAACAAGCCAAAATAAAATCAACCATATGTCTAGTCTAGCTTTTGTTTTGCTTTTCATATTCCAACCAGCTTCTTCTTCAGCATAGCTACCTCGCTTACCGCAATGCTGTCTATTACATCGAATATCTCTTTCTTGTCGGTCGCAATATAGCGAGAGGTAGTGCTCATGTCTCTATGCCTAGCAAAGCGAGAAGTTAGTACCACATTGCCATTAGTGCTCCTAGCAAAGCGTGTAATCGCATAATGCCTTAGGCTATGAGTGGTTAGCCTATGCAGCTTTCTAGGAGTTCTTCCATCATGCTCATCGCTTATATCATATATCTCATCTAATCCAGCCATATCCACATAGTCCCTAAAGACTCTCCTAACATAGTTCAGCTCCATGTAAGGCTCCTTTCTATTGCTATACTTGGCCTCCCTGAAGAAAATATATCCCTGATTCTGCTCTATGGAACTGGCATTAGACTTTATGAACTCCAATAGCTCCCTGAACAAAGGAATAGGAATAATCAAGCTGTCCCATTGCCTAGCCTTCTCCGTATGCATCTTGATTTCTCTAGTCTCAAAGTCTATGTCCTTGATATTGACCTTAATGACCTCTCCCACTCTAAAGCCTAGATTAGCTTGGAATGAGAACAAGAGCTTATGCTTCTGATTTGGTATTGAATTAAGGAATGCTATTAGCTGCTTCTCAGTGAATGCCTTTGATAAGCCTCCGTATTTGCTTATCTTAGTGGTCTTCCTATTGAATCTGCTTAGGTAGCTATCCCTTATTGCAGTCCTTAGGTCTTCCATGTCATGTTTTGGCATATTAGGCAATGCCCTCTTTACCATTTCTTTGGTTGATGGCATTGGTATTGGATTGAACCTGAACTGGGGCTCAATGGCTATCTCTAGGCGGTTATTATTGTGTCTCATAGTACCAATAGAATAATGAGTTCGGATATCCGTTTCTGGGGATAATATAATACTCTTGAACTCCCTCATGGCAAGGAGCTCGTAGCGTGTGCCTTTGGAGGTAGTGGTCATTCAGGCACCTATGCTCGCCAGCCCACTGAGACGCCAAAGGCGTCGTTCGGGCTGGCTCGCTTTTATGGAAAGGATTAGTGATGGCGAAGGGCGAGCCAACGAGCCCTGAGCCAGATGGGTTTTTAGGATTTGGGAGAGAGTGGTTCTCCAAGAGCCCACTTTATTGGATAAACTTTTTAAAGAGTAGTTCGCC
>JASHSJ010000014.1 GCA_030040895.1 Microcaldota archaeon | reverse complement strand
GATGGGAAGTGCCTTGCGTTTGCGAGCGCTGCATCAAGCGCCCAGAAAACTCTTGTCACTCTAAGCGTACTTTGCGAAACAGGCTCTGATGTGTCTCCCCCTGGAGGAGAAACTGCACCTATCGCAGTAACAGAAGCAGTTGATCCATTGAGTACTACTACTCTGCCAGCTCTTTCGTAAAACTCCGCCACCTTTCTTCCCAGATATGCAGGATATCCTTCTTCTCCAGGCATCTCTTCAAGTCTTCCAGATATTTCACGAAGCGCCTCTGCCCATCTTGATGTGCTGTCTGCCATGAGCGCAACATTGTATCCCATGTCACGGTAGTATTCAGCCAGCGTTATCCCTGTGTATATGCTCGCCTCCCTTGCAGCTACCGGCATGTTGGAGGTATTTGCGATAAGAACTGTTCTGTCCATAATCGGTTTTCCAGTCTTTGGGTCCTTCAGCTCCGGGAATGTCTTGAGTATCTCTGTCATCTCGTTTCCGCGTTCTCCGCATCCTACGTATATCACGATTTCGCTGTCGCTCCACTTCGCAAGCTGGTGCTGAATTACCGTATTGTGCAGTAATATCCCACCAAATCCGCCAACAAAATTAGCGCCAAATTCAGGTACAGTAACATCATATACATCAAAAGGCCCATCTTCTTTTTCAATTGATATTACCTCATCACAATAGATATACTCTAGTGCATCATAAAGTTCATTTATTTCTAGTTTTTGAAGCTGATTTCCGGCCCTAACTCTAATTGCATCAACAAATCTTTTGAATACTGTAAGACCCATCCTTTCTCCATTACTCGTGTAGTTCGATATTTCTATTCCGGCTTTTAAAAGGTCCGAGTACTTGGCATATTTTTGATATAGATCATATATGTACTCTCTTGATAATGGCACTATGTCAGTTGAATTGTATTTAGAATTTTTAGAATCTATGTAGGCACGTATACTCAGAATTTTCCTGTGTACCGGCCTTAGAGCAGTTAGAAGCAGTTCAAGATTATTTATGCTACGCACAAATATTCTATAATAAGGCACATCATTAACGTTTTTTTGTGACAATGAATGAAGAATACCGAATCTTGATAGTAGGTAAGAAAGCTGAAGTTCTAGTTCTTTGCTCGCAGTAGAGATTTCAACATTACCGTCATAAAATGAGCCATCGCCCACAAAATAGCCGGTTAAGAATGATGATAAAATGCTTTTACTGGATTTCAAAATAGCTTTTGGTATTTGTTTAGTCTTAGCAACATTTCCACACGAAAGTAACTTTATAAAATCAACAAGCATCTTGCTCATCAATAGTACATTTGGAGTTTTATCTTTTTGGTACTCTTTCTTGCCCTTCAAGCCGAAAATTCCATCAGCCAAGTACAGGAATCGTTCCAAAACTATTTCCTCAGAATTAGTGAAAACAAGGGTGTTTTTACCCCTTATATAACCTTCAGATATATAGTAGCCAATAAATTCAGCCAGCTCATCAGTCATCTGTTTTGGTATATTAATATGAGTGTATGCCCTCTTTGGTTTTTCTGGAACTGGAAGATCATTTACATCAATACCGCTGTATTCTAGCTTTCTAACCGATGCGATAAAGTCCCCAACTTTTAATTCCTTTGCCATAGTTTCGACGATTCTACCATGATCGTTTATCCTGAATAACTTGTGTACTGGCGTTACCCTAACATTTCTTCCTGTCCTAGTATTTATTTTTATTACACTATCACTTTTTCCTTTATACAAAAGATCGGACTTGCTACGTATTAGCTTATTATCTTTAAGCGAAAACAGATCGATCGGGGAATTAAGATCAAGAAGCTCTTCATTATCAGAAGCACTCAATTCCGAATTTTTAATATTAAGATTGTTATAGAGTTGCTCGATTGTACTCAATGTACCATCTCCCAGCAATATCGGCGTGTCACCTGTCACACACTTGCCGCTTCCAAAAGGTCCAGGAACTGCTGCGCTTCCCCCCTTGGCTACAGGGAACAGCGTATCTATGATTCTCTGTCCAGTTATCAACGGTATTTCTGGAGGCAGTTTGTTCTTAACAGGCCTTGCTATTCTCACCGGCCACTTCTGTGCGAGCATGATTTCTTTGTCTCCATTCTTTGTCTTGATGACTGCAATCTTTTCTGTTATTGAGAACTTTCCAGAGTTTATTTCTTGTATAGTTCCCTCAACACCAGGCGGCACAAGAACCATGTGTTTTATCAGGCTGGTCTCATCTACTTCTCCGATTACTTGTCCTGCCTCTACTTTGTCACCCTTCTTTACTTTTGGATTGAAGTCCCATTTCTTTTTCGTGTCAAGTGCTTCTACATTTACTCCCTTTGCTATGAAATCCCCGCTTTGTTTCTGTATCTTGTCAAGTGGCCTCTGTATTCCATCGTATATGGAGCCTATCAGGCCAGGTCCCAGTGTTACTGATAAAGGCTCTCCTGTGTTCTCTACCGGTTCTCCCGGTCTAAGTCCTGTCGTGTCCTCATACACTTGCACTATCGCCCTGCCATTGTCAAGCTTGATTATTTCTCCAATAAGCTGCTGCTTTCCTACTCTAACTACGTCGTACATCTTTGCATTCTCAAGGCCATCCACTATGACTACTGGTCCTGATATCCTGAATATGATTCCACTCATTTTTTCAATCCTTTTATGTCTACCCCGAGTACGCGCTTTGCAAGCTTCTCCACAGATTCGGCTTCTTCCTCCTCTCCTGGCAACGGTATGAAAACCACGAGAGGGCTGAGTGATGTCTCTGCTATCCTCAGCGCAGCAGAATCCATGTGCGGTTTAATTTCTTCAGAAGCCATAATAAGGTTATGCGTCTTTGCGTTAATAAGATCTACGAGCGTCTTAACCGCATCAGATCCCTGCTTGATGAAAACATCGCGTATGCCTATGAGCTTGAATCCAAGTACCAGCTCACGTGCACCCACAACAGCAACACTTTCAAACTTCATGAAACCACGTACCTCAATGTTCTGAGCGTGTCAGCACGCTCCTTGCTTATCTTGTAATATTTGGTGAGCCACACTGCCCTCAGCTCATCCCTTTCTATTTCACTCCTGATTGCGAATGCTACTATAGCCTCAAGCGAGCCTGCAAGTGAATCAAATAACTTCAGATATTTCTTGTAGAGCTCTCTCCTCATGCCCAGCTCTATGTGCGATATAAGTCCATCCTTTCTATATCTCTCTATGGCATCATCGATCTTGAAAGGAATTTCATTCTTCAGTGATGAAGCGTCCTTTGTTGATATCTCAACCAGTTTGTTATCTGGTATGCTGCCTCCTTTTATGAAATAATCTTTTACGTTTCTGTGTCCGAATGCATTTCCCTTTATCGCTGTTGTAATGTTCTTTATATCAATTAGCGATGTTACGTACTGATACATTGGTCCTTCATCGCCGTTGTAGAATCTGAGGGTGCTCAACAATCTCTGGTAATAAAAAGTGTCAAGCGCGAGCACCATGGATGATACATCATTGGTCCTCTTGACTTCATCAACGTATTTCAGCAGCGGAGTTCCATATCCAAAACGCACGAGCGCATTTACAACTCCTTCTACGTCCTTCTGCTCGTTTATTTTCACATAATCTTCTCTTGTTATTGTGCCCCCGAACAGGCCAACCGGAGTTCCTCTCTGCACTGTCAAAAACACCTCAGTGTTTTCAACTGCATAATTCAGGACTTTTGATGACAATATCACTTTTATGTTCTCTATGTCCCATCTGCCAACGTATGCTGATATGAAATCTCTAGCGAGAGAAGGAACTGCGAACGCAGCATTCCTTATCATTCGCATCATGTGCGCATTTAGTACAGCTTCTACAAGGTCTGGCATCTGATAAAGCTGTGACAGTGAATCTATCTCTTTCCGGTAACCAGTGCTGCTCAATGACTTCAGGAATTCATCTTGATCTCTTTGCATCAGTTGGTCTACGAAATCTGGAGCCAGAAAGTCTGCCTTTGACGCCTTCAGTCTTCCATAAGCACCAATGTAAGTTGGGTCCATATCATTCCACTATCTTTTTCTGTATTGCTACCGCCATGCTGCTGTTTATCATCTTCATTATTGCTGGCATTGAGTAGTCAACGAACATGCTGTTGTCCTTTGAAACTCCCTTGAGCCCACCTGAGAACTTCTCTTGTGCTGTCACTATTGTAGCTCCGTCCGGGGCTTTCTTCACCTTCTGCACGTCGTATTCCTGTATATGCAGCACGCACCCATCTCCTAGTTCATCTCTTGCTTGCTGAGCCAGCTTGTTGAGCAGTTTAGTATATCCAGGAGATCCGAAATAAGCTTCAGTTTGATCTTCTACAAGATCCAGCGACTCTCTTATCGCGCTATCAGTTGCCTCTTGTACTGCAGCCTTCGCCTCTATGTTTGCCCTAGAAAGCTCTCTTAGAGTTAGCTGCTTGGCTTCGTTGTCTGAGTCCTCCTTTGCCTTCTGCAGATAACCTTTGGCTTGCTGCTCAGCCGCTTCTGTTATCTTATCTGCTTCTTCTTTCGCCTTCTTCAACGTCTGCTTGACCCTTGCCTCGGTGTCGCTGTTTATGTTTTGCACTATTTCTTCCAGGCCCATGGACTACCATCTCTGCCGTTTACAGTATCTGAAGCAGCAGTATCAATCCAAGCACGAAACCAATTATCCAAAGGGTTTCGGGTATTACAAAGAAGAACAGAACCTGTCCGAACTTCTCAGGCCTTTCAGCTATTATTCCCATACCGGCAGCTCCTATTCCCTGCTGCGCCATTCCGGTTCCTATAAGCCCACCTGCAATTGTGATAGCTGCAGCAAGAGCATATGTAGGATCAGTTGTCATATTTTTTCACCAAAAATTCAGTAGTTATTATCGCAATAAGTATATAAATTAACCTTTCGCCACACCCAGAGGCACAAGTTTTGCAACAATATCAGATATCTTTGCGCCTTCAACGCTGCGCACAACTTCATCAACATCTTTGTACGCCCACTCTGCTTCTTCGCTTACAAGTTTTCTGCTTCTAACTCTGATTTCTATGTTTTTCTTCTTCATTTCTCCAAAAGTCTTTGATGCCGGAATGTCTCTTATTGCCTGGTGTCTTGACATGGTCCTTCCAGCCCCATGACACGAAGAGCCGAACGTCTCTGTCATGCTCTCATTCCTGCCCGCAAGGACGTAGCTAGCTGTGCCCATGCTACCAGGGATTAGCACAGGCTGCCCATATTCCCTATATATTTTTGATACCTCTCTTCTACCTGGCCCGAATGCTCTTGTTGCTCCTTTCCTATGAACATATAGCTTCATCCGCTTTCCATCAACATTGTGCTCCTCTAGTTTAGCTGTATTATGACATAAGTCATAAACAAGTTGCATATCAAGGTCTTCAACATTTTTTCCGAATACCTCTGCAAAACTTCTTCTTATGAAGTGGGTCATTATTTGTCTATTTACAAAAGCAAAATTTATTGCAGAGCACATACACGCCCAATAACTTTCTGCCTCTTTGCTATTTATGTAAGCATAGCTAAGTTCCGGATCTGGTGGAGTAATATTATGCTTTTTTTGATAGTCAAACAATATTTTTATATAATCGCTACATATCTGATGTCCGTATCCCCTTGAACCACTATGTAGCATTATAACTATCATATCCTTCTCAAGTCCGTATAATTTTGCAATTTTTTCATTTAATGTCCTATCAACTTTCTGTACTTCTACAAAATGGTTACCCGCACCAAGTGTACCTAGCTGTTGTGCACCTCTTTGCTTGGCCAGCGCACTCACTAGGCTGTAATCCGCGCCTTCCATGTGCATTCCTTCTTCTACTCTCTCCGGATCCCCAGGAAAACCATATCCTTCCTCTACTATGTATCCTACGCCCTCAGTGGCTATCATTTCAAGTTGTTTTGGAGTAAAACCTAGTTGCATTTTACTTCCTACGCCGCTTGGTACGTTTTTAAATAATGCATCCATTAGTGCACTTAATTTTGGCCTCAAGTCTTTCTCTTTTAAGTTTGTTTTTATTAACCTGACGCCACAACCTATGTCAAAGCCTATGGCACCAGGTGAAATTATCCCTTCATTTGCATCGAATGCCGCTACTCCGCCTATTGGAAAAGAGTATCCCTCGTGTGCATCTGGCATAAGCAGCATGTTTTTAACTATTGAAGGCAGTTTCGTTGCATTTTTTGCCTGATACAATGTCCTGTCCTTTTCAATCGCGTTCTTTATTGTCATATTGCCATACAGACGTATAGGTACATTCATTTCCGGGCTGTTTTCCCCTCCTACTTCCCAAACGAAATCATTTAGCCTTTTAATTTCGACCATTTTCTCTCCTCGTTTTTATTCAATAATTTATTTTGTATTATCTTTTCGGTCTCGCCCTTTCTATTTATGCTTAGTTGATAATAATGGGTTCCAATACCATTAGTCATTTTATTTATACTAGAATATACATCAAACAGGCTTCTCAAACTTTTACCAAGAACTAAAATATTCCTTTTTTTGATTGAAACAACTCTTACGACCTTATTGTCACTTCTCATTTTTGCCCTTTCTTGCATTATAGCTCTTACAAATACTCCTAATTTGGTTTTATTTTCCGGAAATATCCAATCATAAGTTACATAATCGTCTAGTGCTTCTTGCAATTTCACGCTTTTTTGAGGGTGATTAAAACCTATGTACTTTTGAAATTTAATTAAGTTATCTTTGCCATAGATATACATACGGTATATATTTCTAGTGTTCTGCTTTTTAAGTCTAGATTTTATGCCATTTTTGGCTAATGTCTCTTGTATCTGTTTAAGACCATATACATTTACACAGTCAACACCAATTAATCTGCTTTTACGTTTTTCAACGCTAACCCATCCTTCACAATCGTAATAGGCCCTTAACCAAACTCTACCCAATTTTCTATTTAGGTTTGGCATCCTCCATTCCCAAGAGTAGAAACTTCCAAAATTCTTAGTTAGAAACTCATATATCGGTTTCGAGCTTTTATAACACCTCTCTCCTTTTACTAACCTTGGAGTCACACCCCAAACTCTTTCAAATCGCCTTTGAAAATCTCTTAGTAGGATATAGTTAGTGTTTCTAAGGCCCATCCTATAGTAGGTATGTTTGCTTGATTGCGAATTTCTTGTTACGTAACCATCAGCACATAGATATGCATGTATGATTGCCAAGTCTTCGTTTAGCTTCATTATTTTATTTCAAAGTTTTACTTAATATACCTTATGTTTATCGTGCACGTATGGCATTCTATCATGCATCTACTGTTGCTGCGCCTAGTTCGCCTCTTCCATATCTTAGGCTAACCGCACCTATCAAAGTCTGTTCCCCTCTCAGGCTCACTGCGCTCTTGTTTAGCCTCAAATCTATCCCCCTTTCTGCCTTATCAAGCTCTATAGTCCAGAACTTCATGTGCGTTCTGTCATGATATTCAATCCTTATTAGCATGGCATGCTTTCTTTCCTCTTCATTTTCCTCAACCACGCTAGTCTTTACAAGAGCGCGCTCTGGTATGCTAGCATCAAAGTGTGCTTGATATGAAATATTGCCTGATGGATCATGGGATATAGAGAACAGTGGGAATTCTATGGCCCTCTGCTGCGTTCCGGTTCTCCTCGGTATTCTGAAGTACACCACATGTGTGCCAGTTGAATGTTCTGGTTTTAGCTGCTCTACTCTAAACTCTGGGTCAAGGTAGTAACTCTTCATAACCCTACTCGTGCTTATCTGCCCTAGCCTCTTGGGCCTGCTTCCATTCATCCACTCCCCCGGATCCTGCTTTACATCTGCTTTTCTATCATATGGCGTCAGCAGTTATATAAAACACAGCGAGATGAGTGGTTACCGCTCTATATTTATTGGATATGAACATACGAGACAATTCTTTTAAATGCGAAGAGCAAAGGAATACTGGTTTGATGCTTGACATAGTATCTACAATAAGGATTGCTGCAGTTGTAGTTGTCAGTCTAGTCTACATGATATTCGACGTGTTCAACAACAGGAATGTACCAAATGTCCTTGCTTATGGAATACTAGCATTCTCATTCATAATGACATTTTTGTACTATCCAACGCCAACTACGCTAATTGAGAGCGCGGCTGCAGGAGCACTGATACTGGCGGCCGGATATGTGCTTTACAGGATTGGGCACGTAGGCGCTGCGGATATCACCGAGATGGCATCCATATCGATGTTGCTTTTCATACAGCCGGCCCCGTACTTTGCCAATGTAGTGCAGTATAATCTTCCATTCATAGTGTCAGTATTCATAGCGACGGGCGTTTTTGCCCTACTCATGATACCGCTGTATTATCTACCAAGGGCCATAATGAAACCAGGATCTAAGCTAATGCAGCAGATTACGCGTGGCGTCATGCTCAAAGGAGCACTTACCCTGGTTGCATATGCCCTCTTCATAATCTTCTTTTATTCGGTATTCCCGACTGCAAACATAATCGGAATATTAATCTTGGTATTTGTGGCACTGAGCTCTTTCATAACTATTTTGTTTGAGAAAGGAATAACTGGATCAATGGTGAAATACATAGGGGTCAATTCATTTGAGGAGGGGGACATAGTAGCAACTAATCTTATGAGCGATGAACAGATCAGGATTGCAAAGTCGCGCGTGCACTCGTTCGACAGACTTCTTACAAAGCAGTTGATTAACGAGATGAAAAAGAATAACATAAGCGATACATTTCCAGTATACAGGAATGCGATGCCTCTTGCATTGCCAATCTTCCTTGGCACTGTCGCATCATTGCTTATAGGGAATTTTATACTGCTGATAATATGAAGGCCGGAGCAAGAATGCTCAGTATAGGCACAGGCCCGTCAGAGCGCGCGAAAACGATCATGGTGGGAGTTGTATCAAGGAGCGGTACAATAGAGGGAATAGTGTCAACGGAGATAGATGTGGATGGAAGCAATGCAACGGAGTGCATAGCAAGGCTCTTCAAGAAGTCTAGATTCTCAAGCCAGATAAAAGTCATAGCTATGAATGGGATAGGTGTTGCTGGGCTGAACATAGTTGATATAGGTGAACTGCGCAATGCGACAGGATGCCAGATACTTTCAATAACCAGGAAAAAGCCCCATCCAAAGGAGCTCGTAAAGGCGCTTATGGCATTCTTCAGGGACACAAAAACCGATGTAAAGCACAGGATTTCGCTTGTAAACAGGACAAAGGAACTGCAGCTTTTTAGGATACAAGGTTTCTACGCGCAAACCACCATGAGCAAGGCTGATACCTCTATGTTCATTGCACAGGCAAAAGAGCAATTGCGCCTGGTTCACCTGATAGCGAGCGGAGTTAGCAGAGGCGAGTCGAAGGGAAGGATGTAATCACAACCTCGCGCCCTCTATTCCTCCCTCAAGGCTTTGTGATTTTATGCCCCAGCCATTGAGTATGTTTGCCGCTTGCAGCGAAGAAACCCCATGATGGCATACCATTATCGGGATTCTTCCTCCCAGCATTTTCTGAAAGTCGGCTTCAAAGCTCTGGTTCATGAAGCTGCGAGGATTGACCTCAATAACATTTTTCTCTTCAGTCTTTAGTATGATTGCTACCACTTCTGTGGTCTCGCGCCCGCCTATCCACACGAATATATGAGTGCCAGCACCAATCTCTTGTTTTGCTTTGCTAAGTTCTACTTCCACATCGCCGTTTTCCATGCAGTAATTGATTATTTAGGGTATTTATGATTTTCCTTGTTGTGAAAAATCAGGAATCAAGTATGGTGCCACGCCTTGTTACAGGAACAAAAGCCCCAGCAAGAAGAGCAGGGTCGGTTTTCGCAGCTTGTTCCATCTGAGCAGCTCTCCTATCCCTATCGGCAACCTTCTGATCAGTAGTGCGAAGCGCATCCTCCATTTTGGGTTTCTTTAGCAGTATTTTCTCTCTCATCATTTAATCACCAAAGCAATTAGGAATAGCCTTTTAATATGACGTTATTGTGTTCGTCAAGTGTTGAATCTACTTGCTGCCATAGACCGCTTCGGTTCCCATAGTCTTCGCCCATCTCCTATCCCCATATGACCAGTGCCACCACTCTCTGGGATTGTTGACAAATCCTACCGAAGTCATTACATCTATCATATTCTTCCTGTTCGCCCTGCCTTTTTCTGATATTTTATCCGATTGCGTGTATGACCTTTCATCAACAGAGTTCAGTGGCGTGCCCATGTCAAGCTCCTTTCCTTTCTTGTCGACTATGGTTAGATCCAGTGCCCCGCCAGTCGTGTGAGGGGGCACTACCTTCGGATTTGCCACCCATCTATCAGTTTCTTTTTCAAGTTCTTCCTGACTCCAGTCCTTGTGTTTCTTTCTTGTTTCTTCTAGTACTTGAGCATAGACTTCTTTCTGCGCAGACATTGGCCTGTACCCATCCACTATCTTGAAGCGCATGCCCTTCTTTCCTATGATTTCCTGTGCGCGCGCCAGCATGACTGCGGGAGTTAGCCTTACGTAGCATACTCCGGGCCCAAGCTTCTGCAATCTTTTTGAAGTCTCCTCTACGTCTATGATAAAATTGGCGTATTCCGCAAGATTGACAAGGCGTTCTCCGTTTTCCTTTATTGTTACTTCCATCAGTTGCTCATTCGTATAGATTTCTGCAATGCCCCCTTTTCCTATCTTCATGGTAACATCATTATCTTATGGATCTAAGAAGCACTGCCTTGTTGTGGCCTAGTACTTTTGACTCTCTCATCTTGCTGCAACCGAATGGTATACTCACTAGATGGTATGCGCTGCCTGTTGCCACAATCTGCCTGCCCAGTTCCGCTATCACGTCAACGGCAGAATCGTGCGTGGCATGCCCCTCCGGCGTAAGGTGCGCAAAGGGGTACAATACCATGTTCTCCACCTCGAGGTCCAGGGCCATCTTATCTATCATTTTCACTGCCCTTTCTATATTTGCTCCATTCTCTCCGTCGCCTTGCTCAACATTTACGAATGCAACAAGCGAAGTTCCTAGATTTCCGCTCTCCTGCTCAAATGGAAGCGCATTCCTACGTCTGCCCTCTCCTTCTGTTGCTTCCCATCTGAAATATTCAACGTGTTCAAACAATATCAACATGTTTTCACCTGCCTGGCCTGCCTCTTGCAAACCACTCGTCCATTCTTTCCTTTAGCACTGGTTGTACCCCCGGTAGTGTCTTCCTCGTAAACTCTATGCCCTCTTCAAGTGTTGGTATGCCACCGCGCAGAGTGCGGGCCAATGGGTGCTCTATGCTGAACTCTGGCATCTTCACGTAGAATGGCACGTTTGGATCAGGTACTTCTAGCACTGCAAGCGCATTCGGGAAGTAGTTGTGCATACTCCTGCCGCCTTTTATCACTACTGGATTTAGAGCGCGCATGGAGTTTACTGCACCAGTAAGAGTTGTCATCTCTCCCTCCTGCCTATCGGCAAGTTTCTGGAACTCTTTTTCAAGGAAGTCAAGAAATCCACGCCTTGCCTTTGGCTCAACCATAGCTTCTACGCTTGAAGGATCTTTTGCCAAGCGGTCTTGAATGGCCCTTACCTTTCTAGCTCCTGCTGAAACTGCATCTCTTACCATAGGATCTGTTCTATTCCACTCAGAGTCTGGTACATCAACGACATGATCTTGCTGGCTTATGCCAGTTTCAAGCAGCAGTGCTGTCCTTACCGCAGTGTTCCACAATCTCGATGCACGAGAGTATGTTGGCATCCTTGGCATTACTTCCAGCGCTGAATACAATGCCTCCCTAGCCTGTGGGTTTGAAATTACAACTGCCACTCCTGCTGCAATGTCCTGCGCAATCGCTTCTGTTACTGGATTCTTCATCTGGTTAAGTTTTTCCTTTGGACTTTCTGGAGATAAGTCCACAAGCACAGCCGTCCTGTCAACCCCTACCAACCTTGGCGGTAAGTATATTTCATCATGAACGTTGTTCGTATCAAGGGTTGTCCTAACCTCTATGAACTTGTGACCGTTGTACGGGCTTGTAGCTAGATACTGGAATGCCAGTGCAGTTGCAGTAGTATCTGCCATCCTCCTAAGCTCCGTATTGCCTGAGTGTGGACTATTGTGTACAACTGAAACTGTTCCATCAAGCTTTGGCAATCTCTCGCTTGTCCTAAGCAATCTTGGATATCCTTGATCCTGCTCGTCTGCTATGCGCAGTGCCTCTCTTAACATCTCTGGCCTTACTTGCACCGGTTCACTTGCTGCCTTCACCAAAGCTTCCGCAGTAGTCCTTATCTGCTTCGGCACACTGTTGCCCTGTGGATGAAATGGTGCAAAAACACTAGTGCGTCCGCTCATACGATCACGAATTATTAGAGGCTCCGCTGAATAGGAAAAAAGACACAGACGAAGCTCTAGTTGTTATATTGCCAGCCACAGGAACACCAAAAACAGTTATTTACAGTTCAATTGGCTTCCAGGCCGGCAGATAAAAAGGCATCTTGCCGTGCAGAAGCAGCGCTATCCAGATAAAGAGTCTTTCACATTTTCTGATTATTGACAGCGCCATTTAATCCCTAAACGGATAGCAGAGCTTAACGCACGCTATATATTTATATCTTTCGTGCAGCCATACGAAAAGCTGCGATTTGAATTGAGAAAGATTTATACTTTCTGGGTCAGTATCTACTTAGAAATTAGGTGCAATTGTGAAATTTAATAATGATGCATTTGTAATCAAGGACGCGCTGCTCGTAACACAGAATGCAAGACGCCAGATTATCAAAGGAGATGTAAGAGTTGAAGCAGGAAGGATAGTTCATGTTGGTCCAAATGCAAATAAGAAAGGTGCCAATGTCATTTACGGAACAGGATATGCAATAATTCCTGGATTTGTCAACTTACACACGCACGTTGCAATGTCGCTGTTGCGTGGGATAGCAGATGACGTAAACCTTTCTGAATTTCTGAAGATACTCTTTGCAGTTGATTCAAGGAGAAAAGCATCAGATGTTGAAGCAGGCGCAGCAGCGGGCATCGCTGAGATGCTACTCTCAGGCACAACTGCATTCCTTGATATGTATTATCATGAAGACTCTGTTGCAAAGGCCGCAAAGGAACTTGGTTCACGCGGATTTCTTGGCTGGGCGGTGCTTGATCCAGATATGACAACCCAGAAAGGAGTGCCGCTCAAAAACGCCGAGAAATTCATAAAACAATGGCGCAACGATGAACTAGTAACACCGCTTGTAGCGCCACAAGGAGTCTATGTGTGCTCAAAAGATACGTGGCTGGACGCAAAAGATCTTGCATCAAAGTACAAAACATATTGCCATTTCCATCTTTCGGAGACTGAGGGAGAGGTGAGAGAGCATATAAGGAAAACGGGTAGCAGGCCTGCAGAATGGCTCGATGCGATTGGATTCCTCGGACCAAGGATGGTGGCGGCCCATGCAGTATGGCTGAGCAAGAAAGAGATCTCGATACTAGGTTCGCGCAAAATAGGAATAGCTCATTGCGCAACCTCGAATATGAAACTGGCGTCTGGCGGCGTATGCCCAGTATCCCAGCTGATGGCAAGCGGCTCTAATATAGGCCTTGGCACAGATTCCGTTGCCAGCAACAACTCCCTTTCAATGCTGCGGGAGATGCACATGGCCAGCCTCCTCCAGAAGCACAGCAGCAGAAACGCATCTATACTCACTGCACAGCAGATACTCGACTTCGCAACAATAGGCGGGGCAAGAGCCCTTGGAATCGATGATGAGATAGGATCTTTGGAAAAGGGAAAGAAAGCTGATTTCTCGCTTGTCAGGCTAGACCACCATAGCATGATGCCTGCCAGGCCAAGCAGTATAGTATCACATATAGTCAATTCCGCCTCTGAAGAGGCAATAGATTCGGTGTATGTCAACGGCAGGAAGGTGGTAGATAACAGGAAATTAGCCTCTGCATCATGGAATGAAATAAGGAAAAAGGCCCAGATTGCATCCGAAAGACTCTGGGACCGTTAAAGGGAATCAAAGCTCACGCTACCTCTTTGCCGGCAATCCACTTCTTGGTCAGGATTCCAGGTTATCAGGCAGACTTATCGTGCTTCAGTCCCCTCTGAAGCCTTGGAGTCATTTTTTCAGGATTCTGTTTCGCAAACTGCTCAAGGCTATGCTTCTCCTGATTTGCCCTCAATCTTCCTGAAGCGGTAATGCCAAGCATGGCACGGCCGCCCAGATCCTGCCTTATGTCATCGAAGGTCAATGCCTCCGGTGTGGATTCTTGACGTCTTGCCAATTCGCGTCTATGACGCAGTGTTCTAGCTGTCATTTCTATCACATCTGTAGGAATAGCGTATTTCATGGTATTTAAACGATGCAAGTATTACGTCAAGAATCAAAGCAGTTTCCCTCGACAACCTTACGTCGATAGGCAAATATTATATATCTGAAAATTTCAACACTGTAGTATCAAATTTTGCTGTCAGTAGCTTGTGATATTGAGATGGGGGGCGAGAGTTCATATACCGTTGAGCGCAGGGTTCGCAGGAATGAAGAGGATCGCCTAGTAGCGGCTACCCCGGATGAGCTCAAGCCAAGAAGCACTCAAAGTTTAGCAAATGCTGTTGAGCAGCCAGTCCAAGCTCCAAACATAAAAGGCCCCGTATTGAAGACACTCGAAGCCCTTGCCGACCAGAGAAAAGTATGGACAGTAGACGGGTTAGCAGACGAGCTCAATACCACCCCCACATCGGTGAGGATGAATGTAAACAGGCTGCGTAGACTAGGTTTTCTGGCAGAAAACCAGTATAGGTTGACTTCTGAGGGCAGAATGACAGAAGGAGCTGCACTACCAAAGGAACAGGCAGTAATAGTTAGCGCATTACGTCAAGGAACGCTGCCATATAGAGGTTTGATTTTTGCTGCGAACGAACCCAATGAGCGTACACTAAGAGATACGATTGCCAGATTGCAAGAGCGCGAGATGATTGTAAAGGTGCCAATCCAAGCTTCAAAAGCGGGCCTAGAATATCTCAGGTCTATAGGCAAAAGCGGCGAAGTATATAATGATAGAGCCGCAGTCTTACTTAGGATAGCTGCTGGCGATACAACAAAAAAAACAATAGAAGCAGCCATCGGACACAGGGCTGAAGATATTTTAGATGGGCTCGAGCGATCCAGATTTATAACAAGGAACGAAGCGGAAAGTCCAGCGGCGCGTATGGGCGGAGCAGACCTGACAATAACAAGAGAAGGAAGGCAGTTTCTTTCAAGATATCTGGCTGCATTCGATGAACCAGAGATAACAGTAGGCACTACAAAGTTAGCTGCACAGCAAGGAGAGATAAAAGTCAGATTATTGCATGGAATAAGAGAAGCAGGCTCAAATGCTGATATGAGATACGTATATGCAGAACTTCCATTTCCTTATGACTCCGTTCAAAAGGCGTTTAGCGATGCATTCACACAAGGTCTTATAGGGCAGAACCTTGTTGTTGCAGATCCTGATGCGAGAATAGGTGGCAAAACAACATCAGTCAGCGTCCAGGCTCGCCATATACTAAAGAAGTTGCAGCGTAGCGACCAAGGAATGACTATAGATAAGATCGCTAAGGAGTTTAAGTTAGAGCATGAAAAGGCGCAGAGATATGTGGATTATCTAGTCGAGAAGCAAGCAGTAGCAGTGCAAAAGATCTTTGTGACAAAACAGGGGCAAGCACTCCTGGATTCTTCTGCCGAGATGTTATCAAAGCCTCTGCTTAGAGCTGTCAAAGTACGCAATATTCCAAATCAAGAGGAACAAAGAAGATTAAGTGAGATTGCCGCACCATTTGGCACTCCCACAATGAAAGAAATGAACCAGTTTGAAGCTGCGACCGTAAGGCGTGCAAAGGCCATACTACTCGCTCTTGATAATAAGAAAACAAGTGAGATAGCCAAGGCAATGAATGTTACTACAACATCTGTTAGTAATTGGCTCAAAATGTTCAATGAAAACGGCATGAAGATATTTGATGAGCGCCCAGAACACGAACCAAGAGCCCCAAAGGTGAAAGTAAGGGAGCTCAATGTAGGAGAGATAGATGAACTTCAAGGGCTATCAGGGAATTTCGATGCATCCAGAAGGCACAGTATGCCATTTCATCTGTACATCAAGCAAAGGAACGCGAGAATAATAATTTTATCAAGAGACGGAGCAACACCGAATGCTACAATAGCAGAGGAGACAAATACAAATATAAAAATGGTCTTTAAGGCAATAAACACATTCAATGAAATTGGCATGAAAATGTTTGACGATAGTTATGGTCTAGCAAAACCAAAGAAACCAATAATATTAACAAAGGAACAGGAACGCGAGGTGGACCAGCTGGCAAGCAGATTTGATATATCGATGACCCCAGAGCTCGGACGTGGCGATCTTGAATTTACCAGAATAAGGCATGCTAAAATAGTTCAGATGAATGCCGCAAGTAAACCAATGGAAGTAATAGCGAAAGAAGTTGGTATGTCAGAACATGGTGTTGCTCTGACAATTAGCAGGTTCAAGAGAGAAGGTATGGCACTTTTTGATAACTTACCTAAGAGCAAACCCACGAGTTTTGTAAGGAAATTAGAGCCAGAAGAAGGTGATGTGCTCAGGAGGATCAATAAATGGTGGTCTCCGAACAACGAGAAAGGACTTTCTACACCAGCTTATGCGGCAGCTTCTTACGCAAAGGCCATACTCGAATCTAGTGCAGGCAGGGGTGCAACAGAAATCAGCGAAAGAACAGGCATAAGCTCACCCGTTGTTCTCAGAGCGATAAGTGACTTTAACAAGCGCGGCATTAGGATTTTTGATAGCGAATCTATTAATGATCCACAAAAGCTTTCGCTTGCTACTGCCCACAGAACAAAATTCCTCACAGTAAGAGAACTCACACCAGAAGAATCATCGCAGCTAAGTGCATTTGCAGATAGATATGATCCAGAAATGAAGGCACGATATTCATATAATCAATTAGTTGAGTTCCGCAGGGCAAAGACGGTGCAGTTATCCTCTCAAAAAATACATCCAGAAGAGATAGGAAGACAGGTTGACATGACGACTGTTTCAGTATACAGAGTAATCAATAAATTTAATGCAAACGGGATGCAGATGTTCAGCGACTTAGCGAAACTATCGCAGGAGGAAAATCCAACTCACATAGAATTTAGAACTGGAGGGCAAACCCCTAACCTATTTGCTAGGAAACTGACAAGGGGAGAGAGAACTTTACTTGACAGAATGGCATCACTACTAGAGAATGATGGACTACCAGAATTTGCAGTATGGGGCGCAAAGAAGGCCAGGGCGATAGTGATGTCTTCGGATGGAATCGATGCACGCAAAGTCGCACACAAAACCGAGATAACATATGTAAGTTTAAGAAATCTCATAAAAAGTTTTAATGAACATGGCATGGACATATTCACTACTCCAGAGCTGAAGACGGTTGTGCATTAACACAAGGTATAAATACGTTATCGACGCAAATGTGTATGCTTCTTTTGAATCCTTTTTCTGGGTTCTGAGCAAGATCATGCAGCTTGCATGTTCTTTTGTGAAAATTCCTGTTTGGAATTGGATGCAGTCTTGAGACGTGCGAAGAGGAACAACGCACAATGCTTTAGAAATAAAGCGGCAACATCCAACACATCGACTCCAGTCGATGCTGCTGGAGGACACTGCTATCGGATTTCGACAGCCATGCAAGTCGGCTAGTTCACTTGGACTGGCGGCGTACGGCTGAGTAACATGTAGTCAACCTACCGCAAGGAGGCGGATACCCTCGCGAAAGTGAGGCTAATACGCCATAGGCTATGGCATCTGGAAGGAGCTATAGCCGAAAGGAATGTGAATTGGAGCAAACTACCTTTCGATGGGACTGCACCTGATCAGGCAGATGGCGGGGTAACGGCCCACCATACCAATTACCAGTAGGGGATATGAGAGTATGAGCCCCCAGAAGGGCACTGAGACAAGGGCCCTAGCGCTACGGCGTGCAGCAGGCGCGCAAACTCCACAATGCGCGTAAGCGTGATGGGGGGAATCCGAGTGGTTCACTTTAGTGAACCTTTTGCCAAGTATAGCAAGCTTGGCGAATAAGTGCTGGGCAAGACCGGTGGCAGCCGCCACGGTAATACCGGCGGCACAAGTGGTGTCCACGATTATTGGGCTTAAAGCGCTCGTAGCTGGTCCGTGCCGTCTCGTGTGAAATATTGGCGCTCAACGTCAATGCGTGCACGAGATACCCACGGGCTAGGGAGCGGGTGAGGTAAGAGGTACTCACGGGGGAGGGGTTAAATCCTGTAATCCCATGAGGACCAACGGTGGCGAAGGCGTCTTACCAGAACGCATCCGACAGTGAGGAGCGAAGGCTAGGAGAACGAATCGGATCAGATACCCGAGTAGCCCTAGCAGTAAATGATGCAGACTCTGGTGTTGCAAGCGTCTAGAACGCTTGCAGTACTGTAGCGAAAGTGTTAAGTCTGCCGCCTGGGGAGTACGGCCGCAAGGTTGAATTTGCAGAGGCAAAACAACCTATTTAAAGCTGTGCAGCACAAACTACATATGATAAGTCTTACGAAGGACCTGTTTTATTTGGCAGGTGCCCTAAGAGATGGTTCAGTTCATTATGACAAGGCCTCTAGAAACTACACGATAGTGTGGTATTCAAAGGACAAGAACTACTTAGAGAAGTCAATTGCTAAGAAGGTGGCAAGAAGCTTCGGAAAGGTGGCAAATGTTTACGAATACAAGAGAGGCCAGTATAGAGTCAAAATCGGAAGTCAGGAACTTTACAATACTATGAAAGAAGTTTTTGATTTTCCAGATGAAGGAATTGGGCAAGTTAAATGGGGAGCGCCAAAGAGGCTTAGGAACACGCGCAAAGAGTTGAAATATGCTTATATCAGGGGCATGTTTGATGCAGAAGGTGATGTTTCAGTAAGGAACAGGTACGCTGAAGTAAGCCAAAAGAATACTGAAATCCTTAGATGGATAAAGAATGAGCTTCGGGATAACAAGATTAACTCTGGAAGAGTCATATTGGCTGATAAGAAATCTTCAACTTATAAGATAGTTATAAGCGAGAAGAGATCAGTCAGGTTTTTTAGAGAGAAAATCGGTTTTGAAATGGAGCACAAAAGAAGGATGCTAGCAAGATTATGCTTAAAGTAGTTTGTGTCTGCCTGCTATGAATAGGCTTTGTCTATGTGACAACAGACTTAAAGCAATTGGCGGGGGAGCACACAAGGGGTGGATGCTGCGGTTTAATTGAATTCAACGTCGGGAACATTACCGGGAGCGACGGCAGGATGAAGGCCAGACTAAAGATCTTGCCTGACGAGCCGAGAGGTAGTGCATGGCGATCGTCAGCTCGTGGTGTGAACTGTCCGGTTAAGTCCGGTAACGAGCGAGACCACTGCTGACAGTTGCAACCGTGTCAGAGATGACATGGGCACTCTGTTGGGACCGCCTCTGTTTAAAGAGGAGGAAGGAAGTGGCGACGGTACGTCAGTATGCTCTGAATCTCCCGGGCTACACGCGGCATACAAAGGTCGGTACAATGGGACGCAACTCAGAAATGAGAAGCAAATCCCCCAAAACCGTCCTAGGTTCGGATTGAGGGTTGAAACTCACCCTCATGAAGCTGGAATCCCTAGTAATCGCGTGTCACCATCGCGCGGTGAATCTGTCCCTGCTCCTTGCACACACCGCCTGCCACGTCACCCAAGTAGGGCTTTAATGAGGCAGTGCCATTAGGCATTTTCGAATTAGAGTTCTGTGAGGAGGGCGAAGGCATAACAAGGTATCCGTAGGGGAACCTGCGGATAGATCACCTCGAAAATTATGTGTGTAGAAGTGCGATTCCTCGCATTAAGTCTCAAGCTGCGTTCTTTTCTTTGTTTTAAGGTATTAGCGTAAGCTATAAATATCTGTATTATAATATATTATAAGTGATGACAGTGGGCGAGATTATCGATGCAAAAGTGAGAAGGGTAGGGACATCGCTTGGAATCCTAATACCAAAGGAGGTCATCGACAAAGAAAAGATAAAAGAGGGCCAGGAAGTCCGCATATCTATCGTAAAGAAGCCGAGCAAAGAAGACGTAGACAAAGCATTTGGAATGCTCAAGGGCAAGAAGCGCATCTCGTTCGAGAGGGACAAAACAGATAGGATAGATAGATATATTGCTGGTGAGTACTAAAGTATACAATTATATACTTTATTACCTATAAACTATTGATTTTATGCCCGGCACAGCTGCGACACTGCTAGATACATCAGCTCTAATAGAGTTTCTGCGTGGAAATGAGCGCGTCCGCGAAGTGATAGGCGCTGGTAATTGCTATATTTGCGTGACTACTTTTGCCGAGTTGGCAAACTATGCCATGAGAGTGGGGACAGAAATAGCCACAATAACTGAAAGAGTAGAGAAAATATGCACGACTATATATGTCGATAAGGGAATTTCGGAATTTGCAGGCAGGCTGAATTTTGAAAGGAAGAAAATAAACAAAGACTGGGGAATGATGGATTCATTTGTTCTGGCTGCATCAAGACTCTATGGGTTTAGGATACTTACAAAAGACATGGACTTTAAAGATCTGGAGAACGTTGAAATGATATAAGGTAATCAAATGTCAAAGAAACTGAAGTTAAATCCAGAAGTCAGCTATGTCCTTGGAATGTATGCATATAGCCCTAGCAAGGCAGTGGGCATAGTAGCAAGGAACGGCGACATGCTTGAGAGATTCATAAAGATCGTGCTGAAAGAGTTCGACATAGCGCCCGATAGGATACAGATACAGGAAGAGGGAAGTGAACATCAAGCGTATTTCTACAATACGAAGCTGAAGAAGCTTCTTGACAAAGCCTTGGAAAGGAAGGACAAGACATTCGCATACAAGAACGCCTACGCTGCAAGTTATCTGGCCGGGATATTCGATGCGAAGGGCTGGAAGAATGAAAAAGGAATGTTCATAAAAGGCCTAAAGCACGACGACGCAATACTTATGGAAAGGCTAGGATTCCATACAAGAAGAAAGGGAATGCTCACACGCTTGACTAATCCAAGCGAGTTCGTTAATTTTATCAAGCAACATAGCTCACTGTTGAATTAGGTTGCTACTACAGACGCAATCCAGGTTTCTTTTTCTTACCCAAGAAAGCAAAATAGGTCATTTCAGGGTCTGATATCAATTTCCCATCAAAATACTTCTTTGCAATACTCTCAAAATCTCCTAAGCTTGGTTTATAAGATGTTATAACAACAATTTCATCACCAGGTTTAATTCCAGTGCCTTTCAATTTTTCTGGTAGATCCTTCACAACAGCATAAGCCTCTACTTCCTTTGTTTTTTCATTGAATCTCGCATTGTATTCTAAGTCCTTTGGACTAAAACCTACATGAGCTAAGGTTCCAAAAACCATACCTTTTGCTCCCGGGTTATCTCTGTACTGCTCCACAATTTCTGGTACATTATGATTGTTGCTTATTTGGGCAGAAAAATAAACCAAATCACTAGATCTCATTACCCCGCTTATTAATCCAAGAATATGGTCAGAGTTAAAATTCACAAAATTTGCACCAAGGTTGAAAACGCGTTGCCTTTCTGGTTGTGTTTCATTTAAAAGTTCACCCAGCAGCTCAAAGTCACCATTTAAGCCTCTCGTTTTGACACCCTCCGACTTTGCATTTTGGACTGCAACTGAGAGTATTCGTGGACTTATGTCAACAGGATAAAAGACTACATCTCTTCCCTTCGATTCTGCGGATTTAACTATTCCGATAGTCATATTCGCGTTACCACATCCAAGATCTAGAAAAGAAACGCGCGGTTCCATCATTCCTATTATTGTATTCATATTTGTTTGTATACAAGCATGTTCAGCATTATGCATGCCCTTTTTGTATGCTTCTGACGAGTCTACTTTAAGATATGCATCAGCCTGGTTTTGGCTTGCATACCAAAGTTTAGAATCATTAAGCATCCATACTCTTGTATCGCCTCTTATTTCGGGGGATTGACGTGCAAGCAGCGTCAAGATTTCAGAGCCGGGGCTGAATTTAGTACCAGCCAAAGTAACAATCTCAGATTCACGTATAGTTTCGGCCATGCGCATCTATATAGGATGGGGAGATTTGTGATATTTATGGCTTTCTAAAATTAAAATAAATCAGGAAAAAATACCGACTTTGCCCTAAACAGAATTTTTATACTCTCCTTCCCCTTCTTCCTCCGCCCCTCTTTGTAGTGTCAGTTGGAATTGGAGTTACATCCTCTATTCTGTTGACTCTTAGCCCGCTCCTTGCAAGAACCCTAACCACCGCCTGAGCTCCGGGTCCCGGCGTTTTTGAATTATGCCCTCCCGGGGCTCTTATCTTTATGTTGATGTTTGTTATTCCTCTGTCCTTTGCTGCGGCTGCCACCTTGTATGCCGCTTGCATTGCAGCGTATGGTGTTCCTTCCTGAGAATCAGCACTTACCATCATGCCACCGCTTCCAACTGCGATTGTTTCAGCGCCGCTGAGATCTGTCAGCGTTACAATTGTGTCGTTCTTAGATGAATAAACATGAGCAACTGCCCATCTCTCCAGCTTCGGCTTGACCTTCGCCTCTTCCATCGC
>JASHSJ010000013.1 GCA_030040895.1 Microcaldota archaeon | reverse complement strand
TAACTTCTGGCCTCTTGCTGTTGACCTCTTCAATAACCTCGACTTTCTTGACTTCCTTTACTGTATGAACTTCATGATGATGTGAATGCTGCTCTTCATGTCCTCCGCATCCACATGAGCCTGCCTCTTCCCTTCCGCATGCACATCCGCCTCCAGATGCTTCCTCGTGGCCTCCGCATCCACAGCCTCCGCCTGCTCCATGTCCACCGCACCCACATGAATCTAGTGAGCCCCCTTCCAGACTAGCGTCCGATCTGTCTTCGTTAGAATCGTCTATATGAACCATTGGTCCTGGCATGATTACACCTAAGTATTGGTACCTGAATTGAGCATTCCATAATATTTATATACTCTCAGGTATTGGGCTTTACCTTTTTACAAAAACTGTAAGGACAAAATTACGACGCTGAGCGTATGATAATTCGTTGATCTACGAGTGTCTGTTGAAGTGCCGCTTGGCCCCTCTATTTTGGTCCTTTTTGAAGGGTTTATTGAATGGTTTTTTGTTGTATTGGGGTCGTTGGGGCTGAACCGGCTTGGGAGGGGTGGTTCTTATCTTCTTGATTGTTTCTTCTAGATCGTTCTTCAGCTTCTCTGCTATGAAGTTCTTGGTGTAGTAATCTGCCTTGAGGGCTATACTTATCTTGGTGGCGTATGCTCTTGCTATCTTGCCCCTCTGCTCTCTGGGCGCTGAGTTGATTATCGGCATCTTGAATAGAACGCCATACTTAGGAGGCTTGCTGCCAAACTTAAGGTGTTTGAACAGTGCCTTCTCTGCTCCAAGCAGTTGGATTGTGCTTGCAGGCATTGTTGCCAGTCTTTCCATCGAGCCTGCCTTGCTCAGCATCTCAGCTGCTATTTTCTCGTCAGTAAGATATGTGACATTTGGAAGCAACTTCATTGATGTTTCTTTTATGTAACCTTCAAGAGTAGTTAATGTTGTGCCCATGTTGCTGCTCATGTTAGCAAATCCTAGTATTGCCTGCTTCTCTCCATCGCTCATGTTCCTTAGTGCCTCTTCCTTTGAGAGCTCATAGACGTGCTTTGCCTTGGAATTATCGTTGATGAGCTCTAGGACCTGTTGGAAATCATAGTCTCCTTTTACTATCAGCATTGTTATGTCAGCAAGAGTCTTTGGATTGCCGAGCTGGATATCTGGGAAATATACTGCAAACCATTCGGTAAGCCTTTCGTATATGAGATTGTAGGACTTGTTTGTGTCAAGATAGGCATTAATCGCGTTTATCAGCGCATATTCTTCTCCAGAGTATGCTTGCTTTACTTCTTCCTTTGTCTTGGCTATCATCCTCTTTCTCGCTTCTTCGAATGATTCTTTCATTTTCTCACAGCAAAAGCGATACTATATTGGTATGAAATCCTTTAAATTCATGCCTTACCTAACTCTATTCTAAGGCGTTTTAGCATGCCAAAGGACAATGATATAGAATCAGCGGGCAACATAGCAGCAAGGAGAGGCATATATTTCCAAGCCTTTGGCATATACAAGGAAATAGGCGGATTCTACGATTATGGGCCAATAGGAGTAAGGATTAAGAGGAATCTTGAAAACCTATGGAGAAGGACATTCGTAGATGGACTTGGAGTCTATGAGGTAGAAACGACAAACATAATGCCAGAACCTATATTCAAGGCCAGCGGCCATCTTACATCATTCACAGACCCGATAATTACATGCACATCATGCAAAACAACACTTAGGGCCGATAAGCTGCTCGAAGAATTCTACACAAAGAAGGGTGATGACAAGGCAGTGGGAAGGATAGAAAAGATGTCAAATGCAGAGCTCGAGAAGGAGCTAAAAGACAAGGCAATAAAGTGCCCGAAGTGTGGCAAGTCAACATTTTCCAAGATAGAGACATTCAATCTGCTCTTCAAGACCGCTATTGGTGCATCTGGAAACGAGCCTGCGTATCTAAGACCAGAAACACCGCAGGGCATATTCGTAGACTTCAAGAACCTTTACAAGTGGTACAGCATGAAGCTGCCAGCAGCCATAGGCCAAGCAGGCAAGGCATACCGGAACGAGATATCACCAAGGCAACAAATAGTAAGACTTAGAGAACTGTCTCAGATGGATGTCGAGCTCTTCTTTGATCCTGAAGACAAGGATGAAGTTTTGAACGATTTTGACATGAAAGTGGCGCTTGATGCGAAGATTCCAGTGCTGCTCAAAGGCAAGAATCAAGAAGAACACAAGAAGATAGGCGACATGCTAAAGGAAGGAATCATACCAAACAAGAACTTTGCATTGCTTCTTTACATGGAAGAGCAGTTTGTCAAGTCTATAGGATTCAAAGAAGGAATTTACAGATACAGGCAGGTTGAAGTTACTCCTCATTATTCAAGGTGCAACTTCGACCTTGAAGTTAACACTTCATATGGATATCTTGAACTATCCGGACTAGCATACAGAACAGATTATGACCTCTCTTCTCATGCAAAGCTTTCTGGTGAAGATCTATCAGTAATGAATGGAGAGAAGAAAGTGCTTCCACACGTTGTGGAACTCAGTATTGGCATGGATAGACCATTGTTTGCGATACTTGACACAGCATTTGAGAAAGGAGAGGATAGAGGCTGGTCATGGCTTAGGCTGAGTTCTGAAATGGCGCCGTACAAGTATGGAATATTCCCGTTACAGAAGGACGATAAACTGATAGAGAAGGCCAAAGCGTTGCACAAAAGGCTTTCAGACCTGCATATTCCAGTATATTACAGCGAAGTTGCCAGCATAGGAAAGCGCTATGCAAGGGCAGACGAGATAGGAGTTCCTTACTGCATAACGATTGATTATCAGACAGTAGAAGACGGAACAGTGACCGTAAGAGATAGAGACACGGCAAAACAGATAAGAAAGAAGACTAGTGAAATTTCATGAGCGACGGAATATACGCGCACAAGGTTCATCTATCAAGATTTAATCTCAAACATACCTTTGAGAGCGCACAACCACTTACGTTTCATGGAGATTATGACGAGTTGAGCAACAGCCTGCTTTATGTATCGAATGGCAGGCTTGTGAACGTTGGGTTCTTCGGGAATGATGCAGAAGGAGATCTTGTTGCAACTGGGAGCGATCCATCATATGTGGCTGCTGAGATAAAGAGGAGATTCAGGACAGACGATGACATGGAGAAGATATACAAAAAAATATCAACTGACGATTATGTTAGGACTGCGATAAAGAACTACAATGGTATGAGGCTCACAGTAAATGACAAATGGGAAACAACGCTTTGCTACATAATCTCTCAGTTCAATAATGTTCCAAGGATAAGGGGCATAGTAAAGAGCATAATGGCAAAATATGGAACTCCGATAAAAAATACTGCAGGAAAGACAGTTGGTTACACATTCCCGGAGAGTTCTGTACTTGCAAACGCTGCAGTAAAAGATCTTTCCAAATGCGGCGCAGGCTTCAGGGCCAAGTACATAAAAGAGGCAGCAGAATTCTGCACTAATAATATGGACCTTTACAAACTCAACCCTGCCAAGTATGACAAGCTAAAGGAGCAGCTTATAGAGATAAAGGGTGTTGGAGACAAAGTTGCTGACTGCATAATACTTCTTGGATATGGAAACCTCCAGGCGTTTCCAATAGATGTATGGGTGCAGAGGGTGCTGCAGAAGAACTACTTTAAAGGAAGAAAGAAGAACATAAAGGAATTGCATAAGTTCGCAGACAAGAGATGGGGAGAATATGGAGGATATGCACAGCAATATCTATTCCATAATGGGAGGAAGAATGGGAAGTGATCACATGAATGGCATAGGAAGCGACATAAGTAGCATATCAGACAGGCTCGCAAAGAAGCAGAAGAACTTTGACAATGTTATGGATGTTTCAAGAGACATGATAAGGCTCGCTGGAGAATCGATAACGTTGTTGCACAACAACGAGAAAGCATCAGCGCTCAAGAAAATAAATGAGATTGCCGCAAAAGCGAAAGTAATGCAGAAAATGGATAGCGACTTCAGATATCATTCATTACAAGCTTATCAAGAATATGCAGAAGCACTGTGTTTCTACTGGGTTAAGACAAAGGGCAGGTTGCCAAGGCTTTCAGAATCAAAAGTTCCTTATGAAGCTTATCTTATGGGACTTATGGATACAGTGGGCGAGCTTAAGCGAGAGGTCCTTGAGTCACTCAGGCATAATGATATCAAAAGTGCAGAACTGTATCTAGAGTTCATGAAGTCGATATATGATAGTACGAGAAGCATAAGATTTGCTGAGGCGGTTCTGAACGGCTTCAGGAAGAAGCAAGATGTTGCAAGAATCCAAATAGAAGGAGCTGGAAGCGAAATTCTTTCCGCCAAACACTCTAGGGCTTAGATTCCTTTCCATTTTCTTGCTGAATTATAAGAAGGAATTTTTACTCCGTGTTTTGCAGCGAACCTTACAAGTGAGTCTGCTAACTTGGCAGATGCTGCTAGTGCTTTCTTGTTGTTGCCAGTAGTCCAAATAGCTCTTGATAGTCTTATGTAATCCTTTGGGACATGCTTGAACTTAGCTATATCAATAAGATGACCCATACCGCCCCGCGTGAAATGCTTCCTGTTAAGAAGTGCAACAACATTATCAGCTTGTTCCAAGAGTATAAATTTCTCTAGTATAAGCATGTCTTTTCTTTTGTCTATCTCTATAGCATTCCTCATTTTCGATACGTTGTCGCAAACTTCACCCAACGGCACCAGCGCTGCTTTCTTGAACTTTCTATAATCTATGCTCCTGAACCTTTGCCTTATCTTATTTTTTAGATCAATCCTATCGTAGAGAGTAAGGCTGTTGAGAAGATTATTTGTATTTGAAGAACCTTCTGGCTCAATCCATGAAACTTGCTCAAGCACCTTTGTTAGAGGGGCAAAATGAACCCAGACGCTCAACCCATCTATTGAAAATGAGCCCCACCAATCCTTTTCTTTCGTGACAACTTGAAGCTCTAGGTCCGAATATTTCTTGTCCTCGTTCCTTGATACAGATCCATATATTCCGACATAATATGGATGGTACTTAGCAATTATCTTCTTGCATATTTCTTTCGCTATGCTAATACGCTCATTGTGTTCCATAGCTTCACCTATGGTGCTGAATATCCACTAGTCCATTGGGTAGTATACTTTATGTAGTTTGAAGTGCTTGTGGCACCATTTCCACTGTAATCATTTGCATTTCCATTGAGCGGCCACCAACCCGCAAGGTTTGCTATGTCATACGGGACTGCACCTATTCCTCCATCGTAAAGCTGGGTCACTTCGCTTTGTGAGAATCCTGTGTTATATACCTGCAGATTTGACATTGTTCCGCTCGGGAATGATGGTCCAGCCCCACAGTTCTGTCCTACTGTTATTGCATTGCCTCCGCTTATTCCACCATAGCTTGTCGTAGTAACTGTACCTGCTACGCCGTTGACGTAAGCCACAGTGTCGACTCCATTATATGTCACCACAATGTTTGACCACACATTTGCGGTAACACTAGCACCAGTAGACGTTGTATGCGTTGTACCTGCATTATTTGTGTACAATGTTACAACTCCTGATGCAGTATATAGTGCCCATTCTGTTGTGGACCCAGAACACGATGCCGCTATGTATGCGCCTGCGGGAAGTGCTGCGCTCTTGACCCAAACAGAAACTGTCATGTATGGTGTGTTTGCAACAGATGCATTAGGCGCTATTAGTATGTTGGATGACTGTCCATTGAACTGTGCAACATATTGTGGTGGTGCTCCTTGGCATTCACCGCTCTGTCCGCTTCCCACTATTGTGCCTGGGCCGTTTGGTCTGTATATCTGGCATGCTCCTGGCTGTACGGTGCTTGATCCGGTATTGCCAAAAACGCCAAGATAATAGAAAGCTGCTAGTACTACCACGACCGCAATTATCATCCAGGAATATGAAGTAAGATATTCCAGCGCTGCCTGTAGCTTGATCATACCTTTATCACTGGGTTTAGATGCTCTAGCCCTATCTTCTTCAGTAATGACTCTGGTTCGTAGTAGTATTCCTTTGCCGCTTCGCTTATGCTCACCATGTCGCGCTTGCCGAGTTCATTCAGTCTTTCCAGTATCTTTGCCCTTATCACTTCCTCTCCCATAACATCCACTGGTACTACCCCTATGAGCTTTGATAACACATCTCTGTACGTAACGCTCGGCAGTATCGTGGACTCTGAGCCCGTCCTATAGTCATATTTGTAGAGATCAGACAGGAGCACCTGTGTCTCAACTCCTGACACTTCCGACAGCTGTATTATCTTTCTTTTCTGCTGCCCTTTGGAGTTCACAAAAGCGCTTATCATAAGCGCATCGATTGCAAGGAGCATGTCCCTTGGCACGCTCATTGGAGAGTGTTCCAGCCTGGTAATTATGTCACGGGTTGTAGACGCGTGTATGGTTGCCATGCAGATCTTACCGACGTTCATCGCTGCTATCATGTCATTTGCCTCTGCGCCCCTCACCTCTCCTATGATTATCATGTCAGGTCTCATTCTGAGTGCATTCTTCACAAGGTCCGTCATCGTAAGATCTTCTCCTGTTTCCAGCCTTACTGCATTCTCATGAAGCGACGTGTTTAGCTCGTACGTTTCCTCTATAGTCACTATCCTCTGCTCTGGCCTGAAGAACGAGAACATGGAATTTAGTATAGAGGTTTTTCCCGCTGCTGGAACACCTCCTATCAGCATGTTCGCTGGTCTTATCTTGAATCCATCAGTATAGAGCCACAGTCTTGCAGCCAGCTTATAGTCAATTGTTCCAAAATTTATCAGGTCTATAATGCTCAGCGGCTGAGCCCTGAAGTTTCTTATCGTTATATCATATCCCAGAGGAGACGTTATTATGTTGGCTCTACTGCCATTTGACATGTGGACATCTACTATATTTCCATGTGCTGCCTGGTTCGTCTGGTATAGCTTAAGCTTGCCTACAAATGTATCAAGATCTTGTTTTGTCTCAAATTTGAATGGTGTCTTGTATATCCCGCTCCTGGAATCCGCAACAAATACACTGCTAGTGTTGTTTATCATTATGTCTTCAACATGCGGATCAACTGCAAATTCACCTATCTTGCCCAGGTCGTTTATCTCCGCAACGAGCGCGTCTATCTCTTCCTTGGTTATCCTTGGATTTATGCTTCGGGCTATTCCGTCTATTTTCTCATTTCGCTTTGATTGCTCAAGCGTAGTGGCAAAGTCACCTGTGAGCGCCTTGAGAATCTGGTCGATAATGGCTCTCTTTTCTTTATCCATGATGATGCCCTAAGAATTATGATTGAATGCCTAGAATTAAAAACTATCGTGCTCTCGGGATTTAAATATTCAAATTATAATAGTGATAGCTATTTCATGAAGAAAAAAATAGTTTTCCTGGATGCGATAGGCACTCTTTGGTATCCAAAGCTCACTCAGAATTATGCTGATCCTGGTTGGGTTTTCAAAAACAAGTGGACCAAGAATAATCCGATCAGGTACATGACACTGACACCTGGGGTAAAGCCCGCTCTCATTCGCTTGAAAAAGCTTGGGATAAAGCTCGTGATAATATCTGCAATAACGCATGAGTCGCACAAGGTGGGCTTGAAGAAATTAATGAAGCGTTTCAAAATCTATGATTTGATAGATGAATATCATACTGTTGGCTACATTGATGGCTCCGCCAAGGCAAAAAAGATAGAACACGTTCTGAAGAGGCTGGGGCTCAAGAAGAGTCAGGCCCTAATGGTCGGTGATTTCTACTGGCGCGATTACAAGCACGTAAAAGAGCGCGGGATTGATGCAATTCTTTTCCATTCTGAATTTCAGAATGCAAGATGGCCACAGACTGCGAGGGTAAAGAAGAGAATAAGAAATCTCAAAAACGTATTGAAATACATTAACTAGCTGTTTGGCAGTATCATATCAACTATAAGCTGCGGAGAATACTGGACCAGTGCTTCGTATGCTTCTCCTGTGCCGATCAAAACAAGCGGGATCCCGATCGAATACGCCATTGATATCGCGTTTCCTCCCTTTGCATCACAGTCCAGCTTCGTCAGTATGATGCCGTCTATCCTTATGTGCTTGCTGAACTCCTTTATCTGCTCGGTAAGCTGGTTGCCTGCCGTACTCTCGCCCACAAATAGCGTTATGTCTGGCTTGGAAACCCTTACCATCTTCTGCATCTCAGTTATGAGATTGCGGTTTGTCTCTTGCCTTCCTGCCGTATCTATCAGAACTACTTCTATGTTGTGGGCCTTGGCGTATGCTATTGCATCGAATGCTATGCTGGCAGGATCTGCACCATAGCTGCTCTTTATCACTGGTACACCCACACTCTTTGCGTGATGCTCAGTTTGTTCTATTGCGGCTGCCCTGAACGTGTCGCTGGCTGACAGCACGCTCCCTGTCCCTTTCTTCTTCAACGCGTATGCGATCTTGGCCATAGTAGTCGTCTTTCCGGTTCCGTTGGGGCCAAGAAACAGTATCTTGACTGGGGCACCTCCTTGGGCTATCTTCTGTGATATCAAATCATATATCTGGAATCCTGGCCTTCCCTTGTTCAGCGTGTCGAGAAGGGCAGTCCTTACTTGGTCGATCAGCGCATGCTGTATGTTTTTGGAATCTATCTTCGCGGATTGCAGTTTTTGCCTTAGATCTTCAAGGAAATATTCCGTAGCGTCATATGAAACGTCGGACTGCAGCAGTGATATCTTCATGCCATCAAGAAATCCGTCTATCTCTCCATCCTTGAGCGTTATTGAGCTCGAGAATACTGCTTTTATCTTTGTGGTTATTGAAAGCTTTACTGGTTCTTCCTTCTTCCCTTCTTTCTTTTCATTAACTAGATCTGTAACTTTTTCCTGCTTTGGGGTTGCCGGCATTGCTTTTTCTTGAACCGTGATGGGAACTTTCGGCTCTTCTTTTATCTGCTCCTCTTCCTTCTTTGCAAAACCCTTTATGGCCTCGGAAAGTTTCTTTCTCAAGCCTTCAAACATCAAAAACCCCTATCCGTATGTGAGTGAATCCAGCTTGTATGATACGTCCATGAGAGCCGATTCTATGTCCTTCCTGTTCTTCTGGAGCTTCTTTATCGTCTCTGTCGTCTTGTCCATGCCTGTTGTTATTGCGCCCTTTGCCTCTCCCACCTTCCTCTCCACCATGTATCCTGCCCCTACATCAGCGAGCACAGTTCCGTTATCGTTTATTGATCCTGCCGCAAAGACCCCTGCGCCGAGTGGCATGAGGTTCTTCCTGCCCTTTATGTTGTCATAGTTTTCCAGTGTCAGCCTTGTCGCTTCGAGTTCTCTGAGCGCGGCTATGCTAGTCTCTATCTGCTGGTTGATTAGCATGTACTGGTTCTGGTATATTTGCTGTATGTACCTGAGCTCTTCGGCTGTCGCTTCCTTCTGTGGAGCTCCTTTCCTATCAGGAACCTTAGGTGATGCTGCCATAGTATCACTAATTATCTGCTAATCAGTCATTTAGCTCTAACGCCTGCATGATTCTTGCAAGCTCATATCCTGTTGTCTCATCTCCCGCCACTATTCCATTAGAATTCGCAAGTACCCCGAGGCCTATGCTTAACGATCCGGTGTTCGCTGTACTGCTTTCCGACTGGAATCCAGTTGCCTTGTCAACCTTTTCTTTCTGCTGGTCAGTTGCCCTATTGTTTATTATGAGGCCTTTGTTCGTAAGTATGTTGGACGCGCCAGTCGTCTTGAATCCGCCTATGATCTCTCTCAGCACTTCAACTCCAAGCGCATCCCCTATTGCCTTAGCCGCGACGCTGTCATAATCTGGGTTTACTATTGCGACCCTATCATTTGCTAGTATATTGTTGCCCACAGCATTCAGGCTGCTCTTCAGCACGCAAATGTTAATGTCGGATTGTCTTTTCAGCTCCGCTACTTCCCGCTCTTCTATCATGCCAGATAAGACTATGCCGTTAGAGTTTGCCCTTGCGAATACTCCTATCATGTCAGTATCAGCTATTGAAAATTCGATTGGCTTCACGTCGAGAGCGGCGCACACCGCATTTAGCGCATGATGCGTGACTCCCCTTCCTATGAAAACGTTTTTGTCTGTTGCTGTTGCGTATGCCCCCAGATAGCTGCTTCCCTTTATGTTGAGCTTTCCTACACCCATTTTTCCACTGGCCTACTTCTGCTGCTTCTGTGCAGCAGGTTCTTGCTTCTTGGCCTTCTCATCCTTCTTTGCTGTTTCCTTCTGTGCAGGTGCCTGTTGCTTCTTTTCAGAGAATGGGAAAACGTCAGCAGTGTCTGTTCCTATCTTAACATTTAGCTTGAGTGGCACCATGGTCCTTGCATATTTCTTGAATATCAATGTGTTGAGCTCCTTGCTGAGCTTGACATTGTCCTGCTTTATCTTCGTATAATGAGATACTCTTTCTCTTATGTACTTGACTGCCTTGTTGAGCCTCTTGCTTCTCGGCTGAGTTACCAAATATCTCCTCATGTTCAGTGTCAATATCCTTTCTGCCATAATATCACTTCTTTATCTTTGTTCTTCTCCAGTCTCTCCTGAAAAGATTCTGCTGCAGTCTGGTGTGAGTCCTGAGCCTTGCCAGTAGCGGCATCCTCCTTGATTGCTTTGCCTTCTTTGCCAGCATCATTTTCGTTGCTCTTGTCTTTCTTGACATAATCATCATTTGTGCTTGAATTCAAGTGTTGGTTCTTTCTTGTATGTAACCTTTTGCAATATTGCCAGCAGTTGCGGTTCCGTCATTCTTCCGTTTATCCTTCCTGTCTGGGCCAGTGATATTATGAGATCTACTACCTGTGAATAAAGCTCTTCGTTTGAGAGCCTGATATTCATCAGCCTGTCATAGGCAGGCTGGTCCATGAGTTTCTTTAGCACTTCCTTCTTCTGCTGTGCTACTGCATTTGCACGCATTCTCTGTTCTATCGCCTTCCTCAGGCGCTTCTGAGATGATTCTTGACCCTGACTTTCATCATCTTCATACATTTGCACCGCCCGTGCTTCCTGATATTTCTTTGCTGAGCTTGTCAAGGAATGATTTACCTTGTGGCGTTATGACCCTTCCTTTCTTGGTCTTCTTTATCAGGCTTGCAGCCTCCAGCTGCGAAAATATATCGCTTATTATGCTTCCTCCTGCTCTTACATGATGGTGCCTGTGGACATCATGCTCCTTCCTGCTTCCATATCTTGTCCTGAGCTTTGAAACACCTATTGGCCCGTTTATGTAAACCTGCCTGAGTATTGATGCGCTTCTAACGAACCAGAAATCAGGATCATGAGGAACTCTTTCCTTGTTGGCCCCTGACTTCACATAATTTATGTAATCCGGCTTCTTCATGCTGCCCTTGAGCTTCTCGGCTGCAGCCTTGACCAAATCAGATCCCTTAACATCAAATACATTAGCCATTAAACCTCCTTATTATGCTTGCAAAACAGTGTTTTGCAGATAAACAGAGCCTTAGCAAGTAATATTGCCCCAAAAGCATATTAAAATGTTGCTGTTAGCCGTATGAAAAGAGCTTGTTTAGTGGCATTGTATAGGAAGAGACCAATCTATAACTCACTTCAAGAGACCTGGAATTTCCAGGCCAGGAGAAGATCTTACTGAGCAGGCCAGAGGGCCATCCACCGTTGTCTCTATGGTCTTTGTAAATTTTGTATAGTTGGACGGCCAGCTCGCCTATTCCTATGGCCACGACACCAGCAAGACCTGCTCCAACGCCTGCGGCAGTCAATGCCATGTACGTTCCTACTGAACTTGACAGAAATGCTGCTGCCTGGGTCGTCTCTTGCCTTATGCTGCTCCTGAGCTTCTTTGATTTCTGGCTCCTTGCCTCATCAGATATTTGCGACTTTGCAGAAACAGACTCTGACCTCAGAGTTGAGCGTATTGCGGTGGCTGAACCCAATTCTTGGGCTGTCTGCTGTGCCTCTTCTTTCTCGCGAGCGCGTCTCCTGAATACGCGCCGTAGAACTTCACGTGCCATTCCTCCCCACCGTTCACACTACTTTCGCGTCATCTCTGATATATAAGGATTTTGTGCAATAACGTCAGCAGTCACTGGCTTTCCATAGTTCTCACAAGATATTGTCGTCCTTTTGGAATGTTATAACTTATATTAAGTTTTCCTTCGCTAACTAATCTATGGGAAGGAAGGTTTCGATAATGGGTGCTGGGCGTGTCGGCGCCACAGTTGCACAGATTCTTTGCTACAAGAAAGCAGCTGATGAGATAGTATTATGGAACAGGACTGCTTCTACCGCACAAGGCATTGCACTTGATATAATGGAAAGTGCACCTGTTGAAGGATTTGACGTTAATCTTATTGGAACTGGAGATGTTGCACAAATAAAAGGCAGTGATGTAGTTGTCATAACAGCTGGTGCGCAGAGAAAAGAAGGAATGTCTAGGGATGATCTGCTAAACATGAATGCCGCGATTGTTGGACCTATTGCAGATCAGATAAAGGCTAATGCACCTAACAGCAAGATCATAGTTATGACCAATCCTCTTGATGCAATGGTATATCTTACATTCAAAAGGACGGGATTTCCGAAGCAAAGAATTGTTGGACAGGCGGGAATATTAGACTCATCAAGATTCAGATACTTCATAGCTGCAGAGTTAAAGAAAAAGATGAATAGTGTAAAA
The DNA here is from genome assembly GCA_030040895.1 of Microcaldota archaeon. Taxonomy (GTDB): domain Archaea; phylum Micrarchaeota; class Micrarchaeia; order Micrarchaeales; family Micrarchaeaceae; genus JAJZYD01. The sequence continues at coordinate 139,008 of JASHSJ010000013.1, read as the reverse complement.
GCAGTAGTGCTTGGAAGCCATGGGGATACAATGGTCCCACTCATAACGCAAACAAGTGTTGATGGAACTCCTGTGAGCCAGCTTATACAAAAAGAAATTCTTGACAAAATAGTGCAAAGAACCAGAGACGGGGGTGCAGAGATAATAAAACTGGAAGCATCAAGCGCATTCTACGCACCTGCATCAGCGGTTGTCATGATGGTTGATGCAATACTGAATGACAGAAAGACCGAGGTTCCTTGTTCAGCATATTTGGAGGGAGAATATGGAATAAACGGCACGTTTGTTGGAGTTCCTATCATACTAGGCAAGAACGGAGTAGAAAAAGTCGTTGAGCTGAACATCAGTGCTGAAGAGAAATCAATGCTAACAGCATCAGCACAGAAGATAAAGATGATAACTGACCAAGCTGCTAAACTGTGATTATATGGACGCGAATGAAGAGTTCAAGAAAGGCCTTGAAGGCATAGTTGCGGGCAATTCAAAGATATGCAAGGTGGATGGGGAAAACGGAAGACTCTGGTACAGGGGATATACAATTGAAGACCTAGCACAGAACTGCTCATTCGAAGAAGTCACGTATCTGCTGCTCTACGAGAAACTGCCAAATGCCAATGAACTTAAGGACTTTTCTGCAAAGCTGGCAGGACAAAGAGAGATACCTGACAGAGTTCTCACTCTAATGAAGACGTTCCCAAAGGCCATGAACTCAATGGAATGCATGAGAACAGCAGTAAGTGCACTTGCTGAAGGTGAACCAGATGCGAGATTTGCGAAGATGGATGTGCACATGGCAAGTGCACTGTCAATGACCGCCAAGTTTCCAACTATTGCTGCTTATCAATACAGGCTTAGGAATGGAATGGAACTAATTCATCCTGATAAATCACTAAGTCATGCAGCAAACTTCCTCTACATGATAACTGGAAAGAAGCCAACAGATGTTGAAACTCGTTCTATCGACATGGATTTCGTTCTCCACGTAGAACACAGTTTCAATGCCTCTACTTTCGCAGTAAGAGTTACAGTATCTACGCTCAGCGACATGTATTCCGCCATGACAACGGGTCTTGGAGTTCTAAAGGGCCCTCTACACGGAGGAGCTGCAGAGGCAGTACTCGCAATGCTCAAGGAAATAAACGATGTTGGCAACGTTGACGCGTATGTGGACAAAGCACTTGCAAACCATGAAAAGATCATGGGTATAGGTCACAGGATATACAAGACAACGGATCCGAGGGCTGCAATACTAAAGAAGATGGCTCAAGAACTAAGCTCAAAGAAAAACGATATGAAATGGTTCAACATTTGCGATTCCATAGAGAAGAAAATGATAAAGGAGAAGAACCTTCATCCTAATGTTGACTTTTATTCCTCTGTTGTTTACCACATGCTTGGCATGCCCAATGACATGGACACCGCGATCTTTGCAATTGCACGCATCTCGGGATGGTCTGCCCACGCGCTTGAGCAATATTCTGATAACAGACTTATCAGGCCAGTTGACAACTACATAGGGCCACTGAATCTAAAGTTCGTGCCACTGGCCCAGAGGCAATGATGATCTAATGGAATACAACGTTACATTAATTCCAGGAGATGGGATAGGCCCAGAAGTTTCATCTGCGGCAAGGATGTGCATAGATGCGATATCTGAGAAGTATGCATTTGAGATAAACTGGGATGAGCAGATAGCTGGAGAGGCTGCAATAAAAGAATTCGGGGTTCCTCTTCCTGAACAAACACTCAATTCGATAAAAAAGAATGGGCTGGTGTTAAAGGGACCAATAACAACTCCGGTTGGAAAAGGTTTCAGGAGCGTGAATGTTGGAATAAGGCAAGCGTTTGACCTGTTCGCAAACATGCGACCAGTCAGGACTTATCCGGGAGTAGAATCCAGATACAAAGATGTTGATATAGTTGTCATTAGGGAGAACATCGAAGACCTCTATGCTGGGGTGGAATTCGAAGAAGGAAAGAAAGGAACTACGAAACTCATCAAACTATCAGAAAAAGAAACTGGAAAGAAAATTAGAGCTGACAGCGCAGTGAGCCTGAAGCTCATCTCTAGATACGAAAGTGAAAGAATATCTCGATTTGCGTTCGATTATGCGAAGAAAAATGCCAGGAAGAAGGTAACGATAGTTCACAAGGCCAACATAATGAAGTTCAGTGATGGCCTATTCCTGCAGAGTGCAAAGGATGTTGCATCGAAATACAAACAGATAAATTGCGATGACAGGATTGTTGACAATCTCTGCATGCAGCTTGTGTCAAATCCATCACAATTCGATGTGCTCTTATGCCCGAACCTTTATGGCGATATAATTTCTGACCTGTGCTCCGGGCTTGCAGGGGGACTAGGAGTTGCACCGAGTGGCAGCATAGGTGAGAAATATGCGATGTTCGAGCCCGTTCACGGTAGCGCGCCAAAGCACGCTGGCAAGAATGAGGTAAATCCTTCTGCTTGTATACTTAGCGGGGCGCTAATGCTTAAGCACATGGGCAAGAAAAGCGCTGCGGATGCACTTGAACGCGCCGTCCTTGAAGTTATAAAAGAGGGCAAGAAGGTCACATATGACCTAAAGCCAAGGAAACCAGTGAGCACATCAGATATGGCAAAGGCAATAGTAGCAAAGCTGCGATGATTTAATGGAATTTCATAATCTCTGGAACTCGCTTTCTGAGATTAATGTTGATGGCAAGAAGATAAGTTACTACTCTCTGCCTGCACTGGAGAAGGCAGGATTAGGAAAAGTTTCAAGGCTGCCCATATCAATAAGGATAGTTCTTGAATCGCTGCTAAGGAATGTTGATGGCAAAGCAGTAAAAGAAGAAGATGTCAAGCTGCTCGTTAACTGGAATGCAAAGAATCCAGCAGAAACTGACGTTCCTTTTAAGGTATCAAGAGTTCTGATGCAGGACTTCACAGGTGTTCCAGCAGTAGTCGATCTTGCCGCAATGCGCGACTACGTTTCTAGCAAAGGCAAGAGTCCTGATCTCGTGCAGCCAATAATTCCCGTAGACCTCATTATCGACCATTCAGTCCAAGTTGATTCATTCAATTATATAGATGCAATAGCAGTAAATCAGGAAAAGGAGATCGAGAGGAATTCTGAACGATACAGGTTGCTTAAGTGGGCGAATAGCAGCTTTCGGGGCTTCCGCGTTTTCCCTCCGTCTGCGGGGATCTGCCATCAGGTAAATCTTGAATATCTAGCGACTTGCGTCTCTACAAAAGATATTAATGGAAAAACTATCGCATTTCCTGATACTTTAGTTGGCACAGATTCACATACAACAATGATAAATGGGCTTGGTGTTGTTGGATTCGGAGTTGGTGGCATAGAGGCAGAAGCCGCACTCTTGAACCAGCCAGTTTCTTTCAATACTCCAAAGGTTCTTGGAGTTCATCTTACTGGAGGACTCAAGGACGGCGTAACCGCAACTGACTTTGCGCTTACGCTTACAAGGTTACTCCGAGAGAAAGGAGTTGTCGACATGTTTGTTGAGTTCTTCGGCGATGGTCTCAAGCATCTTTCACTACCAGACCGCGCAACTCTTTCGAATATGTGCCCAGAGTATGGGGCTACAATTGCATTCTTCCCTGTTGATGATGAAACACTTGCCTATATGGAGAGCACTGGAAGGAGCAAGGAGCAGATAGCACTAGTACGCGAATACTATTCTGCCCAAGGATTGCTGAATGCTGATTTCTCAAAGATAGAATATAGCGATATTCTTAAAGTTGACCTAGGCTCTATTGAGCCAAGCGTATCTGGCCCAAGCCAGCCGAAGGAGCAGATAGCCCTAGCGAACGTAAAAGACGAGTTTGATGGGCTCTTTCTCATGGAATATGGGGGCAAGGCGAGCGGTGACGGTACAATAACAAGCACTGACTATACTAGATGGGCGGCGGAGAGCACAGCAACAGAGAATGGAATGATAAAGAAGGCACCGCTTCACGAGCGTGTCAAAAGCGTAAGGCTGAAGTACGATGACGGATATGAAACAACGCTTTCGGACGGCGATGTTGTAATATCATCGATAACTAGTTGCACAAACACAAGCAATCCATCTGTCATGATTGCGGCTGGACTCCTCGCAAAGAAGGCGCTTGAGCACGGACTTAAAGTAGATACAAGGAAAGTGAAGACGAGCCTTGGCCCAGGTTCAAGAGTTGTGACAAGATACCTTGAGAAAGCTGGACTGATGGAGCCTCTCCAGAAACTCGGCTATGGTCTTGTTGGATACGGATGCATTACTTGCATAGGAAACAGCGGCCCGCTTATAGATAAGCAAAGCGACATGATTAATGCAAACGGACTAGTAGTAGCGTCTGTTCTTTCTGGAAACAGGAACTATGAGGCAAGAATCCACAGAGATGTGAGGGCTAACTACCTTATGTCGCCTCCACTTCTGGTTGCATTTGGCATAGCAGGGACTGTGCTAAAGGACTTGGTCCATGAACCGCTGGCAAAGAACGACAAGGGCCAAGACGTATACCTGAAGGATATCTGGCCAACGCAGAAGGAGATAAACGCTGTCATGCATTCCGTGATAAGCAAGGAGATGTTCGAAAAGGAATACGGCAAGAACATATTCAACGTCAATCCATATTGGAATGGACTCGATTCGCCATCCGGAATATCTTATGGTTGGGACAAGCGAAGCACTTACATACATTCACCGCCTTTCTTCGGGTGGCCGCGCATTCAGAACATTGACATCAAGGATGCAAGAGTACTTGCCGTTTTTGGCGATTCTATATCAACAGATCATATATCTCCAGCTGGCGCTATAGGCAAGGACAGTCCAGCTGGAAAGTATCTGATTGAAAATGGAATTCAGCCATCTGATTTCAACACCTATGGAGCCAGAAGGGGCAACCATGAAGTCATGATGAGGGGGACATTCGCCAATAACAGGATAAAAAACCTGATGCTGCCTGGCGTTGAAGGCGGCTTAACCTTGCATCTTCCTGATATGAAACAGGACTCAATATACGATGTTGCAATGCAGTACAAGAAAGAAAATGTGCCTCTCGTTGTGATCGCTGGTGTAGAATATGGCTCTGGGAGCTCTCGTGACTGGGCTGCTAAGGGCCCTGCCCTTCTTGGTGTAAAGGCAGCCATAGCAAAGAGCTATGAAAGAATACACAGGAGCAACCTCTTAGGCATGGGAGTATTACCGCTGCAATTTGAAAAAGGCCAGGACGCAAACTCCCTAGCCATTGACCATACCAAACCGCTTTCAATAATGGCTGATGGGGCTCCTTCTCCAAAACAAAAGATCAGGCTGGAATATACGAAGATGGATGGGAGCCATGGAAGCGCATATTTGATGTCGAGAATAGATTCACAGATTGAACTCGAATACTATATGTCCGGAGGAGTGCTAAACTACGTTGCAAACAAGCTGGTCAACGGGGATTAACGTAGCGGCCTGTTCGTGTATCCGTGCTCCTGCTCGATCTTTGCGTAGGACCCAACCCTCTTCTTGTTCGGATCTGCTAGAAGCTCCTTTCCTTGGTGGTCTACTAGCACCCATGCATGGTTAACGTCTGCATTTTCGAACCTGCCGATTATGGCCCTCGCAGCGAATCCTTCAGCCCTAAGTATTTCCGCTAGTATTAGACTTTGGTGGTAGCACATGCCCCCTACCTTCATAGCGCCTATGACTGATCCTACTGAGCTGCTCTGATTCTCTTCATTAAACTGTATGTTATCATGAACAAACTTCGTTGCCATCCTTATCCTCTGTGTTCCAGTAGCTGTGCCCATTGTCCTTCTTGCTTCACTGAAGAACGCACCGAACTCCGGGCTCTCCCTGAGCATTCTCTCTCCAGGCACTAGAATCCCATCCTGCAGGACATAGGGAAGGCTCAGGCCAAACCTTACTGTACTTGTTGGCTGCTCGGCCCTGAGCCACGGGCTATGCTGCCCAGCAGACCTTCTCGCCATGCCATTTAAGCCCCTTTGCGTTTCTGTAGGAAACCGCTCGGAAGGCGCAAGTGTATCTTGCACGTTCACACAATATTTTTGTTGTTTTCAGATATTTATGGGTTATTTTTTGTCAATTTTAGGGCAGAAAATCTTGATTTTTGATCTTCTCCCTGATGTAATCTCCGATAAATGTAAGCCTGGGGCCCTGTAGCGTATCCTGTTCGAGCTTCATCTTTAGCTTGAGTACCTTCTTCAGCTCTTCCACCCACTCCTTGTGCCGGTTTATCCACTGGTATTCTAGCATTTCCTGTGCTCTCTTTATGTCAACTTCCGTTGCCTTGAGCGTCATTTTCTTGAGGAAAGTATATTTTTCAAGATCTGACATTGTTACTCCTATGAACTTTGCCTCTGGCGTTGCTATGTCAGATCCAATGTAAGCCAGATTTATGCTCCCGGTCTTTATTGTCCAATATATGTACCATCCCCATGCATCTCCATCATTGAAAACATAAACTGGGAGACCCTTATCTGCTAGCTTCCTTATCAGCCTCCTCGTGCCTCTTGTTGCCTGACCTTGCGGCGATATCAATATGCAGTTTTCCTTCTTCCAGAATCCGTCTTCGTTGAGCCTCTGCCAGATCGCATCCTTCTCAACTACAAGGACGTACTTTGCCTTGACATCAACGAATTCTATCTCGTTGTCAACGTCGCTTGGTATTGCCCATCCGCTCCTTCCCATCTTGCTGGTATCTGTGGTGATCCTATCATCACCGTAACTGTCTATGACCTTCATATTTCCTGCAAGAACCCCCCTCCTTGTTGCGTTAAGGTTGAGGTCTTCTCTCCTTACTCCTAACGATGCTTCAAGGTCTTCTATCAATGGATTTGACTCTGCCTGCTCGCTGAATATGTTCTCGTCTATATCCTCCCCAAGCGAATATTTTAGCTGGTAGAAAAGGCCTCTTATCGAAGTGTGAAGATTCTCGTTCAGGAACTTGTAGCACTTCGATGCTATTGCGACTGTCTGCATGAATCTCTTCGTCTGGGCCGCGTTTATGAAATTCCTTTCTTCTGTCGCCTTGCCAAGTGTGAGATATCCTTTCTTGCTGTCAAATACGATGTTTGACCTTGACCTTGCCACCGTGCTGAACTTCGGGGGCTTCTGTATCTTTATTTCATGGACTATGTTCTCGCCAAATCCGACTATCAGCTTGGATGTTTCCTCTGTCGCTTTCTTTCCCTTCGCCATTTCATTCTTCCTTCTCTTCTCCTATCATGACTCTGGTATGCTTTGCAAGTTCCTTTATTATCTCGTCGCGCCTCTTCGACTTCTTGAGCGAATGCTCCATGACTTCTACCAATGTCCTTACTGGTACTATCTTGATCTTCTTAAGTTCTTCCTTGCTGAGATAAACATCATCTGCGTTCCTTGATGGAAGGACCACTGATTTTATTCCCTCCCTTATGGCAGCTTCCACCTTGCTTGTGACTCCTCCAACCGGCAGAACTTCCCCTCTTACTGACAATGACCCGGTCATTGCCACTGATTGGTCAACAGGAATGCCTTCCATAGCAGATATTATGCTAATTGCCACGGATATGCTGGCGCTGTCTCCCTCCACTCCTTCATATGACTGCAGAAACTGTACGTGCATATCATAGTTCGCCACGTCCCTGCCCAGGTGTTTCTTTATTATGGCGCTAACGTTCTTGACCGCCTCGGTTGCTATCTTGCCAAGCTTTCCTGTGGGTATGAACTTGCCTTCTGCCCTTGAGCTTGCCGGCGTTACCTCAGCCACTATCGGCATTACTATGCCGGGTGACATGAAGCTGCCTCCCATAACTGCCAGTCCATTGACCTTGCCCACTGCAAATCCCCTGTTGCTGAATACCTTGTAGTCCTTCCTGTACTCAACTGCCTGTGTTATGACCTGCGTCTCGATCGGATTTGCCAAGTTCTTTGCATCAAGCACATCCTGGCCGGTAACAAGAGCGTGCTTCCTCTCGACCGCCAGGTCTCCTGCTGCCCTTACCAGGCCACCTAGATCCCTTAGCACTAAAGTCAGATGGCTCTTTCTCCCGCTTCTCCTCTTCGCTTCCTCTATTATTTCTTCGACTGCACTTTTGTCGAACTGCGGTATCCTGGCATCGTTCTTCACTTCCTGTGCTATAAACCTTACAAATGTTTCCTCGTTAGTCGGGGAGTCCTTTATAGTAGATTCCATGTATACTTCATACCCGTAACCCCTGATTCTAGACCTGAGTGCTGGATGCATGTTCTGTATATCTTGGAGATTTCCTGCCGCTACCAATATGAAGTCACATGGCACGGGCTCTGTCTTGACAAGCGCCCCCGAGCTCATTTCGCTCTGCCCGGTTATGGGATATTTCTTCTCCTGCATTGCGGTGAGGAGGTCCTGCTGGGCCCTGGGCTCAAGCCTAGATATCTCGTCTATGAAAAGGACCCCGTGATTCGCCTTGTGAACTGCGCCTCCTTCAACCCTTAGGTGCGCCGGAGTTCCAAGCCCTCCGCTCTGCAGCGGATCATGGCGTACGTCTCCGAACAGCGCGCCTGCCTTCGAACCGGTCGCGTCTATGAAAGGTGCGTGCGACATTCCAGTGTTATCCACTATCAGCTTAGGCTCTGAAGAATCGCCAAGTCCGGGAAATACCCCTACCCTTCTGGACAGCCCGCTCATGAACAGCGCTATAGACCCAAAGAACATGACTCCTAGTATGAGTGCGGCTATCACGACTAGCTGATATCCCTGGAAGTATCCGCTGAATGCCAGGACTACAAGCGCAAGGACCAGCAGTATGACTATAGGGGTCACTATTGACCCTCCCCTTGTCATTGTCATCCTGTTCTTCATGCGCTCCTTCAGCAGCAGCTGACGGCCCTGCCCATCTCCCATCTTGCCGTCCTGCGGCGGGGTGGGATACGTCTTTACGGTCTTGACGATCGGCGTATTTTCATCGTTCTGATTCTTGTAAACCAATACATCTTCAAGATCTGTGGATGGTAGGAGCTCTGCCATTGCCTGCGCTAGCATAGTTTTGCCGGTTCCTGGGCTGCCAATTAGCAATACGTGCCTCCTCTGCTTGGCCGCCTTCTTTATTATCTCAACCGCCGTCTCCTGCCCCACAACCTGGTCTATTATCCTTTGTGGTATCTGGATGTCGCTCGTGGTCTTCCATTGTTTCTGTCTGTGCTGCGGCCGCTCATTCTGCGGTTCCTTCTTGACAGCGCGTGCCTTTCTGCTTTTAGATTTTCTGCCCTCTGCCATTATATCGCTATATTTTCCTGATAGAATCTTTAAATGCTTCGAAGGAATTTGTCGTGAAACCTAATGATTTCATGATTTATTAAATATGTGGCCTGATAAACTATATAAAACAGTTACAACAAATATTTATCAGTGATCCTATGGTCCTTCTCGAGATTGGCATAGTGATAATAGTCATCGTACTTGCCGCTATAGTGCTGATATTCAACGGCCTTATAGCAAAAAAGAACAGGGTGAATACTGCTTGGTCGCAGATAGAAGTGCAGCTGAAGCGAAGATACGATCTGATACCGAACCTCGTTGAGACAGTCAAGGGATATGCAAAGTATGAGAGAGGGGTTATAACACAGGTAACGAGCCTTAGGTCCGCGATGATGACGGGCTCTGTGAAAGACAGGGCAGCTGCGAGCAACCAGCTAAGCGCCACGCTAAAGAGCATATTCGCAGTGGCCGAGAATTATCCTACCCTAAAGGCCAGCGACAACTTCAAGGAACTCCAGGAGCAGCTCGAGACAACAGAGGACAGGATTGCTTTCACAAGGACTTCGTATAATGACTATGTCCTGGATTACAACAATGCCATACAGCAAATCCCGGGTAACATAATAGCACCGCTGATGGGATACAAGACTATGGACCTATTTGACGTTCCGGAAGGGGAACAAGGACCTGTCAAGGTTGACATGAGCGGATTGAGTGATGACAGCGGCTCTGCGCCTGCTCAGGCACCGGCTCCGGCAAAGAAGTCCACCAAAAAAACATCCAGCTGAGCAGTGATACATTGGCAAGCTTTTTCGATGAGATAGCAAGGAACAACCTCAAATCCTTGATACTCATGATGCTTTTCCTCGGCCTCTTTGCTGCTATAATATACGTATTCGTACTGTTCTTGGGCGGGGGATTGTTTGGATTTGCCGTTGGGGTTCTGATAGTGCTCGTGTATGCGGCATTCACATACGCCGCTGGAGACAAGGTGATACTGAAAATGACCGGAGCAAAGGAGGCTGACAGGAACCAGTATCCTGAGCTATATGATACTGTAGAATCCTTGGCCATAGCCGCACAGCTTCCGATGCCCAAGGTTTACATAACTCCTGACCAGAGCCCGAACGCATTTGCAACCGGAAGGGACAGAAAGCACAGCTGCGTATGCGTGACATCAGGCCTTCTTTCTACGATGAACAAGAGGGAACTGCAGGGCGTTCTCGCGCATGAGATGTCGCACGTATATGACAACGACATAAGGTTCATGATGATAGCAATAGTATTTGCTGGAGCGATAGGGCTGATAGCGGCATTTGTGAGGAGCATGTTATTCTTCGGATTTGGAGCAAGGGGAAGGAATGCTGGCATCATAACCATAATAGCCCTGGTAATCGGGCTGCTGGCACCGCTCTTCGCGCTCCTCATAAGACTCGCCATATCGAGAAGGAGGGAATACATGGCTGACGCAAACGGTGCAAGAATGATAAGGGATCCACAGGCACTGGCAAGCGCTCTTACCAACATAAAGAACTACGCTGCAAAGCCTACCGCAGCACCCATGAAGAGCGCAAATGAGATAACCGCATCGCTGTATTTTTCTAGCCCGATATCAAAGGCCAGCCTGATGAACTTGTTTTCAACCCATCCTCCCATAGATGAAAGGATAGCAAGGTTGCAGAAGATGTACTAACGCTTTCGTCCATCCTATACAAAAAGTATAAATATCTAACTTGCGGATTGAATTTTCAGTAAAAGTAAGGAAAAGGCGACTAAAATGTCAAATACGCTACCTAGATCGTTTAGGGTGAGGGATAGACGCGATGTTGTCGCGGCGGAACTTAGCTTCAGAGATGTACAGAGCACTGTGATTGACACCAGGCCTAGCGACGATGTAAATGTGTTGAGGGCAGTTCGCAGGTTTGAGAAGGACGCAGTAGAGAATGTAATGAGGCGCGAACTTGATGAAATAAAGATGGGTGAAGTGCGCAGGCTCAGGGATGACAGAATCGCAGAAATTCCAAACATGTTCGAAGCCATAAAGGCCAGCCAAAGACCCGTCCCTCTCGCACGACCTGTGTTCACCACTGACATAATACCGATGTATGTAGGGCCGAAGGGGGTAAGGGCAGAATTGAGGAGCGTACGGGCCATGTTGGTCGGCAGATCGTTGGGCGAGCTCGGCGAGAGCTTTGCAATCTCGATGCCAGTCTCAATGCCATCAAGATGAACCGGTTTCGAAAGCTTTTAATATCTTGAAAGCAGAATGATACTTGGTGCTTATTATAAAGGCTCAGGAAATAAGGTCGATGCAAAACGATGCTCTCGTTGTAAAACTCACTGAGCTTTCTCTCGAACTAGGCATTGAGAGAAGGAAGGTAGCTGCCACCGGTGTGGCAAGCAAAGTGGTAAAGACAAGGGAGCTGAGGCGCACGATCGCAAGAATCAAGACTATACTTAAGGAGAGAGGTGTTGCTACTTAATGCCAGACATGTGTCCTAACTGCGGGCTTCCACTGGAACTGTGCGTATGCAAGATCCTTGACAGGGAGACTGAGACCAAGATAAAGGTCTATACTAAGAAGGCTAAGTTTGACAAGATAGTCACGATAATAGAGGGAATAGCGCAGGGAGAGGTGGACAAGACAGCAAAGGAGCTCAAGCATTCGCTTGCATGTGGTGGAACTGTGAGAGAGGGAGCGATAGAGCTCCAGGGAAATCATAAGTCTGATACAAAGAAGGCGCTTGCCACTCTTGGATATAAGGAAGACAGTATAGATGTGGCCTGAGGGCTGAAAGCATGATAGTTCTTGGGATAGAAAGCAGTGCTCACACTCTAGGAGTTGGAGTAGTGGAGAATGGACGGATTCTTGCAAATGAAAAGGAAATGTATCAGATAGGAGATAGTGGAATACTTCCTGCTAAGGCTGCAGATCTCCATGCCGGCAATATAGGAAACGTTGTTAGCAGAGCTCTCAGCAATGCCAAATGCACAATAAACGAGCTTGATGCAGTAGGCTATACAAAAGGGCCTGGCCTCGGTCCATGCCTGAGGGTAGGACAGCTAGCCGCAATGACGATAGCGAAGGAAAACGATGTGCCACTTGTTCCAGTAAATCATGCTGTAGCACACATAGAGGTGACAAGGCATTTCGCAAAGGCAAAGGATCCTCTTGTCCTTTACGTGAGCGGAGGGAATTCACAGGTTTTAGGACTAGTCAACAGTGGATTCAAGCACTATCACATATATGGAGAGACTTTTGACATAGGAGTTGGCAATATGCTGGATGGCTTTGCAAGAGCTGCAAAGCTGAACCCAGCGTGGGGATCGAGCGTGGAGAAGCTCGCAGTTGGCGGGCATTACATCAACATGCCATATTCAGTTAAGGGCATGGATTTCACCTTTACCGGACTGCTAACCCACTCCATAAAGGCGCTGAACGGCAATGACAAGAAGGATGTAGCATACTCTATCCAGGAAACTGCGTTTGCAATGCTTTGTGAGGCTACAGAACGCGCGCTGCTGCTAAACAGGAAGAAAGATCTACTGCTATCAGGCGGAGTTGCGCAGAGCAAAAGGCTTTCTGGCATGCTGGACATTATGGCCAAGTCTCATGGAGTTAGATTTCATGTGGCGCAAAACCAATATAATGCTGATAATGGGGCCATGATAGCCGTAGTAGCAGAGAAAATATTGAGGAGCGGGATCGTAAATCATGATTATTCGATAGACCAGAAGTACAGGATAGACTCCGTCGAGATTGGTTGGTAGTATGCTTATAGGAGAAGGGGCTGAGGCAAAGATATACGGCATTAAGTTCATGGGCATGGACGCGGTGTCAAAGGACAGGATAGCCAAGGGCTATAGAGAGAAAGCGCTAGACACATCTATCAGGCAGCAAAGGACATCAAACGAAGCCCGTTGCATAGCTAGGGGCAATTCTTCCGGGGCAAATACACCGTTCGTTTTCTCCGTAACACGTACAAAAATAATAATGAAGAGAATAAGGGGAAGGACAATGAATACCTTAAAACCTACTCATGTGATTCTCAGCAGTGCAGGAAAACAGCTTGCCCTGCTCCATTCTGGAAACGTTGTGCATGGAGACTACACACCTGCCAATATAATTGTGGATAATGTCAATAAACCTTGGATAATAGATTTCGGCCTTTCCGAAATATCTAACTCTGTGGAAGGCATGGCGCTGGATGTCCTGCTCATGAAACGCTCACTGGAGAAAAACGGCTTTGCGGCCTTCGTATCATCTTATTCAAAGAGCTATAAAAATGCAAAGGTGGTACTTTCCAGAATGGCAGAGATAGAAGAAAGGGGAAGATATAGAGATAGGACCTTAACATCAGCAGAAGAATGACTAACTAAGAGTTCCAAGAGCCGGAGCTGCAGGCCCTTCGCTGTGCATCGGCACTGACTCGTAATATCTTCTTGAATATAGAAGCAGCACCATGGCTATCAGCTCAACTACAGCATATATCGCAGTGAGTATCTGGAACGACACGATATAGTCGTAGAAGAAGAACCCTGCTCCTATTGCGCCTATTGCAAGTGCAAACCTGTAGCTTATCTTTGTCTCCAGTATTATCATGGCGCCTGCTGCAAACGACAGTATTGCGAATATAAGGCCTATGAAGAACAAAAGCCCATCAAACAGTACTTCGTACAGCGGAGTTTGCGTTGTAATCGCTACCATTACAGAGCCTATGAATTGCGCCAGCGTGGTGTATTGTGTTATTACGAAAAGCCCAAGCTGGGTCACAAAGAAGAATACGGCAAGAGCGCTTATCCTGCCGTAGCTTACTATCTTGACTGATTTGACGCTCTCTGGTATCTTGTCTATATCATCTATGCAGTAGAACATTCCGCTCTCTTCCACTATGTCTTCATAGCAAAATGCCCTCTTGCAATAATCACATATCGCATATGCCTTTCTCCAGGGGTGGAGCTCGCAGGCAAGGGTTGAAGCCAGCTTCTTCATCTCGCGTATCTGTGCCTTCTTGCCTCCGTACTTTGGCCTTGGCAGGGGCACCTGTGTCACTGGAACAGTATAAGGTTCCTCCTTCTGTGTTGATCTCTGGGCTTCAGGCTCTGGCCTGGAGACCGGTTCTGGAAGCCCAGTAACTATGGGCTGGGCTATTATCTTTGGTTGTGGAGTCGGCGGTTGTGCTTGCGGCGCAGGAGCCGCAGGCTGCTGTTGTGAAGGCTTCTTTGCCTTCGCGCCAGGCTTTTGCCTCTTACTGAATATCAGTAGGTCGTCTGGGTCTAGAGCCATTGGCTCACATCCTGTTTGCCTTCTCTATCGCTTCTCTTTTCTTCTTCTCGAAGATGCCCCTGTGCTTAGCACAGCTTATGCAATACCATACCTTTCTTCTCTCGAAGAATCGAACGTCAGTTGTTGCCTGTTGTCCAGTGTTGAAGCTTATAGCCCTCTCATATACCACTCCCTTGTTTCGGGGTACCTTTCTGCCACAGGATTCACAGACAACAGAAGTTTCGCTGCCCCTCAAATATACACCTTTTACGCATTAGAAGTGAAAGTTAAGATTATTAACTATTTTGGGGCCTTTTATATGTTCTTACAGTAAGCAATAAAAGCATCAAACGAGAAGAACATTGGTTATAATGGCAAAAATATACGTGATAAGCGACAAGCCGGAGTTCTTGATAATGGCATCGAATAGGATAAACGCTTCTGGCAACTCCGCTATAATAAGCGAGCTTTCGACATTCACTACAGATGCGATACTTGGAGAGATAAAGAGAAACCTATCCTCTTATGACATGTTTATCGTATTCAAGAGCGGTGCTAACGTTGTTTCCGCACACGCTGGCAAGATGCCGGGCATAGTAGCAGCCGCCTGCAGAGACAGTGACGAAATAGGAGAACTGATGGAGGCAGGAGATGTCAATACTATATTCATAGATTCTGTTAAACAGAGCAAAGATTCTGCAGGTGAAATAGTTGAAGGGGTATTGGATAACCTAGGAGGATCCAAGCCGCAGAAACCTGCCAGAGAGCCAGCAAAATACCAGAAACCAGCACCGCAGAGAGGACCAAGCGGTCCTCCGATCACGCAGCAGGTCAGTCAAAAAGTATCTGGCGTGTTTGAAGGAATAACTTCTAAAGTCAACAGGCCACAGCCTGATAAGAAGAGGAGCCGCGATGATGAAGATAAGGGCGAGAGCTTCGTAAGCTCTGTAAAGTCCAGGGGGCTAAAGAATACAATGAAAGACGCACTCGGAATAAAAGATGAGGGAGAAGAATAAATGTACGTAGACTGCGACAAGATATTCAGGGTAACTATTCCTGCGGTCAAGGCAGCTGTAGCGAAAGAACTTGCGGAAAAGCACGACATGAGTGAGAAAGATATAGCTCATGCCCTCAGCGTTGCGCAGCCCGCAATAAGCAAGTATCTTAGCCGATATGCACTAGGCAGGAGCGACTTTGAGACCAAGATAAAATCAAATCCAAATTATCGAAAAATAATATCTGCCGTTCTTTCAAACGATAGAAGAAATTCTGTGGCAAGAATGATCGACAGCATAGCATCAGATAGGAACGTAGTAAAGACCGCTATGAAGATTATTGGCTAATGCCTTGAATTAACCAGCTTTATTGCATCCTCAAATATATCAAGGCCCTTCTCAAGATTCTCCTTTGATACCGTTATTGGGGGAATTATCCTTATGGTTGATGTGCCGCATCCGAGCAGGAGCAATCCATTGTTGAAGCACTCCCCGATTACTTCCTCCCTTTCTTTTACCCCGGGCTCTTTTGTCTTCTTGCTCTTCACGAACTCTGCCGCTGTCATGAGGCCGAGGCCCCTTACATCTCCAACTATCTCGTATCTTGTCTTTATCTGGTTGAGCCTCTTCATTATTATCTTGTTCTTTTCTCTTACCATCTTTTCCAGCGCCTTCTTGTTTCTCTTGAGATAGTTTAGCGATGCCGTTGCAGCCGCAACAGAGACAAGGTTGCCTCCAAACGTGCCCCCGTGGGCTCCGAGCTGTGGGTCTCCGAGCGCACTCTTTGTTATCGTGGCTGCGATTGGCATCCCACCACCAAGCGACTTCGCCATTGTATATATATCAGCTGTGACCCCGAAGTTATCCAAGGCGAGGAACTTGCCAGTTCTCATGTATCCTGATTGTATTTCATCTGAAACCAGCAGTATGTTGTTCTCGCTGGTTATCCTTCTTAGTTCCCTTACGAAGCTCTTTGGCGGTATTACGTATCCCCCTTCTCCTTGTACTGGCTCTATGAATATCGCTGCGACTTCTTTCGGTGAATATTCCTTTGCAAGTATGTTCTTCTCTATATGCTCTATGCAAGCCTTGCTCTCTTCCTCTGGATCGTCATATTTTGACCTGTATACATTTGGGTACATCGCATGAACTACATTAGGAAATGGGCCAATATGCTCCCTATTTGATATCTTAGTTGATGTAAGTCCGAGCGAGCCTATCGTTCTTCCGTGGAAGGCGTTGTAGAACGCCATTATGTAGCTCTTCTTTGTTGCCAGCTTTGATATCTTTATTGCATCTTCTATTGCCTCCGTTCCAGAGTTAGAGAAGAAGACCTTTCCGAATCCGTGGGGCATCATGCTTATTATGCCCTCAGCAAGCTTTACCGGTGCTTCAGAGTAGAAGTCAAGGAACGCCGGGTGCATGAGCTTGTCTACCTGGTTCTTTACCACCCTTCTTATCTCTGCATTTCCATTGACTCCGAAATTATAGACACTTATGAATGTGGTGAAATCTATGAACTTATTGCCAGCTATGTCCCATACATGGTCGCCGGATCCCTTTGCTACTACCAGGGGATAGGGCTCTCTGGCTATTGCGCTTATCACTTTCCTGTCGCGCGAAATGATGTTCTTTATCTTCCCGGTGATCCTGACTTTCATTCATACCCCAGTATTTCTATACTTTGAGTAGTTTATTAAAGCAGATAGGGCTCTTGCTGCCTGTGTGGGTGACTCATAGACTGGAACTCCAGATTCTTCCATTATGTCAGTATGCGATTTCGTGTACTTTCCGCCTGTGCTTACAACTACGAGCGGCTTCTTTCCGTTCTTTGAGTATTGTATGACCATATCGGCGAGTTTCTCATCGGCACCTGGAGTCTGGAACAGTGCTATCATCATTATGGCATCGACATTCGAATCTTCTGTCACGGTCTGAAGCGCGGCCCCGAATCTCTGTGCGTCTGCCTCTCCGCCTATGTCAAGAGGCATGGCTATATTGACCAGCGCGGGCATGGTCTTCCTCAATGTAGTCTCTGATTTCTTGGAGAGCTTTGGAAAAACAAGGCCATTCTGATACAAAGCGTCGGAAGCCAGTACGCCATGGCCCCCGCCATTGGTTATGACAGCGATCCTGTTGCCGGTTACTAACGGCTGTGTTGCAAATATCTTTCCGTAGTACAGAAGGTCTTCCAGCTCATTTGCAATAACTATACCAGTCTGCCTGAAAACTGCTTCGTATGCCGCTGCGCTTCCTGCAAGCGATGCTGTATGAGAATGGGCAGCACTAACACCTCCTGACGTAGTCCCGCCTTTCAGTATTACAACTGGCTTTATTCTTGATATCTCTTTTGCCACTTCTATGAACTCCTTGCCCCTCTTGACTCCCTCCAAATAGAAGAGCACAACCTTTGTGCGTTCGTCGTGAGCTAGGAAGTGTAGTATGTCAACTTCATCAACAACCGCAGCATTGCCATAGGATATGAACCTTGCAAGGCCAAATCCTTCCCCACTTATCAGGTCAAGAGTAGAGCTTCCGACTGAGCCGCTCTGTGATACGAAACTGACCCCGCCTATCTTTGGTTTATCTATCTTGAACGTGGGCAAGAATAATGTGTCTGTCCTTGAAAGTGGGTCCATAATTCCCAAGCAATTCGGGCCTACAACGGGCATCTTGTACTTCTGAGCCGTTTTTACAAGCTTGTCCTGCAGATCGGTTCTTCCTATTTCAGCAAATCCGCCACTCACGATCACGGCGCTCTTCACTCCGCACTTGCCGCATTCCTCAAGCGTGGCGGGGACTCCATCAGCCGGGATAGCAATAACGGCCAGGTCTATTGGCTTCTTTATTCCTGATACCCTCTTGTAAGACTGATATCCCATTATCTTCCCTTCTGCGTTTATGTTAACGGGATAGATCTTGCCAGAGAACCCGATGTCAACGTAGTTCTGCATTATCACGTGGCCTACCTTGCCCGGCTTTTCAGATGCGCCTATTATTGCTACGCTGTTAGGGTTGAACGCGGGTGAAAGATCAAGATACTCGTGCTTTGCTTTTTCCATGTAATCACTGCTTCAATATTCTTATGTCAACCGCATCGTAGGTTCCATCATGCAGTATTATGGGGTTCAAATCTAGTTCTGAGATTTCGTTATCGTTAAACATCTTTGAGACCTTGATCAGCAGCTCTGTCAGCATGTCCCTTGATTTTTGATCTGGCGCCATTATGTGCCCGGATTTGAGCTGGTCGATCATTGACCCGGCGTCCTTCTTTTCAATTGGACAGGGTCGGAGTGCAACGTCCTTGAAGGTCTCAACGTATATCCCCCCAAGACCGAGCAGTATCATCTTGCCGAACTGCTGGTCAACATTGCCTCCTATGATTATCTCTGTGCCTCCTTTGACCATATGCTGGGCCAGTATTCTGTACGGCTTGAACCTTGATGCTGCCTTAGATATTCTCGCGAACCCTTTCCCTATCTCATCTGGGCTGGTGAGATTTGTTTCTATCAATCCGCTCTTTGTCTTGTGTATCGCCTTGTCGGTTATCCCTTTGAGAACTATTGGACTGTTGGCTGCAAACTTTACTGCGGCTTCAGGGGAATCCACATAGGAACTGCTTGTGCCCTTTATGCCGTACTTTGATAGCAACTTTTCAGCGCTCAGGTATTCCATGAGTTTTGCCATGAAAAAGCCAGTGATGCTTATATCTTGCCTGTTGTAAATGCATAGTATACGAGCAGTACTATGATGATGACTACTATTATGGCTATCAGCGCCATATTGCTCATTCCTTTTGGCTTCTCTGTTTGATCATTTGGCTTGGCCTGCGGCGCAGGCGTCTGGGTCTGTGGCGTCTTTGGTGCTTGCGCTGCTTGCTGCTGTGGCATTTGTTGCGGAGCTGGCTGAGCTGCCATGGCTTCTCCCTCAGGAGCATTCTTGCTTGGAAGAACTCCGGCGGTTGCCAAAGAGAATCCCTGCTCTGTCAGCATTATTGAAAGTGCGCCGCTTCTGAAATCGTATATTATGTAGCCTTGCTTCATGAGCTTGTATAGGTGCATTGCCATGTCGCGTGACCTTAGATTTAGCGCCTTTGCAATATCTCCTGCTTTGGTTGCGCCATTCTTTACGCGTATAAGCGTTGTAAGGTCAAGATTGTCAAGATCTGCGCCAGATTTTGAATCTGCCTCGCTGATCAGTTGTTTTCCAGATTCTGTTAGGGCCACTGGCTGCTGACCTAGGCTTCCAGAAGGAAACTGTATAAGTTTCTTTGTGCTGAGTGTTCCAAGTATGTTGGCTCCGTCCCAGAATCCAGAGTTTATCAGGCCGCTGAACTTCTCTGACGTAGTATCCGCGTTTATCTTCGTTAGTGATATCAGATCCTCAAAGGTTATTTCTTCTGGCATTAGAATCCTGCTTATATCAGAAATAATGTTTATATACGTATAGCTGGTATTACTGCAGTTTTACCAGACCCAAGTCCGAAAAGTATTTATATTATAATGTTATAACATTATAATATAAGTGATATTGTGAAAGACGAAAAGTCACAAAAGAGAAAATATACGACGATAACTATACCTGCGCCTTTATTTGGGAAGATAAAGGAAAGGATAAAAGATACGGGCTTTTCTTCTGTATCGGATTATGTTACATATGTGTTAAGGGAAACTATGGCTGAGATGAGCATGGTGGGAACGAAGAAGGAAAGAAGCGGGGTCATAGAGAAGCTAAGAGCTTTGGGCTACACGGATTGATTTCATGGTTGGTAAAATTAGTGATATAGCAGATGCTCTCTGGAAAGAACCGAGTGAAAAGAACTGGAAGTCCTTTGCTGCGACACTGGGCAAGAGCAGCGTAAGATACTACAAAGTCATTTTTGCCAACGAAGGCAAGCTGAACAAGATGCAAGACCTTACAAAGTCATTTGCAGAACTGTACGATTCGAAGTATAAGCTGGTAACTAAGGTTCCTATATTCAAGAAAGAGGGCAAGAAAGTGAGGGGCTCCACGATATATTTGACTGGCCTACAGGTATCAAACAAGGATTGATTATATGATCAAACAAGACTTGACGGTTTTGGAAGAAAGGAGCATATTTGTCTTAAGAGAAGCGAAGCAGAAGTTCGGAAAGGTTGCTGCGCTCTGGAGCATGGGAAAGGATTCAACTACAATGCTGGCGCTAGCAAGAAAGGCCTTCCTTGGAAAGGTTCCATTTCCGGTAATTCACATTGATAATAGCATTGACTTTCCAGAAACATATGAATTCAGGCAGGATCTTGCAAAGAAGTGGAACCTTGATTTGATAGTCGCACCAAGCGAGATAAAGCCGGATCTTGTTGGATCTGCTTGCTGTGGCAAGAACAAGCCAGAAACGCTCAAAAAAGTAATGGATGAGTATGGATTTGATGCACTTATAGTCTCAATAAGGCGAGATGAACACGGAATCAGGGCAAAAGAGCGATACATGTCTCCGAGGGACAAGAAGTTCAGGTGGAACTACAAAGACCAGCCTGCCGAACTCTGGGATGATTATTCATCAAAACTTGATGTTGGAGGTCACGTAAGAGTCCATCCACTGCTTGACTGGAATGAAATAGATATATGGAACTACGTGAAACGTGAGCGCATACCAGTAAATCCTTTGTACTTCTCGAGAAATGGATATAGATACAGAAGCCTTGGATGCACTCATTGTACTATACATATCAAATCTAATGCGAGGACAGTAGAAAACATAATATCTGAACTTGAAACCACCAAGATAGAAGAGAGATCTGGAAGGAGTATGGACAAGGAACGTGAATATGTTATGCAGAGACTCAGATCTCTGGGATACATGTGAGTCTATGATTGTCAAGACTATTTCCCTTCTAGGACATAAGGATCATGGCAAGTCCACACTTATTGGAAGTTTGCTCATGCACACAGGATCTGCAACGCAAGTAAGGATAAAGGAAGCCGAGGCTTATAGCAAAAAACTTCACAAGGACTTTGAGCCTGCTTTCATACTTGATAGTTTTGCAGAAGAGAGAGAACAAGAGATGACATATGATACCACAAGAGCTGAAATTAAGTACAAGGACCTTGCATTTGCATTCATTGATGTCCCTGGCCACGAGGAACTGATAAAGAACATGATAAGCGGAGCTTCATACGGTGAGATTGCAGTGTTGCTTGTTTCTGCAAAGGCTGACGAAGGAATAAGAGACCAGACAAAAAGGCATCTCTTCATAGCTAGAATGCTTGGCATAGAAAGCCTGGTTGTGGCGGTAAACAAGATGGACCTTGTAGGTTACGATAAGAAAAGATTTGATATGATAAAAGATGGATTATCAGGATTTATAGAAAAGATCGGATTTGAAAAGACAATGGTAAGTTTTGTTCCCGTCTCCGCATACAAGGGAGAAAACCTTGTAAAAAGAAGCAGATTCATGAACTGGTATAAAGGCAAGACGCTTATCGACCTCATATATAGTGGCACGAAAAAGCAGAGTGGCAACAAAACTGGTGCCCTTAGAATAATTGTACAGGGTTTCCTTGAAGGGCAGCGCGACTTTGCTGTTGGCAGAGTAGTGAAAGGAAACCTGTCCTTGACTGGTGGATTCTGCATCTCTCCAGGAAACTTGCCTGTCAAGATAAAGAGTATAATAGTCAAAGGCAAGAAAGTGAAGAAGGCAATAATTGGAGAGAACGTAGCGCTCCAGTTTGATAAGAAAATGGGCTCTGATCTTAGGGGCTCTGTTATATCAAATAAAGGCGATTGTCCTGAAGCAAGAGCAAAGGTCAGGGCAACTATCTTCATTACAAAGAAACTTGATAAGAATTCATCGATTAGATTCAATGGCTCTGATATTCAGATCAAGAAAATGAGTGTTGCTGAATACATAGACCCAACTACAGGAACCAGGAGCACTAATGGCAAGATGGAGCTCCTTAGCGCGATAAGTGCAGATCTTATTCTATCAAAGCAGATTCCGGCAGAGAAATTTGATGAAACAAGAGAACTCGGTAGGTTTGTCTTGTATTCTGATGGAGCTTTTGCAGGAATAGGAACTATAACTGGTTACTGAATAACTGATCTTATTGCTTTCTGATATCGTTCTACCATTCTATCAGCCGTGAATATCTTTGCTATCTTACTAGACGACCTTGTTGCTGCTTCTCTGAACTTCTGACTTGAATAAACCTTCTGGATCAGCCTTGCTAATTCCTTTGTATCTCCAGTCTTGAAACTTGGTATTCTGCCTATGCTTTTAATTTTAATGTCGGGCACATAAGCTCCGCTTGAAAGTATGGCTGGTAGCCCATGAGCCGACGCTTCTAGCAACACTAGGCTTAGGGCTTCCCATGCAGATGGCAAAACAAACACGCTTGCGGCCTCGTAGGCGTCATTTACATCATCTTCGCTAAGCTCTCCGGTGAACATTATCCTACTATCGCCTTCTGCCATCTTCATATAATCAGGAAGCGATTGGCCACCACCTGCTAGCACCAGCCTGAAGTTCTTTCCTTCAAGCAACTTGAATGCCCTTATTAGCGTAGATACTCTCTTCTGGCGTTCAAACATCCTTCCGAGATAGAGTACTACAAAATCATTATGATGTAAACCATACTTGTGCAGGAAGGCTCTCTTGCTATGCGGGTCTTTCCTGATCTCCGCGTCAGTGCTGTTTGGTATGTATGTGACCTTATCTGTGTATTTCCTCATGGCATCGAGTTGCTCTTTAGTAAGTGCTATATTGAGGTCAAACGAATTGAAGAATTTCCTCTTTATTTCGTCCATTGTGGCTCCTTTTATTCCTGCTCCGACCGTCAACGGTATACTTGCCTTTGAGAGCTTGCCTTCCGTCTTCGCTATTGATATGCAGCCATGATCTAGGTATACTGATTTGAAATCCATGCCTTGTTTCTTAAGATTCTGTATTAATGGGAAGTCTGCAAGCGAGTTGGAAACTATAACTGCAGGCGCTATCTTCATTATCCTGTCGTTTTCTGCTTTACTAAGTCCGGTAGCTCCCATCCTCCTAACAAATACGAGATTGTATGCTATTCTTAGCACTCTAAGCTCGGAAAGCTTCAGTTTTCTGGCCCACGCGCCCAGCGGCACTTTCTTCTTTAACATTATCCTGTCCTGGCCTTCATCCGCTATGTAATCCGTTGGAAACCCAAGATAGTAAGTGTTGAAGTTCTTCTTTAAGCCGTTGAAAAGGATTTCTACCATTCTGGCCTCGCCTCCCACGCGGCTTATCCTTGATGCTACATCGGTCAGTAGTATGTTCTTCATGGCTTCATCTGAATACTCTCCTTTGATATTTCTCGTATCTTCTTACCTTTGCGTTGTCTATGCCCTGGCTTGTTAGATTCGCAGGAATGCCAAAACTCTCTGAGTACACTGTGTTGCTGTAGAGTTCCGATGTTGCCTCGTTGCCGCTTGCTGCGCTCATAACAAAATCCCTGACTTTTACCAGTGAAGAATAGTTGTTCTTCTTTGGTTGCTTCTTCCATGGGCCCTTTACTGCCATTGGTATCTTAAGGACTTCATCTGATAGAACCGTTCCGTGTCCTATAAATCCGTGTTCTCCAAATTCCTGTCCGTGGTCACTTGTTATCATGAATACCTGATCATCGCCGTATCTGTCGATAAGTGTTTCTACTATCTGTGCACCGTATCTATAGGCCTTTGCGGAAGCCACTTGGTATAGTTTCTTCCATCTATCAACTAGAGCCTGCTTCGGCTTCTTCTTCAGGAATGGAGTTGCCCAGTTGAAGTCCAAGTCTTTCTTTCCGATGTATGGATCGTGTGCTTCCATCATGTTTATGAAAAGGAAGAATGGTTTCCTGAACTTGGCATTTGCAACTGCGTTAACTATGTTTTTGCCTCCTTTCTCTATTGGCCATCCATCTATCAGTTTTGCTTGCAGCTTTGTGGCAGCTGATTTTATTGTAGCTGAGAATACGGCGGGAGCTTCTAGGAGGAGATTTGGATCCTCGCGCATTATTGCGATTGCTATCTTGCCAGCGTCTTTTCCAAACCTCTCCCTGTATGGTGTTATCTTCTTCCTCAGGCGCTCAGGTATCTCTATTACATGGCCGAATACATCAGTGAAATATGATTCTTCCATGAAGCTGTCGAATTCATCAAATCCATAGATAGGATGAACATATGGATTTGCCGATATTCCGTAGGTTTTGTAACCCGTTCTCGACAGCTCTCCGATGAATGTGGCTTTCTTTAACCTTATCCTGTCTATGTCGAGCCACTTCACTGACTTTGTCTCGTGTGCCCCGTGCTCGCTAGGATACATTCCAGTGAATAAAGATGCATGGGATGGTAGGGTCCATGAAGACGGCGCTATGCACTTGTCAAGGAACTGGAACCCTAGTTTCGCAAATCTGCCTTCCTTTGCCTCAAGCATCTTGAATGCATCAAGCTTCATTGTGTCCAGCAGTATTATCGATATGTTTGGACGCATCATTTTACCAGCATTAGTTTGGATAGGGGTCTTTTATACCTTTTATCCTATTGCTAAAAAGATAAGGCGCGACCGTTGATTCTTATGGAGCTTAAGTTCCTAGGCGGGGCAAGGGAAGTTGGAAGATCAGCAATACTCATGAAAGACGACAGGAGCATAATGTTTGACTTCGGAGTCAAGATAGACCACAAGAGCGAGTTTCCAATAAGCACACCTCACGTAGACGCGATGATAGTGAGCCATGCCCACCTCGACCACAGTGGATGCACCCCTGCAATATTTGAGAGCTCTGGCGCCACCACATTTGGAACCAAACCGACTCTTGAACTATCAACTCTTCTTCTTGATGATTCTATAGGCCTAGCCAGAAAGCAGCACAAGAACATAAACTTTCATAAGAGCAGCATAAAAGGCCTTACGAACAAGTATGTCGCCCTTGACTATGGCCATGTGGCACGATTCGGCAACTTCGACATACAGCTGTTTGACGCTGGACACATAACAGGCAGCGCCGTATCATTGGTTGAGAGGGTCAAGGCCAGAAACAACAAGCGCGTGGTATATACTGGGGATTTCAAGCTTGGCAAGCAAACGCTCCACAACGGGGCCGAGATAGTAAAGAGCGATGTATTGATAATGGAATCAACTTATGCAACAGAAGACCATCCTGATAGAGACCTGACTGTAAAGAAGTTCGTCGAGGACATAAATTTTGCACTTGACAATGGTGGAAACGTGCTCATACCAGTGTTTGCGGTAGGAAGAGGCCAGGAAATCCTCACAATGCTGTACGAGAACGGTCTTGCAGAATACATTTACTTTGATGGTATGGCAAAGGACGCAACGTCAATTGCTATGCACTATCCCGGGTTCATGAGCAACTACGAGAATCTTGCCAGGGCTGCCAGGGAGGTCAACTGGATAGGAAAGAGGGGAGACAGGCGTGATGCACTTAATGGACCGTCGATAATACTTACTACTTCGGGAATGCTGAATGGGGGACCTGTCCTGGACTATATAACAAAACTGAACAAGAATTCTGAAATCATGATAACCGGATATCAGCAAGAAGGCACGAACGGAAGGTCGCTGATTGATAAGGGCTACATAACAATAGACGGAGCAAAGAGGAAGATAAGCCATCCCGTACATACGTATGACTTCTCGGCCCACGCCGGAATGTCAGACCTGCACGGATACGTAAAGGGAAGCGAGCCACAAACGGTTATTTGCGTGCACGGTGATGGCAAGAATGCAGTGGCGCTTGCCGAATCCCTTCAGATGGAAGGATATGATGCGCACGCCCCGAAACTTGGCGAAACAATAATGATAAAGGATTAAATAATTTTCCAGTGTGTAGGAATTGGTGTGATGGGGCTTACTTTGGATTCCTGGGACTCTCCCAAGGGCGCAAAGTTACCTGGGGCGATGGAAAAATCCACAGGACCTGGCGTTTTCGAACTAGATCATGAACTCGAGGCTTATGCAACTGCTGGACTTCCTGGGCGGCGCCTCAGAGTTGAACTACGAACACAGGAAACTAGAACGGCGGAGCCTGCCTGGAAAGGCCTGGATTACCAAAATGTCAAGGATACACGTGTAGGAAGGATGTATGAGCCTGCAGCCAGAGACTTTACTCATACGGTATTGAGGCACCTGCGCACTCTCCCTGCAAGTGAAATGTAGCTATATCCTGAGAAAGTCTAGATATTGCAGCAAGCTGTCGGCATTTCCTAAGCTTACCAGAAGCTCGTTGGCCCTGTCAAGGTAGAAGTTGTTGAGCTTGGCCGCTGTCCTAACCGGATCTTCCCTTCCGTTGTTCTTGAATACTGATATTACGCTTGGTCTGTTGTTATTTGCATCTGATTTCACACTCTTGGGGGCTTTGTCGGTTATGCCAAGATAGTTCATTATGTCATCCTTGATCTGGAACGACATTCCTATGTTGAGACCTATGTCGTATAAGGGGTCTCTCTTTCTGCTCTTGACGTAATCAGCAACAATGCTTGATGATACAGCCATAAGCGAAGCGGTCTTTAGTTCGGCAACTTTCAGATAAAGGCTCAGGTCCGATTGCGGCCCTGGCGCACTTTGCAGTTTCACATCAAGGACTTCGCCCGCGCACATTGCCATTGCAGCCTCGGCTGCTCTCTTTATTATCCTTTCACCATACCTGCTTGCCAGACTTATCGCCTTGGCGATTAGCGCATCGCCGGCCAATATGGCGCTGCTTTCCCCGAACTTCATGTGTACTGGTTCAACTCCCCTCCTCATGCTATCCTTGTCTAATATGTCATCATGAACCAGCGATGCAGTGTGTAGCAGCTCTATTCCAGCTGCAAGGTCGATAAAGTCTTCTGGATCTTCGCCCAGAACCTCTGCTGTGGTGAATATCAGTCCAGGCCTTATGAGCTTGCCAGGCCTCTTTAACAAGTGTGTTGCAGGTTCGTAAAGCTCTTCATTTAAGAATTCCTCCTTAGCTAGGCTCCTCAATTTATCCTCGGTTAAAACTAGCCCTCTCTTTACGCTTGTTGGTATCTTAAGCTCTCTTTCTACCTTAATCTGGCTTATTATTTCCTCGTGCAGCAAATCACTAAATCATGTCAAGCGCAGCAAACATTATTGGGAGTATTATTGTCGCATCGCCGTCTATTGTTGTGTACCTTGCCCTTTCCTTTATCTTGCCCCAGGACACGGCTTCCGTAAGCCTGGCACCGGACAAGCTCCCATCATATTGTGTCGCCGTAGTTATATATACGGCGTAGTCCAGGCCTCCCTTGAACTGGTTCCACCATATAACATGGTGCTTGCTTATGCCTCCGCCTATCATAAGGGCTCCGGTAACCTTGTTGTCAAACGATATATCAGCCAATGCCTTCTCATCCTTCATTACATTGAGCCTGAAGTCATGGTCTTGGGCGAACAGTGTCATCTGAGTGCCGAATGCGCCGTCCACTATGCCTGGATTGTATATTGGGACTTTGTGAAGGTATGCCTGCCTGATTATCGACCCGTTGTCTTTGATCCTTTTCCCGAATTCGCATATCAGCTCGCTGGGGCTATATTCTGTCTTGTAGTCCTTTGACTTGTATATGTCATTCATGATGCTGCTAAATGCCTTCTCAACCTTCAGGCCATACTCATCTTTTTCTATGAATACGTTGCCAAGTCTGTAGATGCCCTTTCTGTGCATTTCGTTATCATCTACCTCGAAGCTCCCAACGTTATAGATCCCCCCAAACGATCTAGCAAGATCATGATCGAGTGTCCCACACGTAGTTATTATCGCATCAAAGTACTTGACCGCGCTAGCTATCGGCCCCCTTAGGCCTGTTGAGATTATGTCTGCGGGAAATGACAGGAAATTGAATGAATTCTTGTCTGACAGCATCCTGCGCGTTATCTTTATCCCATCTACCATGTGCTGGCCGGAGAATCCGCCAATCCTATCCATCGAGGCTATCAGCTCTGATACCTTCATTCCCTTCCTGAGCTTGATGTCATTGACCGGGCTACCAAGCGAACCTTTTTTCCCCATGAAAATACCCTAGGAATTGTTAGTTGGTTTTATTAATATGTTAGGTGGACGTTGTGAGGTCTTCCGCATAGCTTTTTATCTTTTTATGAGTATATAGAAACAGCGACTGGTCTGTATGCCTGGAAACATAAGCGCAGATGACGAAGAAATACTGCGCTTTATTGAAAGTGCGAAGCCCAAGATTTATGTTGTCGGGACGGGAGGCAGCGGAAGCAACACAATGACGAGGATGCAGTCAATTGGGGTTCAGGGCGCGACGCTTATTGCAATGAATACTGATGCTCCGCATCTTGTAAAAACAAAGGCAGACAGAAAGCTTTTGATTGGAAAGAGGCTCACAAAAGGACTTGGGGCTGGGAGTGACATAAGAGTAGGAGAAGAAGCGGCAGTTGAGAGCAAAGAAGAAATAAAACATCTTCTTTCAGATGCACAGCTTGTATTTGTTACATGCGGACTTGGAGGAGGCACTGGAACTGGGTCTGTTGCTACAATAGCGCAACAAGCAAGAGACGCTGGTGCGCTAACTGTTGCGATAGTAACTCTTCCGTTCTCAAGTGAAGGCAAGACAAGAATGAAGAATGCTCTTGAAGGACTTTCCAAGCTTAGAAGAGCAACAGATTGCACGATAATAATCCATAATGACAAACTTCTATCTGTTGCTCCAGATCTTCCACTCAATATGGCATTCAGAGTTTCTGACGAGGTACTAGCTGGCGCTGCAAAGGGAATAGTTGAGATGGTGACAAAGCCTGGTATGGTCAACATTGATTTTGCTGACCTTAGAAGCGTGCTAAAAGATTCTGGCTATGCAGTAATAGGCTCCGGAGAAGGCGTAGCTGCAGGAAATGGTGCTAGCAGGGCCACAGTTGCATTGGAAAATGCGATAAAGAGCCCGATGCTTGATGCAAACTTTTCAAGCGCAAAGAAAGCACTTGTAAATATAGTTGGTGGAGAAAGCTTGACTTTGAGAGAAGCGGAGACAATATTCCAGGATGTGGCTGGCAGAATCGGAGGTGATGCGATGTTGAAGTGGGGTGCCAGAATAGAGCCAGATATGCAGAAAGATGCGATCCGCGTCATGCTTGTTATAAGTGGAGTTGACTTTCCAGAATACACTGAAAATGGAATATCTAGACGCATAAAAGAAGTGGAAGAGCTAGATCTTGACGAAATAATGTGATTACTTCGCCTTCTGCGGAACTTCTTGAGCCTTTCTTGTTAACTTTCCGCTTATCCTTCTGCCCATGACAATATCATTCTTGAAGCACTTGCTGGAGCAATAGAATGCAGCGTTGCCTGTCTTGTACACATACATCAGGCCCTGTCCCCTCTTTATCTCGCTGTTGCAGTATGAGCACTTCATGGAACCATCACTTCACTCTTATCTCCCTTGCCTCCTTGCTTGTGTCAGGCAGCCTTATTATGTCACCTGGCTTTGCTGGTCCGAGCATGTTTCTCCTGATTATCCTGCCCTTATCCTTGCCTTCAAGGACTTTGCATGACACGACATATATTTCTCCATATATTCCTGTCTTGGCTTCGTCATTGATTTCAACTATCTCTGCCAAAAATCCTGGAAATTCCGGACGTGCCTGCTCTTCTGCCATGAGAATCAATCATTATGCCTTTGGGGCTGCTTGTGGCGCTGGGGCCTTTGGCTTTGGAGCTGGCTTAGGCGCTGATGGAGCTTTTGATGCGCCAGATGGCGCTTGCTTCTGCTCCTTTGGAGCATTTCCAGTGACCTTAGCCACCACTTCTCTTATGGCGCCTGTTGCCTGTCCCTGTCCCTCAACTGCGACTGCGGCGCAGGGGATGCTCATGCCGATTGACTTGCCTAGCTCTATCTTGCTAGGGACAAAAGTGAAGGTTATCTTCTTCTGCTCGCATAGCTTTGGTATGTGTATTACCACTTCCTCTGGTTCTACATCTTCTGCTATGACAACAAATGAAGCCAGGCCCCTTTCTACGCTCTTGGTAACTTCATTTGCTCCCTTTCTTACTGTCCCTGACTGCTTTGCTAGCTGCAAAGCCTCGTACGTCTTAGTCGCCACTTCTGGTGACACCTGGAAACTCACATATGCTTTTGCCATAAAAACACCGTCGGTTTTCTTCATCCGGTATTAATCGGGCGGTTTGCTCCGATACAATAAGGACTTAGTACAAATGCTCTGGTTTTAAGCTATTTAAAGGTTTTTGAGGTTACTGATTTGTGGCATTTCTGGACTGAATTATAGATTATTGGGTTGCTCTTATATCCTCTGGCCTAAGCAAATAACCTACATCAAATTCTAGTGTAGGATCTCCTCTATTGACAACTGCGATATTAGCTGTGATTACGGCACCTGTTGCTGCTATGACACTCCTGACCTTGCGTATACCTCCTCCCGAAGTCACGACGTCATCTACCACTACTCCGCGCTCTCCTGGTTTTGGTACATAACCGTCTATCATACCTTCTTTTCCATGGTCTTTTGGTTCATCCCTTACCATTGTCAGACTGAGCATCCTGTAACTAGATATCTCACTGCCTAACGGCAAGCCACCATAACCAGCTACGGCTACAAAGCTTGTATTGTGATCTATGTGCCTGGCTACCGCCTGTGCTATATCTCGCCTTACAAGTGGATTCCCATATGCTTTCTTTATATCCACGTAAAAATCAGATTTTCCGCCTCTAACCAGGTCATATTGTTTTCCTGGTTCTTGAAGAACTATGTCTTCTATTCTTCTAAGGATATCAACAAGGTGTTGTGTTTCGCCCCATGTTGAGATTCTTTTTAGCATTGTGTCACTAAAGAGTTCAACCTCTTGTTCTTACCCAAGTCCTCGTTACACGATTAATATCTTCCTGTGGACGCAACTCCCTTGAAAGATGTTGACCTAATTCTGTTAACTCGTAGAATCCGTTTTCAGGTGGCTTGACAATGCCTATTTCTGTAAGATCCTTGCCGATAACTCTTGCTTCTTCGCTGTTTGTACCACCTAGATACCCTCTTTCATAGATGGAAATGACGAACCATGTCCTTCTACCTGCTGGAGTATCATCCAATGCTAGGTTTTGGGGATCTATTTTTGCAAAAATAGGAGTGCTTGCAAGCTGACTTGCTGCCTTAGCAAGCCTGTCTGTGTTTTTAACTCTAAGTTGGGAATGAGCTTCATCTACGATCTTCTGTGTCCTATCAACATGTGTGGCTAAATCTGGACCCGATACTGGCACCCTACCAAGACTTGACATTCTGCCCAAGAATTCGTTCTGGTTATCTGCTACGTGCAATCTTGCATTTACTATTATTTCCTTTGCTGCTGCTAATTCTTCCGGTTTCATTTGCAAACGAGGTGCTGTTGCTTGTGGTGCTTGCATTATATCTCCCCGAGCAATGAGCCTGTTCAGATATTTATATGTAACTAGGCAAGGAAGAAATCTGGGGTGGGCGGCTCCTCAGGCAGGCCCTTTCTCTTTCTTATTTCTCTGACAACCTTGTTCTGGAGATCTGTTGGCATCTTCTCGTATCCGGCAAACTCCTGGTACCATATTGCCCTGCCCTGCGTTTCACCTCTGAGGTCGTTCGAAAATCCTTTTAGCGTTTCCGCAACTGGCATCTTTGCCACAATTGAGACCTGTTCCCTGTCCTGAGTTATAGTGCCAACCTGTCCTCTCCTGCTTTGAACGAAGTTTATTATGTTTGACATGTATTCAGCTGGAATGTTTATTGTGAAGTTCTGCTTAGGTTCCAGCAGAACATCTCCAGCCGTAAGTATTCCGGCGTATGTTGCACCCCTTATTGCTGGTATTATCTGTGCTGGTCCCCTGTGGACCGGGTCTTCGTGTATCGTTGCATCGATTATGCTTACAAGCAGGCCACCGCACTTCTCCTTTGCAAGAGGTCCGTCCCTCACTGCCTCTTCAAATCCATCTATCAGAAGCTCCATGACTTCGTTCATGTATTGAACTCCTTTCGTTGCGTCGGCTAGTATGCACCTGTTTGAAACATCAACAACTGACTTTGCTACTGGTCTGTCCAATCCTGCCTTGATCAGTGCCTCTATCGCTGTCTGTCCTTTTGGCTTGCCCTCTCTTATCGTTCCTTCATCAAACGCCGTCATCACGGACTGGGGCAATGGCTCCACGGTAACGTAGAACTTTGAGTGCTTGTTCGGCGACTTTCCTTCTATCGGACCAGCCTTCTTCTCTATAGTCTCCTGGTATACCACAATTGGCGGGCTTGATATGATCTGGATCTTGAATTCGTCTCTCAGCTTTGTCTCTATGATCTCAAGATGAAGCTCGCCCATGCCGCTGACAAGGTGTTCTCCGGTATCCTGGTCTATCCTGACAACGATTGTTGGGTCTTCCTTTGACAATTCTCTAAGAGCCTCTATCAGCTTTATTGTGTCTCTCGTGTCCTTTGCCTCTATGGCCTTTGTAACCACTGGCTTTGAGTAGTGGACTATCTGTTCGAATGGCTCGATTACCTCTTCGCTTATCGTGTCTCCGACGCTAGCGTCTTTCATGCCAATGAGTGCCGCAAGATTTCCAGCTGGTATTGCATCGACTATTACCCTGTCAGCTGCCATGAACACCCCTACTTGCTGTATCCTCTGCTTGTTTGCCTTGCCTGAAAGATTGAGCTCGAGTCCTTTCTTGACAACTCCAGAGAATATTCTTGCTATAGCTACCTCTCCGCTGTGTTGATCATAAGTTATTCCAAATATTATGCCATTTGTCTTTGCCTTCGCATCTACCGCAAGCATTGCCTTCCCTGCTTCACTCTGCAGGTCACCGTGCCAAAGATGAGGTATTCTATATGGTTGTGAATCCTTTGGGTTTGGCAGATGATCTATGATCATAGGCAGCACTGCATCTTCTACTGGCGCTATATCTTGTAGTTCCTTCTGCTTGCCTTGCATAGTGAGCTCGAATATATGCTTGAAGCTTATCTTGCTCTTTTCCATGCTGGTTTTTGATATTGCCCATCTGTCCGCTGCGGATCCAAATGCAACACTGCCCTTCTCCACACTAACTTTCCACGATTCGGCGTATTCTTCTGGAGCATATTGCTCTATTAGCTTGTTAACGTCATTTATCAATTTAAGTAGTCTCTCCATCGTCTGTTCTGGAGTGAGTCTCAGCTCATTGAGGAGCCTGTCCGTTTTGTTTACAAAAAGCACTGGTTTTGCCTTTTCCTTCATTGACTGCCTTAGCACAGTTTCAGTCTGTGGCATGATTCCTTCTACTGGATCTACAACCAGGACTACTCCGTCGACTGCTCTCATGGATCTTGTAACATGACCTCCGAAGTCGACGTGACCTGGCGTGTCTATTAGGTTTATGATATAGTCCTTGTCCTTGTAGTTGAATCCCAGTGATATTGCTGCTGATTTTATCGTCATCCTTCTGTCCTTTTCTATTGCCTCGTAATTTGTGTACAGGACGTCTCCAGCTACCTGCTTTGAGATAAGGCCCGCCTTTGCCAGCAACGAGTCAGTGAGAGTTGTCTTTCCATGATGGACGTGGGCTATTATCGCGATGTTCCTGATCCTATCAAGATCTCCCATAAGCTTGGTTATTTCTTCAACTACGAATTCCTTCCTCACCATAGGATCACTTGGCGCTCCTTGCCATTCTCTCTATCTCGTTCTTGCGCTTTATTGCATAGCTGTTGACATCATTCTTCGATGCCAATACCAGCTCGTTTGCGAGCGTATCTGTTATAGTCCTCTTTCCATCAAAGCCCCCTATTACAGCGGCCATTGCTATGTTCCTGATCGCTATGTCAAGCCTTCTGCTTGCACTGACATCGACCGCTATGTTGGATATTATGCCCCCGTATCTTACCCTAGTTGTATCTTCGATTGGTGCGCTGTATTCCAGTGCCTGCACCAGTATCTGTAATGGATTCTTTCCTGTCTGCTTGTGCACGATCGCGAATGCGTCTTCGATTATCTTGATTGCCTTGGCCTTCTTTCCCTGCATCCTTCCCTTTGTTCTTATCACTTTTCCGCTCACCTTTCCGCCTGTTCCGCCCCTCATCAGGTCATTTGCAAGCCTTTCCACTATGGTGAGATTCGCCTTGGATAGCCTCTTCTGGCTGTCCCTCCTGAAAGTTGAAGGATATGATATGGGCCTCAGGTTAACATAATTCTTGAGGCTTGGATCCCTAATCTCAACATTGAAGTCGTATTTGTCAAAAAGTAGAGGGCTTGCAGATGATACTGTCTGTTCAGCCATTTGGGGGGCTTTTTTGACCCTTGGCTTCCTTTCCTTCTTTGGGGCTGGTTCTGCCTGTTTGGCTTCTGCTCCTGCCTGTTGCATTTCCTCTGGCATATCATCATCTCTTTGGCTTCTCCTTCTTGCCAGTCCTTATCTGTTCAAGATCCGTTCCATTTATTGCGACTACCTTGTATTTCATGCCTGGAATACATCCCATCTGCCCTCTCTGCGATCCTCCCAATCCCGCAATTGTTACCTCGTCGTGCTCGTCTATGAAGTTGATTGATCCGTCTTTTGGCACGAACGCGCCCACCACCTTGTGGTTCTTGATGAGTTGCACTCTTACGCACTTTATCATACCAGAATTAGGCTGTTTCTGCTCGAGTGCAAACTTCTGGAGCACTAGGCCTTTTGCCATTGGAACAGTGCCCATTGGATCGTACTTCTGCTTTAGCTTGAGTTTCCTTCTCTTCAGCCATTTCTTCAGCATTCGCTGATGCCTTCTCTGTTTTAGAAGCTTTCTTGCGGCGAATTCTCCGTTTGGCATTATATCATCATTCAAGTATCTTTGAGTTCCCTTGTTCTATAACCGAGAGGACTGCCACAGAATACGGCTTTCCGCATATGGCGCCCAATTGCATCGAATCCCCCTCATATGTAGCCGTCTTTATCCCTGCTACCTTTGCCATGTGCATTATATCCTGCGTTATTTCCTTCTTATTTATCGAGGCGAGTATGACCAGCTTTGCGCTGTTGTCCTTTATAGAGCCTTCCACCTTCTTTAGTCCAAGGGCTACTCTACCGCTGTCAACTGCTAATCGTATATCATTGGACAAATCTGCCATTCAGATCAACGAATTGCCTGAGGAGTAGACGACTCTCTTTCGAGAGAAGACTCAAGATTATTTATCGTAAAAGCATATATAATCATTTCGATGGCTAGAAATGAATAGTGGAATAGGTCAGCTGCCGGTAGTGTAGTTGCATCCAGTTGGCTCGACGAAGTTGTTACTAAGAACAAGCTTAAGGTATCCAAGATAAGGAACGCTTGCTATGACAGTGCCCTGCACATCTGCCATTGAGGCTGGGCTGTTGTAGTATTGTAGGTCGAGGCCAGGATTGTTGTCGCCCTTTGTAAGGGTGTAGTAACTTCCGCTGGCGTTCAGGATCGCATACGCCCTGTGGACTATGTAAGAATCTCCTTCCTGATAGAATAGATCTTGTGGCTCAGTCTGATATACCACTATGCTGTTGTTCTTGTCTCCATATATCGTCCTGTTGCCTATTCCTATGCCGACAGTGGCCGCCTCCTCGACAACAGTGCCGTTTGTGAATGTAACTGGAACTGTGCCGCATATGAATTTGACTACTCCAGTCTGGGCGCTCGCCGGGATTATTGCTGATGTCCCATTGCTGGTCCTGAGCAGCCCTATGTCATATCCTGGTTCTGCTACCTGCGAAATGTGTATGGAAGTCTGTGTTTTGTTGTAAGCCACACACTGCAACGCCTCCGTGCCGGTAGAAGAGAATGATTCATTGAACTCATCTTCTGTTATGTTGACGATTGGCGCCTTTATCGACACCTGGTTAGCCCCCTGTACCAGTATCATATCACCCCTTTGCAACACTGGCAGCATACTGCAGCTTGGAACCACATCTAGCGGATTGCTTGTGTGCAGAAGGAATCTGAGCCCATACCATAAACCTAGCACGACAGCAACAGCGAGCACTATTTCTATTATGTTCTTCGTTATCCCATCCTCTTTTATGCCATTTGCTATCTCCAGCGCTATCGTAGCTATTATTACGAAGAACAGCGTTGATCCTATTATGAGCGATAGCGACCCGTATCCCTGGAACGCGAAATATGCTATGAACAAGGCGACCAGCAGGACGTATAGGGGTGTAGTGTTGATGAGCTTCTTTTCTTCCTTTTTCTTCATTTTCCTGCTCTCCTTTGCCAAAAGACCACTACTTGGCGGTCAACTGCACACCGACAACCTGTGATTCTCCGTTTCTCTTGACAACCCCTATGGCCGTGTCAGCAGATGATATCATGGTGTCGTTGTGGCTAACCACTATAAACTGTGACTTCGCACTCAGTTCTTTTATAAGTTTTGAAAGCAACTTTGTATTCTCCTTATCGAGCGCAGCATCTATTTCATCGAATATGTAGAACGACTTTGGCTTTCTGACGACTATAGACAGAACCATTATTATCATCAGCATTGCCTTCTGACCTCCCGAGAACAAGGATGTGTTGTCTTCCCCTCTTGTGGTCTTGACCTCGAAAACAAGCCCGGAGTTGAATGGATCCTTTGGATCCTGCAGCTTTAGCGCTGCGTCTCCGTTAAACGCATAGCTGAACAGCCTCTTGAAGTTCTCGTTCACGCTGTTGAACGTCTCCATGAATATTCCTGTTTTCTTTGATTCTAGCTCGTTTATTGCTTGGATTATCTTGTCCTTCTCGAGTTCCAGCGTTGATAGTTTCTGGTTTGCCTCGTCTACATCCTTTTTCTTCGCGGCATACATCTCGGGTGCCTTGAGGTTTACACTTCCTAGTGCCTCCAGCTTTACCCTGTCCTTTGTTATCTCTAGCTCCAGATCTTCTATCCTGGCTCCCTCTATAATCTCCATTACTGGATTCCTTACCAGCTCTGCCTTTATGTCGCTGAGTGTAGTTTCGAGCTGGCCCTTCTTTGCCTCTATGGCTATCATGTCCCTTTCTATCCTGTCTATTTGGCTCTGGAACTTCCCATTCTCCTGGCTCAGCTTTGATACTTTATCACTTATGTCATTTATCTGGTCTATCAATCCAGTATTCTTTGCTCCCTGCGCCTTAAGGGTTTCCTCTAGCTCTTTTCTTTGTGCCTCGAGGGCAGTATGCGAGGTGGCTAGCTCCTTCTTCCTTGACTCAAGAGTGGAAAGTTCTGCCTTTTCCT
Organism: Microcaldota archaeon; assembly: GCA_030040895.1. Taxonomy (GTDB): domain Archaea; phylum Micrarchaeota; class Micrarchaeia; order Micrarchaeales; family Micrarchaeaceae; genus JAJZYD01. Next base: position 101,366 of record JASHSJ010000013.1, on the reverse strand, counting down.
TCTGCACCTGATGGGATAACTCGTCAAGCCTCTTTGATCCAACATTATTTTCAGTGTCCAGCTTTGTTCTCTGTTCCTTGAGTTTTGCGATCTCCTCTGCAAGCTGCTTGTATTTCTCTATGTCCTTCTTGCCCTTTGCCCCCCTCTCTGCCTGTAGTAGTACACCTTGCAAAGCAGTATTCAATGAACTTCCTATTTCCCTGATTTTCTTGAGCTCTTCTTCAAACTTCTTTATGTCTGTCCTTGCTATGTCTATCTGTGAATTTACCTTTGCTATCCTGTCGGCATAGACCTTTGACCTTGCAGTAAGGTCGTCTATGGCCCTGTTGGCCTCTTCCTCATCTTTGAGGAGCTGCTTCACTTCAAGCTCGTAATTCGTAATGCTTGCTTCATGACTTCCGATCTTCTTTCCTATGAGTTCTAGCGTTGATTCCAACTCCTTCTTTCTGGCCGAAGCCTCGGTCTTTTCCTTCTCAAGTTTCTTTGCCTTGGCCTCCAGCGAAGCCTGCGTATTCTGCGTCCTTGCCATTCCGCCGGTGACTATGCCAGATGGCTCTACGAGATCTCCTTCTAGAGTGACGTATCTTGATGTGCCTACTCCTAGTTTCTGTGCATCTGTTATCTTGCCAACTATGTAAGTATTCGAGAATGTGTATTCCAGCGCCTTCTGGTACTTTGCTTCTGTTGATACAACAGAAAGTAGTTGCTGTGCCCCGTTTACATCCTTCGTTGGCCTTGCGCTTATTTCTTTGAGCGGTATGAATGTGGCCCTTCCAACTTTGTTCTGCTTCAGCAGTCCTACTGCCTGGTTGCAGGTTTCTATTGAATCTACTACGAAATAACCCAATCTCTGTCCTGCTGCGGCCGTTACCGCGACTGAATATTTTTCGTCATAAGTAATCAGATCGTGGAGCGTCCCATAGAATCCTTTCTTCATGTTCTTTTTTAGCCAATCTCCCACTCTTGACTGCGCATCCCTACCTATCTGGGAAAGTTGCTCTCTGAGTTCTATCTCCATCCTGTATATTTCACCGATCTGTGCATCTAACTTCTCGAGCTCTAACCTCTGCTTCTTGTACTCGTCTTCTAGTTCCTTCTTGTCCTTCTGCATTACGGTTACAGAATCTTTCTTTGACTTTATCTTCTCGATTAAGAGAGTTCTCTCTGCGCCCCTTTCATTCGCGAGCTTGTGAACTTCTGTCATAGAAGAGTCCATGCTGGAATACTCTGCCTTCATCTTGGCTTCGTCAGAGGCCAGTGATCTTAGTTTTTCTCCTATTGTTATCTGCTCCTTTGAGTTGGCTTCGTATCTCTCTGCAAGAGGTATCCCTTCCTGAGTTGCCACATTTCCACTCAGCTCCGGCATGTTCTTGCTCTTCGCGCCTATTTCTACGTCAAGCTTGCTTATTTCCTGGTTATTCTCCTTTTGCTTTGAACTGATCTTGGCGGTCTCTTCTCCATATTCTGATATTCTAACTTTGGATTGCTTTATGTTCTCATCTGTTGACCTCTGGTCTGCAATGCCTACCGCTAAGCTCTTCTCCGTCTCTTCCAGCAGCTTTGCTGTTGATCCTGCCTCTCCGGATCTTGCGTTTAGAGTCTTTGTTGCCCTTTCCTTCTCTGAGGTAAGCGTGTGCACCTTTGCGTCAATGTCTCCTATCTTCTTCGCCAGTTCCTGCCTTGATGTGGTGTTTTCCTTGATCGAGCCTATTGAGCCCTCTAGTTCCTTTGTAACTTGGTTCTCCCTGACTTTGAGCCTGGTGTATGTCATGCGTTTTATCCCGTCGTTCAGCTCTGTGTAGCGCTCTGCGTTCTCCTTGTCTTTTTCCAGCTCCTTGAGGAAGCTTGATCTCTCCCCCAGCATCACCTTTGCCTCGTTTATCTTTGCATCAACGTGATCTAGTTCCCTTATTGATGCGTCTTTCTTCTCGTTGAATTCGCTTATTCCTGCCGCTATGTCTATGAGTTCCCTTCTCTGCTTAGGATTGAGCTTTGAAAGGTCTGCGATCTCTCCCTGCGTTATTGCATTTGCATCCGTAAGCTCGCTTTGTACTGACCTTAGGACTTCTATGACTTCCTTCCTTGTGACCCTCTTCCCATCCAGCCTATATCCAACCTTCTTGTCAGCTCTTACGCTCCTTATTATCTCGATACTCTTGCCTCCACCGAACTTGACTCTTACTGTGGCTCTCCTTGATGAGGCGTCTCCCTTGAGAAGCTTGCTTATGAGAAGCCCTACTGACTTCCTTCCTGTCTTGTCATCAACTGCCCTGAGTCTGTTAAGAGAATTTTCTCCGAGCGCAAACAATATTGCATCGCATATGTTTGATTTGCCGGAGCCGTTCGGCCCTACTACACAGTTGAAGCCGCTGTTAAACCTTATACTAGCATTCCTGAAAGACTTGAAGTTGCGGACTGCAAGCTCCTCTAGGTATAGCATTCCTGCACCAATCGCCTGGGATAATAAGGAAATGGCAGCTTTTTATTACTTTGCGCTTGTTTCGCCTTTGCGGCCTTCCTCCGAGGCCTTGGCCGAATGAAGAGCTATAACAGAGTCAAGATGATCTCCGGTAAGAATCCCTACTATCCTTCTACCGCTTGTTACGGCAAGTATTGTGGCCTGCTCATATCGCATTACACCAAGTGCCTTTGCTATAGAGTCGTTTTTCCTGACTGTTGGTATTTCTGCTGCGCCATTCTCTGCCTTAGAATCGAGCAAGTTCTGCGAGAAGGCCTTCTTTCCGCTGTTTACTATAAAAATGCCGTTGCCTTTGGTGAAAAGCACGATATTGGTCTTGTGCCTTAGCAGCATGCCATATACATTCCTCATCTTTGTTGCTGGTTTTATGGTTATGAAGTTCTGGCTCATAACTTCATAAACTTTGAGATTCTTTACGGAGTCTGATATCTTTGCCATCTCGAGCTCTGCATCAGCTCCTGTATAAACAAACATTATGATTATTATATCCCAGACTGTCACAAAGTAGAGATCGTAGAGCGATGCGCTTGTGAAAGCTGCTGTGTATATCACAGAGGCGATTATGAATAGAATTAGGGTTATCTTGCTGATCCTGACCGCTAACTTTGTTGCATCAATGTTGTTTCGCGTCTTCTCAAGATAACTCTTGAGTATCCTACCGCCATCAAGCGGAAATGCTGGCAGTATGTTGAATATGCCAAGAAGTATGTTTATCTCGAACAAGAGCTGAAGCGAGTATCTAATTATCCCTGCTGGTGCAAATATTGCTGCCATGCCGAAAAGCAAGGCCAGAATTATACTAGTAAGTGGTCCCGCAAGGCTTATCCTAAACGCAAGTTCTGGCGATGCTGCTTCTTGGTCTATAATCGTACCTCCCCCCAGGAACATCAGTATTATCCTCTTAACTCGGATCCCATTCCTTTTAGAGACTAGTGCGTGGGCAAGCTCGTGTAATATTACCATGGCGAATAGAGCCACGAGTATTGCCAGGAAGCCGATGCTCGTCAGGAGCGCTATCACAAAGAGCAGTATGAATGTCCAGTGGAGCTCTATTGGCACTCCTGCTATCTTACATAGTATTATTGCCATCTATACCAATAGATTCTATCTGCAAATCTATTTATGGATTCATGCAATAGACATATTATGTCTGAACAATTGCGCTTTGTTTATGGAGAGCCAGCCCTAAGAATAAGGGAGAAGAACAAGAACTACATAGTCATTGGTGATCTCCACATAGGCGCTGAGAAGAGATTCTTCAAACGAGGCGTAAAAGTCTACGACGCCAGCGCCGTAATGGCCCAGAGGATCAAGAAAATTGCAAAGGAGAACAACGCTACCGCATTAGCCATACTAGGTGATGTGAAGGAAAGTGTACTGCATCCTGACAGTGCTGAAAGAAGAGAGATAGAGAGATTCTTCGATGAGCTATCAGATTACGAAGTGCTCCTGGTACGAGGCAATCATGACCCGTTTCTTGAAGATATAATTGATTTGAAGATATCGGATGAGTTATTTGTTGGTGATTTTGCGCTCATACATGGACATGTGTGGCCTAGCGAAGAGGCAATGGAGAAAAGGTGGATACTTGCCGGGCATAATCATATGGCAGTGAGGATAAAAGACAAAGGTAAGGGAATCTATTTTGAGAAAGCTTGGCTTGTGTCAAAACTCAGCTATGCAAATGCAAGGAAAAGATATCCAAAAATAAACCGGAATGCTGAAATGGTAGTTTTTCCTGCTTTCAATGACCTTATCATGGGGATGGCTGTGAACGAAAATATAGATGAAAATCTCAGCCCTATCTTCAGGAATAAGGTGTTCGATTACAAGAACGGAACCCTTTTTGGTCTTAGAGGGGAAGTAATAGGAACTCCGAAGTCGTTGTCCAAGAAGGGTGCTCCGCCTATCTCAAGATAGTTATTGGTATGGTTCCCTTCTGGAACTCAAGTTCTGCCAAGTCGATCGGATTTACTATTCCTCCAGGTACTTTTACCAATGGCGGTGCACCATATGCGAGCTGAAGTGCCCTTGCGCCTATGATCCTTGCTTTTTCGAACTTGGTGTATGTTTCATCTGCTGCCATATAATCATCTAAATAGGATTTGGCTTGAACTTCTGCTTTACTTCCTCAACTTTCATCGTTACTTCTTCTCTCCATGGCTTGTATTGGTCTGGGGTTTTTGGATACCTGGTGTATATCTCGTTGAGCTCACGCATCTTCTTTACAGAATAGACTAGATTCGTGAATGCGCTTATGTTTGTTGCTCCCTTTAGCGCTAACTTGAACTTTGATACCATGCTCAATTCCGGTATGAGTCCATAGCAAAGGTCAACCGCTTCCTTTGTAGTAAGGAAGTTCTTCATTCCATAGTTTATGGTGTCGTTGTTGAGCGATTGCAAGTATGTCCTGAACACTTCCATTCCTGCTGTCTTGCTTCCATATGCTTCATTGAAGTCGAGGTTGTACTTCCATAGTCCCTTCAAGCTGACATCTCCGTCATGAATGGCCCTTGCGGCGTTCTCTCCAGCTAGAACACCTGCAACAAGCGCTGGTCCTATCCCACCAGCACTTATTGGATTTGGCATTGCCATACTGTCTCCGGCTCCAACATATCCATCAAAGACAAGGCATTCTAGTTGCCTTCTTACTGCAACAGACCAATAGCCCTTGCCGTTGTTATTCTTGTTGAAAAGTTTTGGATTCTTTAGCACTGGATTGAGTTTGACATAATCATCTATGAGCGAGTGGAGTGTTGCCTTCTTGCCTAGTTTCTGATTGTATATGTTGAGGCTTGCTTGCTGTATTCCCAAACCTATGTTAACCCTTCCTTCACCACTCTTTGGGAATACCCAGCCATAACCGCCTGGCGCAAAGTTCTGGTTCAAATGTATTATCGCATTTTTCCTGTCATACCAGAGTGAATCTTCATGATCTACTTCGCAGTCATAGATGAATCTTCCAGTGTATTCAAGATCGTCTATTTCAACTGTCCTGTCAATATATGGGTTTTCTGGAAGCTTTCTCCTGAGATTCGTTGCTACGCCAAGGGCATCAACCGTTACCTTGGCCCTTATCTCAAAATGCTTCATTGTTTTATCTTTTCCGAATATGCCAACTACTTTGTTGTTTTCTATTATTGGGCCTTCTACATCAAATTCAGATACATATTCTGCGCCGTACTTTATTGCATGGTTCTTGAGCTTTGATTCAAACTCTGGCCTATCAAGAACATATCCTTCGCCATCAAACGGAAACTTTGACTGCAAATCTGGCGAGAATGCTATTACCCCTTCAACCTTGAGATCGAGTTCTGGTTTTCCAAAATTTATCCCTAGTCTTGACTTGACAAAATCTAGATGGGTAGCTGCTACGGCGTCGCCGCACACCCAACCCCAGTTTGTCTTCTTTCCTACTTCCTCCTCCTTGTTCTTGTCAAGAAGAAGAACCTTAAGACCAGTCTTTGCTGCTGCGGCTGCTGCCAGAGAGCCAGCTATGCCTGCTCCTGCAACAATAGTATCATAATTGTCTTTCATGCAAGTGTCCTCTGTCTTGCCAGAATAAACAGCGGATATACTTTTTTCTTAAGCTATTTAAGACTTGCTAGAACCAGTGTTTATCTGAAGATTTCGCTACTTGGCCCAGCATTTTTCTGCACGAAAAACAACGTGGATGGATTTGTAAGCAATCTCTTGTAATCGGTACTTCGGTCGCTTGCCAGATGCCCTAGCACACAGAACGATGCCTCGAGCATAGTGAATGTTCCACTAGCCCTGTAAGCCGCGACTGGGGCGCTGGCCGCAGCTGCAAGCTGGGTCTTGAGCTCATCGATTGTTTTGGGTTCTGGAATATGGGCAAATGCGTGTTGAAACGATTCTTTGACCAAAGATGGCGCATCTGATATAATTAATTGCGCATTCCTCAAGGCACGTGCCAGTGAATTTGGTCGCCCTTCTCCCACTTCAAACCATCCTTCTTGATGCGACACTAGCGTATAATGTGGTACATCCAAGCCTAATTGACCTAAATCAACAACTGCTGTGTCCCTTAATGCCATTCCAATGGAAATTGGGTCTTTTAAATTCTGTCTGCCCTTTTCTAAAACCCCCGTATCAGAAAATGGTCCTTCTATTTTCTTTTCTAACAAAAGTTCAGTAGCAAAAAGGTGTGATGTGGCTTCTTTGGTTAGGGCGCCAACAACTTGAGCGAGCACCGGGCTAAGCGACTCTAGCAACCAAGGCGACATAGATATTGTCTGCGCCTTAGCCTGAATGTTATTAATTGTCTTAGAAAGACTGTTGCCTTCTACCCTGAGTGCCCTGACTATTAGGCTTCTTGCCATAGAAGAAGCGTAACGAGAAGTAACTAGGATACTCGCATCTCGCATCCATTCTTGATTGTTGGTCGCTGCAGTCTCAAAAACTGGAGTTCCTATAGCCGCATTGAGCGCAATTGCATCCTGTTCTATAGATTTTGGAGGGTCTTTGCGTGGGTCAATGAGGCAAAAACTTGTCTTAGATAAATCCACTTCTAGGCCTAATGTGGTTTTTAGTAATTCCGATGCCCTCTGATAATCGGCTCTTATGACATCGGTGCTCATTTTTGATAAAGCCAGATCTATTGGTTCCTCTATCCTTTTCCCTGGGATTTTGCTTTCTGTCCTAACTCCAGGAACTTGAGCTTCTTCACTATTCGGCGTTTTTCTCCGTTTATGGAAAAAACCGATGCCCTCGCCCATTTTGATCACATATGATGTCTCAGTCGACAGTCTGTGTGTTTTTTCTGATATATAAAGACTATGGGAAATTGCAAAATTAGGATCGGTATTGCTGATCTTGGAACATGTGCAGGGGGAGAGATTTGAACTCTCGAAGGCGCTAGGCCACAGGATCTTAAGTCCTGCCCATTTTTCTGTGGCGTTAAGCCAGACCAGACTCTGGAACCCCTGCTTACTAAGATTGCCCCTAGAACCAATAAAAAGCTACGGCTCAGCCGTACATTGAAGGGCCCTCCCCACCGACTATCTGCCTATGGACATCAAGCCTTTCCTTGTTCTTCTTCATGAGCTCCCTGACCTTCGCCTCAACATCCTTTGCCTCCTTATCCAACTCAGTAGTGTCTATGTTGAGACCCATGACCTTGTTGAGCCCTTTTATCGCTATCTCAGCGTATTTCGGATCCAGTATGTTTGGATCTATTGGAACGAGTATGCTTAAGTCCGGCATGCCCTCAGAAACTGACCTTATCATTATCAGCGCGCTCACTCCTGTTGCCACCCCCTCTCCAACCGCTTTGAGGCCAGCCTTTGTTGCCTTGGCGCGCATGTCCTCGTTTGACGCTATGAAGAAAACCTGATCTGTTGGGATTTGCTCCGGCTTGAATGGAATGCCACCGATTGAAACTATTTCTGTGATCTTGTGCTGCTTCGCAAAATCATAGAGTGCATTGCTTATGTCATACGTTGATTCGATTGGTATTGCGAACTCTGCAAACAGGGCGATTATTCCTGCCTTCTTGCTGAAGTATATCCTGACAGGGTACATCGGCTTGTCGCCATGAACCGCTATGAGCGGGGGAAAGTCTGGGCTCTCTATGTGTCCTATCGGCTCCATGGCAAGCTTGTCTATGATGTAGCTTACCGCCATCGGCCCTACCAGTCCTGCGCCTGGAAACCCCTCTATAAGCGCCATTCCCTCTAGTTCCGGGTTTCCGTCAAGCATTATTTTTATCAATTGATCATCTGAACTTGCCTTGTCAACAAAAGTATAAAAGACTGCTTAAATACTGGAATTTTGTTTTTATCATATTTTATGACGGAAATACGTCGATAGATATTTAAGGATATGCAGATATTAGATATTGAAATGGTGAAACCATGGCAGAAAGAGTAGGAAGTGAAAGACTAAGTAGAGAAGACGGATATCTGTATTTCCTCGGAAAGGACGGATTCGTCTGGAGAACACCTATGAAGACAAATAGGGGCGGAAGAAAGTCTAAAGTGGGGAGCGAAAAGGTAAGAAGGGAGACAGGCTACCTTTACTTTATAGACAAAGGCGGCTACGTAGCAAGAGCCAAGATGAACAGGAGAGGAAGACGCTGATGTTTGTCTCTTTTTTTTCTTTTATTTTTTAATTTTATTCTATCTATTTTTCCAGAACTTTGATTTAGATAGGTTATAAATACAAGCATAGCCTAAGCTACAAACATGGAGGGGGTGTCAGCCAGGGCTCCAGAGGTTCGGGCAGCTGGTGCTTCCAATCTTTCTGATCCGCATAGTTCAAGGCTAAGTGTAAGACGGGTAGATGAGGCAGTATCATACAATATCCGCAAAATTCCTGATGAAATATACAGGCTGTTAAGAGGAAAGGGTGATGAAAGAAGGGCTATTGCAAGCATAAGAAGAGCCGAGCTTACGCCTTACCAAATGGATAGAGTTTTAGTGGTCGCTTCGCTTGCAGGACTCTCTGGTGTGGTTAGGACCTTTGGTGGACCCGATCTTCCTCAGAGAACAAAAGATCTTTCTGGACTTCTTGCTTCCGGGTATGGACGCACTCAGATAGCCGAGTTCTGGCTTGACAGCGGTGCCAACATAGATGCCAGGACCGCCAAGTTTGGTAACACCTGGGTACATATGTCAACAAGACATAGGCATGCGGATACTACAATAATGCTAGGGCAAAGGAATGCGGACATGGAAGCTGCTGATTGGATGTGGGGTAACAGACCACTGCACACTGCAACGCTTACAAATGATGGCCCAACAATAGATTCTGTTACTAGATTTAAGGTTAATCTGGATTCGAGAACTACAAAGAGGCACTTTCAGACGGCATGGCATCTTGTTGCACTTTATAACCTCCAAGTGGCAGGTCAAAGACTAGCTGAACTGCATGCAAATCCAAATATTGGAGATATTCTTGGAAGATATCCGCTCAATATAGCACGCAGGATGCATCACCATAAAGCTGCGAGGCTTATCGAACAGGCAGGTGGTGAGATATCAGAAAAAGTAATTATTCCTGCAAAAAGAAAAAGAAGATATGCACGCTGGGAAGCCAGAAGGATAAACCACTACCTTGCTGCTACTGGCCAATGAACTACCTCTCCCAACTTAACCTTGTTCTTTCTTGCAAATCCAGCAGGCAGTTCGAGAACGTAGAGTGCATTACCACTTGGGAAATGTGTTAGACCATCATCTGGTCTCACGTCATTATTTATGTCAATTATCTTCTTTCTTTCATTCAACCAAAGTATGTCAATCGCAAAGTTCATGTTTTTCATCCAGATTCCATGTCTTCCAGTGCTGTGGAATACAAATAACATGCACGTTTTACTTGGAATGCTCTCCCTGTACATTAACCCTATCGCTTTTTTCAAGAAATTGTCCGCCACAAGTGCAACAAGAACCCTGCCTTTTATACTTATTTTCTTTTTTTCGTATTTCTGGATCTGCATCAGGAATTTGAGCATACTAATACCTACTTGGTCAAAGACATGCTCTGCTCCCTCATAAACTGGGGAAGGTAGTATTTACTACCTGATCCCTTTCCTCCTATGCTGCTGCCTTTCCATCCTACGAAAGTATGAAGTCCAACTATTGCACCTGTCGTTGCGCTTGTATCTCTGTTTATGTACGCTGTTCCAGCTTCTATTGCGGACTCAAATGCTCTTATTTCCTTTGTGTTCTTGCTATATAATCCAGCTGTCAGCCCGTATTCAATGCTATTCGCCTCTGTTATTGCATCTGCGAATTCCTTGTATCCTTGCACTGCCAGAATCGGAACAAAAAGTTCCTTCTTCATGAGTTCGTTGTCGGACCTCACTTCTATTATGGTTGGTTCTACATAATAACCGTTGAGTCCGGTATTGACAATCTTCCCGCCATAAAGGACTCTCCCGCTTGCCTTTGCCCTTTCAACAGCATCCTTGTATGTTGCATATGCTTTCTCCCCTATTAACGGACCTATATAAACGTCCTTCTCTAGCGGATTTCCTATCTTGAATCCCCTGGCTTTCTCTATCAGCTTGCTTATGAACTGCTCTTTTATCGACTCGTGGACATAAACTCTGCTGCACGCGCTGCACTTCTGTCCATCGAATCCGAACGCCGCACTCGCAACTCCGGTAACCGCATCATCCATGTCAGCATATCTTGAAACTATCGCTGGATTCTTTCCGCCCATCTCGACTATGAATGCTTTTGGTGTATTGGCCCCGTACGCTTTGACCATCATGCCAAGCCCAATAGTCCTTGATCCTGTGAAGGCTATGCCTGCTACATCTTTGTTCACAACCAGTTCGTCTCCGATCTCCGATCCTGGCCCAGTTATATAGTTAAAAACCCCATCTGGAATTCCTGCCTCCTTGAAGCATTCGTATATTTTCAGGCCAGTCAGCATCGTCATGTTATCTGTTGATGATGGCTTGAAAACTACAGTATTTCCTGTTATCATTGCCCCTGAGCTCATTCCTGTTGATATTGAGACCGGGAAGTTGAACGGGGCTATTACTCCGAAAACCCCATACGGCACCATCCTTATCGTAACGCTCTCTTTCCTTGCCGATGGTGCTCCCTGAAATCCGGCACCAACCTTGCTCTTGCTCTCCTCCATCATTGTTTTCCTTGCAAAGCCTTTATTTATAATCAATTCATTGGAATAATATCTAAGGAAGTCAATTGCTTCATCCACTTCCCCAACAGATTCGTATCTCGACTTTCCATTTTCATAACTCAATATTGCTGATATGTTGAATTTATGCTTTGAAAATGTATCAGCAGCTTTGTTGAACATCCTGGCTCTATCCTTGTAACTCGTTGCACTCCATGAATGGGATGCGTCTTTTGCAGCTTTTATGGCCTTTTTTGCCTGCTCCCTGTTCGCCCTCTGGAAAGTGCCGATTATTTCGCCGTTTATTGGTGACTTCTCAGTTATTGTGCTCCCTTCTCGCACCTCCTTCCCGCCTATGTATATCCCATGAGCTTTTCCGAATTCTCTTCTTGCTTCCTGTACAGCATTGTCAAAAAGTGAATGAAACTCGTCTTCTTTCCCTTGTTCAAGAAACTTCCTGAATGTAGACTCGTTTGAGAATGTGTGCTTTGCCATCCACTCACCATTACTGCTGAAAAATCGTCTTTACTAATGCTACTTACCATAACAATTTATTAAAGGTATGCAATTTTTGGAGGGAAATACAGCCCAACTATACCCGAATATTTAAATATTATGGAAGCTTAATTTATAACTGAGTTATACTCCGCTTAGCCGTCGCTAACGTGAATAAGAGATGAATTAATGGCAGATGAAAACTTGAAGGCCGTTCTGGAACAACAAAGCAGTGAGTACAAGGATCTCTATGGTTTCAGAGACGAGCATAAGTATGAATATATAACCAAGAAAGGGCTTAGCGAAGAGACTGTCCGTGAGATCTCAAAGATAAAGGGGGAGCCGGAATGGATGCTTGAGAAAAGGTTAGCTGGATACAGAATATTCAAGGATAAACCAACTCCAACGTGGGGAGGAGATCTAAGCCATATCGATTACGATGACATATACTACTACTTAAGACCAGGAGGGCAGAAAACTGATGCGTGGGCAGACGTTCCTGATGACATAAAGAAAACATTCGATAAGCTAGGCATACCAGAAGCCGAGAGGAAGTTCTTTGCCGGGGCTGAGGCGCAGTATGATTCAGAGGTAGTATACCATCACGTAAAGGAAGAGCTTGAAAAACAGGGGGTCATATTCACTGATACCGACACCGCAGTCAAAAAGTATCCAGAGATAATGAAAAAGTACTTTGGAACCATAATACCGCCATCTGATAACAAATTTGCTGCACTTAACACCGCAGTTTGGTCTGGAGGATCTGTGATATACGTTCCAAAGGGAGTAAAAGTTGCTATGCCTCTTCAAGCATATTTCAGAATAAATGCTGAGAAGGCAGGACAGTTCGAAAGAACATTGATAATTGCTGATGAAGGTGCAGATGTTACCTACATTGAAGGCTGCACTGCGCCAATCTATATGAGCTCATCGCTACATTCTGCAGTAGTGGAACTGGTTGCACACAAAAATGCACATATAAGGTATGTAACAATACAGAACTGGTCTAAAAATGTTTACAATCTTGTCACGCAACGTGCATTCGCTTATGAAAATGCGCATGTAGAATGGATCGATGGGAATATAGGAAGCAGGCTCAACATGAAATATCCTTCTGTTTATCTAAAAGAACAGGGTTCAAGAGGAGAAGTTCTTTCTATAGCCGTTGCTGGGGAAGGCCAAACTCAGGATTCCGGTGGCAAGATATATCACCTTGCTCCAAACACATCGTCAAAAATAGTCTCTAAGAGCGTTTCAAAGGGCTCTGGAGTAGCGTCTTATAGAGGACTGCTGCACATAGCAAAGAACGCGGCAGGTGTAAAGTCTAATGTAAGATGCGATGCTCTGCTTCTTGATGAGCATTCAAAGACTGCTACATATCCATACATGCAGGTTTACAGGGATGATGCGGTAATAACACACGAAGCAACTGTTGGAAAGATTGGAAGCGAGCAACTGTTCTACATGATGTCAAGAGGAATGAGTGAGGATGAGGCAATTGCAACAATCGTGCTTGGCTTCATAGAAGACCTTGCCAAGGTTCTTCCTCTGGAATACTCGATTGAGCTTAAAAGACTGATAAAGCTGGACACTTCTGGCGGAGTCGGCTAATCCTTACGGTAATTTCTTGGAATACTATAAATCATTCTATCAGGAAGCAACAGAGCTATCAAAGTCACTGCCGGAGGAGCAGAGCGAACTATACAAAAGATATTTCTTGCCATTGCCGCTTGATCAACTCTGGCAGTCCTTGATGGATACAGGAGATGGAGGAGATGCGGAGGAAAAAGGCCTTAGAGATTTGTCAAAGCTGTTCTCAGAGAACTTAAGTTTTAAGCCAGATTTAGTGGTCGGCAGTACCAGGCACTTCTTCGAGAAAGAATCTGAATTCGTGAATGTGCTTAATTCTGATGAAGTAACAGAAGAGCATCTATCTGGCAAGATGTACAAGAGCTCTGAAGACAAGCTTGTGGCTTTCATTCATGCAACATCAAAGAAATACATATTCATCAGCGTTCCGGCCAAGAAGAAGGCAAGCTTAAACGTGCTTTTCGCAAACTATATGGCGCCATCCAGCGTACAGGTACTTGTAAAGATAGGAGAAGGCGCTGAACTCAGCCTTTTCGAATGGTTTGCGTCCAAGACCAACGGAAAGGAGAAGTCTTTGCTCGGTGTTCTACACGAAGTAGAAGCTGGGCCTTATTCAAAATCTGAGATAAACCTTGTACATAATGAAGATGCAAATACATATGTTCTGAATTTCTCTAAGACAAAGACCTCCGACAATGGAAAGCTTGGAATGAATTATGTTTATAATGGTGGATTCAATACAAGAGCCAAGAACGAGTTGCTTGCCGAAGGATATTCTTCTAGAAATGATGTGGTAGAGCTAGTAATAGGCTCTGAAGAACAAAAATTTGATCTAAACACAATAATAACCAATTCCGGGCAAGATACAGTATCCGACCTTGGCTCAAGGGCAGCACTCATGGACAAGTCCGTATGTCTGCTCAAGGGTTTTGCGAATGTTGATACTGACGCCAGGGGTTCGAGATCCTTTGTCAACGAGCGCGGCATTCTGCTTGACAAGAGCGCTTACATGAGCTCAATACCCGGCATGTTGATAAAGAACTCAAATGTTAAGGCAACACATTCTTCCGCAACAGCACCGATAGATGAAGAATCTGAATTCTACCTTATGTCAAAAGGCACAGACAAAGCCACGGCAAGAAAACTCTTGGTTTCCGGATTCTTCTCTGCTGGAATATCCAAAATGGAAAGCCCCGTAGCGAAGAGCACTGTTGCCTCACTAGTGCATGAAAAAATAAACATGGGTCGCTTCGGAAGCATACCAAAACTGGATATAAGCAACATTTGGTTTACATCTTCAAAAGAATCAGATCTTTTTGAGGGTCACTACAAGTATAGGGAACTGCAGTGAGACTATGACAGAATATGAGCACATGATAAAAGAATTCATGCCTTCTCTCAGGGCAAGTGCAGCTAGAATCATGTATGATGAAAAGAAGATAAAGCAAGAAGATATTGCACGCTTCCTTGGTATAACGCAGGCTGCAGTTAGCAAATACCTCAGCGGCAGATATTCTTCTACTGTCAAGCAATTCGAATTGAGATTAAACGAAAAAGAAGTTCGCATGTTCGTTGACAAGATAACTGCAAGCAAGGCTTACGAATCACAGAAAGTGGTGTGCAAGATGTGCGCCAGAAATCTTAGCTTTGAATGCAGTCTTATGGTTAAATAATGTGAGTTTATGGCACTAGAGATAAAGGATCTTCATGTTGAGGTAGAAGGAAAAGACATAGTCAAAGGAGTCAACCTGATGATAAACGATGGGGAGTTCCATGTTCTTATGGGACACAATGGATCTGGAAAGACTACGCTTGCAAAGGCAGTCATGGGCCATCCGAGCACAAAGATAAAAGCAGGCGACATAATCTTCAACGGGCAAAGCGTGAAAGATCTAACGGCAGACAAGCGAGCGAAACTCGGCATTTTCCTTGAATTTCAAGCTCCGGTGGAAGTAGAAGGAGTAGGATTTGTTAACTTCTTGAGGGCTGCACGCGAATCTACAAGCGGAAGTACTGTTGATATGAAGCAACTCATGGGGGAGATAAGAGACTACACAGATAAATTGGCAATAGCGGGGGGCGTGATCGGAAGATCTTTGAACCAGGGATTCTCAGGGGGCGAGAAGAAGAAGGCTGAGATACTACAGATGGCTGTATTAAAGCCCAAACTTGCTATACTTGACGAGCCGGACTCGGGACTTGATATAGATGCAGTAAAGGCTGTGGCACAGAGCATAAGCGAGATCTATAAGAAACAGAAAATGGGATTGTTGCTTATAACACACTATAGCAGGATCCTCAACTATATGGAACCGCAATTCGTGCACGTTATGGCGGGTGGAAAGATAGTAGCTAATGGAGGAAAGGAGCTCATACAGAAACTTGAGAAGGAAGGTTATGAATCATTCTATAATGGAAAGTGATTTTGGAATGCCTATAAATCCAGAAGAAATAAGGAAGGACTTCCCGATTTTCAAAACTCTTATGAATGGGAAGCCGCTCGTGTATCTTGACAGTGCTGCAACATCACAGAAGCCGAAGAAGGTAATAGCTGCGGTATCAAGCTACTACAAAAAATACAATGCAAACATACACCGAGGGGTTTACAAGATATCCGAGGAGGCAACTGAAAAGTATGAGAAATCAAAGAAAAAAATAGCGTCGTTGATAAATGCAAGTGGATTAGAGGAGATCATCTACACTAGGAATACTACAGAATCCATAAACCTGATTGCTTTAACATGGGCAGACAAAAACCTGAAAGGTGGAGACCACGTCCTAATATCTGAGCTTGAACACCATAGCAACATAGTGCCATGGATTCTCCTTTCGAAGAAGAAGGGAATAATTCTTGACTACATAAAGTTGAACAGTGAAAAGACAGATCTGGACTATTCCAGCTTTGAGGAACAGATGAAGAAGAGTCCTAAACTGGTGTCGATAAGCCATTGCTCAAACGTCCTTGGAACAATAATAGACGTGAAAAGGATAGCAAAAAGGGCTCATGAAGCAGGAGCCGTGGTTTTAGTCGATGCTGCGCAGACTGTACCACACATGGAAGTAGACGTAAAGGATCTTGACTGCGATTTCATGGCATTCTCTAGCCACAAGATGCTAGGCCCAAGTGGAATAGGTATACTTTATGGGAAAAGGCACCTATTGGAAGCTATGCCGCCTTTCCTAGGCGGGGGAGATATGATACTTAGTGTGCAGCATTACGATTTTACGCCAAACGATCTACCATGGAAATTCGAGGCAGGGACGTCAAACATAGAGGGGGGCATAGGGTTTGGCGCTGCTGTAGATTATCTTAAGAAAATAGGCATGAAGAACGTTCGAGAACATGAAGAAACCCTTACGAAATATGCACTAGAAAAGCTTGAGGACCTGGACAAGGTAAGCGTGTTCGGATACGGAAGTGATTCGCTGCCCAGGAGGTCAGGCACAATATCATTTGACATTGAAGGTATTCATCCGCATGACGTGGCAGAGATATTTAATAGTGAGGGCATAGCAGTAAGAGCCGGCCATCATTGTGCAATGCCGCTGGTGGTAGAAGTGCTAAACAAACCTGCTGTTACAAGAATGAGCTTCTACATCTATAACACAACAACAGATGTGGATAAGGCAGTAGAGGCAATAAAGAAAACTCAGAAAATTTTCCATAAGTGATGCTTTGGGTGCCGAGATATATGCTGAGGAGATAATCTCTCACTATGAACACCCGCACAACAAACGCAGAATGGAAAGCCCTAGCTTCAGTTTCAGGGACTACAACCCAGTTTGTGGCGATGATATAACCATTTACATGAAGACAGATGGGGCCACCATAACTGATGTTGCCTTTGAGGGGGTTGGATGCGCAATAAGTATTGGTAGCGCCAGCATGCTGACAGATACATTGAAAGGAAAGAAGATATCAGAACTTGAGAAAATGGGTCCAAAGGACGTTATTGAAATGCTTGGTATAGACCCCGGACCAGTTAGAATGAAGTGTGCGTCCCTTTCACTAAGAGCGGCACAGAAGGCAATCAAGCTAAAACATACGGATTAGCTTACGTTTGCTATTACCCTATCCCCTGGGGTTATATTCAGACTTAACGGGGTTTCCAGAACCATCCTGCCATAGGCACATATAGTGTTTGTTGAAAACGGGGTGGCGTTGTATACGTATGTAACGCTGCCAGTGTTATTGGCCCATATTTGCTTCATAGGCATATATGTATTCTCCATCCAGAAGCAAAGCGCTGTGTAGTTCTGGAAGTAGAATAGCATACCTAGGCACGGAGAATTGCCTCTACAATCCCCAAAAGATGTAACGTTCATGTAGCCTCTTTCCTGCTGGGATATGCTTGTTGCGAGATACATGTAGTATGTATAGTTGCTAGTTCCTTTCTGAACTGTAACTTTTGTAACTGGATAATACGAATCCAGACTCTGGTTGCTACTCTGGATGGGTGTTGTAGCTGTAGTCTTTGAGTTGCTTGAGTAATAAAATTCGAATATGGGGGCAAAGAACAACGTGAGTAGTATTAGGCCTGTGCCAAAGCCGACTACGAACCAGATTTTTCCTATTTTCGGGCGCATAGAATTCATGTCAGACGACTCTCTTTTCATCATAGATCAGAAATACCTTGTAGTCATCATCCGCTATTGCTTGTATTTCTATCCTTATATTTGTATGTAGCCCCAACCGGATTCGAACCGGTGTACACGGGTCCAAAGCCCGCGATCCTTGGCCACTAGATGATGGGGCTCCAACAGATAAGTTGCTTAGCAAGGCTTATTATTTCTTGTTTCGGATTGTTATAAAATTGGTAAGAGAATGAGGTCAGCAGATATCACGACAGTTTCCAGGGTAGTAATAGCTGTTGCTGTCGTTTTTGGACTACTTGCGAGGTTGAATGCGATACTCCTGATCTCTGGAATCGTTCTTGAGAGGGTGCTTGATGGCCTTGACGGGTACTTTGCCCTTTATGACATGAGCGATAGGAAACTAGGTTTCATTAGCTACGTGAACGCCTCTGTCTTTGGTGACAAGAAACTTGAACCGCAGATAAAGAAATGGAAGGGCATGCTCAAAAATGCTGCACCACACGGAGCGAGATTCGACGTTGCTGGAGATCGTGCAACTGAGTACATATACTGGTTCGCTTTTACGTATCTAGGACTTGTGCCGCTTTTCGTGACTATAATAGTGATCATAAGGCACTCTTTTGTAGATGCGCTTATGGGGGCGAAAGGGACGTCATCGAAGATGAAGACAAAGTTTGCAAGAATGGTGTACTCGTCCAACTTCGCAAGGGCGTTCATAAACGTGCCAAAGGTGGTCACGTTCTCGTACCTTGTCCTAGTATATCTCTACGGTTGGCCACTATGGATAGGATACGTATTTATTGCGGTGCTGGTATTCAACATCCTCCTGAGAGGTGCCGCTGAGGCCTACGAAAACCTTGCCTAGCCTTATTCCGCTAATGCCTTTTCTTGGCGGTAGTAGGCATCTTTATATAGCTTTATTAATGAAGTATCTCTGCTAAAGTGATTTTATGCCAATAACTGGATTCACAATATCTAGCGTTGAAGGTAAGATAGATTCTGCTGATTCCCTTAACAAGCAGAGGTTCCCGAAACTGAACATTAATCTTGATTCTGTTTCGCAGGAAGGCACTAGGATAAAGGTAAACTACAGTTTCGTTGCTGACTATCTTGATGGAGAGGGCAAGGATGCAAAGAGCGTGGGCAAGCTTAAGCTTGGCGGAGTGGTAGAGCTTTCTGATACAAAGGACGGAGTTCAGGCCATAATGAAAAGATGGAACGAGAAGAAGACCCTGCCGATCGAGATTGCGGAGGAGATAATAAACGGCCTTAACTTCAGGTGCAGCGCAACAGGAACGCTGGTCGCATACGCGCTTGGCCTGATACCGCCTCTTGTAATAAGCACGACAAGGATAGAGGAGCCAAAGCAGTAATCGCATTCTATAATGGATTATAATTGTTAGCGGAGCATATATCTAACGTGAGCCAATGGCAGAGAGGACTCTTTCTGGCGCAATACTTGACGTTGACTATTTGATACAGAAAGATAGAGCGGCAATCAGGCTGCTTATCAAGGCAACGGACGGCAATGCCTATGAGATATTCGATCAGGAGTTCAGGCCCTACTTCTACTTCGTACCATCAAAAACAATGAATAAAGACGATATTCTTGCAGTATCTGGGGGAGATTCCGGAGCCATAGTTAAAGCAGAGGATGCAGGGAAGAAAAAGCGCAGCATTTTCGGCAAGGATGCTGATGGATACTATGTATTTGCCAAAAGCCCTATGGAGGTGCCAAGGTTAAGCGCAGCATTTTTGGCGTATGGCACGTGTTACGAGTTCGATATTCCATTTGCCAAGAGATATGTAATCGATACTGGGATTTCTCCATTCACTTTATATGAATTTGAACTCGAGGAGCGCGATAAAAAACTTGTGCTCAAATCAATGAAAAAGAAAGAAGGCTTAGTTCCAGAAGTAAACATTCTAAGCTTCGATATAGAGGTTTACAATCCGCTAGGTATACCGAGAGTAAATCTTGATCCTTTGATAATGATAAGTTATGTGTTTTCTTCGAACGGGAAGACTGGTGGCGGAGTAATCACTTATAAGAAAGTTGATTTGCCTTTCGTAGAGACTGTGAAGGATGAGAAAGCTCTTTTTAATAGATTCATGAATATCGTGGAAGAACTAGATATTGATATAATAACTGGCTACAATTCAGCAAATTTCGATATAACTTATATGATAGACAGGGCTGAGCGATTAGGTATATATTTCACACTGAGCCGGTTTGAAGGAGATACAAAGATTGAGAGGCATGGCCTAGTGAATAGAGTCAAGATAGCTGGAAGGGTTCATGTTGACATGTATCTTGTGGTAAGATTCATTGCAACAGTCGGATCCTCGGAATACCTACTGAAAATGAATAGTTATACTCTGAAAAATGTATATGAAGCAGTATCAAAGGAGAAGAAAATAACCGTGGAGAAGAAGGATATATACAAACTCTGGGATGGGAGTAAAAAGGACATAGAGGAACTTGCTACTTATAACATGAATGATTCTGAGGCACTCATGGAGGTCTATGACAAATTCGCTTCGATAATGGTAGAGTTATCAAAAATAACCGGCGATATGCTCACAGATGTAGCTGTATCTACGGCCGGCCAGCTGGTGGAGTTCTCGCTAATGAGGTACGCTTACAAGAACAATGAGATAATACCGAATAAGCCAGATGACTATGAGATGCGATCCAGAGAAAACAATCCTATAGAAGGGGCTTATGTGAAAACTCCAGAACCAGGTATATACAATAACATAGCTGTGTTTGATTTCAGGGGCCTGTATCCTTCCATAATAGTTTCTCATAACATAGACCCGTCGTGCATCTGCGAAGATTGCATGGATTACTATGAATCCCCAATTGGGGTAAAGTTTGGCAAAAAGAAGAGAGGGATAGTGCCCACCATATTGAAGATTATGATGGACGAGCGAGTAGAAGTCAAGAAATTATTCAAGAAAGACCCGTCTAATGTATCGTACGCAGCGAAGTCGCTTGCCCTAAAGATAATTGCGAATTCTTTCTATGGATATCTGGGATATGTAAGATCACGATGGTATTCCAGACCTTGCGCTGCCAGTGTAACTGCTTATGGTAGGCAGTACATACATAATACTATAGACGCAGCTGAAAAGAACCACTTTAATGTGATATATTCTGACACTGACTCTGTCCTTCTGCTATTGGGTGACAACAGCAGGGAATCTGCCTTGGCATTTGTAAAGAAATTCAATGCCGGCATACCGGAATCTATGGAACTGGAGCTCGAGGATTTCTATACGCGGGGAGTTTTTGTTGGAAAGAAATCAGAAAAAGGAAGCGCGGGAGCCAAGAAGAAATACGCGCTGATATCAGAATCTGGGAGGATAAAGATAAGGGGGTTTGAGCTTGTTAGGAGAGACTGGTCGAAGATTGCAAGAGAAACGCAGAAGCGAGTTCTTGAAACAATACTTAAGGAAGGTAGCAAGGAAAAAGCTGCCCAGATAGTTAAAGACGTTATAAAGTCGCTAAAGGAGGGCAAAGTTCCACTCGCCGAGCTTGCAATAAGCACCCAGCTAAGAAAGGGGATAGATTCTTACGATTCTAAATCTCCAGAACTTGCAGCGGCAAGGAAGGCTGTGCAGACTGGGCAGAAGAAGAAAGATGAGGTGGAACATGCAGTAATAAGCTATGTTATAACAAAGAGGGGTTCTTCTATATCTGATAAGGCAACCCTTGAGGACTTTGCAACAGATTATGACCCTGATTATTACATAAACCATCAGGTTTTGCCGGCGACCATGAGGATACTCAAGGAGCTGGACTTCAGTGAGGATGACCTTAAAGGCCTTGGCAGCCAAAAGAAGCTAATGTAGTGATTATATGGAAGACACTGTTGATGAAAAAGCATTGACGGATGTAGGCGCTATGTCCATCAAGGCGCTTAAATTTGCTAAAGACCTTGTAAAGCCAGGTGCAAGATTACTTGATGTGGCTGAGAAGGCAGAGGGTTTTCTAAAGGAAAATGGATATGGATGTGCATTTCCGATAAATCTTTCTGTAAACAGAGAGGCTGCACATTATACTCCGAAGCTTGGCGACGACAAGGTGTTTGGAGATAATGACCTTGTTAAAGTCGACTTTGGTGCAGCAAAGAGCGGAGTGCTTGGTGATTGTGCCTTGACTGTTGACCTGGGCGGATCAAATGTTAATCTGGTTGCGGCGGCGGAAAGGGCTCTCGCTGATGCGATATCCGTTGTTAAGGCCGGTGTCAGCGTTTCTGCAATAGGAAGGCAGATAAACTCGGCAGCGGAACAAGCTGGATTTCAACCCATTATGAACCTTGGAGGGCACGGGGTTGGAGTACATGACCTCCATTCTGGTGTGTTCATACCGAATTTTGATAACAAAGATGATACGGTACTCGAAGAAGGAGAGGTTATTGCAATAGAGCCTTTCATAACAAACGCAAAAAAGAACACGGTTGTGGAGAGCGATATCTGTGAAATATATCAATTCTCACATGCAGGGGCAGTTAGGGCTAGAAATGCGCGGGACTTGATGGTTAAGATTATAGCGAACTACGAAAGCGAGCCGTTTGCAGTTCGATGGCTTGGCGGCACTGTTAATTCGGATTTTGGCCTCTATGCAGGGATAAGAGAACTGCTGATGAATGACATAATAATAAGTCATCCTATGCTCATTTGTGCAAGTGAGGGCCTTGTCGCACAGGCTGAAGCCGAGATCCTTGTAGAAAAAGATGGGTGCAAAGTCCTTACAGAATGATTATCCGCATGAACTGTACGAGCACTTCGGGCATGTGAAACATCCGCTGCCCGCTATCATAGTGTTGCCACATTCCGGGCACTTCTCTTCCTTGCCAGTTACTAGCTGATAGGTGTTGGCTGCGTTCTTTACCATTGCCATGCTTACGGTGTGCTCAGTGTTTGCCTGTTCATGTTCTCTCTTGACGCTATCCAGGCTTCTCTGCGCGCTCTCGCTGTTGACCGCCTGAAGCACCTGCACGCTCTTCGAAGCATCCCTGTATACTGTTATGCCCCTGCATCCTGTCTCCCAGGCCATTGCATATGCCCTTTCTATGTCCTGAGGCGTCGCAGTATTCGGGAAGTTTATAGTCTTTGAAACTCCATTGTCTGTGTACTTCTGGAATGCCGCCTGCATCTTGGTATGCCATTCTGGAGATATGTCAAAAGCAGTAACGAACAGCTTCCTTACGTCTTCTGGAATCTCTTCTATGTCCTGTATCGAAACCCTGTTTGCAAGCTTCTGCATCAATTCCTCTGAATAGAAATTGTTCTCAAGCGCGTATGTCTCGAACTCGTTGTTCACTTCGATGAGGTTCGATCCGATTGTATCTCTCACATTTCTCAGATAGACAACAGAGAATATTGGCTCTATGCCTTGTGAACATCCTCCTGCTATGATACTGATTGTTCCTGTTGGAGCTATTGTTGTCATTGTCGCATTCCTGAGCGGCTTGTATCCCAACCTTGGCCATATGCTCTTGTCGAAATCTGGGAATGCTCCGCGCTCGATTGCAAGTTCTTCGCTTACTTTCCTTGAAGTGTTTGTTATGAACTGCATGACCTGCTCTGCTAGCAATAATGCCGCGTTGCTGTCGTATCTGACTCTTAGCTTTATCAGAAGGTCTGCCCAGCCCATTATTCCAAGTCCCACTCTCCTTATGCTCCTGCTGACTTCCTCAATCTCTGGCAGCGGATACTTGTTCGCTTCTATAACATCATCGAGAAATCTTGTTGCAAGCCTCGTTGTCGTCCTTAGCTTGTCCCAGTCTATCTCATAATGATGATCGTTCTTCTTTACCATCTTAGCCAGGTTTATCGACCCGAGGTTGCACGAGTCATATGGATACATTGGAACCTCTCCGCAAGGATTTGTTGCCTCTATCGGCCCCCTGTGAGGTACTGGATTTGAAAAGCTCGCGTTTATCCTGTCTATGAATACTAATCCTGGGTCTCCGGTCTTCCATGCCATAGTGACTATTAGATTCCAGACTGCCTTTGCATTGAGTTTGCCTACCGGCTTGCCGCTCCTTGGATTGATTAGATTGTAGTCCCTGTTCGCCTTCAGTGCGCGCATGAACTCGTCCGTTATGGCAACTGATACATTGAAGTTCCTGAGCGTTCCTTCGTTCTCCTTCAGAACTATGAAGCTAAGAATATCTGGGTGATCTACTCTCAGTATACCCATATTCGCTCCCCTGCGCTTGCCTCCCTGCTTTATTTCCTCTGTAGCAGAATCGAATATCTTCATGAATGATACTGGGCCTGATGCAACCCCGCTCGTGCTTCTTACAAAGTCGTTAGACGGCCTCAGCCTTGAGAACGAGAATCCTGTACCTCCGCCAGTCTTGTGAACCATTGCTTGGTATTTTATTGCATCAAATATCTCAGGTATTGAATCTCCAACGGGAAGGACAAAACATGCGCTCAGCTGCCCGTCCTTTGTGCCTGCATTCATAAGCGTTGGTGAGTTGGGCATAAACTCGAATGAAGACATAACGTTGTAGAATTGTTGTGCCGTTGTGCGTATGTTCTCATCTGTTTGTCCCCACTTCTTCTCAATTCCGGATATTGCATTGGCTACTCTCCAGAACATCTGCCTTGGTGTTTCTACCGTCTTGCCATTCTCATCTTTTAACAAATATCTTGCGCCTAGCACTATGAGGGAATTTATTGGGACTTTTAGGTCGTCGGTTGGGATTCCAAGCGAAGCCCTGAACTTCCTGATTTCTGTGTGCTTGTTCCTGTATAGTATGTATGACTTCGCTACCTTTGGGTCTGCCTTCATCAGCGCAGCTTCTACCATGTCCTGGACTTCCTCAACGTGGATTTCTTGTTTTCCGGACGCCATGATTGCCTCCAAGACTTTGTCCGCAGCCCTCTGGGCCGCTTCCTTGTTGGCGTTCTCATCGTTTTCCATGTAAACTGCTGAATATGCCTTGAATATCGCTGCCTCTATCTTGCTCCTATCGAATACCACCTTATCTCCACTTCTCTTTATTACTGATCCACCGGAGTTGCTTGTCGCCATTTGATCACCATCCCCTAATTTATTTTCTTTTCTGGTAGAAGGTATCCGAAACAAGATTTAAATACTGACTTTATTTAACGCTTGTATTAAGATAATCTTTTTTATCCCAAGATAAATTTCTTGACCAGAAATATACATTCTTCGACGACACAAACAGCTTTTTCCTCGTTGTGCTAATTCGCTATCTATCTGGCGTATGCAACTTTTTCTGTTGTATCACAGTCCTTATTGAACTCTTTTTGCAGTGATCTCCACGCGCCAGAAACGTCCGTTTGTGAATCTTTTGGAACGTTGAAGAACATCCATTCTGAAAACGCGTTATCGCCCATATTTACGCTTGCGACCTCGTTTATGTCAAACGGGGATATTCTTTTCCATTGCATAAGAAATGCTTCTTCGTATTCCTTCCTTATTTCTGGGGCTCTGAAAACTCCTGGTATCCCGCTTTCTATTGCCTTGTATGTTTGCCATGAGTGGCTTGATGAAAAAGCGGCCACGAGAACGGCTTCGAACATTGTGTTCTTCTCTTCCTTTGTCATTTCCTTTGGGCCTTTCTTGGAGAGAATCCTCTTTATCTTAGAGAACAACATATCATATTTTGTAAGGTTGTATTTTATTGGCATGCCCACTCCAAGGTCAATCCCATCTCTTGCCTTTTTCCATTCCGAAGCCGGCACCGGTCCTCTACGCCATCAGGTGCTCAAACTTTTACTATTTATGTTATAACAAGAAACTATATAAGCATAGTCATGAAAGCTATCTTGTCAATTCTGGGCGATCGAGGTGGGAATCTTCAACATTTTTGGCAAAAAGGACTCTGGAGTGGAGCTCATGAGGCCTCTTCCTTTCAAGTTGGTAACCGAATGGATGCCATATAAACTATATTCCAAGAAGCCGAGTTCATCTTCGCTAAAAGTAAGGATAAGGAATGCGACAAAGGAAGTCCTTCTTACTTCGGTTGTAGCAGAGTTGCCACGGCAGCTTGCATTTGAGGCGATGGGCCTGTCAAAAGAAAGAGAGATGAGGTTGGGTGAACTTGCACCGAACGAGGAGAAAGAAGTGAGGTTTGATGTTTTCAGCGGACTAAAGTCTGACCCTGGCGAATACACTGTGAATCTGACTGCAATATCGCACTATAGGGACTATGGACACGTAATAAATGCAGTTAAGAAAAGGGTTACGATAAGTGTTGTCTAGTTACTGTTTCTGCGGCTCCTGCCTTTGCTGAGCTGTTTGCTGCGGCTGTTGGTTCAGTACCCCATATATTCCTGAAACCATATCAGCAATCAATACTCCTTTGTCTGTGAGCTTTATCTCCTTGAGCTTTCCGTGTTTCTCGTTCGCAACTATGCCAAGCCTTTCGCAGGTATTTATGAAGTTGCACACGTGAACGTATGTAGCTCCGCATTCCTTGGCCAGGCTGGTTATGTGCCACGGCTGTTGCGTATTCTTTAGCGCCACAAGTATCTTTGCCTGCTTGCCCTTCAGGATAATGGACTCTTCCATTTCACCACATTGCGGATCTGGCGGGATTTTCAGGGCAGAAACAACGCTCTATCCCATTTGAACCCGCAACCATCGGGTCCGAAGCCCGACGCGCTATCCAAGTTGCGCCACAGATCCTGATAACTATAAAATAACTTTAATATATGAACCTATCTGTATGCATTAGAAAAAGCTTACGCGATCTCGCCCATTACCTCCTCTGTGAATGCGGTCATCCTCATCTGTTTTATCCCATCAACTGTCGACCAGTATTCTCGCACGTGCTCCTTGAAATCCGGATTCTTCAGGTTTGCCCTGACCGCTCCTATTGTCTTTGCATCTGATGGATATCCGGAGCCTATCTCCATGCCTAGTGTCTCCTCTAGCTTCTTTATCTCGTTGTCCCTGGTTACCTTGGCTATTATGCTGGCGGCAGAAACCACCGGATATTTTGCGTCTGCCTTGTGCTCTGCGATTATCTTGGTATAGCTTATTCCCTTCTTGCGCTCGAATCTTATTCCTTGTACCCTGGTAGGCTTCGAGCTATACATGTTGACCCTGAGCCCGAACTTCTCAGCAACAACGTCTGGGGAGTCCAGATACAGGGTCGATGATTCGTTCTCTACCCTGTCAAGCAGCTTTGAGAACCTTACCGCCTCCAGCTCATTTAGGGATATGCCCTTCTGCATTGCATTGTTTATGTCTGTGGGGCTTATGCTGTCATAGTGCACCTCCAGTGCAATCTTGCTGATCTTGTCGAAGAGAAAGTCGCGTTTTTCCCTTGATAGGAGCTTTGAATCTCTAACCCCTATTTCTGCGAACCTTTTTTCATTGGCTTTGCTGGCAACAACAATCGAGACCACCAGTGGGCCTATAACTGCGCCTCTTCCGGCCTCATCTCCACCGCAGATTATCATTAAGACACAAATAGCGCTATCGCTGTTTAGTATTCTGCGTAAAGGTATAAATCCTTATCAGAAACGGTTACCAGTTCTTTCTGTCGACTATTGCATAGTCATTTACTGCCATGACAGAGTTGTATGGGACCTTTAGCTGTCCTCCCTCTATCTTCATTCTCGCAACCACGTCGCTGTCAAGATTTGGCTCTATCACAAGATTGACTATCTTGCCGGTCACTTCGCTTATCTCTACGTCGAAGAGCCTTCCAATGTCATAACCGTCGCTTGTTATGACCTTTTTCCCAATCAGTTGCTTTGCTATTATGAATTTTACCATGTTGACACCATTTAGGAGGTCGCTTGTTGTCGATATATATTAATAAGATTGGTTTATAAAAGTTCTTGTTTCTGCACTGTAGTGGAACTAGACGAGAATTAGCAAATTTGCGAGCGCCGGGATTTGAACCCGAGTCGATGGCTTGGGAAGCCATAGTCCTACCAGGCTAGACTACGCTCGCGCTTCTGATCTTTTGATTTCTAAGAATAAGTTCTTTACCTTATGTAGATTGGCCTATCTCCTCCTGGCTGCCCTCCTGTTCCGCCAAGTTGTGCAAACCCAGATGCTTGTTTCTCCAGTTCCTTGACCAGCTTTGCCGTTTTCTCTATGATCTTGTCAAGATTTCTTGTGTCTATTGGAAGGCCTATGGATTTAGAAAGCTCAAGCAGCACAGCCTTGGCAGAACTAGCATCGACATCAAGAAATCCGGTTTCGCCCATCATGCATATGCCATCAATCTTTTTCATTTTTGCAAAGGCGAGTATGAGTCCCGCTGAACCCCATATCATGCCTCTAGACTTGCCGAATATTATGTTCGTATTCTTGAAATTTGTGGCCATTTCCTTCCTTGTCAGATTCCCGTAAACTTTGGGTGCATCTGCCATGTTCCTTGATACGTTGTAACCTCCAAGTGTGTATATGAAACTCCCACCGAGCTTGTTCTTGAAGAAATCAACTATCTTGTTGTTAACTTCGTACTGCCCTTCCGGAGTTACTGCTTGGGCTTCGCCTGTCAAGAGTACTATGTCTCTCTTTAGTTCTTTTGCCTGAATCAAGTAAAATCGATTTCCCACTAATCTTATGCCTCCGTTTTTCAGCATGACTACTTGGTGGGGGAAATGCGGCGAGTATAGGACCGCTATCTTTTGGGTTGGAAATGCGCTTTTCAGGTGTTCTGCCACAAGCTTGCCTACATTGCCTATGCCCGGAAGACCGACTATCAATATAGGATCTTTGAGCTTGAGCTTTTTCTTCATTATTATTGTAGTTTTATCCATGATATCATTACAACGTTGAAAGTATATCTTCCTTGTCCTTCTTTAGCTTCTCTTTTTCTATCTCGAAGATTCCTTTCTTTATGCTAGCGCTTGCTATCGACGCTGCTTCCTTTATCTTTCCTTCTGCATCGGCGTAGTCCTTGCCCTCTGCGCTAAGGCCGTATTTCGGCGCGCTGATGTATTTGACATTAACGCCTTTTTGTTTTATCAATGACACTATTCTCTTGATTTCTGTGATGCCCGACATTGTATCATAGGACGATAATGTCATTGTATATGAAACGACATATTTTTTCTTTTTCCTGCTTGATTCTATCTGTTGCGTCAGTGCATCCTTGAGTTTCTTTGGCAATTTTGACTTATCGAACTCTGGTGTTGCTTGTGCAGCTGCCCGTGCCGCATTAGTGTAAGTAGTAAATTCTTCGATTACTTTCTGTGATAACTCTGTCTTCTGCGCCTCAAGACCTGCTGCTCTTATAGCCCTCATGAAAAGTGCATTGAGCCTCTTCTCCAAGCTATACGAATCTTGTTTCTCCTTTCTTTCCTGCGGTGTCACCTTCTTGAGTGATATGTCTGTGGTCTGGCGCTCCTTGTCATAGTAAACTACCTTGCAAACTATGCTCTGTCCCTCGTGTATGAACTCATGGATATTCTTTATCCATCCTGATGATACTTCTTTTATTGGAAGGTATACTTCCATGTTGTTGTATTCAGGCAGCCTGCAATATGCGCCGAATGGCATGACTTTGTTTATTGTCGCAATTGCCAGTGTGCCTGGCTGCGGTGGCGCCCCTGCCTGCATGATCCCCTTCACAGGGTCTTGTACTGCCATTATAAATCAGATTTATTCTGCCTTTAGCTCCAGCCTCTTTTTCGTCCTGGAACCTACCACTCTCTCCACAGTGTACTTGCAAACCTTACATACCAACAAAACTTTCTGTCGCTTCGCTGTCTTTATTACGGTTGCTTGACCTTTTACCTTACCTACGTATCCTGTTCTCTTTCTTACTGCCCTCCTGGTGCCTATCTTAAGACCACTCATAGTTCCTTTTGAATAAAGCCTGACGGTATGTGGCGTATGCTTATTGCAGTTTGGGCAATAGGCGTTTATCTCTTTCGTGATTTTCATAAAAATCATGCCTTTTGGCATATCATGTTGCTTATAAGGAATTCCTTGTCCGATCTTTCTTCTATTTCTATTACCTGGCCCTTTAAGAAAGGCCCGACCTTCTTGCCAGATGGAAGTATTATCTCTGGTATTGGTTGTAGCAGTTTCAAAGCCTTTTCGTTTGCTTGCGTTGCTTGTGTCTTGGCCGTATTTGGCCCGTTCGCGGCTGCTAATATCCTTGAATACAGGTCTTCCTCTTCCTGTATAGCAGGCTGTGGTATTGATCTTTTGTATGCAACATAAATTATAATTTTCTGCTTCCGCCTTTCTTGGAGCTCACTAAGCAGTCTCTGTGCATTCCGTTTCATGTTGATTTGCTCGTCGCTAGTGGCATTCTCGAGCTCCTTTATAAAAACACTAATTTCATCATAGAAATTCTTAGGTAGAAGCAGCAGCTCATTTGTTTGCCTCTCTTTTTGGCTCATTTCCCATAACAACTCGTATCCAATTTTTTCTCCCATGATACCCACCACAGTTCCAGTAAACACGCCCTCTTATTTAATTATAACATTATATTTTCTCAAAAAAGAATATAAATGCCTCCAAATTTGTTTTGCACACGAAGAAACCATATAATACCGGAATCGCACCGGGTAGATATAAATAGCGAGAGGTGGATTTGAACCACCGATCTCCGGGTTATGAGCCCGGCGGGCACTCCAGACTACCCTATCTCGCTACGAGATAAAATCTATGCAGAACAGGTATAATAACGTTCCTAAAAATCAAAATCAGATTCGTGTGGTCCTTGTGAGTTCTCTTGCTGTTTGAGAGACCCCCTCCGCCAGTTTGGAGGCCGCATTTTTGTTTATCATAAAAAGTCCATTGCCACACGAAGCACACTTAAAATTGCTCTCGAATGCAGCATCAAAAGTAAATATCAGTTTGTTGTCGACGTAGCAAGAATTGCAGACAAAATAGTCATTACACTCGCTGTTTATTACCGGCCTCTTATTCTCAACATTTTCCACATAAGTAAAGAACGGTCTCAGTTTGCTGACGTTTACATACCAGGCAAAGGAAAGCCAGCCGTTAACGTTCTTGGAAACGTAATAGTTTGTCACTCCGTGGCCCTGAAGTATGTTGAGTATCCTTCTTACGGCATTTATCTTCATGCCGAGAATTTCAGCAAGGTCTTCATCAGTCTTCGGTACAGAGAGCTGACCTATTACATCTATCGCTCTCTTGCTTACGTTCTTCTTAAGGTAGTTTACAGCCGTTTCATTAGATGAAAGCTCCTGAAGTACAGCCTTTACCTCATCAGGGGGCGAGATTGAGATGTTAGCTGGCGGCACCCTTTGCCTAGCTGGTTTTTGGGCCTTCTTTGAGGCAGCCGCCTTCCTGCCGGCAGACCCAGAGGTCGGCACCTTCGTCTTTCTAGCAAGTTTTGCTCTTTTTGTCGCCATTATACCATCAGAACCGACACATTCATTACGTCGTTTTCAGTATTTAAATATTATGATTTTTTCAAAAAATCTTGAGCATCTTATCGATTTTGTACCTCTTCTGGCCATGATTTCTGCGTTTTCTGGGATGCATGCGATCTGAAGCTATCAAAATCCAACGTATTCTTCAGTTCTCCGGGCTTGTACGGACGGTTTTCCATAAGTATATCGTAATCAACCCCGGTGCACAGATCAAAAGCGATGTTCCTAACATCAGTTCCAAACAGGTCGGCTTCAAATACGCTAGCTCTATTCCTTTCCAGCATTGCCAACAAAGCATCTAGTTTGGGGGTAGGGTGGCCATTCTGCATACCCAAAATTCTAGCCTCAAAGTTTGGATATTTTATTCCATGTAGCGATCTTTCTATTGCAGATGAAATTGCACGGTCAAAGTCAAAGAACCTATAGACTGCCATCCCAGAGCCGTTTACGTCGTATATGCTCAAAACGGCATCATAGGTAACACCAGTGCACACAACATACTGGTTCGATGCACCATTATATTTGAACCATTGCGCCTGTCCAAGGCCTAGAGCGTAAGCGTTTCCCAAGGTTACTTCCCTCGATGCATGTTGCCTTTCTTTTGAGTTTCTTTTATATCCTGTCGCTCCGAAATCAGCTGAAAGCCGATCTTCGCCGAGAAACTTCTCAAAACTCAAGAAATTCACCAAAATATATAAATATCACAGTCCAGAATACTTAATAAGGCCCTATTTGTGCAGCCCCGGAGGCTATATTATAGGTTTTAAGTAATAAATACTTGCACTCTCGAGTGAATAAATGAGAATATCTGATCCAGAAGACCTAGGAACATCAATGTCTTTCAGCATAAAAGAATGCAGTCCCTACGTAGCTAATGCAGTAAGGAGGAGCGCTATGTCTGCAGTTCAGACATTTGCAATGGACAGAGTAACATTCTATGAGAACAGCAGCGCAATGTTCGATGAATTCATAGCGCATAGAATGGGGCTTGTCCCCATAAAGACACCAAGTAAGGGGTATAACGAAAAGGACGAAATCGTGTTTTCTGTAGACGAGACAGGCCCAAAGACAGTGTATTCAGGAGACTTCACAACTTCTGACAAGGATGTAAAGGTAGCTAACGACAAAATACCAATAATAAAACTGGCCGAAGGCCAGAAAGTCAGGGCGGAAGGCAAGGCAATACTCGGTACTGCCGCGAAGCACGCAAAGTTCCAGCCGGGTCTCATAACATACGAAGAAAACGATGGTTCATACAGATTTTATGTTGAATCTTTTGGTCAGATGCCGCCCAAAGAAATAATTAATAAGGCGCTCGACGCAATTAGAGAGGAGCTCAAAGATCTCTTGAAGGAGGTCAAGAAGCTCTGATCTGCGCGGAGGTGGCAGAGCTTGGCCAAATGCGCTGGCTTGAGGGGTCAGTGTCTTTAGTGACTGCAAGGGTTCAAATCCCTTCCTCCGCATGTTTAATGTGATTGAATGCCTACGATATTCGGTGCAAAAATACAAGAAGAAAAAATTCGGGTATTTCTTGCCAATCCAGAAACGAAAGAAGTAGCTGTAGATATAGGTGTAGGTTTCACAAAATATCCCACATCAATAACGAAGCAAGGAGGTGCTTCTATACAAGTAGAAGTTAGTGGTTTGAATGCGGCACTCAGCAGAAGCTGGACAGAAACCAGCATAATCGAGCGCCTTAATCGTTTCTTCAAAAGTGTGAACTATAATGAACTAGGTTTTTTCTTTAGCAGCGAATCAAGAAAAGGGGCTGGAGATCAAAAACTTACAGTGGCTTACGCCCAACCACCTAAACCAAGGCAGGAAACTACGATCCCGGTGTCCATGGCAAAAGCATGATAACATGTCAAACGCAGAGAAGAATGTAGTAAGAGAATGGCTCTCAACCTTAGAATCTGGATCTAAAGAGGGACAATACAAAAATCTATCAAAGAAACTTCATGGTTTAGTAGCAAGGCCCTCAAGATCGAGACCACCAGTAAGTCTACACAAGCTAAACAAGTCAACAAAAGAAGGAGATAATGTAGTGGTGCCTGCAAAGGTACTTTCAACAGGGAACATTGAGCATAAGATCAATATAGCGGCCCTAGAGTATTCTGCAGAGGCTCTGATGCAACTTCAGAGTAAAGGATGCAGGGTAATGAACCTGAGCGAAATGCTCACACAAAAAAGAATAAACATAGTAATCTGATATCATGAAGGAAAAAGAAACCAAACTTGAAGTATATGATGCTACTGATGAGACGCTCGGCAGGCTCGCCAGCACTGTAGCCAAACGCCTGCTAACCGGCAATAGCGTTTCCATAGTAAATGCAGAACAATCGATAATCAGCGGCAAGAAGCAGATGATAGTTGCGAAGTACAAGACAAGGCTCAATCTCCAAGAGAAGGAAAACCCAGAGCATTCTCCATACTGGTCTAGAAGACCAGACATGCTGGTCAGGAGGGTGGTAAGGGGCATGCTGCCTTACCACAGGAAGAGCACCGGCAAAGACGCTTACAAAAGACTTAGGGTTTATATCGGAGTTCCGGAAGAACTTAAGTCCACGAATCCAATAAGGATAAAAGCAAGAGATCCAAAGACAATATACACAGGATACATAAAGGTAGGAGAACTATCAAAGCTACTTGGCTATAACAGATGAGCAAATGATGCAGCAGCAAGCAACAATGACAAGGGAGAAGAAGGAAGAGAAACCGCAGCCAGCAGAGCAGCAAGTCCAGCAGAAAAAGAAAGCCACAACACCAAGACGCAAAGCAAGCTCCAAGAGCAAAGCAAAGATTATAGTATCAAAGAGCAAGAGAAAGGAAGCAGTGGCAAGGGCGTATCTAAAGGAAGGAAAGGGAAGCCTCAGGATAAACGGAGCCGCAATAGAAGCAGTGCCAAGCGTGGCGTTCAGGAGGATAGCAACAGAGCCACTCTCAATATTTGATTCTGCAAGGCAAATATCAAAGACCCTTGACATAATAGTGAATGTGAGCGGCGGAGGACCTAGCGCCCAAGCACACGCAGTAAGGGGCGCAATAGCAAAAGGCCTTGTAGAATATTCTGGAGGAACAGGACTGAAATCTGCCTATCTTAACTACGACAGGTCGCTCCTGATAGACGATTCAAGGAGAGTTGAGCCAAAGAAGTACAAAGGACCAAAGGCGAGAGCGAGGTTCCAGAAGTCATATAGATGAGACGATCAAGGTTTTAATATGATGATACCAGTAAGATGTTTCAGCTGCGGCGCAGTGGTCGCTGACAAATGGGAAGAATACGACAAAAGAGTCAACAAGGACCACGAAGACGCGACCAAGGTATTTGACGACCTTGGAGTAAAGAGGTACTGCTGCAGGAGGATGTTCCTCAGCAACGTCGAGCTGATCGACGAGTTCATGACATCGAGCAAGAAATAGATTATGTATTTATAGATAAAAGACCCAGAGATTTTGTGTGGGGCCGTCTGCTAGCTTGGTAGGCTTCTACCTTGGGGTGGTAGCGACCCGAGTTCAAAAGGAATCCTGAAAATCTCGGCGGCCCCAAATGATTTTTATGGCTGAAGAAAAAGCAGAAACAGTACGCGAGCAGATGATGCAGGAAGGGCAAGCAGAGCAGCTGCTCACGAACCAGAACGACTATCTAGAGGTAGGTATACACATAGCCACCAAGGTCAAGAGCCCCGGCATGAAGAAGTTCATATACAAGACAAGGGAAGACGGGCTCTACCTGCTTGATCTTAGGACGATAGACACCAGGCTCAAGATGGCAATAAACATGATAGCCAGGATAAATCCAAAAGAGGTCGTCGTAACAGCATCCAGAATATACGCAATAGTCGCAGCAGAGAAATTCGCTGGAATAATAGGAGCGCAATTCATAAAGGGAAGGGTAACGCCAGGAATATTCACAAATCCGAACAGGGAGGATTATAGCGAACCAAAACTCATAGTGATAAGCGATTCAAGAAACGAGAAGCAGGCCGTCAAAGAGGCCAGGATGCAAAACATACCAATAATAGCAATCAGCGACACTGACAATTCAACAAAGTTCGCAGACCTAATAATACCAGCAAACAACAGGGGAAGGAAGTCGCTCGCGCTAATCTATTTCTTGCTCACAAGAGAGGTTCTGAAAGCGAGAGGCGACATCAAGAGCGACGGCGAGTTCAAACACCAGATATCTGATTTTGAGGCAAAGAGCGAAGCAAGACCCCAACCAACAGCGTAGCGCCCCGGATACAAAGACATTCGGTAGTAGAAGATACCATAGTGCCATACGCCGCATGCACGAATATTTCGGCTGGCATGAAGGCGGCGCACGCCTCAGGCACAAACCAAAATTCTATCAAGAGATTTCAATTGACTATAACGCCAAAGGCAGGTAGAACAATACAGAAAACAGGTACCCAAAAAGGGCTACCGTCATGGCAACCAAGCTCAAGTTCCTTCCAGCGACAAGTATTTTTGCATCAGGCTTGAATATTGGCGCCAAAGAAACATAGAGTATGATAATATCCGCAAGCGCCATAAAAAGCAAATAAACAACGTTGAACCTGAACGGCACAAAGTAGAAGAACAAGAATACGCTAACTGCGATGGCCTCTAAATACAGGATTAGTGCGTACTGGAGGGTTCTTCTTACTCCGGCGTGCGCCACAACATTGCTGGTCTTCCTTGCTATTCTATCCCCTTCCCTATCCCTTACCATCCCGTGTAGCTCCCTAGCAAGTCCGCTCAGGAAAGTAATGAGGCAGAGCAGCGCTATCACCAACGGCACGGTTCCGGACGTAACTACCGCACCGAAGATGAATGGTATTGCATAAGTCATGGCTATGTACAGATTGCCTAGCAGCAGCATGTCCTTTATCCTGTAACTGTACAAGAATGCCAGAAGCGCGAATAACAAAGCCACTATGAACGCGGGCACATTTATTAGCGCGCTCACCGCGACACCTACAACCAGGCAGAATAAGGATATTTTCTTGGCGGAATTCTTAGTTATGCTGCCATTGACAATGGGCCTATCTTTCTTCTTGTTAACAACGTCGCTCTCAACATCATAGTAGTCATTTATAGCAAAGGCGCCTGCACTTATCAAAAACGGGGTAACAAGACTGGCCGCGAGCCGAACAGGAGGCGGTAAGCCTCCAGCTATAAGCTCGGCAGTTACTACGGCTACTATTAACATGATCGAATGTTCTATCCTTGTAAGCCTGAGTAACGCCATTACTTTGTTCATGCTAGATATGATCAAGTGTTTTTATTTAAGGTTATGCCAGCCCACTATGGCAACGCATGGATCTGAGAGAGCCGAAAAAGCCCCATAAAAAGCATCGTTTACTATGACAAGAGTAAAGTCGTAATAGTTTCTCCTCTTGTTTATCATGGCAGCAGTCTCCTCTACCTTTTTTCTCCCGGTTTCGTATTCCACCGCTATTTTGTACCCGCTATAATATGCAACAATATCGGGTCCACGAGGGTTCTTGTTTGGCCAGTTGATAATGCCACTGGCATTGAGATATTCAGCAATCATAGTTACCATGACTTCGTGCTCTGCGCTAAGCGTGGCTTTCCTTCTCATTACCCATGGTTTTCCATCAGGGGCATCAAAACGCTCAAGTCTGCCAGAATATACCAGGGCATCAATCCTGTAGGCAACAGACTCAGAGTTTTTGTTACCAAACGCGACCCTCAAATCATCAATGGTAAAAGGCTTTCTTGCAGCATTAAGTATCCTTGAGTCCATTTCATCTATGTCGAATTCAAGCTCTTCGACATTTGTAGGCCCAGCGGTTTCTATTCTCGGCGTGCTGACCAGGGAAAGTTTGCCTGTCGCGCTTGTGAGCACTAAAGCTTGGTTCTTGTCCAAAGAGCCAATAGCGCCACACACAAATTCTTTCATGGAAGACCTACCTCCTGACAAAAGGGCGCTCACATAGCTAACTTCTGAAGGCTCTCTCGAGTAGAATGTTACGAACACCGCCGCATTTGCGGTTATCTTCCTGCTGAGCGAAGATGCGGCATGTGTCGCTATTATTGCTCCAACCCCATACTTCCTGCCCTCTTCAAATATCTTCCTCACAACACTATTCATCTCCCCCTCGAGCAAAAATTGCGCCTCATCTATAACTATGTAGCATTGTAGGCCCCTTTCCTTCTTATTCTCCTTCATGTTTACGTATAGGCGCCTAAGGAGCTCGTTTATATAGATGATCTGCAAGTCCCTGTTCTTCAATCCTGCAAGAGAGAAGGAAGTAATGCCTGATCCAAGAGATGAGAAGTCAACAAAATTGCCGTTGAAGGAATGTGTATTCAATATAGAGAGCCGCTCCTTGAGATGCAACAACGAGTTTCTTTCTGACATGTATCTTGCGTTTCTTATGAAAATTTCCAGTTCCGAGAGGAGATCAGAAATCATAGGTACCTTTCCAATGAATCTATCGGTTCTTGATGCTGCACCCTTCTTCCTGTACGTGTACCAAATACAATCGCTTAGTTTGGTGGCTTGTATATGGCCAAGTCCGTAGAGCTCCTTTAACAGCATAACAAGTTCTGCTGTACGCTCTGCTATGCTCAAGCCGTTAAGCTCAAACAAGCTTATGCCGCTATTTTTCGCGTCATATACGCTCCCCCCACACGACATCACAGTAGACTCGTGCTCGTTGTGCGCATCGAAAACTATTGCAGGAACTTTGCTGCTTCCTATATCTTTTATCATTGATCTGAGGAGTGAGCTTTTGCCGTAGCCGCTCATTCCGACTATCAGCATGTGCGGATTTGGCTCTGCTTCTGGCACAACGAAAAGCTCGCGGACTTTTTTCTTCCAGCGGAAACCAGGATGGCTATCCACCACTGTTCCCCTGCCATTCCAGTATAGTTTAGCAAACGTGTGAAATTCCATGAGAGAAATCTGTTTTCCTACGTTTAGTCGAAGACGGTCGTCTTCCTTGGTTAAACTGTTTCTTATTTTAGATATAATTGATAGAAAGTTCATTGTAACACCAGATTCCTAACAACGACGTTAGGTTTAACTAAATTGTCTGAGCATGCCGTACTGTGGTTGAATGAAGTACGATATAATCGGAAACAACATGCAAAACCTCAAGGTCCATCTCGATGCGAACGAAAAGCTATATGCGGATGCGGGCAAACTCGTGAGCAAAGATAGATCAGTGAAGATGACACCAAAGATGTCAGGAGGCATAATAGGAGCCTTCAAAAGGGAAGCGGGCGGGGCATCGGCATTCCTAACGCAATACGAAGCAATCGGGAGCCCAGGCGCAGTGTCTCTTGCCGGCGAACTTCCCGGAAAAATCTTGCCAATAGAGCTCAAGCAAGGCGACTCATTCATCGCAGAACACTATGCCTTCATAGCAGCCCAAGACACCATTAACATAACGATGCAATTCGTAAAACTAACTGCAGCCATGTTTGGAGGCGCTGGATTTATCTTGCAGAAGCTTGAAGGGCCTGGTATTGCTTTCATAAATGTTGTCGGCGACATAGTAGAATACCAAGTGACACCAGATAATCCACTTGAGATAGACCCCGGACATATTGCAGGATTTGACCCAAGTCTAAAGTACAGTGTGACGTTTGTTGATAATTTCAGGACCATCATGTTCGGTGGCATTGGCTTGTTTCTGGCAAAATTTGAAGGCCAAGGAAAGGTAATAGCACACTCCGTATCAAGATACAAGTTCGCAGCTGAGATATACACACTCGGACTTCAACAGCAGCCAAAGAAGTAGAATTTAAATGAATGCTACAAATAAATAAGATGCCAGGGTGGCAGAATCCGGTAATGCGCCGGTCTTGAGATCAAAGATCATCAAGAGCTGATTGATGATGCAACAGGCCAACCGGTGCCCGCAAGGGCTTTAGGGTTCAAATCCCTACCCTGGCGTATAAACAAACAGAAACGAGACTATTTATTAAAAATAAAATTCAGCCGAAGCAACAGCTCGGGCTGATGCCACATAATGCAAAGTGCATCTGCAGCCTTCACATTGACTGGGAAGCCGCTCCTAGGTAAGTTAGCACGAATGCCAATACTACCCAGTAGAACCATGCTCCGCCGGCAGTTAGTATGAAGAACAACGCGCCACCCCAGACTATGAACTTCCAGAGTATGTCGGTCTTCATCTTATCTCCAGCACCAGTCTTTCCCATCAATCCAGCCAAGCTCATGAAGAACAGCACTATTGCACTGATCAGAGCAAAAGCTGCAACGAATGGGCCAAAGAATTGAGCCAGAGACAGCCACGGTCCCAAGGTTCCGCTGCTATACCACGTAAAGCCTACATAGAGGTACAACAGTGATCCCAAGAACAATAGGAATCCTCCTAATGCTCCCATTGACGATTTTCTTGCCATACGGTCACCTGTATAGTTGCTAAACTGGGAACCTTTTTAAAGCTTTGCGCTATGCCTGCCTAAAGACGCTGAGAAATTGGGGAATTATACCATTATTTTCGCCATTTTTATGATAGTTGTCGAGTAACAGAAAAAGAAAAAAATAAAAAAATAAAAGAAAAAACTGCTACTGGCTACTGGTACGGTCAGTGATTATGCCCCTTATGGAGTCACAGTCTATCACAGCCTGGATATTGTAAGATATGCTGCCTATGCTCCATATTTTGTACAACTCGCACATCTTCCTCTCCCTTATCAGGTCTATGACGATATCGGATAGCTCTTCGCAGAACTCCATGTCCTTTTTCTCCTGCTCAAGCTCCTGGTACTGCTGCTCTTCTGTCGGCACTTGCTTCACTATACCGTATACGTGGTTCATTTCATGTACCACAGTTGCTATTGCTGTCGCTATGTCTTTTTGCCGCCCTTTCATTCACTCATCCCTCTGGGTTTTAGGAGTAGCTCGCCGCTTGTATAGCGCTGGCATGCGCATTTTCGGTGATAGTTTATAACACAGAGGTTATATATACTTTACTACAAGATATTGGAGTTAAATAAAAAGGATTATATTATTTTACATGTAAAATAATTACCGCCAACCCTTAGTTCATCCCAAGGGGAGGAGTAGCCTGGGCGTGCCCATCGGCACGCCCGGATTAATGTCCAAAGAAGTAGTATATCGCGACCCTGACGACGACAACCGCCACGCAGAACAGCAACGAGTATTTCCAGCGCTTTATAGCCTTCTGCTTGTCGAAAGTGGGGGTCTTCTCGAGTATCGGTTCCCCAGTGTCAAGATCCATAGTCGTCTGCGGTTCCTGCGCGTCCATTTTCTCAGAAAACCATTGCAATAAAACTATTTAATCCTGTCTGTGGCTTTAGAGGCCGGCTATGAGCAGGTAGAGCAGAGCCCCCATAAGGCCACCCGCAATACTGCAGAAGAAATTTGATGTATATTTGTTGCCGATACCGCGTTCCTCGTAATAGCCAAGAAACGAGTCAACAACCGTTCCTATGAGCCCGGAAAGCGTCACAACAATGACCATCGCGCCTATTTCTAATAGGCCAAATGCTCCATGACCGGCCTGAATAAGGACTATGGGGAAGAACCACAGGAAATATCCTAGCACTAGTATCCCTCCTATGAAGAATGCACTCAACATCCCGGCTAGCAGTCCTATTAAGGTGACTCCGCCAGACACTCCCTTGCTTACCCTCTTCCAGCTTACTACAGATACTGGAAACCCGTCAAGAATGCCGATCTCGCTGCTGAACTTGTCTGCAGTGACGGCTGCAACGCTAGCCACAAATCCGATAACAAGTGCATTAACCAAGTTCACGTTGGTTCCCGCGAAGACCACGAGAACCACAAATACCAATGGGCCAAGGCCATTCGCAAGCACGTTCTTGACACCCCTAGTTATCTGGTACTGCCTGATCAGGATCTTGTACTTCATGCCGGCCCAAGTGGCTATTGCAGAAAGCCCAAGGAAGTACAGCATTGAAACTACGAAGAACAGCCCCAGGCCAAGTCCTATGAGTGTAAAAGAGCTTATGTAAAGCATAGCGGCCGCCATCAGAAATGCAAGGAAAACGCCTTTTATGTCAAGTGTTAAAACATCCATATTATCTTCCAAAAATATGATATAGTTCCTGTAACCATGCGTATCAAGCCACAGCGAAAAAGCTTTTAAATTATTCTAACCCATAACTTATCACGGGTTCTCTACTGTAGGAAGGTCGTGAAGAACTGGTCGCCTTGCCAGCGTGTAAACCACGCTGGCACTATTTCTTTTTATGAATTCATTTGCAGAGAGCCGCAGCTCCACGCCACGATCCAACGAACCACGTCACGCTATTAGAACAATAAATCATTAAATAACTTCCTAGTAGCAAACTAAAATAGCCATCAAAAGGCTTAAATAAATCAGATAACCAGTGGCATCATGGCAGCCATAAACCCAATAGCTGATTACAGGAAGGCACTGTCAATAATGCGGCATCCAGTCGCAAACACGGGGGCCAAGATGACAGTGAACAAGGCAGTGAAGTTCTACTACAGCGCGTCAGTCATACCGGTCATACTCATAGCCGTATTCGAGATCATATTCAAAGGGCCTGTCGTGGGGCTCGTAGTGCCGATACTGGCGTCCATGCCGTATCTTACGCAGATCCTGAACGGAC
Organism: Microcaldota archaeon; assembly: GCA_030040895.1. GTDB lineage: Archaea > Micrarchaeota > Micrarchaeia > Micrarchaeales > Micrarchaeaceae > JAJZYD01. The sequence goes on along the minus strand of JASHSJ010000013.1, from coordinate 59,623 downwards.
AGTACGGGGCTGCACTACTCATACTGATGACACTTGCATTTTTCTGGATAGCGGAGCCCATAGCGATATACATAAACTCGTTCTTCTATCATGTGTTCCCAAAGTTCATATTCAGGCAGGTAAACGGGAAGTTTGCAAACACAGTCACGGCATACGTATACGGGCTGATGCCGTTTCTTACATTATCGTGGATAACAATGCTGCTCATCCTTCTGGTACTGACGGCATATTTTGCAGGGTTCATACTCATACCACTGATAGTTTTGCTCATGGTGCTTGTGCTTGGGCTGTGGGATCTGGTCGTTTTTGTAGCCGCGTATGCCCACCAGCATGATACCGAATCGTGGAGGGCTCTTGCTTGCATAATAGGAAGCGCGATGGTCATTGTGATACTTGCATCTGCCATAAGCGCAGTGATAGTGTATGCTGAGGGCCTTCTGTGAAACCGAGCGCCAAAACAGGGAAAAATATTCAGTTTTTGCAAATCAGGAGCAATTAATAATCACAAAATCCATAAAATATCATGGTATTGGGAAGAAAGGAACCAGGGTTTTACGCGGCCAGCATCGGCTCGATCTCCATCGATGATTTTAGGAAGAGAGCCATAAGGGACCATGTTGAGATTGTGGGCGGAGTGCTGGAGGTGGAAAGGCTGCGGGCGGAAGGAGGAAAAAAGCCTGCCGTATCACGCAGGATAGAATCGGCAGTAGATGTGCTCGCAACAGCAGAGCAGTCGGGCGAATTTTCGCTTGGAAATCGCACCTATGTCAGCATGCCAGTGCGCGGAAGGACATCGTATCATGCACTTGATGAGCACGGAAGAATAGCAACAATAGAGACAAACGACATGGTCCATACACAGAGGACAGTAGTCCTTGACTACGGAAACCATTTCTCAATGGTTGTAAGGATGCCTCTCGTATTAGGAATAGGGTATGAAAAGGCAAAGAGCCTGCTAGAGAAAGAGATCGAGGCAGTTAAAGACCCGGAAGTAAGGCCATTCATAAAGCCGCAAAGGATGCCGTATGAGAACGGCGAGAATTCAACCGGCATAGAAATAAGCGTGAGGGGATGCCCGGTTGCGCTGCTAACCAAAGTGGTGGAGGTTGTGGACATGGTAGAGACAAAATTTATGGCTAGGATGCTATCAAACCCTGGAATCTAGGAAGACCCAATCAGATAAATACTTAATCTTTCATAAAGTATAGTCGGTTTTTATGGCTAAGGATAAGGCTATCAGGGAGCTTGAGGACCTCCCTGGGATAGGAGAAACTACGGCAGAGAAACTAAGGACAGCAGGGATAGATTCACTTGATAAGGTGGCAACAACAGCACCGCATGACCTGTCAGAACTTGCTGGCATAAGCGTAGATGCGGCAAAGAAGGCAGTAGCTGCGGCTCAGGAAGCAAGCACAGTAAATTATGAGACAGGAGAAGCCATACTCCAGAAGAGAAAAGACATAGGAAAGATAACAACAAGCTCAAAGGAGCTCGACGAGCTCATCGGAGGAGGGATAGAGACAAATGGCATTACCGAAGCTTATGGGAGGTTTGCAAGCGGAAAGACGCAGCTCGGATTCCAGCTTGCAGTTGACGCACAGTTGCCAAAAGGCAAGGGAGGATTGGACGGCGCAGTGTTATTCCTTGATACAGAAGGGACCTTTAGACCAGAGAGGATAGTAGAGATAGCAAAAGCAAAAGATCTTGATCCAACCGCAGTGCTAGAAAACATTATAGTTGTAAGAACACTCACAACAGAGCAACAGATACTAACACTGGAAAGGGCAGACAAGTTGATAGCAGAGAAGAACGTCAAGCTCATAATAGTAGACTCACTCACATCGCTATTCAGGGCAGAGTTTCTTGGAAGGGGGGCGTTGGGAGAAAGGCAGCAGAAGCTCAATTCTCATATACACAGGCTTCAAACGCTTGCAGACAAGTTCAGCATAGCCGTGTATATAACAAACCAGGTCATGGACAATCCGGGAATAATGTTCGGAGATCCAACGACACCAATCGGGGGGAACGTTATAGCCCACGCAGCGACAACAAGGCTTTACTTCAGGAAGAGCAAAGAGGAAAAGAGGATAATCAGGCTTGTCGATTCACCAAACATGCCAGAAGGAGAATGCATAATAAAGGTTACCCCGGACGGCATAAAAGATTGATTTGATGCTCCATCTAGTAGGGCTCGGGCTTAATACCGGTGACATACCAGAGAGCTCTTTAAAGCTGTGCAAGAAGTGCGATACATACGTAGACAATTATACCAGCCTTGTCAGCGATGAGTACCAGGAGTGGTTGAAGAAAGAGCTGGGCAAGGATTTGCACATGATAGGGAGGTCTTCGCTTGAAGAAGAAGTTGGAATGTTGCTTGAGAAGGCAAAGAGTGGGGATATAGCGGTGCTGGTCGCTGGAGATCCGCTCATAGCAACCACACACAAGATCATTTTCATAGAGGCAAAGAAGAAGAATGTCGCAATAGCCGTGCATCATGCAGCATCAATCCTGTCGACTCTGATAGGAGAAAGCGGACTGGATTTCTATAGATTTGGGTCGCCATGCACGATAGCATCGTGGAGCCAGGACTACAAACCAGTGTCTTTCTATGAAACAATACAGAGAAACGTCCAAGGCAATCTCCACACCGTTGTGTTTCTTGATTATGACAATCAGAAAAGATCTTCAATGAGCATCACAGAAGCCGTAAGGATAATGTTCGAGGCAGAGAAACATTATAAGAAATGGCTGGTATATGACGACATGAAGGTAGTAGTTCTACACAGGATGGCATTCGGAGACCAGAAGAAATTATTCCTGACGATAAAGGAGGCAGCGCACCTTGATCTTTCTCCAGGTCCGTCAGCGCTTGTATATCCGGCAAAGATCACTGACATAGAGAAGGAGGTAATGCAGTCGATGTACTAGCGGCATCATTATATATCTTCAAGAGAAAGCCCTATCACAAGAATTGAAAGTGAGTGATTGCTTTCACTTGAAATAAATGGCAGGAGCGCAGTGCCTGCAGATCAGTCTACAAAAGATATACTGAAAAAAGGGCACTTCGGAATAGAAGAACAAGGTGAGCTTAAGCTTTATCCTGAAGAGGTTATGTATCTGGCTGATGTAAGGAGTGCAGAGTGCAAGGAAGGACAAAAGACTCTGCATTTCAACGACATAACAACACGTTTCTCATTTGTAGCAAATCTGGTCCCAAGATATCTTACGTACAGAGATTGGAGAGACAGGGGGCTAATAGCAAAATATCCCGATTCTGTCAAGAAAGAAGGAGGAAAGACTCCAACAAAGAAATATCCTGGCGGACAACTTAAACTTGGCAACCAGAAAATAGAGGCAATGTTCTTTCCTGATAATCTAATTTCAATAGTCGATGATCCAGAAAAGGGAAAGAAGCTTTACAACGAGCATTGGTTTGGGCAGTATGGCACATACAAAGTGAGCGAAAGAGGTATTCTTAACAAGCTCGACATATACGAAACGCTGTTCCTGATTGATGCTGGAGTGCTAAGCGTTGCCAATGCAACAAGAAAAGACATAGAAAGAACTGCAACAGAGCGCAGACAAGACTTTGAAAAGCTATATGATGTTTATTCTGACTGGAGGAGTAAGGGATATGTGATAAAAACAGGATTCAAGTTCGGAACACACTTCAGAATATACTTTCCAGGCGCAAAACCAGAGAACGAGGGCGGAGAATGGGCGCATTCAAAACACGTTATTCATGTCTTCCCGAGAGACACAAAACTTCTCATATCGGAGTGGGCCAGGGCAATCAGAGTAGCGCATTCGGTAAGGAAGACATTCATACTGGCCATACCTGGCAAGAGCAGGAAGAAGAACATGGAGATAGACTTTGTCCTTTACCACAGAAAGGGCGGCAACATAGAAGTGCCAGGAACGGATAGTCCAAGATATGCAATGCTGTCACTCAGTGAGGATGAGAGGATAGGCGGAGCTGAGCTATCAGCAGTAATAAACGAGGCCAAAACAAGAAGATTGGAGCTGATAATAGCGATAGCGGACAGAGAGACTGCAGTGACTTACTACAAAGTCAGGAGAATAGAACTTCCACACAGCGAATACGAATATTATGAAATCGACTGGATGCAGCCATAGCCAACCTTAATATATCTTTACGAACAGATATTCTCTGCTGATTATAAGGTCTGTTTATGGGTCTTTATCAACACATGAAAGAGACGGTACGCTCCGAGATGAGCGAGAGAGCTCCTCTCTACAAGGAACGAATAATAAAATGGAATTCAGAGGGCCCAATAGTTAGAGTAGAGAAGCCAATAAACATAGCAAGGGCAAGAGAACTCGGATACAAGGCGAAGGAAGGTGTCATTGTAGCAAGAGTAAGAGTAAAGAGGGGTTCAAGCAAGAGAGAACAGAATGCAGGAGGAAGGAAGCCATCAAAGAGCGGAAGATTCTTTACAAGAGGAAAGTCGCTCCAATCAATAGCTGAAGACAGGGCAGCTAGGAAGTTCTCAAATTGCGAAGTAATCAGTTCATATTTCGCAGGCTCGTCCGGAACAGACAAGTTCTTCGAAGTAATAATGGTCGACAGATCAAGGCCATCAATAGCAAAAGACAATCAGTACAAGATGATATTGTCACAAAGGAACAGGGCTTTCAGAGGTCTTACAAGCTCAGGAAGGAAGCACAGAGGACTTTCAAGGAAGGGCTTCGGAACATTGGATAGCAGGCCAAGCGTCAGGAGCAACATACGCCAGCAATGATGGCGATGCCATACATAACTTTTTCTAGAAACTTTGCAAACGAGGCAAAGGCGTACAGGATGCTTTCTGGCATTGATGATGTAGTGGTGGAAAGAAGAGGCACAAAGACGATAAAGGACATAGCAAATAGGGCATCAAAACAAGGTTTCAAGAGCGCATTGCTCGCCATGCAGATGAAGGGAAGGACATTAAAGTGCAGAGAGCTAAAGATGTCTGGCAGCAAGGATGAGATGCGCTGGAAATACGGAGAAAAACCAAGAACGGTCGATCTAAGTGGCAAATAAACGCTACAAAGCAGTTTTCACCATACCAAGGATAGCAAGGACCAGCTATAAGATGCTTCTTAAAGTCCAGAAAGAACACAAACGAAGCACAATAAGCATAAAGGAGACAGAAAGCAGCGTTACAATAATCGCCGAGGCTGACGACATAACTGCGCTACGATCGACCCTTAACTCGGTAACGCGCGACATTCAGGTAATCGAAGCAGTAAATGGCATAGGCAGTAAAAGTTCCACAAAACAACCACCAAGATAACCTATAAAAACCCCCTCGCACAATATACTTCTACCTGTTCCCGACAGGCAGCGCAGAGCTTTCTCTCTGCTAATTTTTTCAGACTGCCAAACATTAGCTGCGCTAAGCAGAAACCAACAACAGTGTCATAAATGGCTCATGGATCATTGCAATATTGGCCGCACAAACGCGCACAGAAGCGCATGCCCAGAATGAGGAGCGGACCACAAATAAAGGATCTGTCATTGGGAAGCCTAGTAGCATACAAGGCGGGAATGACACACATTGGAGTAATAGGAGATAATGAAGGAGCCACAAAGAACATAGAAATGGCAAGGGCATGCACGGTTCTTGAGCTCCCAAAGATGGAATGCTATGGAATGAGGCTTTACAAACTTCATCAGAGCACAAAGTACAAGGAATCAAAGCATGAAATTTACAGCAAGGCAGCAGCACAGAAGGCCGGAATAAAGAAGACAAAGAATGATGAAACAAGCGTTCCCACAACAAAGCAAAAACTAACAGAATTCTCTGATGTAAGCGCACTAGTCGTTGCATATCCGGATGGGACTGCAACAGGACAAAGTCATCCGATGAGGTTTGAAGTCAGAGTAGGGGGAAAGAGCATCGAAGAAAAGTTTGATTTCATAACAGGCAAGCTAGGAAAGGAAATAAAAGTGGCAGAAGTCTTCAAGCCTGGAGAATACATTGACCTTATTTCTATTTCAAAGGGCAAAGGATGGCAAGGACCGATCAAAAGATTCGGAGTAAAGAGAAACTTCCACAAGTCAACAAACAAAATAAGGCACGGGGGCCCACTTGGAGCTTTCAGTCCAGGAAAGGTCTACTATACAATACCAAGATCAGGACAGATGGGATTCAACTACAGAACTGAACACAACAAGAAGATCCTCAAGATAGGAACGTCTGCCGATGCGCAGCAAGTCAATCCAAAGGCGGGCTTCAAGAACTACGGGCTTGTTTCAAACGATTACCTAGTTGTCGATGGTTCGATACCAGGAACTGCAAAGAGGCTGGTCAGGATAAGAAAGTCCATCAGAGATAGGAACTCGGCGGGAATCAAGGAGCCAAAGGTCACCTACATATCACGATGATATTATGAACGCAAGCGTGCTTGATGTAAACGGAGCAGACAAAGGTGGCGTAGAACTTCCTCCTGTCTTCTCAACAGAAGTGCGTGAAGACCTCATAAGGAGGGCAGTAATTGCAGAATCAACCAGGAGACTGCAGCCAAAAGGCCATTCTCCACTTGCTGGAATGAACACAACAGCGAGATACTACGGAGCAATGAACTCATACAGATCAGGAAGGCACATGGGAATAGCAATAAGGCCAAGGCAGAAGCTGGCAGAAGGCCACCAGGGGCAAGTGAGAAGGATTCCATCATCCGTAAAGGGAAAAAGAGCCCACCCCCACATGATAGAAAAGACGCTAATCGAGAACATAAACACAAAGGAGTACCGGAAGGCAGTGGCAAGCTCAATAGCTGCGACCGCAAATGCCTCCGTTGTAACGGCAAAGCACTCGTTCTCAGGAAAGCTTCCTATTGTTGTATCAAACGACATCGAATCACTGAAGAAAACAAAAGATGTTATCAAGCTTATTAATCTCCTCAAGCTCGACGAGGATCTTGAAAGAAGTGATAAACCAAGGATAAGCAAGGGTCAGCGCAGATCATCGACACAAAGAAAGTACAGGAAATCAGTCTTGATCGTGGTTAATAATGATAAAGGACTGGTAAAGGCAGCAAGAAACATACCTGGAGTAGATGCATGCACGCTCAAGGACATAAGTGCAACACTGCTGGCTCCTGGCGGAGTTCCCGGCAGAATAACGATCTGGAGTCACGATGCAATATCAAATGTTCAGAGTGAAATAACAAAATTGATGGTTAGATGACAGTTCTAAGATATCCAATATCAACAGAAAGGGCAATATCACTCATAGACAAGAGCAACGTCGTAGTCTATGTCGTCGATTTCAGGGCATCGAAATCTGACATAAAGAAGGAATTCGAGAACACGTTCAAGGTTAAAGTTGTTGCAGTAAGGACCGCAAACACCATGTCAAACCAGAAGAAGGCCTTCATAAAGGTAGGAAAGGGATACAAGGCATCTGACGTCGCGGCCAAGCTGAAGCTAGTATAGGTATCAACATGGGAAAAAGATTGAAGCAGCAAAGAAGGGGCAAGGGAACGGTGGCCTACAGGAAGGCACCCGGAACCTTTGACATAAGCGCAAAGTATACTACTGACAGGAAGGCAGGGCTGGTCGGAGAAGTCGTGGACTTCATAAACCATACTGGTCATACGGCCCCACTCATGAAGATACTTTATGAGGACATGCATATTTCATATCTTGTTGCTCCGGAGGGAATAAGAGTTGGAGATAGGATAAGCATAGGTCCAAGTGCGCATTTCACAATCGGAAGCGTGATGAAGATAGGAAGCATTCCAGAAGGAATTCCAATCTATAACATAGAGACTATGCCTGGAGACGGCGGCAAGCTCGTCAGGGCGGCTGGCAGTGCCGCTTACATATCATCGCACATAGGTGGCACTACAACAATAGCGCTTCCTTCAAAGTCAAGCATAACGCTTGATGATGAATGTAGAGCACAGTTAGGCATGATAGCGGGTGGCGGTATGAGCGAGCAGCCACTAGTAAAGGCAGGGAAAAATCATTACATAATGCACGCAATAAACAAGATGTGGCCTACATATCGTGGAGTCAAGCTCAATCCAGTTGATCATCCGTTCGGAGGAAAGCAACACCACAAGGGCAAGAGCAGCATGACGGCAAGGAATGCGCCTCCAGGGAGAAAGGTAGGACACATAGCAGCAAGAAGAGTCGGAAGAAGGAAGAGATGATAATTCATGGCAGAAAGAATAGCTTATAGAGGAATGACGCCAACGGAGCTCCTGAAGCTCAGCGATAGCGATTACACCAAGCTTGTCAAGTCGAGGCAGAGAAGGAGCATAAAGAGGGCAGGACTTGGCTACAGGAAGCTCATGGAGAAAGTAGACGCTCACAAGAAGAAGAACATAACAAAGCCGATCAAGACCCACATAAGGGAAGCAGTAATCCTTCCTTCATGGATAGGAATGAAGTTCCAAGTCCACAACGGAAAGGAGTTCCAGGAAATCGAGATAAGCGCAATGATGCTTGGTCATAGGCTTGGCGAATACGCTTACACTACGAAAAGAGTTCTCCATTCAGCTCCCGGAATAAGGGCAACGAAGGGCAGCAAGTTCTTGGCGGTGAAGTAATGAAATACTCATACAATCAGGACAGGCAGGGCGTCGTCTTCGCCAACATGAAAGACATCAACGCCAGCTTCAAGGATCTAGGCGCCGTATGCGATTCGATAAGATACAGGAGCCTTGGCGCCGCTATGGATCTGCTTGATGCGGTATCTACTGGAACAACCCCCATACCTTACAGGAAGCACAATGCGAGCATGGGGTCAAGGCACGAGCTTGGAGGCAAGAAGGGAAGAACACCGAAAAAGTGCGCCATGCTAGTAAAGAAGGTTCTCGTGAATGCTTCTGCCAACGCAGAGCAAAAAGGATTAGACCCGGAAGCGCTTTACGTTGTCCATGCTTCAGCAAACAAGACAATTATCGCGATGAGAAGGCCGTCAAAGGGAGCCCTTCTGATATCTGGAGGGCCATCCGGATACATGTCATCAAGGAGAAGCGATCTTGAGTTCGCAAGAGTAGAGCTCGGGCTTTCAATGCTAGATGAAAAGAAGCTCAGCAAGAACATAGTATCCAGGATCAAGCAACTTGCAAAGGAAGAGAAGAAAAAGCCAGCCAAGAAAGCAGAAGAAAAGCCAAAACCACCGAAGAAATCCATAATAACGAAGACTACGCAAGAACAACAAAAGGAAAAGCCAAAGGAACAGAAGCAGCAGGAACCAGCGAAGCAACAGCAGACAGATAAAACACCAGCAGTGAATCAATGACGATCGAGAGAAAGTTCATAGAGAACGCGGAGGTAAAGCTCAAGGTATCAAGATACCTGCAGAACGAGCTTGTCAAAGCCGGATTCTCAAGAGTTGAGATACAAAAGACGCCTGTGCTCACAAGAATAACGGTATTCGTGCTCAAACCCGGAAGAGTCATAGGAAGAGGGGGGCACACGATAGATACCCTTACCGAAGAAATAAAGAAGAGATTTAATGTAGAGAATCCACAGATCAACGTCATGGAGGTAGAAAACAAGATGCTTGAGCCTATGCTCGTCGCTAGGGACATAGCAGAGAAGTTTGAAAGGGGAATAAATGCAAGAAAGGTCATACAGACAGCCCTAAGAATAATAATCGAGAACGGCGCCCTGGGTGCTGAGATAATAGCCGGGGGAAAGCTGGCTGCAAAGGGAGCCAGGGCAAAGTCTATAAGAAAGAGCATAGGTTATATACCAAAGGCGGGAAACGTGACTGAGCTGGTGAGGGAGGCCGAGGCCGTGGCAAATACGAGATACGGCAACATAGGGGTAAAGGTCAGGATAGTTCCTCCGGGAACGGTGTTTCCAGACAGAGAAATAAAGCCAATAGAAGTTCCAAAGTCCATTCTAAACGCATGATATAAATGCTTGGATTGATTCTAGCACTGATCTTAGGGTTCATAGCAATAATCATACCCGGGTTCTTCCTTTCACTTGCGCTTCTTAAGAAAACCGGCATGAACATGATAGAATTGCTGGTCATGTCAGTGATCTTTGGCATGATAGCCCCAGCTACGCTAACATGGCTTGAAGCATATCTTATCAACTACATACATGCATTCTCATTCTCGCTTGGATTGTTTTTGGCCAACTGCCTGCTGCTTACCGTTATTGGGATAGTTATCTGCTTCTGGGAAGGAGCTTTCAAGGATTTCAAGAGCGAGTTCCTTTCAACAATGCCGGTATTCAAGAACCCGATGTGGATTGCGCTTCTTGTCTTGATGCTGCTCACCTTCGTAACCAGAATGCTCAGCATAGGAATAGCGCCCACATTCTTCGAATTTGATCCTTACTTCACAATGGTTGATACCCAGTACATCGTAACGTACGGCCAGGAACTGCTGCAAGACCCAGCCGCATGGCCAGCTATCGTGGGCGGCAGCGATCACAGGGTAGAGCCCATCATACCATATCTTGAGGCATTCTGGTATGACATGGCAACTACCGTAGGAGGTTATGGCACATCATCTTTCAACACAACCCTGATGAGCTATATAGGCAGCGTATATCCTCCGATAACCGCCGCGCTTCTTGTTTTCACAGTTTTCCTGCTCTTGTACAAAGAATATAATGAATACATCGGAATCATAGGGGCTGGCATAGCCGCAGCAATGCCTGTCATATTCACGACCTTCATAGCCGGAGAGCAGCTTCTGGAGCCGTGGGGCATATTTGCGCTTTTCTTCTTCCTTGCTACATACATGCTTGCTGTCAAGAATCCGAAGAACACCAGGCTTGCCATACTCGCGGGAATAGCGTTCGCATCAAACTTCCTCGGAGCCCACTACTATACAGTAACTGTCGGGGTTTTCGTGGTTTATATAATGCTTCAGGGCCTGATCGACATAATAAAGAGGACATCAAACACCGATTTCTACAAAATGAACGGAATTGTGATACTCGTAATAGCCATATTCTACATCCTGTTCAACGCATACGGTTCTACGCTTGAGAACAGAATACCTTCGGTGCTCGGGGTTCCCATAATCCTGGCAGGCCCGATAATAGCCATATTGCTTGTAGCCTTCATGGATTATGTCCCTAAGCTGCTCGCAAAGAGGAACATAGTATTCAAGGAGCCGATAAATGACATGATGCTATATTCATGGATAGCCCTAATTGCAGTAGCCGGAGTGCTTGTTGTTGTATTGACGCCCCTCGGTGCGCCAGTCCTGCAATATGTTAACCTGAGCGCAAAGTTCACAACGCCTTCAATCCCGCTTTTCATGACGGTCGAGGAATACATTCCAACAGGATTTTTCTTTGACTTCGGGTCCCAGGGCTTCGGGCCAATAGGGGCTTCTATATACTTGAGCACAAGCTCCGGAACAGTAGCCCTGCCAGTCCTTGTATGGCTAATATGTGCAGCAGGGTTCGCTGTAGTTATACTTAGCATACTATACAGGAACAGTAGGACCGGCATACTCTATCTTGCGATAGCCGCTCCGCTGGCTTTCGCTGGTTTTTCAGAAGTCAAGTATCTTCCACACTTCGGTGTTGCGCTCATCATACTGTTCTGCATTATGCTCGGCGAACTTTGCTACTATGCGGAGAACAATTTCGATATATTCCGCTTTAGCAGGAAGGACCAGCAGAAGGAAAGTACGGGAGAGCTCATACCGCCCCAAGAAAAACAGTATGGACAGAATGCATATGCAATAGCGTTGATACTGTCGCTTGGCGTTTTCTTCTTTGCTGGAATATTTGCAATACTGCTGCTTGGATACCTTGCAATACATGGCAAGTACAAAGAACACAACACTGCGCTGTGGGCCGTAGCTGTAGGATATGCGGTACTTATCGGGCTTTCGTTCTATGGAACCCAATCGCTATTGTTCGGAGAGAGCTCATCGTTCATCCAATCGTTCGGCGCGGCGATACAATCCGCAACAGCCGCGAACTCTACGCAGCTGTGCAACACACTGTCAGACCAGAACAACAGTCTCGGATACACGCTCTATTGCAACGTCATACAGGGATACTGGCTCAATGCCATGGCATGGATAAAAGCGAATGTTGGGCCTAGCGGACCAAGAGTGCTGTCTTGGTGGGACTACGGCGACTGGATAAACTGGTTTGGCAACAGCAATGCCTTCATCAGGGGAGATAATGCCAATGCGCTTGAGGACTACGCGGTAGCAGCACAGTACGTGCTGGACCAGAACTACGGGGTGAGCCCGCAGTCTCTTGCAAACTTCATGAACAACAACCAGTCGAAATATGTGCTTATGGACGAAGACCTCATATCAAAGTGGCAGGCGCTTGACTTCCTGGCATGCGTAAATGTCAATGCAACATCAAAAACATATGCTATAGCGCAGGGGCAGGCGCAAAACCCGCCAGAGCCGTATCTCCTTGGCACTTCGCAGTGCGAAATAACCTACGACCCGCAGTTTGCACTCATACCGTTGCCAGCTCTTGTTCAGAACCAGAGCAGCCTCTCCCAGAATATAAACTACTATTGCGCCAATTCGAACAGCACAACGTTGCTGGTCAGCACCCTGCTAGTCGTGGGCAGCTCGGCCGCCAACCAGAGCGTTTGCGTCGATGTGATTCCAAACAACAACGGAGTCCTTAACGTATATTCGTCGAACGGAGTCAAAATGAACGCATATATACAATCCAGCCAGTACATCGGAGTCGTAAACGTACAAGGGGTCCAGTTCGTAGAGTACATGATGATCTACGTGCCGAACGGCCCGAATGACACGATCACCGATGCCCCAACCAAGTTCTACGTATCGAATTACTACAAAGGATTCATACTTGGCAACCTTCCCGGATTCACGCAGGTATATCCAGACAATGGCACCGGCGTAAATTTTGTCAATGGAACATATCCGATAAGGATATACGCGCTCAACAACTTCACTGGAACGCTGCCGGGAGTGCCCCAAAAGCCTTCGTGGATCCAGAACAACTACACGATGCCATAGGCCTGCACGCCTCAAGCAATATAAATGAGCTATCATAAATTATTGAGGTGGGCTCGTAGCTCAGCCTGGTTAGAGCGACGGTCTTATAAGCCGTAGGTCGTGAGTTCAAATCTCACCGGGCCCACATTATTTACGGTGAGTCTTTTAGCTCTTTCCAGATATTGAATCATGATGGCTATGAAAACAATAAAACGCATATACGTTAGGAATACGGCCCTTGTTTATGCAATAATGGTTGGAATACTGGGCTTTATTTTTGGCATGGTCGCCGCACTGGGGGCTACTGTGGCTGGCGGAGCGGCATTCGGCATACTCTCGATAATAATATTCCCGATACTTTTCTTTGCGTTCGGTTTTATAATCGCAGCCATAGCGATAGTATTGTACAATTATTTTGCGGATAACGTTGGCGGAGTGCAGTGGGACTACAGGAACAACGTCCTCAAGTCCATCGGCCCCGTATCCCTTGGGAAGATCACCGCCCTATTCGGTGCCCTGTTTGGTGCGATATTCGGAGCCATAGCGGGGTTCATTTCGGGAGGGCTTAGCATCGCCGGGTTAATAATAGGGCTAGTGGCAGGTGCCATACTAGCAGCGATAATAGGATTTGTAGCCGCAGTAATAGGCGCGGTAATATACAACTTCGTGGCATCAAAGATAGGCGGCTATAGATTCAGCTATAGCGGCAAGGCGATAAAGGACATAGACGTAATGACATACGGAAAGGTCCTGGGCGTTGTTTCAGCCGTATCAGGCCTTGTGCAGTCAATAATTATTGGGATAATAGTTCTGATACTTGGTAGCGTATTGCTCACGCGCTTTGCAACCGTGCCTCTTATCTCATCTATGCTTGCTAGCGCCGGACTTCTTGCAGTAGGCATAGGAGTAGCTGCATTCATAGTAGGCATAATAGTGAAATTCATAGTAAATTTGATAGTCGGATTCATAGCTGGGATACTCATGTCCTACATCTACAACTACATCGTGTCTAAGGGCTGGGCAAAAGTAGAACTGGATCTCTCATAACTAGAGACAGAAGATATTTAAAAAACGCGGCAGAAGTTAGTCCCATGCAAGATTGTTCATTCTGCAGCGACAAGAACCTGTCGGAGCACGGGATAATATACGAAGACAGCAAGTGCCGCGTGGTAGTTGATAAGTATCCAATATCAAGAGGCCATCTCCTTGTCATACCAAAGAAGCACTACCAGGACATGCTGGATACGCCAAAAGACGTCATCGATGATACCTATGAAGTCGCCAAGAAGGCGGCGCAAATCGTAAAGGAGCGACTAGACCCTGACGGCGGTATAAACGTAGTTACCAACATAGGCAAGATAGCAGGGCAGTTCATAATGCACTTCCACATTCATGTAATACCGAGATACAAGTACGCGCACAATCCTATGGATACTTTCAAATTCGACCACGAACATCTTATAACTAATGAGCTCAGGGATGAACTAGTCAAGCTGTTGAAGTTTGATAGCAGGTTTTGAAATGGCCAATATGCCGGATGAGCTTAAGTACAAGATGGAGAAACAAGGATATCATTTTGTCGGAGAACATTCCGCTGTCAAGACGTGCGAATATACAGCAAATGGCCTTCGTGGGCAGACGCTTTGTTACAAGTATACTTTCTATGGAATAAGGAGTTGGAGGTGCATGCAGGCCACTCCGGCAATCGGATGCGATCTTGGATGCAGTTTCTGCTGGAGACTGATACCAGAAGAACACGGTTTCAAGTGGAACGAGCTCAACGCAGTCCAGGAATGGGAAGATCCAGAAAAGATAATTGACGGAATGATAAGGGAGCAAGAGAGGCTAATCAGCGGATTTAATGCCATAGCAGATACTGAATTGAAGAAACGAAGATGGAAGGAGGCAAGAGAACCGATGCACGTTGCGCTCAGCCTTACTGGTGAGCCGATGTTCTATCCAAAGATGGGGAAGCTTATAGAAGGCTTTCATAAGCGTGGCATAAGCACATTTCTGGTTCACAACGGAACGCTTCCAGAGGCGATAGAGAAGTTAGATCCCCTACCAACACAGCTATACGTATCTATGCAGGCTCCGGACGAAGAAACATACGTGAGAACCACGAGAGCCAAAATACCAAATGCATGGGAAAGATTCCTGAGATGCATGGACGTGATAAAAGGCCTCAGTACAAGAACCGTGCTCAGGATGACGCTAGTTAAGGGCCTGAATATGCACAACCCAGAAGGATACGCCGATCTCATAAAGAGGGGCAGGCCAAACTACGTTGAGGTAAAAGGGTTCTCATTTGTCGGAGGTTCAAGGAATCCAGCAAGAAACCTGGATATGTCAAGCATGCCAAATCATGAGGAAATAAGGGAGTTTGCGAAAAAGCTAGCAGAGCTGTCAGGTTACATGTACACTGTGGAACACAAGCCAAGTAGGATTGTGCTGCTATGCAGAGATCAAGAGTCATTCAAGAACAGGATCATCGACTTTTCTAAGATTAAGCCCGAGGCTGAGCAGATTTTGAATAGATAAGTGAATTGGAGCTGCCGCATCTGCTGCAAATATACAATATCCTTTTTGGAGTGCTAGCAAGCCTAACAGTTCCATTTATTCCGGGCACTATGATGTCATTACAGCTTTTGCAGATTGCCAGCTTCATCTCTTTTGGTATGCTGACCTTATAGTGAGAGCTCATCTTTCTCATCAAAGATACGTACCTCTTAGATAACCCGCCTCTTTTTCCTGCTTGCTCCTTTGCAAGCCCGAAAAGAATTTCTATCCTTTCCGTTGCTATTCTTCTTTCTAGTCCCTTGTCTCTTATGACCACTAGAACACCAATCAATCAGATGGCCCCGAACTGCTGAAGTATTTCCTGCAGCTGCTGTTCAAGGCCAGCAGAATCCCTTATAGTGAAGATATTGTTCGAGAGTTCAGTGCCTTTGTCGGATATGGCACCATGGAAAAGGAGCACCAAGCGCCTAGCCTCTTCGTCTTTTGGCAATGCGATCTTCTTGTCTCTCACTATGTTGGCCCTGGCTATTATTTTTATCGCGTTGTTAATGCCCCCTATGTACTTGCCCTTCTGATTAAAAATGAGCAGGACATCAAGAAGCGGCCTATACTCATAAAGCCTCATCTCATCTATTCCTGGGCCATCCACCAGGACTATGCCATCAAAGTCATTTGTGTCGATCTTGTGAGCGCTAATGTCTGGTCTGCAAACGGCACCATGATACCCTACGCATTCATTGGCAGCATAGGAAGCCACGCTGTATCTCACACCCCATCGGTCAAAGACCAGCTTTATTGCTGACAGGCTTTCATCCTTGAAGTCCTTTGGAGGTATGAATATGGCGAATCTCATCTAATCAATTAGCTCTCTATGTACGGAGCAAGATAGTAAGACACATCAGCATCTCCTATCTTGTAATCAACCCTCATAGGCTCTTCAGTCTTGAAAGACATCTTTATCTGTGAATCCTGCGGGCATGCACTGATTATCCTCTGAAGGTAGTCAAGCTTGAAGGTGACAGAAGAAGGCTTTGTGACATCAAGCTTTCTTATCGATTCACTGTTTCCTGCGTATTCCTCCTCAAGCTCGCCGCCGTCCCCTTTCGCCACCACCATGAAAGAGTTCTTTTCAGTCCTAAAGCCCACATTCTCTGAAAGGAAGTTCGTGTCTTTGAGGATTTCTTTAAGCGTATCCCCCCTGATGTCAATCGTTGATTCAAAAGTTACCTTTGGTTCCTTCTCAGGTTCTTTCTTTATGTCAAGGATTGGAAGCTTGAATCTCCTCTTGCCGAGCGGTCCGACGAACTCTATGGCTAGTTTATTACCGCTGTCTTTCATTATGAGCTGCTCCTCCAGCCTTGCGCTAGAGAGCATCTTGGCAAAGTTTGTCAGGTCCAAACCAACAGAAGTTGGTTTGTCAACATCATACTTCGAGAAAGCCTTATTTGGAATAGAGAACAGGACCATGCTGATTACAGATGGATCAAGCGCCTTAAGGGTAATTCCTTCTTTTGTTATGTTGAAGGTTCCTTCCTCAACCAGGCTGACTATCGAATCCACGCAGCTCTTCCAGTATCTAGCATTGTCTATCTTAATCTCGAACATATTACCACAAATAGGTAGTAGTTTGTTGTTTCTAAAGGAATAAAAAGGTTGTGAGGAATCCTCGATAAAGGTAAGTTACGTCGCAAAATTTTACATACATGCCGATTAGAATCAGATGAACATAGAACAGTGGGGCTGCCGAGATTTGAACTCGGATATCCGACTCCCGAAGCCGGAAGTCTGCCAGGTTAGCTTACAGCCCCAAAATTTGCAATAAGATTTGTGCAACAAGCTTTAAAGGAGTTTATTGAATTCATAAATTGCGTAGATATGATGACTGCGATCGGGGGAAAGAAAGTCTCCCCCATTGGAATAGGCACATGGTCGATGGGCGGAGGAAAGCTAGGTTTTGGTGGATCCGGTGCCGAAAAGGAGGAAATGAAGTGCATCAAGTATGCTATCGAGAATGACATCAACGTGATCGACACTGCAGAGGTTTATGGCATGGGAAGGGCCGAAACGCTTGTAGGGAATGCAATAAAGGAATTCGGCAGAGACGAGCTTTTCATCATAACGAAGGTATCTCCGTATCATTTTGCCAGGGATAAGCTGATAAACTCAGCCAAGAACAGCCTGAAGAGGCTCAATTGCCAGTACATAGATCTTTATCTTCTGCACTGGCCTACTCCGGGTATGAACATGGGCGAGATAATGGGTGCGATGGAAACACTTGCAGATTCTGGAATAATAAACAACATAGGAGTTAGCAACTTCTCCATAAGCGATATGGAGAAGGCAATGACTGAGACTAAGCGTCACACTATTGTCGCCAATCAGATTCACTATAGTTTGCTTGAGAGAAGTCCAGAAGATAGGATCCTTGATTTCTGCGATAAGAACAAGATAGGCGTTATAGCCTACACTCCAATTGAAAATGGGAGAGTATCAGAAATTCGTGAAGTAGTTAGAGTATCTGAGCAGAGGAAAAAGCCTCCAATCCAGGTTGCACTCCAATATCTAATGAAAAGGGCCATTCCAATACCAAAGGCCAGCAGGCTGGAACACATGAAAGAAATAGTCGGAACTCTTTCATGGGAGATGAATGCCTCAGATTATAAAGCCCTGAAGGATTCTGGCTGATCATTCGTTTTCATGGGTTGCTATCTTTAGCAGTCCGGGTCTTGGAGCGTAGAGATCACCGCTCCTTACCAGATCATCTATGTAGCGCTTTACTGTGTTCTCATCCATTTCCTGCTTCATTGCCTCCTCCATAACCAGCCTGTACTGCGCGCCGTTTCCACTGTTCTCTTCATTGAGCTTCCTGACAATCGAAAGGATAGAGTTTATCTTGTTGACCTTCTCCTTTGGCATGTCCGTAAGTATTATGTCAATGTCCCTTCTCCCGCTTGTATCAACTGCTAAGGTCTTTAGCATATATTCCTTGAGCTGTATGGCAAGCTCAGCGTCAACGAGCTCAACCGTACCAGATAGCCTTGTCTTTGCACTGGCTTCAGCCATTCTTATTATTCCTTCTATGTCCCTTGGCGTTATCGGAGTAGTTCCCTGCTTCAGTCCAAGCTGCCTCAGCCCTATATAATATTCCTGGACTTTCTTTGCAGCATCGTCCTTTAGCACCGGGGTTATGCTCTTCTTTGCAAAGGCGATGTATTTCCTTAGGAGTTCTGGGTTGAGCGGCGGCGCTTCCACCTGTTCATATTCCTTTGCGTCTGTGATCTTCGCACCGGCGGCCTCATGCTGCAACAATATGTGCTTTGCTATCTTTCTGTCGTCTTCTACGCTCATCGTGTCTCTTATTGGGAATATCAGGTCGAACCTTGACAAGAGCGTTGTCGGTATGTCAAACTGGCTTGCAGGATATTGATTCGGGTCAAATCTGCCGAACTTCGGGTTGGCGGCTGCGAGTACAGCCGTTTTTGCACTGAAGGTGGCCACTATTCCAGCCTTCGCCACGCTTATGGTCTGGGATTCAAGGGCCTCGTGGAGCGATGCCCTGTCCTCATCGCTTATCTTGTCGAATTCGTCAATGGAGATGGTGCCGCCACTGCCGAGTACCATTGCCCCTGCCCTAAGTGTCCATCCGCCCTCAGAGAATTCGTCGCGCTCTGCCACAGCCGTCATACCTCCTCCGGTTACTGATTTCCCGCTTACGTATATGCCCTTCGGTACCAATCTTTGCACGGATTGCAATATCCTGGTTTTTGCACTTCCTGGATCCCCTATGAGCAGTATATGCATATCGCTCCTGATAGGTCCGCCGTCTATTAGCGTCTTTCCCGGAGTCCCGCCGAACAGCTGGAGAGCTATTGCCTGCTTTATCTCATTGTGGCCGTATATTGACGGCGCTATCGACTTCCATATCTTATCAAATATCTGTGGGTCCTTTGCAAGTTCGCGTATTTCTCTTTCCTCCTCGTCATTTATCGATAACTCAGCAAATTCTTTCTGCTTCTGCTTTATCGATACGCATTCCAGGAACATAGAATATACGTTCTTCTCCACCTTGCCCCTTATGTTGCGCCTGGGCCTTATCCTGAGCACCCCGGTAAGCTCTATGAGCTCTCCGGGAACAACCGTGTTCACGAGATCGTCTTCAAGCAAAGCCTCGAGCTGCCACGTAGGCACGCTGCCCCTGAGCTTTTCCAGCGGATCCTGCACAGCGATCTTCTGCAGGTTAACGAATATCGAGTCTTCGGTTGAGTGTTTCAGTGTCCTCCTCCTGCATCTCTGGCAAATGTCGGTTATCTCGTCCTTTCCAGCCCGCCATTTGTACACCTCCCCACAGTACGTGCACTTGTAAGTGTCAAGCCTTGCCTTTGGGCTTATCTCCGATCTTTTCACTATCAAGCTGTCAAGGCGCACCAGCTTTCCAACGAACGCTGAGCCCACGTCCTGAACGAGCGGGGTGTTTATGTTCTGGTTGAAGAATCTTGGATGAACTTCATTATCCCCGAACTCAAGGTCGCCAAGTTTCCCCTTCAATGATTCCTGTGCCGCTTCCAGCACTATGTCAGGCTTGTCGAGCAATTCCTTTGCGAGGTCAGGGTCGAATTTGGCAAGATCGGCAAAGTTAACGCTTACGCTTCTCCTTGTTGGAAAAGATACAGCAAGTTCGTCGATGGATTCCCTGCAGTATCTTTCATAGAAATCGTCAAAGCGCGCCTTTATTGCCTCTATGACAGGATCAGCCACAAATCCACCAGAAAAATAGTTTGAACTGCATATAGTGCCCCTTTCAGATATAAATGACTATTCCATGCTAAGGAACAGTTTCCCCGAGGTAATGACATATGAAAGGCTTTTATTGCTTGTCAAAAAGTTGATATGCGGAAGTGCACCAGCCCTTATCTTACTGGACTTCCTGCCCTAACCCTCCTGTCAGGTGACAGAACCGATATTATCTCGCCGTCCTCCGCCGCAAGAAGCATTCCATGGGACATCTCGCCGGCTATGGACTTGGGCCGCAGGTTGGCGACCACGGCAATCGTCTTGTCAATCAATTCATCCTTAGTATAATAGGCGCCTATACCGGCCACTATGGCTCTTATTCCAAGTTCGCCGAGGTCTACGCGCAGCTTGTACATGGGCTTTCTGGCGCCAGGGACATCATTCACTTCAAGAATCCTGCCTACCCTTATATTTACCTTCATGAATCCTGAAAGGCTTATGTCGCCACCATCAATGCTAGATATTTCCGGTTCTGCGCTTGGCATGCTGCCGACCGGTTCCGGGGGCTGCTCGCGCGGTGGCTTTCCCAGTATATCTTCTGGCGTTTCTTCTATCAGCGTCTCATCTATTGATCTTTTCCTTGCCATTAAATCACCTCAATATGCTCTTGCTATATTTACAATGTACTTGGCTGGCTTGCCGCAGACAATGCACCTGCCCTTTACGTTCTTCTGGAGGTCAAGCGGGATTCCACATATTTTTGCACCAAGTTCTGTGCGTATCTTCTTCTCACAGTCTTCCAGCCCGCACCATCCTCCCTGCGCAAATCCACCCTTACCCTTCACCACGCTCTTCAAGGCATCATAATTTTCAACCCTGTGGGTATTTTCCTCGAGCTGTTTTTTCGACTTTTCATACAGATTGGTTTGTATCTCTTCAAGCATCTTTTCAACAAATGCACCCAGCTTCTTCAATTCAACCTGTGCCTTTTGTCCCGTGTCCCTTCTCACAACAACCGCTTTCTCTGTGCTTATATCGCGCATCCCTGCTTCGATTCTTACAGGAACGCCTTTCATTTCCCATTCATTGAACTTCCATCCAGGAGTATACGAGTCTCGTGAGTCAACGTGCGATCTTATCTTGCCACCTAGTTCTTTTGATATCAGACTGCAGTATGTGAGTACCCCCTCCATGTTCTCCTCATTGAAAATTGGCACTATGACAGCCTGTATTCTCGCCAGCATGGGCGGAATAACAAGGCCTTTGTCATCGCCGTGTGTGGCCGCCATTACCCCCAGTTCCCTTGTGGATATCGCGAATGTGTTCTGATATGCATATTTTGTTTTCCCATCCTTGTCGATGAAACTAATCCCAAAAGCCTTGGCAAAGTTCTGCCCGTCATTGTGGCAATCTGGACCCTGAACACAAAGGCCGTCCGGCAATAGGTGCTCTATACTGTAAGAGGCTTGCGCACCAGCAAACTTCTCGGAGTCTGTTTTCCTTCCAACGACTCCGGCCAGTGCAAGATAGTCCTTGAGCACCTTGGCATAAAGTTTCAATATTGCGTCCCTTTCCGCGTTGGCTTCTTCTTCTGTTGCAAATACGGTATGGCCTTCATTCCACAAGAACTCCCTGCTTCTCAGCAGCGGCGTCGGGTGCTTGAATTCCCATCGGACTACATTGTTCCACTGGTTATACCGCATCGGAAGGTCCCTCCAAGATCTGATCCATTTTGCATAGCTGTCATACATTATGGTCTCAGAAGTAGGCCTTACAGCAAGCCTCTCGTCAAGTTCGGATTTGCCAGTATGGGTTACCCACGCAACCTCGGGACTGAAGCCCTCAACATGCTCCTTCTCCTTGTTTAGAAACTTCTCAGGTATGAGCAAAGGAAAGTAAACGTTCTGTATCCCATCTTTCTTGAACGCAGCGTCCGTTGCGCGCTGCACGCACTCCCAGGCGAAATACCCATCAGGCCTGAAGGCCAGCGAGCCTGATACAGCGGTGTAGTCAACAAATCCTGATTTAATTACGGCCTGTGTATACCATTCTGAGAAGTTCTCCGACTTTTTTACGGTAATGCCCTCCTGCGTTTCCTTCCCCGGCTTGCTGGCCATCGTTTCACTCCCAGTTTTATAAGATTAAAAGTTTATTAAGCCAACGTCTAAAACTCAGTTGCCCCTCTTGGCTATAGATGTTAGTATGAGCTTCATGTTGTTGAGTTCCTTTATCCTCCTGTAAGAATACCCGAACCAGCGCCTTCCAAATGGAACGTATACTGCAACTTTGTTGTGCTTTGCAAGTCCAGCCGCATACTGATCCCTTATTCCATTCAGCATTGCATAAGTGACGTCTCTTTTGTACTTTCTATTTAGTTTAAAGGCATTATTTATTATTTCAGAATCATGCGTGCCTATGGTAAAAGAATTGCAGTTTTTGAACAGGTATTCCATGAGAGCATAGTAGTTTTCCGTTGCGGCATCCCTGCTCTCATATACCGGGTTATTTGCAGCTGCATGCGCGCCCTTAACCAGTCTTATAACTGCTTTGCATTTGGCCAGTTTTATCAGGTCATTTCTACTTCTCCTAAGATATGACTGTATGCAGATTCCACGACCCGACGTTCTTCCTGCAGATAAGTACAGATCTATGGTCCTTGAAACGAGCTCATATTCTTCCATATCAAGCCAAAGGAACAATCTGTTCTTCTTGCAAAGTTTTGCCAGTTCGCCATAGTGCCTTCTTGCCACACGATTGTTTATCCTGAGGCCCAGCTGCGACGCCTTTACGGTGATATCTGCTTTGACATGCTCGCTCTTTACGGCCCGGATCAATTGCTTATAAACTTTTACAGTATAATCCACATCCCTTATGTTGTCAAGCTCTTCTCCGAGATAGTTTATTATTGCAATTATGCCTTTGCCGTTGAGCGCCCTAGCCCTGATCATTGCATCACTTATGTCTGGGCCAGCTATCCACCTCCTAGCAATTATGCGCTGTAGCACATCACCGAGCAACACTGATCACCTAGTGTTTATCCCTCTCTTCTTAAGTTCTGTTAAGAGCTGCGAATAATTCTTGAAAACTATGCCCCTGATGCCAATTCTTTCTGCCCCTTTTATGTTGTATTTCATGTTGTCTATGAACAGCATTTCGTTCGCCTTTGCCTTCATTTTGTTCAACACATAAGCATAAGGCCACTCCTTCGGGTCAAGGCTGCCCTTCCTCTTCCCTATGGCAAACGATGCGAACACCTTCTCAATATTCAGTTTGCTTAAAACAGGTTTCTCTATCTCACTGAATCTGCTTTTGCTTATGTCGCTTAGTATTAACACCCTGTAGCGCCCTGATAGCCTGTTGACCAGAGCCATGACTTTTCTGTCCGGCTTTGCCAGCTTGTTGAAGGCAGAAGCCCATTCAAGCTGTCCTCTCCTTATCCCAAATCTCCTTGCCAGTATGTCCTCTGCTTCGGAGTGCCTGAGTTTTCCAAGCTCCATTAGTTCTATAAGCGGCCCCATCAGCTCTATGAATTCTTCATAGTTTATCTTTAACTTCTTGGTTATGTAGCGATAGTATCGATCTTCGGTATAGTTGAGTATTACTCCCCCTATATCAAACATTATTATCTTTATCATTGAATCCCAAGATACTATCACTTAAGGTATTTATTGCTATTTTGTGAGCTATCAATGATGGAGACTGTCGTTGTTGCGCTGGGCGGGAATGCGCTTCTGAAGAAAGGCGAGAAGCCAACTTTTCAAGTCCAATACAAGAATGTGAAAGCTGCGGCAAAAGGCATGGCCAGCATGATAGCAAAAGACATGAGCATAGTGATAACTCATGGGAATGGGCCCCAAGTGGGGGATGAACTGCTAAGGGGGCACTACGCCAGATCAGTGGTTCCACAGTTACCTCTATACTTGCTGGGTGCCGAGACACAGGCTTTCATAGGATCTATGCTTGAACGAGCATTGACAAATGAGCTCGCCGCCGCACATATCAACAGAAAGGTTTGTACAGTTATTACCCATGCACTTGTGGAAAAGAAAGACCCCGCATTCAGGCATCCAAGCAAGCCAATAGGCCCTTACTATTCGAAGAAGGAGCTAGCCGAAGCCCTTAAGGAGCAAAGATTCCCATACGTGGAAGAAGAAGGAAAATATAGAAGAGTAGTAGGATCTCCAGAGCCAAAGAAGATACTGGAGATAGATTCGATAAGAAAATTGGTTGATCAGGGGATTGTAGTCATATGCTGTGGTGGGGGCGGTATCCCGGTTTTTAGGCAAGGAGCATCGTACGTGGGCGCCTATGCAGTGATAGACAAAGACAGCACCAGCGGACTATTGGCCAGCAGCATAGGCGCTAAGAAACTATACATATTCACGAAGACAAAATACGTTTATTCGGATTTTGGGCATTTAAGAGGCCCAATAAGGAAGATGAGGGCCGCAGAAGTGGCAAGAAGCCTGAACACATATGAAGAAGGGACCTGGCGCCCGAAAATGGCCGCCGCCGCGCGGTTCATAATGAACGGCGGCAAAGAAGCAAGGATTGGAATGCTTGAAGACATCGAAGGCGTCATATCTGGAAGAACGGGCACCACGATAAGCTAGCTATTCCAGCCTTTTTATTATGTGATAACCGAACTGCGTTTTTACCAGCCCAGATACCTCCCCCTTCTGAAGCTTGAAGGCAGCATCCTCAAACTCCTTCACCATCTCTCCCCTGCCAAAGAAACCCAGGTCCCCGCCCCGTTTTCTAGTTCCATCCATGGAGTATTGCTCGGCAAGCTTCGCAAAACTCTCCCCAGCCTGCAGCTTCTTCTGTACCTCAAGCGCAACAGATTGTTTCTCGACTAGTATGTGCGCGCAACGTATCTGGTTTCCCACAAAATCACACAAATTCTTGTCCCGATATCTATAAATATCATAACCGACGCTATAGACCTGATTGTATGACAGTGTGCCTAAACATAAGTGCAATAGAGAAGACAATAACTATACCAGACCAGGAGGTCAGGAGACTTGCTGCTATGGTCAGGCCAGTAATAGAGACACCGGACGGGCCTTATTATGTTGCGCAGCGCAACCCAGTACTTCAGACGTATACGCAAGGCATACTGAAGGAGAAAGCAAATAACATTGGTCCGGCCGCTACTTTCCTTACAAGGCACGAAAAGGCAGACCTTCTACCTGATTTTTTCAGACCAAGCCTTGCCGAGCCGTTTTCACAAATTCCATTGGAGATGCTCGAAGGGGCGTCAGCGATAAGCACAATAATGATAGGTCTAACCGTATATGCAGAGCAGCAAGTTGGCGCAACGACACTCTACAAGCCCAATCCTTCCAAGGCACTGGCAAAACTTAGTTCTAAAATCCTAGCGCCTCCTTTACAAGAACCACTGTAATCCTTCCTGGGGTTTGCGGTCCCATTATGAGCAGCTTGCTCACCGTGCTCCTCGGCATTCCGTACACTTTCCTTACACGTTCGCTCTCAAGGGGCAGAGTATACTCATAAATTCTCTTTAATCCTTCATCAAGACTTTTGACTATCTTTTGGGCGCCGACTATCCAGAGCACGTGAGACGCGCCGTAAGCATATCCCGGCAGCTGGCTGCCAGATGCAGATGCAATAATCACCATACCGTCCTTGGTTATTGCGTGTACACTGCCCACAATCCAGTCAGGAGCAGCGCCAAGCCTCACCATTTCATTGCGGTCCTTTGATCTATCCATCTCAAGCATTTTGCTTCGAATAGAATTGTAGGCTCCGGATTCATCCAGAATTTTTGTAAGGCCTATTACATTTGCAGTTGTAGATGTAGCTGTGAAAACTTCTGCGCCTTTTGGTATAATCTCAAGCACTTTTGCCTTGGCAGCTTCGCCGTTTTCCACAATTATTACCTCAAATCCGTTCTTCTTTAGTGCATCAGCGGCTTCTGTCAAGGTTTTGTCATCAGCTATAGTATTCCAGTTCACATTATCACAAAATAAAAATAAAATAAAATTAAATTAAGGTTTAGTTGTTCTTCTTCAGGTCCTTTATTCTTTCCTCCACGCCTTTTGCCTCTTCCTCGAGATACTTCTTGTATTCCTGTAGCATCTCGATCTTCTCCTCCTTTGTGAGGAATCGCCTCATTCCATATTCGTATTCTCCGCAATTGCAGTTCATTTTCTCGCCGTCCAATATAGGACATACTATATATGCCTAACAAAATATATAAAT
Source organism: Microcaldota archaeon (assembly GCA_030040895.1). Classification (GTDB taxonomy): domain Archaea; phylum Micrarchaeota; class Micrarchaeia; order Micrarchaeales; family Micrarchaeaceae; genus JAJZYD01. The sequence continues at coordinate 33,205 of JASHSJ010000013.1, read as the reverse complement.
ATATAGGTTGTCCTATATTAACAGGTGTGGTTATGAAAAGAGAGGGCTGCGACATGAGAGGGTTTCTGTCGTTCCAGGTTCTTTGGCTGCTTTCAAGGAAGCGCATGACAGGTGAGGCGCTAGCTCGTGAACTTGGGAGAAGAAGGGGGGAGAAACCAAAGGCTGGCACCATATATCCGGCACTAAAAGATCTTAGGGAAAAAGAACTGATAGAGGGCAGTAGATCGGGCAAGGAAGTAAGTTATGCACTAACCCAATCTGGAAGGAAAGAAGTAAGGAGAGCAACTTTATATTTCTGCAGATGCTTTGGCGATGTTTTTCAGGAATCCTAAGTTATTTCAGTATGATGTCTATCCTTTTCCTCCTAGAACCTTTGTTTTCATAGGCATTGAGTTCTATTGTGCCTATTTCGCCCGTATTTCTCACGTGCGTGCCCCCATCGGCTTGCAGGTCAACTCCTACTATATCTACTACCCGTACGGTTTTCAGCGTCTGCAGAAGTTTCCTTCCAGTTTCAGTCCTAGAAAGCCTTGGTATCTCCGCGGCTTCATCTGCGCCTATCTCTTTTATTAGAACTTCATGGCCTTCCTTTGCTACTGCGTTCGTTTTCTCAAGGATTTCTGAAACTTTTTCCCTTGTGAGGCCTGGCATGTCCATATCCATATGGGCTCTATCTGGATATATCTGGCCGCCAGTTATCATTCCAGAATTGTAGAATTTTTCCATGATCCCGTCAATCAGATGGAGCGCAGTATGATACTTCATGCAGGCGTATCTACGATCCCAGTCTATTATACAGTGAGCCATGCTACCTACCGTGGTCTGGGCAGGTCGATCAAGAACATGTATGACATCATTATCTTCCTTTTTTATATCAACTACTTTGTATTCTTGGGGCCCTATCAGGATCTTTCCAGTGTCATTTGGCTGCCCTCCTCCGGCAGGATAGAAAATAGTCTTATCAAGAATCATGGAGTTGCCATCGGTCTTGGATACCTTCGCGTCAACTTCTTTCATGTACGAATCCGTCAGATACAGTTTTTCAGTCATAGTCATCATTTCCTGCGTTCTCCCTGTGTAGGTGCTGGATGTAAACAAAATACCCGAGAGCCACAGCAAGGAAAATACCTCCAAATATTATAATTGCAGCCAAGTATGGCGAGTTTATTGAAGGTGCAAGATAACTGGTTATGTTTATGCTTCCTCCGAATAGCCACGGATATGCAAAATATTCAAACGAGAATAGGCTTATGAAGAGAAATGGCAACACAAAGAATCTGGTGTATTTGTCATTCTTTATAAACATTCCCAGAACTATCAGAAGGAGAGCCACGGATGGGACAAGAAGATAAAGGTTTGATGCAATAGCCGTGTACAGCGATGGCAGGTACTCGTAGGTTGTGAACAAGAACAGTCCCATGAAGGCTATGAAGCTTGCCAGTACAAGGTCGATGTTCCTTATGTTAAAGAATATCCCTGAAGTGAAGATGACCAGCATGAAAACAGCAAGGAACATCAGTATATTGAATGGATTCGATAGCATGAACCAGTAGTTGGATGCTAGGATTGCGATATTGATACCATATCCGCTTATTGAAGAATCGAGCACAGTTATCAAGAGAAACAAGGCCAGAATGGTAGTGATTCCATATATTCTGGAATAGGCAAACTCCTTTGCCGAATCATCTATGTATTCGCTATAGGCCAAGAACGAATCTCTGAGTATCAAGAATACCATGCCCAAGATTATTGGCAGTATATAGACCGTTCCAACCAAAAAAAGCAACTTTGGATAAAACGCTTCGAAGCTTACTAGGTAGAATACGGAAAAGGTTCCTGTTATCTCCCATATAGGTGCAACGTACGCGGCCAGCCTGGCATTATATTTATTGTAATCTACAAGGAGCCATACCGCTGCTCCGAGTTCAAGTATGTAAAGCGACAGCAAGCCAGCGAACGTGACGGAACTAACTATGCTAAGGACATCCATTATCTCAACTCATCCAAGAGCGGCCTCTTTGAAAACACGCCCTTCAGCACAAAGAATAAAACCGGTATGATAAGCGCATAGACTATTACTATCAAGATCGCCAGCGGTATTATAGTCTGAGATTGGTTTGCAGCAGAAGCCACGGTCATTACGTTGTAGATTATCCAAGGCTGTCTTCCAAATTCATCTACCATCCAGCCGTTTTCTATTAGTATTATTGCGCCAGCACCGCAGAGCATGAAGAGTTTTGAGAATATTGGCATTTCGAACATGTCCTTCCTAAGTAATTGCCGTGCCAGAGCAACAAACATTACAATGCCAATAAGAAATCCCAGTATGACCATAAGATCGAACATATCATGGACTATAAGGGGAGGCCATGTCCAGGTTGGATATTGATTGAGCCCAGGCACTGTGCCATTCACGCTGCCCGTAGCAAGCACGCTCTGGAGACCAGGTATTGAGATATCGTCAGAGATCGAATTGGTAACATTCGAATATATTCCACCTATCAACTCCGGCGCGTCAGGCTGTGATACAAGATTGAGTTCAATGGCCGCATACTTCTCAGGCTGGAGATAGTACAACGATTGTATTGACAGAATTCCTGTTACTATGGAAAAGAATACTCCTATGAGTGCAATTGCAAATGATATTTTCATTCCCCGTTTGTAATACTGTTTCTCGTCCTTGCTCTTGCTCCTCTGGAACATGTATGCAAAATACGCTAGGAAGAGAGTGGATCCGGCAAAATACGTTGTTGCTAACACATGAGGTATCTCTATTGATCCTGATGGACTAGTGAATACTGCCAGCGGATTCGTTACTATCACATTGCCAGTTTGTAGATAGGCAGCAATGTTGAATCCAACTGGCGTGTTCATCCAGCTGTTGAGCATTGTTATGAATATTGCTGATAGCGCAGCACCAAGGACCACAATACCAATTATCGCTACGTGCTTGTAGGTGTTGCCGATGGTCTTGTACGAGAATATATATATTGCAAGGAATATCGACTCCATAAAGAATGCGAATACTTCAAGGAAGACGGGCAGTATTGCCACCTGGCTTGCGAGTGCCATGAAACTAGGCCACAGGAAAAGAAGGTTAACAGCGACAAGCAGCCCAGATGCAGTTCCAACAGCAAAGAATATCACGAACGCGGTGGAGAGTCTCCTAGAAAGCACAAGGTAGTATTTGTCCTTGTAGCGGATCCCAAGATATTCTGCAATCATTATTATGAGAGGCAGGAATATGCCCACTAGCACAAGCGCTATATGGACCGCAAGCGAGAATCCCATAGTGAATCTATCAAAGAAAGTCGGATCAAGCAAGTAATCACACTAATTGCTCAAAAAACCTATATGAATCCATACCAAAGCGCTAGTATACCAACGAATTCTGCGATATAAAGGAAGGCTGGGTACTGCACTATGTAAAGAGTTCCGGCTATGCTTACTATGATGACACCAGTGATTATTGACAATAGCTTTCTGCTCCTTGTCTTCAGATAACCCTTAATGGCAACACCAGCAAGGACTATCGCAGCAGGAAATGTAACAAGTGATGAAGTTAGCGCGACAAAGAGGGGGAGATTGCCATAAACTATCCAGTCTGTTATAATGTTCCCTACTGGGGATGCAACAAGTGAATAAGCGAGTAGTAAAGTACTCAGTACAACAAACACATAGTATCCATTACGAATGTTATTTGATTTGACTAGCTGGATTGATCCAAGGGCTAGAGCCTCCACCAGCAGAGCCACGATGAAGAGATAGCTGTTTATCAGGAGCGAAGAATAGACTCCAACTGCAAAAAGCAGTTCCTGGAACATTCCTATCACAAACAGCCAGATACCAGAGCTCCAGAAAAGAAGGCTGAGGCTTCTTTTCTTTAGGTATCTCTGACTTATAACCGCTGCAAGCCCAAGCGTAAGCAATAGCGTTATTATAACAGTGGCTTCAACGGCGAACTGCGATGTCAGTATCTCAAATGCCATGGAATTGTCTATAACAAACAAAATCTATAAACCAAAGCAAAAACAACCATAATTAAGCCTTTCTACCATATTATTGAGTTCTTTATGCAGAAAAGCAAGGGAAGGTACGAAGTGCTGCATCTTACTAGGGCAGCGGTTGCATTCCTGGCAATGCTCATAGCAGCAGCACACCTTGCATACGCAACACAAATGAGCGCGTTTTCAAGTCCCACCCACACTTCAAATCAGATAAGCACAGGCCAGACTATCCCGATGCAGATGTCATTCAATGAACTAGGATTCTGGTTTGACGTTGAGGTCATAGCTTATGGACTGATAGCCGTTGTATTCCTCCTCGGCCTTAGGACTTGGTACCCGCTTTCCATGATTTTCAACGCATTCAACCTGGGTATATACTTCTTGTCTGGAGTTACAGCAATACCAGGGATATCCATGAACGCGTTTCCTGGAAGGTTCAACCTAATGTTTGGATTATCTTCAATCAACATAATAATCGTGTGCTGGATACTTGTCCTGATACTCGGATTGGCGTTGTTCAAGTACGATCCAGGATCGCAGCTAGACGAACTTCTTGCTACAAGGAAAACAAAGTGAGGTTTCTAACGCTTGGCCGGATCCGGAGACCTATACGTTTTCCCCCTGAGCGCTGATGCTATTGCCGCTATCAGCGCCATGGCAGCACCGGTATACAGTACTATGTGCATGCCATTTATGAATGGCACGGCGAGCAGAGTAGGAAGAAACGAGTTTCCAAGAATAACGTTTGCGTTCTGTACGGGCAGCGAGCTTATAACGTTCTGCGGAATCAGGGCTTTCATCGGATTATAGCCGAGCAGGGAGGCGAACAGAGCGGACGAAGGCGGCAGCGAAGATATCATATTGGCTGTCGATGCAGAAACATTCTGCGCTATGAGTCCTTTGTAGAGCGCAGTAGGAAGGGTTGTCGATATTCCAGCAATCAGTATACTGAAGAATATTACGAGGCTGAACATGAATGAAACGTTGAACAGCGTGGCTCTCATTCCAGAGGTAACGCCACGGTATTCAGGGGGCACTGAACTCATAACCGCAGATGTGTTTGGAGCTGCGAACATTCCTTGGCCTACACCAAGCACAAAGATTATCAGTGCAAATATCCAGTAAGTAAAGTTAGCTGACAAGGTTGAAAGCGCAAGGAACCCAACCACGTTCAGCAGCATGCCTGTAGTCGAGAAAAGCCTAGCCCCGTATTTATCAGATAGGAACCCAGATACAGGACCAGAGACAAGAAACCCTATTATCAGCGGCATCATGCATATCGCCGCCTGTAGCGGCGTGTTCTCAAAGCTAATACCATGCAGCGGGAGCCATATGCCCTGCAGCCATATAATCAGCATGAACTGCAGCCCTCCTCTTGCTATTCCAGAAAGGAACATACTGAGGTTTCCAGCCGCGAATGCTCTTATCTTGAAAAGCGCAAGGTTGAACATTGGCGATATGGCACGCCGCTCAATAAACCCGAAAACAACCAGCAATATCAGTCCAAGCATGGTGCCTCCCTGGACGATTGGGCTAGACCATCCAGTGGTGTTGTTGCCAAACGGTACAAGCCCATACGTAAGCGATATCAATATCAGGGCTATTGCCACAGCAAAAGTTACATTGCCAAGCACGTCAATTCTCTGGTTCTTCTTTATTGTTGCAAGTTCGTGCAGAGCTAGGTACGCCCATATGGTGCCTATTACCCCAATAGGAACACTAATGAGGAATATCAGATGCCAGTCTATGGATGCCAGCCATCCGCCAATAAGCATTCCGGCAAGGCTGCCCCCTATTGCAGCTATCTGGTTAAAGCCAAGAGCCCTGCCACGCTCGTTTGATGGGAACGCATCTGTAAGTATCGCAGCGCTGTTGGCAAAAAGGAATCCGGCCCCAAGTCCCTGCAGCAGCCTGAGCCCTGTTATCGCAAATACAGCAGTGTCTCCGGTCAGAAGATACGATGCAGCGTATATCAATATGCTTGCAAATGAGAAAATGGCAAAACCCACATTGTACAGCTTGACTCTGCCGAACATGTCAGATAATCTTCCAATCGTTACCACAGTTACTGATGATACTATTGTATATCCAAGCAGCAGCCACAGGAGCAGGTCAACATTGCCGGTAGCAATCGGATTCACTCCTATACCATTAAATATTGCCGGAAGTGATATTATCAATATTGAGCCATCGATCGAAGCCAGGAGTGCACCAAGCGTGGTATTAGAAAGTGCTATCCACTTGTAGTTCTTCCCCAGCTTACGCTCCTTTGTACGTTCCTGCTGATCATAAGACAAGTTTGATTCTGGCTCCGCCATGAGAAATCAGTAAAAGTTTTTAGCGTAAAATAAGTTTAATAGGTTTACGATAAATTATGACCTGTAATTGCATACGTGCCTGAACGTACACTCGCAAGGCAGTTTGTGGCAATCATGGCAATTGTTGTAGAACATCCTTGAAAGCTCATCGCCGGCATCTATCCCTATGGAGTTAAGTACGCCCATTATGCAAGACAAATAATCAGCAGCTTCTATCGACACCTCCTTGAAATATTTTTTGCTCCTGTCGCTCATATAGAGATGCACTGCCTCTGAGAGCTCACCTGTTTCTTCAGCAAGATGTATTGCCGCGTGCTCGCTGGTTCTCGTCCCCGGAGGATAGATCCTAGCAAACATTATCTGCACATCGTGTACGCTCCTTGGTTTTAAGGATTTTTTGCCTACAACCTTCCTTCTTGCTTTCACCTTTTCCGCCTGACATACGCATGGAGCTTCTCCACAGTATGAACAAAGATAAGGGAATCTATTCCAAACTGCGTTATCAACATTGATGTGCAGTCTGTTTGTTAGCGAGGTGTACCAGCTAAACGCTATCATGGCATTGTGCTTCGTCTTTTCCACATTGTTCTTCCTAATTCCTTTGACGCAGCGCATAGAGAACCGTTGCACGTTATCCAGCATGTCCCAGAGAGTGTAGAACCTGTCGTTCGGCATTCCATATATCCTTTGTATGAATTCCGAGTAATCGGGAAGCGATGAATCCTTTGATAACGACGCCATACTGTTATTCAGCCCATAAAAGTATTTAAACAGCTTGGGGCCGCCGGGATTTGAACCCGGACCAGTTGGTTACTTCATGATATAATCGATTTCCAGATCCTCATCATCGCGTTAGCTCAAAATAACTATAAACATCTGGAGCCAACTGCGCTGCCAGGTTACGCTACAGCCCCAATGACTGCATAAGGAATTCAATTGAGTAATATTAATAGCTTTTGGAAAGAGTTCACGAAAAGTTAAATATCATAATGTTAAACGATTAGCGATGGAGCTGCACAAGACAACGAAGCACAATTTAGCAACATCCACTTTCGTAGCAGGAACCATCGCAGTGTCGGCTGGAATATACGCTCTACTCAGGGGGGAAGTAGTAGACGGATGGTCACTAATCATGGCTGGTCTCGGCACATCAGGATATAGCGTGAAGGTGCTTATCAGACTTGAGTCAACAGGAGTAAATCCGCGTACCGCCAGTCTTATTACAAACCAAAGATAAGGTACAATGATCCACTGGCCAACGCTATCAGTCCAAGTGCAGCCGTAACATATACTATTTTTGACTTGCCAGCAATCTTTATCAGGAAGTCTATCATGAAGAGGCTCACGATTGTGGCTGTTGCTATTGCGATAACGAGGCCAGATATTCCTATGCTAGCCAATCCTGCTGCAACGTTAGCATGCGATGCAACTATGGTAAGGCCAAACGCAGCTATTGCAGCAAATATGCCAATCAGGAAAGAAAGCCTGAAGGCCTCATCTGGCTCAACATTGAGCAGCAGCATGGTGCTTGTGGTTATTCCAGACCTGCTAACTCCAGGAAGAGCAGATATTCCCTGCGCTATCCCTATTAGTAGATAATCTTTCATTTTAAGGTCATTGAACTTTCTGATTCTGCCACCTTGCTCCTTCTTCTTTCTCGAATATCTTATTATCAACGCATCTGCTATCAGCACAATGCCGATGATAAGCATTGGTATTCCAATCGTAACTCCAGTCAGCGAATCAGCAATCAGGTAAAGCGGAGCTCCAATTATTCCTGTAACTACAGTAGCCACAACCACGTATATGAGCAGTTTCCTATCCGCATGGTTCTTTGAACCAAGTAGCGCTCTTACTAGCGTGACCAATTCCTTCCTGAAATATGTTATGGCAGCTATTATTGTTCCTATTTCCATGAACAGGCCGAACGTGTACGCCTGCGAAAAAGTAAGGCCAAGGAGATACTGAGATACAACTAAAACTTGGGTCTTGCTGCTGATCGGCAGCCACTCTGATATCCCTTGGACTATGCCTATTATTATTGAATATATCAGAGTAGTTATCGTTAACATAGGGGCACCAGTGGCATTCGTAACCAACCTTTTTATTACTTTATAGGAAATATCTAGTGCTTGATGATTTCATGAATAAGCGAACCAAGATTTACATAGTGATTATTGCAGTTGTCGCTGTTGGACTGCTTCTTGCATATGTATATTCGTCCGGTATAGGAAACAACCAAAACCTCATAGCCTATGATAATGTTCCACTTAACGTTTCAACGTACCTGCAACTCCAGGCAATAGCGACTAACCAAACACTTGCAAATCAGATTGGAATAGGAGCAGCTGGCAATCTTCCAACAAAACTGACAAACAGGACATTCATAACAGTAGATGGGAAGCCAACTGTAGTATACGTAGGGGCTGAATACTGTCCATTCTGCGGGGCAACAAGATGGGCAATGATACTTGCGCTGATGAGATTTGGAGATTTTTCCACATTACACTACATGACATCAAGTTCAAGTGACGTTTATCCTAGTACACCCACATTCACGTTCTACAACTCTACATACACTAGCAGCTACATAACGTTCTTATCCACAGAAACTACGACAAATGCTGAGCAGCCACTTCAAACGCTTACTGGGATTTCGAACGCAACCTTCACAACCTATGACACTGCAGGAATACCATTCATAGACTTTGCTAATGTTTCTGTGCAGAGCGGCTCAAGCTATTCGCCTGGCCTGATATACAAGCTCAGCTGGTGGCAGATAATTGCTCAGCTCAATAATCCAAACTCGACTGTCACTCAGTCAATAATAGGTAGCGCCGATGTATTTACTGCTCAGATATGTGCCATAGACAACTATACTCCATCAAATGTATGCAGCGCACCATATATTAGCAAGATACTCAAGCAAATACAGTGATCAGGAGATCTTGCTACCCTTTCTTTTCATCCTCCAGTACTTCATAGTGTAGAACAGGAACACGGATCCGAATACGATTCCAAACCACAGAGTGGAAAGTCTTACCATTATTGCAGCTGCGTAACTTGCGGCAGCGTTAACTCCTAACGAGGCTTGCATAAGAGCTACAAGAGACCCATCAGTTATCCCAAGGCTTCCAGGAATTGTTGATATCATTCCAAACAGTTGCGATGTGGAGAAGACAAAGATGCTCTGCATCAGTGGCGCATGAACACCTATGGAAGCAAGAGTGAAGTAGAGCGCAGAAGTCCACAACAAGGCAGCCGGTATTGTTATGAGCAATGATACCACATAGACGTCCCATCTATTCAGCGCGCTCTGCGCAGCAAAGTATTCATCTCCATATATTGTGAATATCCTGAAGAATTTGTGCTTGCCCATGAAAGCTTTTGTCCTTCTATAGAACCATCCGTTGATGAAGAACAGGAATGGAGGTAGGACTAGCACAAGGTCAGCTGCGATTACATATATTAGATATTGATTGAAGTAAAGCGCAGTTACAAATGTAAGGGCCGCAAAACCGAGAGAATCCGTGAATATGTCCATTGTCACCACAGGCAGAACCTGTATGGTTTTGGCCTTAGATATTCTACTAAGCGAGTATGCAGCCAGCATTCTTCCTATCTGAGCGGGTGTTATGTCCATAGCATAGAGCGAAAAATATACTGCCATGCTTTTGCTCAGCACAGGTCTGAGCCCATAAACACCCAGATAGTATCTCCACTTCACGAAACGTATCGCCATGCCAAGGAATACTGCAATGAATGCGAGTGCAAACAGCATGAGGTTTGATGATAGTATCGTATTGACAACGTTGCTTATTCCGCCAAGCCAAGCAAGAACAAGGAATACTATTATACTGCCGACGAGCCCAACACCAACAATTATCCTAGCCCTCCGTATGAGCTTCATGTAGTTCTCTGACGTTATGCTTCTAGGATTCTTGAGCGCGGCCCAGATGGATAAATTAGCCATTCTATCCGATCTTCTCGTACGACTTGTTCGGTTTCTTGAACAAGTAGTATCTAATCATGTTTTCGAAGGTGAAAAGCGCATATTCGCGTATGCCCCATGCAGCTGCCCTCCTTATGCTCGTGTGGACGAATGCATCGTCTATGAACTTGATTTTGCCTTTCTTCATGACCCTTCTAGCCAGATCCCAGTCCTCACAGGTTATGTAGTCGTTGTTGAATCCATGAACGGAATCAAATACATCTTTGCGCACTGCGATGTTTGATCCGATAAGCGACGGCATGCCAATCTTTATAGACAGTTTTATCAGGTCAACGCTTGCAACACGATATGCAAGCTTTACTTCCCTCTTTGCCTTCTCGAGTGGATATATCGGACCAGTCGCAGCAACAAAACCCTTCTTCAGCGTGTTGCTGTATATCATCAGGAGGTTCTTTGACGGTTTTGTATCCGCGTCAAGGAACACGAGAATTTCTCCCTTTGCTGCCTTTGCGCCTACATTCCTTGCTGCGCCAGCCCCCATCCTGTCTGCAAGCACAACCTTTGCGTACTTCCTTGCTATCTTCCTAGTGTTGTCTGTGCTGTTGCTGTCAACAACAATAGTCTCGAAGTCCTTGAATGTCTGGTGCCTTAGTCCTTCCATCGAGTATCTTATGTACTTCTCTTCGTTGAGAGCCGGTATTATCACACTTATCTTCGGCATATCATCATAGCTATTGTCTTGGATTATGGAGTTTGCCATCTTGGGTATTTAAAAGTTTTTTATTGGCACAGCTACATATCAATAAACAAAGAAAAAGAAGAGATTATCACATCTCTTCGTCGTCGGATGACTCTTCTACGCCGAAGTCTTCTGGCTCGTCCTCAGCCTTTGCCGCGGACTTGCCCTTTCCTCCGGCTCCCTTCTTTACTACGCTTATCTTGCCGAACTTTCCTGAGGATAGCTGAGGGTTGCCTCTGAACTCGTTGACGTAGCCGTTTGCCACCTCAATTGTGTCTCCCTGGTTAACGGTTTCTATGTCCTTGCCCCAGAGTGACATTGCTATCTCTCCGCTGTCGTCCTTGAGCGTTATGTTGGCTACATTAAGCCTCTTTCCATACTTCGTGACAACTTCTCTTGTCTCGTCTTTCCTCGATACAACTCCCTGTACTGTTACGTTGTTCGCTCCTGCCTTTAGCTCGCTTATTTTCATTTTTACACCATTGGTACTACAGTCTCTACTCAAAACAAGTCCGAGATTGTTATATCTAAAGTTATAGAGCACAAGCTATTTTAAGGTTTGGACACTTCCGCTAATCTAAAAGTCATATAAATGGAACGATAATCTGACGGTATAATATATTTTGACATCAAAAAGATGGTGATAATAATGGGGGAAGAGCAGCAGCACACTCATGAGCATGAACACGAGCACCAGGGCATGCACCCATCTTTCATGAGAGTAATACAACAGAAGCAGAGGGTCAAGCAAAAACTCTCAAACATAAAGCACAAGATAGGAGTATATAGTGCAAAGGGAGGAGTAGGAAAGACTACAATAGCCATAAACCTGGCTTTCGCGCTAAAGGAGAAGGGATTCAAGGTAGGGCTTCTCGATGCTGACATAGACTGCCCGAACGTGACTATGTTTTTGGGCATGGAAAACGAGAAAATGGAGCCAAGGTTGCCACTGGTGCCAGTCGAGAAGAACGGAGTAAAGGTGGCATCAACTGCAATGCTTGTAGACGAGATGAAGAGGCCAATCATATGGAGAGGCCCAATAATCGTGAAGATGCTAGGAGACTTCTTCGAGAATACGGATTGGGGAGAACTCGATTATCTGATCTGTGACCTCAATCCAGGAACAAGCGACGCACCGCTTACTATCATGCAAGTATTGGACCTAGATGGATTCGTAATAGTGACTACGCCGCAGAGGATAGCCGGAATAAACGCAACAAGATCTGGAATGATGGCAAAAAGGCTCGGAGTTCCAGTGCTTGGAGTGGTTGAGAACATGTCAGATGGAAAGCCCAGCGAGAGCACCGAAGATGTAGTAGCCGCGCTAGGCACACAGATGCTCGGAACAGTAAAAAACGATAAGTTAATCTCAGAGATGAGCGACAAAGGCAGGATCCACGTGCTGGAAAACACCGCGATAAAGGTGCAGTTCCAGGCAATAGTCGATAAACTGCAGGAATGAGAAGGCGTGCAGACAAGTTATTTATATCTGAAAAAATGATGATAAGGGGATTTTGTGCAGGGAGACGAGACAGTTGCAAGGGCGCCGCTGGTATTCAAGCTGGGTGGCGAATACAGCGTGCTTACAGGCGGAATAGGAATGGCGGCAGCAGCGGATACGTTTGCAGAGGCAAGGGTCATAGGATCTGTTACTAAGGATTTGGCAATAGTGTTGCCTGACATCAAGGAGGGAAGTGGGATGTCGATAAGCCAGAAGTTTACAGAGGATAGATTGAACAGCTTATACCAGAGTTTCAATGCTAACAAATGCATGGATCCAAGGGAAGGAAAGGAGGGCATAAAGAGGTTCAAGTCAGAGAACAGTGACATTGACGAAAGGATATTGCCATTTGCAGCAATAGCCGCGTGGCTGTCCGGTGAGCACAAGGTGCAGGTCATTGGCACGCAGGCAACTATAGGATTTGGCACAGAGGAGGGGAGGATAAGGAGCGGGATGGCAAGCAGCGCAGCAGTTTCAACAGCATTCACCGTTGCCATGGTCAAGGAATATGGTGCAGCAAGGCTAAGCGACGACGAGATGATAAACGCGGCAAGGATAGGCGACAGGATAATACATGGGTCGCCAACAGCTGGGCGCATGGATGTAGGCGCCTCATATCATGGCGGAGTTATAAGCGTCAGCAATGACGTTGTCAGGCAGGAGAGCTTCAGGATGCCAAGCGACATAACAATAATGCTCGTATATTCTGGCCAGAAGGGAGACACCGGAGGATACGTTGACAAGGTTCTGGATGCAATGAAAGATCCGGATAGAGGAAAGCCCACACTTTTGGTGTTGGACACTATAGGCACGGTTTCGCTAAATATGCTGAGGGCATTTGCGCAAAGAGACGTGCAGGAGGTGGGAAGGGCGATGTTCGAAACACACAATGCGCTGAGAAGTCTTGGCGTAGTAGTAGGTGTAGAGATTGCAACGCCAAGACTTGACCAGGCAGTGGAGCTGGCACGCAAGACAGGGGCCATAGGGGCAAAGTTGAGCGGCAGCGGAGGTGGAGGCTGGGCCGTGGTCGTTACAAAGCAGCCCATAATCCTGGCAACCGCATTCCAGAACCAGGGATTCGAAGCCCCGAAGTTCGTAAGCATATCGGAGTTGGGCGCAAAGCACTACCTGCGGGAGGAACATCGCATCAAGTCGAGGGCTACAGCATAAACTATATAAGCTTTTACGCAGCAATATTATCGTCAAATTTTACGCGTACATGAGCTTTCACGTATGCAGTTTTATTCGGTCAGAAGTAATTCTCACAGATGTTATTTCATATTCTAGTCAGGTGAAACAATGGCAGAAAATCAATTAGGTGGACAGCAGATTCTATTGCTTCCGGAAGGGGCATCAAGAGTCCTGGGAAGGGATGCGCAGAGGACAAATATAGCGGTCGGAGTGGCGGTTGCAAATGCAATAAAGACCACGCTTGGGCCAAAGGGCATGGACAAGATGCTTGTCAGCGAGCTTGGAGACATAATAATAACGAATGATGGAGCCACGATATTGCAGGAAATGAATGTTGAACATCCAGTAGCAAAGATCATGGTAGATATAGCAAAGACTCAGGACAAGGAAGTTGGAGATGGAACGACAACCGTAGTAATAATGGCAGGGGAACTTCTCAAGGGAGCAGGGGATCTGATCGAACAAGGAATCCATCCGACCACTATAATAAGAGGATACAAGATGGGTGCGGAGAAGGCAGCCCAAATCCTATCAGAGAGGGCAAAGGAAGTAGCCGCAGGAGATGAAGCAACACTTCAGAAGATCGCAATGGTCTCAATGGGATCAAAGAACGTAGGAGATGATTCAACAAAAGAATACCTGTGCAAGCTAGTAATAAAGGCAGTAAGGCAGGTAGTTGAGAAGAACGCAGCAGGCAAGGTAGTCATTGACCACGACTTCATCAAACTGGAGAAGAAGGCAGGAAAGGGAATAGGAGACACAGAGTTCATAAACGGTGTCCTAATAGACAAGGAAATATCTCATCCTGGTATGCCGAAGAGCGTGAAAGACGCAAAGGTAGCACTACTCGACGTTGCACTAGAGATAGAGAAAACAGAGACTGATGCAAAGATCGAGATAACGAGCCCGGAGCAGATGCAAGCATTCCTCCAGCAGGAAGAACAGATGCTCAAGGACATGGTAGACAAGATCAGAAAGAGCAAGGCAAATGTCATATTCACGCAAAAGGGCATTGATGATGTAGCCCAGCACTATCTTGCAAAGGCAGGAATCATTGCAATAAGGAGAGTCAAGAAGAGCGACATGGAGAAGCTCGCAAGGGCGACAGGGGCAAGATTGGTGACAAGCCTTGACGATTTGACTGACAAGGACCTCGGATACGCAGGACTTGTGGAAGAGCGCAAGATAAGCGGAGAACAGATGACGTTCGTAGAAAAGTGCAAAGATCCAAAGAGCGTCACTATATTCGTAAGGGGAGGAACTCAGCAGGCAGTTGATGAGGCAGAGAGAGCCATAACCGATGTAATTGGCGCAATATCAAGCGCGATAGAAACAGGAAAGTACGTGCTTGGGGGCGGTGCAATAGAGATCGACCTTGCAAACGCGCTGAGGGAATATTCTGGAGAAGTCGGAGGAAGAGAACAACTTGCAATACAGAAGTTCGCTGATTCAGTAGAAGCAGTTCCAAAGACTTTGGCGGAGAGCGCAGGCATGGATGCAATAGACACTCTAGTTCAGCTCAGGAGCAAGCACAAGAGCAAGGAGGGAAGCCAGTTTGGCGTTGACATATTCAAGAACAATATTGGCAACATGGACAGGAACGGGGTGTTCGAGCCACTGAGAGTCAAACAGCAGGCAATCCTAAGTGCAAGCGAGGCAGCAGAGATCATTCTCAGAATTGATGACATGATCAGCGCCAAGAGCAGGCCGCCAGCTGGACCTATGGGTGGCCATGGCCACGGAGGCATGCCAGAGATGGAATAAACCTATAAATATGTAAAAGACGAAGCTACTTTGTAAGTCAGCAGTCTGTTTGTGTTTTTATGAAACAGCAAGAGTTAACCGGAAAGCTCATCGCCGCAGTTAGGATAAGAGGCAGAGTGAATGTCAGGTCCTCGACAGAGGAAACTATGAAAAGGCTCAATCTAAAGAGAGTCAATAACTGCGTGCTGATAAAGGTAAATGCTCCGTATCTAGGAATGCTGAAGAAGTGCACCGAGCACATAGCATATGGAGAAGTTGACGAGCCAACGCTTCAGAAAATGGTGACGAAGTTCGGTCTGAATGTGGACCCGAAGGCTTTGATAAACGGGAAGGCGGCACTCAAAGACATAAGCGAGAAGATGCCAATGAGATTGCATCCGCCAAAGCATGGATTCAGCAGCGTAAGAAGGCACATAAATCAGGGCGGAGATCTTGGCTATTCAGGAGCAAGAATCAACGCACTATTGAGCAGGATGGTCTGATGGTAGTGAGAAGAGCAAAGAAGAACAGAAAGTTTCTGGGATCAAGGAGATGGGGGGTAGGAAACATAAAGAATGCAAGGGGAGCAGGAGGAAGAGGAGGAGTTGGAGCACTGGCAAGGCTAAGGAAGCACGACTGGACATACTATACGGCAAAGGCACCTGAACTCATAAGGAAGAAAGGATTCGCTCCATGGAGGAGAGGAAGGAACAGGCTCAATGAAATAACACTTGACAGGATCAACATCATGGCTCAGAAGAAGCCAGGCGAGATAAACCTCGAAGGATACAAGGTCTTGAGCAACGGAGCGCTTGACAAGCCAGCGACGATCAAGGCATCTGCGTTTTCAAAGGCAGCGGTAGAGAAGATAGAAGGCATGGGCGGCAAGGCAGTAGTAATATCTAAGCAGCAGGCTCCTAGTATCGAACGTGAAGCAAATTCAAAAAGGGTTTAAATAACATCGCAATGATAATGAAATGCGCAGGTTGCGCATGGTTCTTAACGACCGGGGCAAAATGTCCATTTAATTTTGATATTCCATAAGGGGATTAACTGATAAATGAAAGCAATGCAGCAGGAAGCAAACAGCAGGAGATAGCCCGTCCTCACGCACCGCAGAGACCAGACCAAGGAAAGAAGCCAGTTCCTTACAATCAAGTCCTGAACGAAGTCATAAAGAATTCAAACAATCCTGAGGCAGCGAAGATAAAGGAGGAAATCGATGGAATAAGAAAGGGCAGGGGCACGGTCATAGTCCAGATAAAGGAAACTAGAAGAAGATTGGGCTACAAGGAGGCAGAGTCCCAGGCAATATCGAAGCTCTTGACAATGGAGCATGAGAGGGACAAGAACAACGAGAAGAGGAGGAAGATAGGCCAGCTCAAGAGGCTCAAGAACAGGCTTGAGTTCAAGATTGCAACGGAAGCTTCGTCACTATCGGAGGAAAAGGATCTCATAAGGAAGATAGACGAAATAAACAAGGAGCTAAGCGAAGCATACAAGTCAATAAGACTGGAGAGGAAGGGCGAGTTCGTAAAAGGGGATATCGAGGAATACAGGAAAAGGCTTACAGAGCTGGAGGCCAAGATAGCAGAAACAGACAAGGTTCTTGACGGGCTTTACGAAAGGCTTAGGAAGATCCTTGGAATAAGGCGCGAAAGGAAGGAAGAAAGGCAACGCAAGAGGATGCAGCCGAAGCCGCAAATCCAGGAAATAAACCTAGAGGACATTGCGGTAATAAAGAAGAAGGAAAAGAAGCAGGAAAGCAAAGAAGAAGAATGACGGTGCAATCGGCGGCTTAGGCTGCCCCTTGCAAAGTCAACAGAAGTGATATAATGAAAGTAAGATTTTTCGGAGGAGCGGGAGAGGTGGGTAGGAGCTGTATACTGATTACCACGCCACAGGCAAAGATAATACTGGATGCAGGACTAAATCCAAGCGAGGATCTGGCGTTTCCAGAAATACCAAACAGCGACATAAAGGACGCAGACGCAGTAGTGATAACACACGCACATCTCGATCACTGCTGTTTTACGCCACACCTATTCGCAAGAGGGTACAAAGGGAAAATATATTCGACTAAACCCACAATGGAGCTGCTTAACATACAGGTAGCAGATTACATGAGGCTGTCTGAGCCGAAGGAGATAACAAAGGACGTGCTGGCCAGGATGGCAAAAAGTTTCAAGGTCATAGAATACAGAGAGCCATTTACAATAAAGGACGTGAAAATCGAGCTCATAAACGCGGGGCATCTGCTCGGTAGCTGCCTGATAAAGGTAACGCACAATGGCAAGAGCATGATATACACTGGAGATATCAACCTCCAGAGCACCAAGCTGCTGGAAGGAGCGGACCTAAACAATCTCCAGGCCCAAACCCTCATAATGGAAAGCACCTATGGGGGCAAGGATGACATATTCATGAGCGAGAAGGACATGGCAAGGGGCATGGTTAAGAGCATAAATGACACGATACTGCAGGGTGGAAAGGTGCTGATACCGAGCTTCGGAGTGGGAAGGGCGCAAGAAGTCCTCCTGTTCCTTGATGACTTCATGAATTCAGGCAAGCTGCCAAAGGTGCCAATTTACGTGGATGGCATGATAGGGAAGGTCCTTAGGATACACAGGCACAATGTTATATACTGCAAAAAGGAGGTGCAGAGCAGAATCCTGATGAGTGACTACGATCCTTTCAAGAGCCCCAACTTCACCATAGTCGAGAAGCCGAACAGAGCGAAGATAGTTGAGAGCGACGAGAGCGCGATAATAGTGACAACGAGCGGAATGCTGACAGGCGGCCCGGTTGTCTATTACCTAAAGAAACTGGCAAGAAGCTCAATGAACAAGCTCATATTGATAGGCTACCAGGCAGAGGGAACACCCGGAAGGGCGCTTATCGACGGCCAGAGGGAAATAAGTTTCCACGATTCGAAGTTAAATGTCGAGATGGCCGTGGAGCTTTACCACATGAGCGCTCATGCAGACAGGCGGCAGCTAGAGCAGATACCGAAGAAGATAAGGGGCCTTAGGGAAATATTCCTGGTACATGGAGAAAAGAGCAAGTCCATATCGTTAATGGAATGGCTGAAAAGGGGCTACAAGGTAACGGTCCCAAAGATAGGGGACGAGCACGAGATATAATCTTCTATCCCACCACTACTTCTGTCTTGTCTGCTATCCTGACAACCCCGAGTGGCTCTACTTTTGATACTGTAAGATTCAGCATGACGCCAGAAACAGAGACTGGTATGACGTCGCCTTTTATGACCGGGCGTTCCTTCAGCCTTCCCTTGACATAAAGGGGAAAGTTCTCGCTTGCAGCAAACTTCTGCCCACGAGGCGGTCTCAGGCGTATTGACCTGGCCGACCGGACCGGCACTTTTCGCACAGAAACCATGTCCCCAACCTTTATACCAAGGTTATGGCGCATGAGGTCATCAAGCCGGATGGATTCTTTGTCATCTCCCATTGCCGCTTCCCATACAACTGCAACAGTAGTCTTCTTCTTTGACTTTATCTGTATCACGTCCCCATAGGAAAGGCCCAGCTTCTTCTTCAACCTTTTGTCTATCCAGGACTCTCTTCCATCGCTTATGATGTTCGTGTGTGAAACCGGGAGCTTCGCAGCCTTCGCCATCAGATCAATAGCATATGAAGGTCAAGATATAAAGGTTTTCCATGAATAGAAAGGCAGCAGCCGAAATATCAACAAAAGCAATATATATCCTTCTTTTAGAAACCTAAGCGAGATGAGAAAAGGCGCAATATGGCTGGCCCAAGGAAAGAGAGCAAAAAGTCAAAGTACAGCAAGGAGATAGAGGAGATAAGGAGACTGCACGATCTCAACAAGATCCTGAAGGCCGGTGACTTGGAAAATGCGCTCCTGGCAAGCTCGTCAAGCGACTCGGAGTCGATGAGCGAGAACGTTATGGACTCGTTGTTGGAGCAGGCAGGAAAGGAGGCAAGGGAGGGATCAAAAGGCCTCCAGGTCATAGAAAAACTCACCGCAACAGGATCGGCAGGCAGGAGAGTCATAAGAGAGAGGAAGACGAGGATGAAGTCTTCAAAGGGCACCAAGAAAGGAGGAAAACGTAGGTAATCGTGCAGCGCTTGTCCTAAGATCAGCTGTGCGATCCGAATCTCAAAAGCATTAATAATCAGTTAAAAGAGATAGGATTTATGATGAAATCTATGCCACCCCAGGGCAGGCAGACCACCGCGACTACATCTCTCGGATATGGGAGATACGGAGCAGCGATGAATATGGCTATAGATGAAGCCATGAGCTTAGAAAGCGCCCAGTCTGGAAGAATTTTTCTAAGGTTTTATGATTTCACAAAGCCGTCCATAATACTGTGTGAGCATGACAGCAAGGAATGCTTGAAGCTTGACAATCTAGATGGAGTAGATATAACGAGGAGAAAGACCGGTGGAAGACCGCTCTACGTGACAGACAATTCGCTTGAATATGCGGTAGCAATACCGATCAGCGAAAAGGACGGCTGGGCAGGATCCCTCCATGATGTGCACACAAGATTTGGCGGACTGGCTGCTGATGCAATAGCAAGCGTAGCAGGAATAGGAAGAGAAGAGCTATCACTGCCGAGAACATCCAGCATACGCTTCAATGGAAGGTCTTTGGCAGGCCATGCGCAGAGACTTACGCCAGGACAGTTCCTGCTATACGAGGGATTGGTTGTTGTCGAGCCATACGATGTAGGAGCCATAGACAAACTGTGGAGGCTGGAAAAGGAAGACCTTGACAGGATAGGCCAGCTGCCTAGCATACGGAGCATAGCAAGGAGAAAACTGGGCACAACGCAGGATATAAAGGACCAGCTAATGGATACCATGACACAAGCTCTTACTGGGGGGAGTTTCGAGCATGCACAACAAAGCACAAGCGCATCGATACTAGCAAGCGCAGAGCGCCTTTCAAGGCAGCTTTATGGAAACCCAGAATGGGTGATGAGCGACCAGCCATCAAGAACTCATAAATCCCCTTTCTGCATGCTCTGGGAGGAGAATGAAAGCCCTAGGCAGAGAAATCCATAAATATGCTTATCATCAAAGTTCATGACATGGGCTCTTGGCTCAATGGTAGAGCGTCCGCTTTGCAAGCGGAAGGTTGCGGGTTCGATTCCCGCAGAGTCCATTTAACTTGTAGTCGAGGGGACCAAAAGTCCACCGGACTCAACGAGTATAGTTCAGAACCATCGGAGTTGCCATACTCACATTGGCCCAGTAAGTTGAATTCTGTGCTAGATATTTGGGATTGATGTTGTAAAATAATATATGATAATTGCCAGGTGAAAGCCTTAAATTTACTACATCTACAACCACCACCTTTGAATTATCAGCAGTATCAGTAGCATTAAAAGTATAGCTTACAGCTGAGCTTAGGTTGTTATATGTTTTATTAAAATCCGTAGCTATTCTAAAATTAGTGAAAGCAGCCATCTGTGCGTTATTTAGAACCGCAACTTTTAGGTTGTTGTTTGCTACAAATTCTCCTTTCAAAGTAACATTATAGCCTTGTGGTACTGTTAGGTTAGTCAGATTATACTGCACAGCTTGTCCTGGCGGGATGGTAAAGTAAGATTTAGGAACTATAGGAACTACAAATGTGCTTTGTTTCCATGATAGTAAAAACGCCACAGCCGCGATAATAATGACTACTATGATTATTAATAAGATCAGAGTGTTCTTATTTTTGAGCACGTGCATCACTATAGCATTACGTTAGCTAATTTACATCTTATCATGGGTAATAAACTATATATATGCAAAGTCCACATCACTTCACGTGGGTAGAACGCAGAGTCCACTCGTGATTAAGTGCTACTCCAAATACCAAGCATAAGCAGCATACCTGCACAGTATCTAGGCGGAGTGCTGATAATCATAGCCGTAGTACTCTCGCTTGGAATATATCGTGGATTAAAGGGCATGAAGTACACCAAGACGAATGTTTACAGGCGCCCGATCATGTATTTTGTTGTTACGCTGTTTGGGCTCGCAGTGCTGAACCCATCTTACATCGATGCAACTGCATCATTAGCCACATTGATAGCCGGGTACATTATAGGCAGGAGGCTTGCGGGTGGCGTCAAGTTCTTTGACAAGAACGGCACCACGTTCTACACAAGGTCTCCCTTCATAATGGTTATCTGGCTTGTTTCCTATATAGCCAGATTTGGAATAGCATACGCGTATCCAGAATCTGTAATACTTGCTGTTGTAGTAGAGATAGTGCTTGCGGGGACCACCGGAATGATAATCGGCGAAGCCCACCACATAAATAGCAGCTACGAGCAATACGCAGCAAGGTTCAAGAAAAGCGCAAGGTATAATTCATAGAGGAAATACTTCAGCCTCTTACCCTAAGCAGCTCCTCTACGAACTCTCTTACCTCCTTTTCCCCAGTAACTGTTTTTTCCCCCATTTTGAGCTGAAGCGCAGGGCCTTTTTCAACATCATTTGTGGTCACTTCGTAGCGCACACCTTCGAGTTCCCTAACGAGATACGGTAACCTCCTTCCTATATCCTGCCTCTCCGGGTTCCACCTCAGATCAATATGACCTCTGTATGCACCCACCATAGGACTAAAACAAAGTACGTGTATTTATTTTTATCTAAAGCGCTCAAGATATTGAGACCAAAAGCAGGCAAACGAAAGCGAGGCAAAGCCCAAGCACAATTTTATTCATAGTTACAAAGATATCATCTTGTATTTATATTTTTATTCAAACAATAATTTGCAAGTGAAATAGAATGCCATCAAATAACGACGAGAAAAAATCAGATGAAAAGAAACTAGAAGAGAAGAAAACCGAAGAAAAGAAGTCTGAGGAGAAGAAAGAAGAGAAGAAAGAGGAAAAGAAGGAAGAAAAGAAAGAGGAGAAGAAGAAATACAAGTTCCTAATTGTTTCAGGCGAAGGATGCGGCACCGACATAGCATACCAGCTCAAGAAAGAAGGAAACAGCGTCAAGATGTTCATCCAGGATCAAAGTTCTCATGATGTTGTTGACGATGTAGTAGAAAAGACCACGGACTGGGAGAGCGAGAAGAGCTGGGCGGACATAATCTTGTTTGATGACATAGGATTTGGGTTCAGGCAGAACGAACTCAGGCAGAGCGGGTTCAAAGTCATAGGCGGAAGTTATCTTGGAGACCAGCTAGAACTGGATAGGAAGTTCGCGCTTGATTATTTCGCAAAGATGAGCGTAAGAGTTCCGCAGACGTTTGAGTTCGACAGTTTCGTTTCGGCAAAACGGTTTCTTAGAGATCAGAACATGAGATTTGTCATAAAGTTCGTGGGCAAGGCTGGCGATGAGAAGAGCCTGCTCTACGTTGCACAGTCAAAGGACAACGCAGATCTCATACAGCTAATGGAGCACTACAACAGGAACTGGAATACTGCATGGGGGGAGCCAAAGTTCGTCCTACAGGAGGTCATAGAAGGAGTCGAGGTGGCTGTTACCGCATTCTTCAACGGCGAGAAATTCATCATGCCAGTGTATATGAACTTCGAGAACAAACGCCTGCTGACTGGCGACCTAGGAGTATTTACTGGTGAGATGGGAACACACGGATTCTTCACATTCGACAAGCTCAAGCTTTTCAAGAGCACGCTCAAGAAGATAGAGGATGACCTGAAGAAAGACGGATACGTTGGCACGATAGACGTCAATTGCATAGTCAATCAGGATGGGATATGGCCGCTTGAATTCACATCACGTTTTGGTTATCCGCTCATAGATCTTGTCTTTGAGGGACTGCAGGGCCATACAAGAGTAACAGACCTATTGGTAGGATTGGTCGACAAGACACTTGATTTCATAGAGGCCGACGACGGATACCAAATAGGGGTAGTGGTTTGCGTTCCTACTTATCCCTATGAAGACGGGTTTGAGAGATATGGAAAAGGCATGCCTGTCATGATATTCGACGAACGTGCAAAAGAACATTTCCATCTCGGTGACCTCAAGATGGATGGTGGCACGTGGGTAACTGCCGGGTCTCTAGGTTATGGATTTGTTGTTACCGGTAGCGGAGATACAATATTCGATGCAAAGACATCGGCCTATAAGAACCTGAAGCAGATACTGGTGCCGAATGCAATATACAGAATCGACATTTCTGACAGGTGGATAAAGGACTATCCAAAGCTCCACAGATGGGGCTACGTATGATCATTCGAATCCTATCAATGTATCGAATATCGCAATCGCGCCCTTCTCAGATATCTTGTTGAATTCAGCTGGATTGCTGAGTAAAGCATTGTCCTTTTCAACAAGACTATCGCTTATCAGTACAACCGCAGCACTCTTCCATCCTCTGTGCTTGCTGAGAGTGAATAAAGGCGCACATTCCATCTCTACTGCAACTCTGCCTGCCTTTGAATGTCTCTCAAGGAAGTTCTCGTCTTCCGCATAGAATGTTTCAGTGGTAAATACCCGACCCTTATGATAGCTCAGACCTGATGCCTTTAGCTGCTCTTCAAGCGCCATTCTTAGCTTTGGGTCTGGTGACGAATCAATGTTCTTGCTTCCAAAATATTGTGAATAAAATCCCCCGTTATCATGATCTGCAGCTTCGACAACCAGGAGATCGCCAACTTTCAAATTTGCCGACAAAGAGCCTGCGCTGCCATATCTAACTATTGTTCTTGCGCCTAACATTCCTAGTTCCTCCATTGCTATTGCCATCGAAGGACCTCCTATCCCATGTGCGGCAAGTGTTATCATATGCTCTTTGTAATTTCCCGTGTATACCAGATAACCCCTGTTTTCATTTATAAGGCGAGGCTTCTCTAGCAGTTTTGATAGCGCTTTTATCTTCCCAGGGTCTCCTCCCACCACTACCTTTTCTGATACCTCTCCATCTTTTGCCTGGATGAATATGGGTTTCATCGAATCTACTTCTGCATGGCCACTATTCCGTCTATTATGCCGTTTACCCCAAGGCCTCCTGATGCCTTTACGGCTATCCTGTGGCTGAGTACGGGCCTTGCCAGGAATATTATGTCATCAACAGATGTTGAAGATCTTCCTTCTATGAGGGCCTTTGCCTTGGCTGCTCTCATGAAGCTTATCTCTGCCCTGGGACTTCCTCCCATCACAACATGAATTTCTTTCCTTGTTGCATCTACCATCTTTACTATAGCTTGTACAACGTCATCAGGCATTGCTATGCGGTCAGCCAGGCTCTGCATCTCCAATATTTCTTTTACCCCTATTATCTTCTTTACTGGCTCTGTGCCCAGTTCTTCCTTTTCCTTGAGCCTGAGCATTTCCTGCTCTTGCTCTTCTGATGCATACTTGACTTCTATCCTCATTATGAAACGATCTGCAAGAACTTTCGGGAGCGGCAATGTCCCTTCAATATTCAGTGGGTTTTGCGTTGCAAATGTTATGAACGGCTTGTCCAGTATTATGTCATTGTTTCCGATCGTCACTCTTTTCTCTTCCAAGGCCTCAAGGAATGCAGTCGCAACGGTCGGCTGGGTTCTGTTCAGCTCGTCGATCAGCAATATATTCGTGAATATTGGACCCTTCTTTAACTGCACATTATGGTTTTCATCTATGTATGTGTATCCGATTACGTCCTTTATCTGAAGGTCTGCGGTTCCTTCTATTCTTCCGAACTTTGCATCAAGCGTGCTGGCTATTGTCTTTGTCATTGTGGTTTTTGCCACGCCCGGCACTCCCTCAAGCAGCACATGCCCATCTGCTATTATGGCCATTAGCATTAGCTTTATAGTATTCTCATTTCCAGCTATGTGCTTCTTGACCTCCGCGTATATTTTGTCGTAGGTCTCTTTTGCGTTTATCGGCATTCTATGACCAGCTTCACATCCTTTTCTTTGCCTTCTTGAGCTCCCTGTTCAAAACCTGCAGTAGCACAATAGCATTGTTGTGCTTGGCATTCTGTGAAGCGAAAAGCAGCGTAATTGGGTCAGTATGAAGGGCAAGTTTGACAAGATGGAAGAGCGTGGGATTGGTTTCCAGTTCCTTTATGTATCTTGCCTTGAATCTAACCCATCTGGTGTCCTGATGGGCGTACCACTTCCTTAGTTCGTTGCTAGGTCCCACATTCTTCATCCATATATCAACATAGGCCGTGCTCCTTCTTACTCCTCTGGGCCAAAGCCTGTCAACAAGAACCCTTGTCCCGTCTATGAATTCAGGTCTTTCATAGATTCTCTTTATCCTGATCATGATAGCACCTAGTCCCAGCCATAATTAAATGCACAAATATGTTTAAATACAGTTTTGTATTCAGCATGAGAATGCAGTTCAGAAAACCGTTCCGAGGATTCCACTAAATCTAAAATTTATAGAAAGTATTTTAAAGTAGTTCATATCATACTAAATCGAATGGCGACTGTAAATCGGTGACAAAAATGGGAATTTTCGACAAACTAGGAGGCGCGTTGGGCAGCAACAAAGGGCTCGATGTTGAAGAGTACATGAATTCGGAGGAGATGGAGAACGTTGACATGATGAATGAGCCAGCGGACTTCTATGTAAAGCCTGTTGCACTGCAGCAGGAGAGCGACCTGACTGTGATACAGGCAGAGCTGCAGAAGAGGAATATCATACTTCTAAACACTGAGCCAATGAAGGCAAGGCAGAACACCTTGACAGGCTTGGTTAACACCCTGAAGACCTATGTCGACAAGATAAACGGGGACATAGCTGTCATAGCAGATAATAAGATCCTTATAACACCGGCAAAAGTAAAGATAATAAAGAGCAAGAAGCCGGCACAGAAGAAGATGTAATTATCTTGTCCTGAACTTTGGAGAGAACGCAACCGCGAGGGCGCCAAGCTCTTTCTTTGTTGCATATGAGCGGCTCAGTATGTGGCGAAAGGCTGAAACAACTGCCTTCTTGTCCCTTATGTTTGCCCTTCTGCCCAGCTCTTTTTCGAATAGTTTGACTATCGCTTCTCTATCAGCCGCGCCACCAAGTTTGATGTCAGGATTTACGCTCCGTTTTCCACTAAGTGAAAACAGTAGCACAGCAAGTGCATGTGATATGTTCATTACAGGATAGCCCTTGTCTGTTGGTATTACGACATTTGCATCACACTCAGCAAGTTCTTCCTTCGTGAGGCCGGTTCCTTCCCTTCCAAGTACCAATCCTATTGTGTGGGCCTTTGCGGCCATCTCATCCACTGCGCCTATTCCATAGACATTGAAGAACGATGCTTCTGTCTTGTGCCATATTGCTGTTGTGCCTATCAATATTCCACAGCCCCTTCCCGCCTCCCTTATGCTTTTCGAGAATTTTGCCTTCCTTAGTATCTCATGGGCATGCTTTGCATACTTTATCGCATCCTTGCCCAACGGCTTGCACTTTGGATTCACTATTCTCAGGTCTGTTACCCCAAAGTTCTTCATGACCCTTGCTATATATCCAAGATTTATCTGGTACTCAGGAGACACGGCAATGACTCTTATCCTTCGGACAGCCATCAGCTCACATTACGAACGACGCAACAGCCAAAACATTCACTAACATGTGCCCTAGTATAGTTGAATAAAGCGACCCCTTCCTCTTGTACAAGTATCCAGCAGCGAGCCCGTACAAAACAACCCCTCCAAGTTCTGTTACTGAGCCGTATCCAAGGTGAAAGAGCATAAAAATTATTGCGCTGAGTATGATTCCTATCCTTGGCACCAGAAATGCCCTGAAGAATATCTCTTCGTTTATTGGTGCTATGAATGCACTGAAGAGCAGGAACGTTATAGGCATTCCTCCGAGTATGATTTGGGTATTGGTTGATGGAATCGGCGTATTCGTGAGCTGTGAATAAGCAGCCAAACCCAGCTCAAGCATTACTATGATACCGGCCAGGATTATTCCGTATGATATTGCAGCCCCAGTGAGCTTATCTCTAGACAATCCGAGTTCCTTCGGAAGATTCCTTATCTTCCTGCCCCTAAACATCATGTACGATATTGCGCCTGCAGGAAAAGTAAAAGATGTAAAAATCGATGAATACATCAGTGCTGCCTGCTGTGCAGCTGCGTTGTTGGATTGCATTGCAAATCCATATTCGGCTGAGAAGTAGAAAGTCGCCGCGAGAAGCGCGAAGAATATTATGTATATGCTCCATCTTACCCCGAATGGCTCTCTCTTTGGCATTACATGATGACGAACTTGCTTTCTAGTCCTTCTTTTTGCTGCCAACACGGCACCTATTTCTTAGCCTTGAACTCTGCGTATCCGCACTTGCCGCAAGATAGTCTATCGGAATGGTCCGCAAGCCTTGCTCCACATTTTGGACACATCTTGCCTGGCTTGTAGGGCTTGAACGTTTTCTTCTTTGGTTTAGCTTCCACCATTTATTATCACTCCTTCTTTTCCTCAGGCTTCGCATCTTCCTTCTTCTCTGGCTCTCCTCCGGCCGCCTTGGCTTCCCTCTTTTTCTTCCTCTTCTCATCTCTTTCAAATAGATGGAGATGCTCGTAGTGCCTCATTGCCTCAAATGTAGGATATGAATGGGCAACTCCTGTTGCCTGCCTTGCCCCGAATGCCTGGCTTATCTTCACTATCGCCGTTGAGTCTGGGTGGATGTTGAGCTTCTTGCAGAGTTCTGTCTTCACAGCATCCTTTGATGGAGTAGACGAATCTTCCATAATCGAGAACCTTATCTCGCGCCTTCCTACTGACTCGTTCTCTGAATCGCTTAGAATCTTTAGCTCCACTAAATCACTGCCATATCCTTGAAAGCGCCTTCCTACCCATCGCCTCCATTACCTCAACCTCTTTTCCAGGTTCGAGCTTGCCCTTAAGCTCGTCAGCCACAGGCAGATCATAAACTTCATACGTTTCAGAGTCCATGACCTGTGCAGTGCTGCCGGTTATAGAAACAACCTGAGCCTTCCTCTTCGTTATTATTGGAACCTCTATGTCATCATGGCTTGGCTTGATTATGCTCTTCTTCTGGCCGTCAAACATGCCCATAGCGGTAATTCTCACCTTAGCGGATCCGTGCTTGCCAGGAGAGCTTGTTTCTATATCAACTACTCTGCAAGGAATCCCGTCTATCAGCACATATCTGCCGATACGAACGTCTTTTACTGATTCCCGCTGGTATCCTTCATCATCTGCCATAAAACCAGTCATAATGGTTTGAACGACAATCTATAAAAGGTTGAGCATAAGCCCTAGTCGTTAAAGCCCAAATGACAAGATAAACTTATCAGATCAGGTTCTCAAGGCTCTCGAATGAGTTCTGGGTTCTTGCGCTCATCTCAGGCATCTTCGCGCTGTTGAACCTTGGCTTGACTCCCGTTACTATTGACATTACCTTGACTTGGTCTGCAAGCTCTGGCACCAATCTTGCCCCGAATATGACGTTCGCCTTAGGGTCTAGCGCAGCTGTAACTCCTTCTCCTATCCTTGTTGCCTCTCCTATGGTCAATGAAGTGCCCCCTGTAACGTGAACCATCGCGCTCTTTGCCCCTTCAAGGTCAACGTCCATGAGCGGATGGCTCAATGTCGAGTTTATTGCCCTCTCAACCCTGTCTGGGCCATATCCAGCTCCTATATTGATGACAGCAGTTCCTGTGTTGCCCATGATCGACCTCAGATCAGCGAAATCAAGGTTTATCAGGCTCGGAAGCATTATAGTGTCAGATATGCCCCTAACTGCGTTTAGGAGTATGTTGTCAACAAGCTCGAACGCCTTCTCTATCTGCAGATTTGGAGAATAACTGAGCAGCCTGTCGTTCTCGATCACTATAGTAGTGTCAGCGTTCTTTGTCAGCTGCTCAAGGCCCCAGTCAGCCTTCTGCTTTCTGCTCCTTTCCAGCGAGAATGGATATGTTACAAATGCGACAACCAGTGCTCCTGCCTCCCTTGCCATCTGCGCTACAATCGGCGCGCTTCCTCCTCCTGTCCCCCCACCCATACCAGCTGCAAGGAATACCATGTGGCATCCGTCTATTGCGTCTAGGATTTCGTTCTTGCTGGCCTCTGCGCACTTTGCTCCTACCTCTGGAAAGCCTCCCGCTCCGAGTCCCCTGGTTATCTCCCTTCCCATAAGGATTTTCTTATGAGCCCCTATCATGTTTAGGTGCTTTGCATCGGTGTTAAGGGCTATTGTCGTCGCGCTCTTAATCCCGCTGTTGTACAATCTGTTCACGAGGTTAGACCCCGCGCCTCCCAAACCAACCACCGCAAGCCTCGCAGTGTACTCGTCGCCAGTTTCTGCCATCCAAATCACTTAAATGTAATAAAAACAAAAAATTAAAAGGATAGGTATTAGCCTATCATTTCAATTCCGCCGAAGGCGCTCTCCTTTCTCTCCTCGAGCTTGCCCACTATGCTCGAACCCTTGACTCCTGTTACTATTGCCACTATTTCTAGTTGCTCATCATATCCAGGAATCAGTCTAGCGCCCCACTTCACGT
Organism: Microcaldota archaeon; assembly: GCA_030040895.1. GTDB lineage: Archaea > Micrarchaeota > Micrarchaeia > Micrarchaeales > Micrarchaeaceae > JAJZYD01. The sequence continues at coordinate 3,320 of JASHSJ010000013.1, read as the reverse complement.
TTGCGCTCGGATCCATACGGTCCGTTATGATCTCTCCTGCCTTTATCGCGTCTCCTATTGTAAGAGATGCTCCGCCGGATATGTGGACTATTGCTCCCTTTGCACCTTCGAAGTCAACATCAAGGAGTTTGTTCTTGAGCACTCCCTCTGCAGCTGAGCTGACCTTGTCTGTGCCCTTGCCCATCCCTACTGCTATGAATCCCACATCTCCTCCGCCCAGGATTGCCCTCACGTCTGCGAAGTCTATGTTAATGAGACTTGGCTGGGTTATTGTCCAGACAAGGCCTCCTATCGCCTTTGCAAGTACTTCGTCAGCAAGCGCGAACGCATCGTTCATCGGAAGGTTTGGTACAAGTCTTACCAGCGCGTTGTTGTCAAGTATTATCACGCTGTCGCAGTACTTCCTCAGCTGCTGGATCCCGTCCTCAGCCTTTGCCTTCCTGATTCTCTCCAGGTCGAACGGATACGTTACCATCGCAACTACTATGGCTCCCTGCTCCTTTGCGATCTGAGCAGCTACCCTTATTGATCCAGTTCCAGTCCCTCCTCCCATACCAGCGCACAGGAACACTAGCTGAGTGCCAGCGAACGTCTCTTCAATCAGATGCCTGTCTACTTCTGCAGCCTTCATGCCGATTGTCGGATCTCCTCCTGCACCAAGCCCTCTTGTTATCGTCTTCCCTATCAAGACTTTCTTTATCCTGTCGTCGATTATCTTGAAGTGCTGCGCGTCGGTGTTGACCGCAACAAATTCTGTGCCCTTGACTCCGGCCTTCAGCAATCGGTTGACTATGTTGTTGCCAGCCCCGCCAAATCCTGCGGTCACTATCTTGATCTGTGTGCTGCTGAATGCGTCGTCTACGGATCCGGTCGAGGATCCTCTTCCTAGTACTTCATTTACAAGGTCGCTCATCTTATCGCCTATTAACGTGAATGTGAATCTTGAATAAATTTTAGATCTCGCCAAAGTTCTAAAATTTAATTTCAACTGTGTCGCTGAAACTATTATTACTAATAAGCTTTAAAAGCCTTATGCTCCCGATGAGAATTAAAGTAGTGACTACTACAAAAGGTTTAATTAGTATACAAAAAGAAAAAATAAGAAGCAAAAAGTTTGCACTTTTACTTAAGTAAAAGAATCAAATGCATTGTAAAAGCTAAAAATCCTCATTTTTGTGCTGTGTAGTTGCCAAGAACTGCGCCAGAAAGGCTCAGCACAAAGTACTGGTTGAAGCTTGCGGGAGTTGCGCTATAGTTTATTATCCAAACAGATGCGAGAGTTTGGTTGAGTGGAGTTGACGTCGAATTCAGGCTGCTGTAGAACCTTGCATGAACCTGTGTGTTTGAATACCCGTATGTAGTAACGTAGTTCTTTGCGATCGTGCTGTTATACGAGCGCGCTATTGCAATGTATGGTGAGCTTATCACATATGAAGGAGCTGATGAAATGCCGTATATTATACAATTACTCGTGTAATTATTGATTGTGGCTCCTGATAGCCCAGTGGCAGGATAGTCAAAGTCTTCTATTGAAAGCGTTGGGCAAGCCCTAGTTGCATTATATACTACTGATAGAACAATGTTCCAGCTTCCACTCTCAAGTGTTGATGGTGAGGCATTGATTATAGTGACCAGTGCGCCTGGGTTTGTAGCGTTCACATCACTTAGAACTAGCTGTTCTGCCTGCGCTTCAGTCACCGGGCCAGTTGTTACCTGCCTGTTGAATACAATGAATAGAAGCCCAGCTACTACTGCTATTACAATTACTAGCACCAGAACCTTCATTATCAAGTCCATGATCGCACTTCAATCTCTATCTCTGATAAGAAATAAATAGGTTCTTTCACTCTCGCTCCGAGAGATAAATAACTACCGCCTTGTTAAGTAGCAGCTTGTTCTTAGCTTGCTCCCATACTACGCTCCTCGGCCCCTCAAGAACATCTGCGGTTATCTCTTCTCCCCTGTGTGCAGGCAGTGGGTGCATTACAATGGCCGTTTCCTTTGCAAACTGCATTGCCTCCTGATTTAGCTGATACGGGGCGAACAGTGCCCTTCTCTTATCTGCTTCAGCCTCTTCTCCCATGCTAACAAAAGTGTCAGTATATATTACGTCGGCTTCTTCTATTCCCTCTTCAATTGAATCTGTTACAAAGACCTCTGAATACTCTCTAGCTTGGTTGAGGTACTTGTGGTTCGGTCCGTAGCTCTTAGGCCCGACCAGAGATATCTGCATGCCGGTCTTTGCTGCGGTTAGCATCAATGAATTAGCAGTGTTCTGTGCTATGTCGCCAATGAAGGCAAGCCTTGCCCCTTTCAGAGAACTCTTTCTATTCCTTATAGTATATACATCAGCAAGTGCTTGAGTAGGATGTTCAAGGTCTGTAAGTGCATTTATTACGGGAACCCTAGAGTTCGCTGCAAGCTTTTCTATATCACTCTGCTTGTACATTCTGGCAGCAATGAAGTCACAATATGAGCTCATCATCTTTGCTGTGTCTTCAAGGGTTTCTCCCCTTGACCTTTGGCTTGTCGCCGGGTCTATATAGATAGAATCGCCACCTAGTTGCATCATAGCAACCTGGAGTGACATTCTTGTTCTTGTAGATGGCTTTTCAAAATATAAGGCCATTATAGAGTGCTCACGGAGCGATGTCATCCCTGTTCCAGTTCTTATTCCATCTGCTATTGAGAATATTTTGTTTATTGCCTCCTTGGAAAGATCATCAGAACTCAGAAGGTGCATTTATCCACCGAATATTGCGCCGAATCCGGCGTTTGCTCTGGAATCCTCATCCTCTTTTATCTCTATGAACTTTTTCTCCACTTCAGCAGGTGCCCGTTTTACTGTCTTGAACTCATGGGCAAATCTCTCTTCTGCAGTTGGGAAGAATTCATCTGGCGCTTTTACATAAAGATAGAGTTTTCCATTATCCTGTCCTATCGCCTTGCCTTCACGCAGCTCGCATTCCTGTCTTGCGAATATTACATTTAGAAACTTGTCTGACTTTAGTTTCTTTATGGCTGCCTGGACCTTTTCTTCTTGCTCCTTGTAAGCCTTTTTCTCATCCTCGCTCATCTGCGCCATTTGCTTATCGTCGACTTCCCTTGACTTTGGTATTATATTGGGATCGAGATACGGGTCGTATGCCAATATTTTCTTTAGCTCCTTGGCCTCGCTTTGATCGCACTCGTATACTCTCTGCCCCATTTTAATCCTCTATGAGCTTAGCGTTAACGCCCCCCTCTCTTCCGGGCCTGTTTGTGACTACAGCCCTGCCAGCCTCAGTGTTTATTATGGTGCCCTTTGTTATTATGTTCTG
>JASHSJ010000012.1 GCA_030040895.1 Microcaldota archaeon | reverse complement strand
GTGTTTGATGCAAAGAAAAAAGCTTCTGGAATAAAGCCAGCAGGCAAGGATATTGCTTTCAAGATATTCCAGAAAGCCATAAAGGAAAGGTTTGGGGTGTGATTATTGCTCAGACCATCGAAGATGGAGAGGATAAGGGTAATAGTACATAAGCAGTACTTCGATGATGTCCTTTCTGCGCTACAGGACATAGGAGTAATGCAGGTTGAAGCTGCACAGGAACATGTGGCACAGCTGCTGCAGAGCGGAGAAGTTATTGATTACAAGGAAACAAGTGATCTCGCGCAGAGATTCAGAGGTCTTGAAAGTCTGCTTTATCCGGCTCCTGAGAAAGGAAAAGTCCTATTTCAAAGCATGGAAGACCTTAAGCGAGAGGCCGCAAGCATAAAAATAGATGAGAGAGTAGCATCGATAAGGAAGGAACTGGATTACATTGAAGCAAGTTCCAAGGAGGCTTCAGCACACCTTGCTCTGCTGGGCAGGATAAGGGAATTTTCTGGAGATCTTTCAATACTTAACACAAAGATAATAGTGTCATTTGTAGTGCGCGGACAGTCAAAGCAAATGACATTGTTTGAAGCTGCGCTGAACAAGGAACTTCCAGGTATTTTGAAGAACTCATTTAATGGTGCCGTACTGTTCAGCTTGCCGAGGGCGAACGAGAAGGAGTTTGGATCAGTTGCAGAGAAGTACAAGCTCATGATGGAATCTGTTCCTAAGATGGAAGGTGGCGTTTATGCAAAGATTGAGGATATAAATGAACAGCTTGAGCTCATGGGGCACAGAAAATCTTATCTCAACAGCGAGCTGCACAGCATATCGCAGAAATATTATGGTGCTGTTAGTGCGCTAAGGGAGCAGTTGGACATAGAGATGAGCAAGCTTGAAGTTGCGAACAAGCTGGGATTGACAAGGGCGGTTGCAGTTTTTGAGGGCTGGGTGCCGAAGAGACGAATGCCAGAGCTAAGGAAGCTCCTCAAGGGCATAACAAAGGAGAGGATAATATTAGATGTGGTCCACACAAAGGAAGAACCACCGACATTGATGGAAAATCCAAAGCCTCTCAAGCTTTTCGAGCACTTCATAAGATTCTACTCTCTGCCAAAAACTGGTGAGATCGATCCAACTCTTATGTTCGCAATTGCCTTTCCAATATTCTTTGGTTTTATGGTAGGTGATGCAGGATACGGAGCCTTCATGCTGGGACTTTCACTCTGGCTCCTTCACAGGCTGGATCATCCACCGAAGAAGAGCATGATACCAAAGCCGATATCGTCTTTCATAACAACAATAGTGAGCCCCAATGGGCTGAAGATACTGGCAAAATCAATTATTCCTGGATCAATCATAGCAATAATCCTTGGGATTCTCTTCAACCAGTGGTTCGGATTCCAGCTGCCATACACTCCAGTATTCAACGTAACTGCCGGACTTTCCACGCTCTTGGTTGTTGCCGGATGGATCGGAGTCATAATGGTTACATTCGGATTCATACTTGGATTCATAAACAAGATGTCAATGAATGAGAAGAAACACGCAATAGCCAAGCTCGGATGGCTTGCAGCGGCAATAGGCTTTGTGATACTTGGGCTCAACGTGCTTCACAAGGCGGATCTAGGAACAGGCAATCCTATTGCAATATTATCATATGTTCTACTTGTCGGAGGTGTATTGGTTATAGTCAAATTTGAGGGCACAAATGCGGTGATGGAACTCCCATCGCTCATAAGCCATATGCTATCATACACCAGGCTCGTGGGTATCCTTCTTGCATCAGTGATACTTGCCCAAGTAGTAGACCTTATATTTCTCTCTTCTTGGCATCACTCGATTCTCTTGGGACTTGTTGGGACTGTAATACTTCTAATGGGGCAGATGTTCAACATAGTCATTGCGTTATTCGAGCCAGGCATACAAGGAGCTAGGCTGATATACGTAGAATTCTTCTCAAAGTTCTTCGAGGGAAACGGAAGGCCATTCAGGCCATTTTCAACTTCAAGGCAGAGGACGCTCAGCAGGTTCAGGCTTAGCGAATAAGATCATACTGCCTTTGCTACTACGGTTCCAATCACGCTGTGCGGGAAAGAGGTTGCAGAATCAGTGTAGTTCACAAGAACATATCCTGAATATATCTGACCTGGAACTATAGATGCCACAACTCCGCCTCCGCCATAGCAGGTAACTCCGAATGTATAGTTGCCACCTATTGCGATTGACTGGCTCTCTGGAATCATATTCGTGTACTTTGACTGGTTGTTGCAGCCTATTGCAGTAACCGTTATTGGCGATGTTGTAGCCTGCTGCAGGTTTATCATCAGCACGCTATTGGATGAATAGAAAATAGTGCTCAGGCAGCTTACTTCGGCGGGAAAAACACATGTCTGGTTGACTGATGGGCTGAACAATCTCAGGTAGAACAATATCCCAAGCACTCCCGCAAGCACTATCAGCATCCAGCCGTATGTTGTAAGATATTCCACTGCACTCTGGGACCTGAACTTGATCGAATCACCTGATAAAGAATTAAAATAACGGTTTTAAATAACAGTGTATTAAATTGAGTTGATGGCCACTTTCCTTATTTTCTTCGACAAGCGCTTTGACAGCACAGCAAGATCCGAGATATCATCAACGTTCGGTGTACATATGGAGGAGGTACCAATGGCACAGTACTTTGGAGTCTTAATAGAAACTGGCGCTTCTGAAGAAGATGTTTCTGACTGGCTATCTGGCGTGCAGTTCGTGCACGGCGCAGTTAGGATTCTCTCGGAGATCCATAGTGGGGGCACTGACATTGATTATGCTATGATCGAGTCAAAGATTGAAGAATTTGCTGACAAAGGCAAGACATTCATGATTGAAGTTCTGAACCTGGGCGCTGGGACTGGAATGCGGGCAAAGGACATAGAAGTAAGACTTGGGACCGATCTGGAAAAACGTGGTTTCTCGATAGATTTGAAAAAACCCACTAGGGTATTCTATTTGATATTCGCGCCAAGATCTACCATGCTAGGAACAATGCCTTGCGGGGGCGAAGTTTCCTTGCTGGATTCATTCAGGCGCAGAGGCACAGGCGGGAAACCTGGCGTTAGTAGGGCAAGTTTCAAACTCAGCGAGGCAATGGACTATTTTGGAATTGAGAAGAACACAATCCGCAGGGCGATAGACATCGGCGCTGCCCCTGGAGGATGGACTGCGGAACTCCTCTCAATGGGAACTAAGGTAGTTGCAGTGGATAGCGCAACCCTTGACAAGGAAGGCATAGAAGCCAGGCTAGGGAGAAGCATAAGCATCAGCGAGGTAGACGAGAATGCAGACATACTGTACATGAAAGGCATAGCCCAAGACGTCTCGAGAGAACTGTCAGGCTTGAGAGACTACGATGCTTTGATGATAGACATAAACTTCGCTCCTGCTATAGCAGCTGAGCTCGCGGTAGAATTTGCAAGAAGCCTGAGGAGGGGCGCTTATCTGATAATGACACTTAAGCTTGGCGACAATGACATAACTGGCAGCATAGATAGGGCAAAAGAAATAATAGGATTCGCGTACAATAGGATAAGGCTCAAGAAACTGCCACACAATAGAAGAGAGATAACGCTTTTTGCAATAAAAGATGATTCAACATGATGCCAAACATGGACCCTAGACAGATGCGCAACCTTATGGCCAAGATGGGGATAACATCAACCGAACTCGATGCTAGGCGCGTCATCATAGAGTGTGATGACAAGGAGATAATAGTAGAAAATCCTCAAATCACTATAATAGAAGCTCAGGGAACAAAGACCTTTCAGGTGTCTGGAAAGATAAATGAAAGGGCGCGCTCCGCTGCAGTGGAGATAACCGATGACGATATCAAGATTGTCATGGAAAGGTCTGGCAAGAGCGAGAATGACGCAAGAATTGCATTAGAGGAATCAAACGGCGATATAGCAGCAGCAATACTCAAGCTAGGTCAGGCCTGACCCTTGACCTTGTAAGAATGGGCATATGGAACTTCGTCCACCATGCCGATGTTGTTCCTTTCTATTATGCCGGATTCAAGGGCTATGCTGATTGCTTCGTTTCCTACCACGTTGGCCGAGTTCATCTTGGCCCTTGAACTGACTATTATCTCCTTGGCTTTTTCCTTCTTTACCAGTTCTCCCTTGTAGAAAGATGCGTATAGCTTAAGGTCGATGAAAACGTCGCCTTCTTCCAAAACCTTCCCTATCAGCCCCTCATCGCACATGGCTATTATCAGGCCTTCATCTGCCTGGTGCGTGTTTATGTATATCATGAATTCAGCCGTACTTGTAGAGGAAAACAGTCGCAAGCGAGTAAAGAACACCGTACCACGTGAGCCACGCACCGCCGGCTAGGTTGGACTCTGAGAGTGCGAATATCGCAAGCCCGAACATGGCAATCGAGAAAACAACCTCTGCCTTCGTCTTGAGTATCGATGATACGATATTCTTCTCCATGCCCTTGTTCTTGAGCGGATTCCAGTGAACCCCGGGATTCTTTTCCAGGAATGTCGCAATAGCAGCCTTTGTCCTGACGAACGCGAGCGCGTAGTTTAGAAGGAACACCATGAATCCCTTTGACAGTGACTTGAAGTAGATCTTCGTGAGTATTACTGGGGTCAGGAGCGACAGTGTGAACGCAAAGAAGCCTAGCAGCTCAAGGAAAATCCCGGGGTTTGTGTTGGCGAATATGTACTGGAAGTTTATGTGTGCGAACGGAAGCGTAGAGAACACTATGCATATCGATATTACCGTGAACATTATCAGGACTATCGAGAGATAGTTCAGGCCAAACCCGTGCGTTATGTAGTCCATGTTGGCGAGCGGCGTATTCTTGTGGGTGGACGTTGACTTCCTCCTGAAATAGTAGCTTATGAACTGCGTATCGCCGTAGTTGTAACGCCACTGTTGCTTCACGAGCTCGGTGAACGTCTTTATCGGCCTTCCTAGCGCATAGACTTTTGGAACGTAGAGGCTTTGGTACCCGTGCATGTCGGATTCAAAGCTGAAGAAAGTATCTTCTATCACATATTCAGGAAACCCTCCGATTTTGTCTATTGCGCTCTTCCTTATCAGGGCACAGGATCCCGAAAATACTGCGGTGTTGTTGAATGCCCTGGCCGGTTGTATGAACTTGAAGAAGAACGCATCGAATATGTCAACTGAATCAGAGAAAAACGTACCGCGCTGGTACCTTTTCTCCGTCTGCACGTAGGCGATCTTCCCATCCTGGAAGAACGGAAGGAGGTCTTTTATGAAATCCTTGTTCACAACGTATTCATCGGAGTCGAATATGGCAATGTACTGGGCGTTGCACTGCTTGAAGAAGTTGTTGAGCGCACCGGCCTTGAAGCCCTTCCTGTCGTTCCTGTGTATGTAATGCACACGGTATTCTTTTGCTATCGCGGAAAGCTTTCCAGCTATGCTCGCGTCAGTTGAATCATCGAGCATCCATATGGATCTCTTGTCCTTTGGGTAGCTGAGCGATAGTACGCTCTTCAGATTGCGTTCAACCATATCAGGGTCTTCATTGTAAATCGGTATGGCGATAGCAACGCTGGGGAATTTCTTTACCGGCTTGAGCCTAGCCATTATCTTCCCCAGATATTCATCGTAGAAGAATGATCTGTAGTACCACAAAGATGCATAAATGTTGAAGAATCCTGCGACAAGCGAAACTGATGTGAATGCAAAAGCCAGAACATAAAGATACGGACTGTTTGCAACGTAGAAAAGGTATACAGAAAATCCAAGGCCAGCCGCCGAAAGCAGCGTAAAAAGAACAACGGTCAATATTCTTCCAGTGAACCTTCCTGTTTTGTTTTCATCCATGCATACCATTTTATAGTATATATCCTAATACTGCCTTCATATAATCCGACAGCGCTAAACTATTTAATTACCTGTTTAAATAGTTATCTAGCATTGTGCCAGGGTGGCGGAAACTGGTAACGCGCCGGTCTCGAGTTTGCAAAACTTCGAGAGCTGATTGGTGATGCAAAAGGAAAACCGGTGCCCTTCGGGGCTTTAGGGTTCAAATCCCTACCCTGGCGTATTGCAAGCATGAAACCTAAAAATTCCAGAGCAAATAATAATGTTTTCTTTGAAACTATAGCGACTAATTGTGTGATACAATGGCACAAAATCCTAACTCCACTCAACAGAGCACTCAACCTACACAGCCAAGCACAGGCAACAAGCACATCATACTGTATGTTATCGCTGGGCTAGTGATCATACTGATCATTGCGGCGATATGGCTGTTCTCAACAAGTCCGTCATACACACAATACACCATAACCCAGAACCAATCTCAGAACCTTACAAGGATATACATAAGCCCTTCACAGGCGCAGTTGCTGCTTGGCACGTCTCTGTCAAACTACAACGTGTCTGACGTCTACAATCCTTACGCACTTTACAACATATCTTTACTAACGGAGATTGCGCCGGTGCTGTATGGCAACGTGACTAGCGGATGGATAACAACTGCGATAGGAGGCAATGCAACAACCAACTCAAGCATAGCATATTTCGAGCTTGCGTCTAGCAACACGAGCGCTGTGGCAAGGTCATTTGGCGCATCTCTTGTTTCATACGTAAACATGACCCCAACCACAGTCAACTCAGGCGCTCAAGATGGCCTGAACTACACATATGGGGTCTACCAGAACTCGACTCTTACTGTGCAACTTCTCTACGGCTGGAAAAACAGCCACATAGTTGCAGCTCTAATTGAAGAGAACCCCGGATTCCTTGTAAATCAGACTCAGCTAGTTGGCATAGCAGCTAACGTTACTCCATAGACCGCTTTAGGAACTCATCAAGCAGCACCGTGGCGTAAGATCCAGAAGGAAGGGAGAAGGAAAGTGTGGAGCTTGTTTCGTCGAACTTGAATCTTAAGTATGGGGCAAAAAGCGCCCTATGGTCTCCTTTGCAGTTTAACTCCGGCATGCCACCGACCTTGAAGCTGGAGGCAGTAATTCCCATCTCCTCCATTATCGACTTTTCGATTTCATTCGGCTCTGTATTGTAACCAATTATATTCCCAGCCACAAAGCGACCTTTTCCGTCCCACTTCTGGGATTTTTCAATGTCTGGAAAACCATACGCATCTGCTAGGCAAACCAAATCGCCCCTTTCTGGTGTTGTTTTGCCGCTTTCTATTCGCGAATCGAGTTCCCTGTTGAATATACGGGAATCGACTGAATGCACGAACATCAGCAATATATTGCGGGGCAGCTTTCTCAGCGCTCCTGCATAATCAGTTGGATACTGCGCAAGGTGCCTGAGCACAGTGATCTCGTACTTGAGATATTGCGGAAAATATCCTAGGGCGGCTTTGTGGTCTTGCTCGCTTGCAAGCCTTCTCCTTGCGGCTACGGCGTCTCCATTGTTCTCATTGTTTGTGTCCGTCAGGAACCTGCTTGCTGCTGACTCGAAGGCTCCTTTCATTATGTCAAGTCCTATCTCAACATTGTTGTCCCTAAACCCGAACCTCTGCTGGCCGAAATAATTTGGAAATATGCCTCCAAGCTCCTTGTCGACGATCTCTATCTGTCCTGGCGCGGCCATTCCGTCTATCTTCACCCTGAAACTGTTCCCCAGCAGGTCGCCGAGCTTTACCTCAGTGTCGCTCCTCCAAGCCCCATTTATTGAAATGTCCCTTATGCGAACTCCAGAAAGTTCTTCTGGGGTCACTCCGTACATGCTGCAGAGCTGCACTGACGTAGATACTTTGTCCTTGGTACCAGCGAAGCCGGCAGATTTCCTGCCCCTTCTGCATTTTCTTGCAATGTTCGTCAGCGCTTGCGCGGTGTTCCATCCCCGCTTCTGCATCACGAATACTGTGAACTTAGAATCTGGCGTAGCATCCTGGAAGCCCAGGTCCGCTGCTGTAAAGCTCTTGCCGGCTTCCAGAGTTGTGCCGTTCTTCGATATCTCCTCCACTATGAAGTCTTCCGGAGAGCTCTTTATCCTTCCTCTCGCGCCCTGCGCTGCAGAAAGCCTCTTCATTCAATCATTTCTTTTTGCCTACTACGCTCCTGTAGTATGAGAATATGGCAGCCAGTATCATGAAGCCCAATGACACTATCAGTGCAGTATGTATGCCGTTTATGAATGCGGAGGTCAGTCCACCAAGCAGCTGCGTTGTTCCTACAAAAACCTGGAAAGCAACGCTCCTTGGTATGGATTCTGACGATATGTAGATAACAACAACGTAGCTCATTACTCCCCCAATATTCTGCATTGTTCTCAGGAGTCCGTTTGTTGCGCCGAAGTAACCGGGGGCGGCATTAGCCATCACGGATGCGTTGTTTGCAGGGTAGAACATTGCGGTGCCAAGCCCAGAAACCAGCGATCCGACTATCAAGAGCACAGGCGAATAGTTGCCAACTACAAAATAGTATATTGCAACTGCTATGCAAAAGCACGCTACGCCCAATGTGGCTATCGTCCCTGCTCCGATTCTGTCAGAATGCCTGCCCATCATTGGAGACAGTAATGCGCCCACGAAAGCTCCGGGGGAGAGGAGCAGAGCCGCGTACAACGGAGACAAACCAACAATTCCCTGAAGAAACAATATCAGCATGAATATTATTGAGAAATATCCGAGAGAGAGGAACATGGATGCAAACAGAGAATACCTCAGGACCTTATTCCTGAATACGGTCATGTCTATGACAGGGTCTTTTGACCTCCGCTCATTCAGCAGGAATATTATAACAAGCGCGGCGCCGAGCGTTATCAATCCTCCATCAGAGGTGGAGAATCCATTGGCTGCAACTGTTAGCGCGTCATAAGAAACTATGGACAGCGCGGCGCCGAGCAGGAGCATGCCAAGGATGTCTATGTGGCGCTTCATTACGCCTTTGCTCTTTATGTACATTGTACCCAGGATGACCGCGACTATGCCTATCGGCACATTTATGAAGAAAACGTATCTCCAGCCAAAGAAGGTGGTAAGCACTCCTCCTAGCACTATTCCAAGAAGCGTTCCTGTGCCCCATCCTGATGCGATATATCCGTAGGCCTTGCCCAGCTGTTCCTTCGGGAAATTATCAGCTACTATTGCCCCGGAGTTTGCCAGCAGCATGGCTGCGCCTATTCCCTGTATTAGTCTGAAAAATATCAGATCGAATATGTTCGGAGACAATCCACATAGTGCAGAGGCGATAGTGAAGAGTCCGAATCCTGCATTGAAAACTTTTGCCCTGCCATACACGTCTCCTATCTTGCCGAGCTGAGTTGTCATTACTGCTGTTACCAGCATGTAGACGAATATGGTCCATATTGATGAATACACGTTGGTGTTAAGAGTCTGAGTCATGTCAGGAAATGCGAGCAGCACCACTGTCGAGTCTGCGGCTGCCATGACAACTGCCATTACTAGCACTACCATTATCCATTTTGTTTTGTCCAAGGAACCGTCCTAGTATATTTGTTGCAAAAGAGATAAAAAGGATTATTAGCGCTGCTTAGTTGTTTCCGGCTGATTCGTCCCATGGCTCTGGTTTTTTTGTTGTAATATTAGGCACGGACCTACTCGCTACTCCCACCATTATCTCTTCTCTTGTAGGGACTTCATACTGTGTTACTATTCCATTATATATTGGGACCGCACTTACTAGTTGCCCTATGAAACTTTTGACTGCTGCTTTGTCCAGTTCTTTTACTACCGTTCCGTCATCCTTCGCATGATCCGTGTAGAAAGCGCTGAGCAATGGTGGCGGCTTCTCCTTAGCCATTGCAGTGCCGAACCATTTTTCTACAGTATTTATTCCGTATTCCTCTATCTCAATTAACTTCTTCTCTTGTTTCTCTGCTTCCTTCTGCGGTGTGGTGCGGAGCTGGGAATCTATCTTGAAGATCTCGATCATGTTTCTGAACATATCTGTAAGACCTGATATTTTTTCTGGCAGTGCACCGAGGTCCTCGGATATCTTTACCTTTTTAACACTATAACCGCTAATCTTTGGGGGAGTTTCGCCACCGTCAGGAGAAGTGAATAGGCCTTCAAACTTCTTGTTTGCCTCTCTTACCGCTTGTATTACTTCCCACGAATCATGGGGATTCAGGTGCTTTACCATGAAACTTGCCTCTATTCCAAAGGCGAGATTAGACCTCGATAATTCGCTTACCTGCTTGTCATCGGAGCCAGCTTTCATCTGATCAATGCTGTTGACAAGTGCTGTGGATAGTAACTTTGCTCTCTGGACCATCTTTGTAGATGAAGGCGGCAAAACTGCTGGAATGTATTTTGCGTCCGCCATTATCGGCATGGCAACCTCAACATATCTGCCGCTTTTCATCATGGCGTCGGTGAAAGCATCACTTACCAATCTGGTTTCATGAGTCCTTGCCGAAACTTCTTTCATTAATTCTCCAAGACCATCGGCCGTCTTAAACTCCTTCATCAAGTCATCTATGAAGCTCCTTAACCTCCTTGAATATTCATCCTGTGTTTGACTTGGGCCGTCTGGCATATCTACTCTTAACCTTTGGCCGAAGGCTGCAAGCGGGTTTGATGGAGTATATCCGGCCGTGTCTATGCTGTGCAATTCCGCCTTATGGCTTCCTAATGTTCCAACAAACTTCTTCAGGCGGTCTTTCCTAATTCTCTTTATCTCTGCTCTGTCATGGGCCATGCGGTCCTCCAACGCTTTTGTGACCGCGCCCCAACCAACAATCTGTTCGCCCGCAAGATTCTCGCCTTTTCCTATCCTGTTGATTATCTCAACTGCTGCTTTCTTCCCATCTTCCTGGCACTTTTGCAGATCAATAGCAAGCACAGCTTCTACAAAGGCTACTCTCTTTTTGTCTTCTTCGTTGCCCGTCCTCCTCAGATCAAAATTAAGCGCAGCTTCAGTGGTTTCGTTGCCGAGGATTCCGACTATGGTATATATGCCAAGCTTCGCCTTCTCGCCCTTTGCCTCTATTATTCCCCTTTGTGCGGCCCTGGTTTGTGCTCTTGCTCTAGTTGCCATTTTCATTGCCTTTTGCTGACTCTTATCTCTTCCCTTCTCCTAAGTGCGCCTATTCTTTCCCTTTCATCTGCCCTAGGATGCGATGGTATTGTATCCCTTTCCGCGAGCTGTGCCAGTGCGGCTGCCATAGAGACATCAGTTTCGATACCCGATCTTGGAAGCATTGGAAGCATTGCAAATTCGGCTATGCCAGATATTATAGCGTCTTGCTCCCCCTTATTCTTCGGTGCTCGCACTTCTGTCTGCTCTGCCATTGTGTCCACTCTTTGATATTATAGGGCGGTTCCAGATATTTATTTGATGCCATCGTTGCAAAATCCGAAACTTACACTCGATTTTGCCGGTTGAAAGCCTTTTTATATCAGATAATCTACAACCATTTTATGGCAATAGAAGGATTTGTAAGCGCAGATAAAATTGCACGTGATCAACACAAGTACCTAGGAACCCCCAGGGGCGGGGAAACGGCACGCCTTTACATCTCTGAGGGGGCAGCTCCCGCAGCCGCACTGGTACCAAACTATGTCCCGAGGGGCAGGGTACTGATAACTCCGGAACAGGCCCGTGCTCTATACGCCAACAACGAGCATTTCAGACAATATCTATCACGATTCGGAGGTGTGTGGACAGACAAGGCTGGGCCAGAAGGACGCGTAGCCCTGGATTCGGCGGGACGCATCGGATGGTACGGAAGCCACGGACATGCGCACTTTAGGGTTGCATCGTTGATTAGACAAACTAACGAACCTGAACAAAAACCTTAAAAGTATTTCTTGTGTGCATATTGGAAGACAGGGCGACCAAAACGGATGTAACTACTGGCACTTTTGCTGGAGCGCACGTTGTACCGAGCAGTGTGAGGCCTCGCACCATTGACGAGATTAGGGATGGGCGGTCAGGTGCATTTGAAATTAATCCTATATCCGCACTAAGAGTAGAAAGGGGACGCGCTACGCTACAGGTTGGGCTTAACGATTTGGCTGCTAAAGTATTGAATGGAAATGTGGATGAAAGAACACAATTTGTATTGAGGCAGAACAAGGCGCATACTTTCCTTAGATTATGCCTCAAGCTCGATCCTGAAAATCAGCCAATAAAGGAAGGGTATATGCATCTTGGTATTGCAAAGGGAGTAGTATACGTGGCAACTGGAAGCACTTTCGTGGCTTTCATAAGCTCTGGTGTAAGCACTGGCGAAGTAATAGATGTGATAAAGGGATCAGCAGTTCCTGATCCGGTGGGCAAGACAGCAGAGCTTCTTCACGGTGGCAGAGTTCTTGCTGCAACTTTCAAGCATCTAGAGGGCTACGCCTGAGTGTTTCCTTTCCGGGCCTCTGTCCTTAACAAGGTATTTATATCTTGTTAACGCAACATATTCTGTTCTCGGTGTTTTCTTGGACAGCAGATACAGCTACAGTCTCGTATTTTGAAAGCTAAGGCTTTCCTTCTGCTTTATGAAGAATACGTTGCTAGATAGCATAATCTATCGTCCGGTATTGGGAATAATGAGATCGTGTGTTTCACGATTGATGTGAGGAGTGGAAGAACCATCACAAATTTAAGCCGTTTAGTGGATGGCTTGGCTGCAGTAGCGATCAAGGGCGTGGCAAGCTGCGAAAAGCCCAGGGTAGCCGCAAGTCGGGCTCTGAACCTGGGATTCCCGAACTGCACGAAAGTGCATGCGCACGCGGGGAACTGAAATATCTTAGTACCCGCAGGAAAAGAAATCAAACGAGATATGGTTAGTAACGCGAGTGAAAGCCATGGAGGGCAAACCGAATGCGTACCGGCAACGGATACGCAGATGTGGTGCAGCGATATCCATCCATGATATGAACCGAAGGCGTTGGAAAGCGCCGTCATAGAGAGTGACAGCCTCGTAGGTCAAGTGTCATGGAGGTAGCTGCAAAGAGTAGTGCTGGCTGAGTACCCAGCACGAATACGGGGGCACTAAACCCCAACCCTAAATACTGATTGCAGACCGATAGCGAACAAGTAGCGTGAGCGAAAGCTGAAAAGAACCCACACGCGTGGGGATGAAAACAGATCTGAAACTAGGCGGCGAAATGCAGGTGAGGCGTGAAAGGAATGCAACACACAGAAGCGGGATTTAGTAATGAATTAGCGATGTGTGTGAAGCAATGTCTCATCTTTCTTCTTGAAGCAAGAGCCAGGGAGTGCATCTTAGTGGCGAGCCGAAAGGCGCAGCGAAAGCGATAGCTCGCAACATGTGAGGAGCACGGTATGAAAATGCCGAAGTCACTATTATGCGACCCGAAGCCTCTGCGATCTACTCGTGGCCAGGGCGAAGGTAGGCCAAAGCCTGCTGGAGGCCCGCAACCTGTCATGGCATGTCCTGTTGGGTGAGCTACGGGTAGCGGCGATATACCATTCGAGCGAGGCAATAGCGGGTCCCTTCTGAAGTATCTTTAGGATAGCGGTGGACGAGCTTGTGTGTGCGGTAGAGCGACCGATTGTTGTGGACGGGTTCGAAAGGACCCACTCAACTGTCAAACTCCGAATGCATGCACTGCGTAGACTCCACCAGTCGGGGTGCTTGGGTAAGCTAGGCATCCGAGACTGCAAAGACAGTGACCGAGGTTAAGGCCCCCAAATCCTGATTAAGTGTATCAAAGGCGAAGGTTGTCATAGACAGCTGGGAGGTAGGCTCAGAAGCAGCCACCCTTTAAAAAACGCGTTATAGCGTACCAGTTGAGATGATCTTTTCCGAAAATATACGGGGCTAAATCAGGTGCCGAGACCTAGGAGAGCGAAAGCTCTGGTAAGAAGGCGTGCGGTATGCCAAGAAGTAGGTATGAGAATACCTATGGAGCATGTCGCAGTGAAAATCCTGGTGTTAGTAAACAGCATACATGGGTGAGAATCCCATGCACCGAAAGCCCACGGTTTTCTTCGCAACGCTCGTCAGCGGAGAGTTAGTCGGTCCTAAGAGGTAGGCTAATCACCTTATCTCAAAAGGGAAGCAGGTCAATATTCCTGCACGTGGCATGTAGGCGCGGCAACGCAAGGCAGATTTCTGACGGCTGAGGATAGTTCAGCAAGAAGGTGCAAAGGGCTGCGGAGTCTCGTTATGAGGAGAAGCAGCTAAATGAACCGTTTGAATGATTTCTTGGTCCCGTGAAAAGGGAATCTGCAACGATCATGTCACTCCGTACCTAGATCTAGTACAAGTGAGGCTAGCTGAGAAGGCTAAGGTGTGGTGGAATAACCATTGTTAGGGAAATCGGCAAGTTGGTGGCGTAAGTTATCGAGAAGCCATGTCTGCGTATAGTATGCGCAGATAGCATTAACCAGGGGACAACGACTGTTTAGCAAAAACACAACTCACTGCGAAGCCGTAAGGCTTAGTACGGTGGGTGACGCCTGCTCACCGCCGGTACGTGAATACCTGTTCCAACAGGAGTAAGCGCCGGCAAAGAGCGGGAGTAATTCTGACTCTCTTGAGGTAGCGTAATACCTTGTCACTTAATTGGTGACTTGCATGAAGGGCGTAACGATTGTCCCACTGTCCCAACGATGGATCCAGTGAACTTACTGCGCGGTGAATATGCCGCGATCTCTCAGTGGGAAACGAAGACTCTATGAAGCTTTACTATAGCCTGTAGTTGTTGTGCGATGAGCCATGCATAGTGTAATTGGGAGCGTCGAAGTGGTCGCTACGGCGGCCATGGAGCGACAATGTAACACCAATCTTGGTTTATTTCACAGCTAACCTGAAAGGGGACAGCTGCAGGTGGATAGTTAGACTGGACGGTTGCTTTCGATAAGGAAACGAAAGTGACCAATGCTCTGCTTAGGCGGGTTGGGAACCCGCCGTTAAGCATAAAGGCAAATGCAGGGCTGACTGTACTCCGAAAAGCGAAGGGTGCAGAGACGAAAGTCGGGCTTAACGAACGTTGGAAGCTCTTTTTGTGGGGCTCCAAGCTGTCAAACAAGTTACTCTAGAGGTAATCGATTCGTCGCGGGTTAGCGTTCACATCGACCTCGCGGTTTGATACATCGATATGGGCTCGAGTTATCCTGGCGGTGCATAAGCCGCCAAAGGTTGGGCTGTCCTCCCATTAAAAACTCACGCGAGCTGCGTTCAGTACGTCGCGAGACAGTACGGTAGTATCTACTGAGAGTGTTAGTGCCAGAAGATAAGTCCCCCATAATACGAGAGGAACAGGGGGACGGCGCCTCTAGTGCACCGGTTGTGATTGCAACGCCGGGTAGCCACGCGCCATAGGGATAAGTCCTGAAAGCATCTAAGGACGAAGCCTTACCTGAAACTAGGCACTGGGCCGGTCGCAACAGACGACTTTGATAGGACGGGTGCGTAAACGAAAAGCTCACGCGATTCGTGAACATACCGTTACTAACGGCCAACTGTAATGGTTCTACACTCCTCATTTCTTTTTGTTTTTAATGAAAGCTTAGCGTGAGCTATGAAAAGCATTAATAAGTTTGTTGACAAAGTTCTCCGGTGATATGTTGAGAGAGATAAGGCTTGTGCCACTTCCAGAATTTATGTTAGTGAATACATGACAACCACAAATGTCAGTGACAAAGGTGTGCCAGAACAGGAACGCAGAATGCGAAATATAGACCCTGGCGCAGCTGTTGACATGGAGTACTGCAGGCTCAGACGTGAGCAAAACCGCAGATTGCATGGAAAGTCTGTAGGGCCTAGAAAATAATCTGATTATTCTTGACAGAAGAGATGGAGGATAGCCTTATATATCACAGATGCAATCATAGTGACGGCAAAATGCATTGTTGATATATATGCAAAGAGATGGAAAGAAACAAACTGCTGCAATTGCAACTGCAGCTTTATTGGCTACGCTTCCAGTTTCTGCTAATACAGCGCCAGAAGTAAAAATACCTGAAGAAAGATTTAGATTTGCGCCTGAGCCAAGAAAAGAAACTCCACGCACTTCTTTTGGAACGCCTAGAGGGAAGGAAATAAAGAGACTCCGTGGGCGCTGAACTATCTTTTCATTGCGCTTTTCACGAAGCCGACAAACAAAGGAGCAGGAGCTTCTGGCCTTGACTTGAGCTCCGGATGGGCTTGTGTTGCTATTCCAAACTGGTCCTTCCACTCAACCAGCTCTACCAGCCTGTTATCAGGAGTCGTGGCGCTGATTACAAGTCCGTTCTTTTCAAGGACTGATCTATACTTGTTGTTAACTTCATATCGATG
>JASHSJ010000011.1 GCA_030040895.1 Microcaldota archaeon | reverse complement strand
CTTCTCCTTTGCCATTTTCACACCAGAAACTCGTCGTATGTTATGCGCTTGTTTATTTCTCCAGCGAGATTCGTGACAAGCAATTCTTTGACTTTGTCTGCCTTGTAGTTGCCAAGAAGCCATCCGAGCTTCACATAAGCAGTTTCAGTGCTCATATCTTCACAGTGTATAGCACCTGCGTTGCTAAGCAGCCTGAGCGGCGTGTATACGTTGCTGTTTGTTCTCCCATATATTGTCTGTGATGTTATTCCAACAACAAGCCCATCATCCACTGCACGTTTTATGTGTGGAAGCCATGAATATTCCTTCTTTGCCGTTTCTACTGGCGTATGTCCAAGTCCCGTTCCTTCAATTATGAGCCCTTTGTAACCTTTGCTCTTGAAATATCCTATTATCTCCGGATCTGAGTTTGGATATGCCTTTACAATCGCGACCTTCGGCTCGAATTTTGTCTTTGCCTCTACTTTGCCTTTCTCAACTTTCCTATATTCTGATGAATATGAAATTTCGTATTTGTTCTTTGAGACAAAGCCTATTGGTCTGTCGTTTATCGGGCGGAATGCATCTCTTCTTGATGTGTGCATCTTCCTCGCTTTGACTCCGCGTATGAGCATCAATCTGTCGTCGGAACTTGAGGCATGCATGCAAATACAAACTTCACCTATGTCTGACCTTGCTGCCGTTGCGACTGCGCCAGCAAGATTGAAGAATGCGTCGCTGGATCCACGATCTCCGCTTCTTTGTGATCCAGTCATTATGACAGGTGCACTTAGTTTTCCTAGCATGAAGCTGAGCGCAGCAGCAGTATACTGCATAGTGTCAGTTCCATGAGCTATCACAACCCCCTTGGCGCCTTTGTTTATTCCATCAGCAGTAGCTTCTGCGATTTTCTGCCACTCTATATAAGAGAGGTTTTCGCTTGCAGTTCCGAAAAGATGGTCAACCGATATGTTCGCTATTTCTTTTATCTCAGGTATGTAGTAAAGCAGCTCTTCCGGCTTAACGCGAGAATGGAGCACAGCACCGGTTTTGTATTCTATTTTGCTCCCTATCGTACCTCCAGTCCAGATCATATCCACTTCGGGAAGGCCTTTTTGCTTGACTAGAGGAACAAATGGAAATTCTGTGAGTTGCTTTGTGCTCTTTACTTTTGTTATTTTCGTATTTTTGTCTATTTTTATGCCTAAATTATATCCATTCAGCATCTTTATTATCACAGTATCAGGATCTCCTACCTCCGTTTTCGGCATAAGTTCACCTTCTATCTTCACCTCACCGCTCTCCACTTTGATAGTGTCTCCAGTGCCTATGCCTAACTTCTCTAGCATCTTCTGCAATTTATCTGAATACATGTTATCCTCTCAATGGGATTACTTTTATTGCTCTTATCTTATTAAAATCCTTGACATTATCAGTAAGAACTGCAGCCCCCGTCTCCATTGCCTGTTGCGCTATGAGCGCGTCGTTTATCCTTAGCTGGAAATCCCTTGCCAACTTTGTTGCCCTCATTATAAGATCTGGGCCTAGGTCCAGAAAATCAACAAATGGGCTGTTCATAATGCTAGCTACCCTGGCCGCAGCGCTTTCATAGCCATTTATCTTTCTTGCAAAATGGAATGTTTCAGAAATAATTATCACGTTTGTACCTATTCGCCCCTTCTCTCTCGCTTCCTTATACTTCTGGATTGCAACGTTGCGTTCTGGAGCGGAATCTGTTTCCCCGAAGATGAATATATTTGAATCAACTATTATCATTGATACATCTCTTCTTCCCATTTTTCCAGCAGTTCTCTTGTTACTTTTGTATCAGAGTGCATTGGCCTTTTCAACATATCCTTTAGTACAGGATCGCTATCGTTTTCTAGGTCCTTGGGCACCGTTAACAGTATACCGTCGCCTTTGAGCTCCAGGGCCAGAGTGGCTCTTTTAGCTAGTTTCAGCCTATTGCTTATGCGCTTTGGCAGCCTTATTCGCATCTTCTCATCAAGCCTAACCAGTTCCATATTCCCACTATTATTGTGGGAATATACATATATAAACATTTCTATATTTGAGTAGCCACAGTTTCCTGCTCCATGACGCAAAAAGCCATCCAAAACGCATTTAACCCTTTAGCACAGAATAGATAGCGCTAATTGTGGTGCAATAATGGCGCTATATTGTGAAAGATGCAAGAAAGAAGTCTACAAGCGTGAGCTGTGCAACTACTGCATGAGAAAGGTTTGCAATGACTGTGAGAAGAGCGCGCAACGAGTCAAGAAGCTCACAAGACTGGTTATCTGCAAGGACTGCTGGGGCAAGATGCCAAGAAGGCAGGCATTCAAGAACAAGGCCACATCAATGGCGCAGTAATCAAGCCCTTTCCACAAGAACTTTCACGCTGTTTCCTTCAATATCGAATTCCTTGCCGCCATTTACTCCTTCGTGAAGCGATACCGCGTTCAAATCCCTCCCTATTTTCTTTGCGTTAGCAGAGAGCAAGGTTTTGAATTCGCCTAGAGCTTCATATGATATCTTGATTTTATCTGGCTTTCTCAGTCCCATATCCTTCCTTACCATCTGTATCCTTCTCTCGAACTCCCTAATCAGCGCCTCCTCTCTCATCTCCTTGCTTATTTCTTTGTCCACGTGGGCCTTTCCATGCTTGAATAGGACAGCATCTCCTTCTTCTGCAGTTTTTATGAGCGTGAAGTGTTCTGGCTTTATCTCCACTGGCCCTTTATCAGTGCTCAGTATGTATTTGCCGCTCTTCTCGATCGCCAGCATGAGCTCTTCTCCGTCCGCATCCTTGAGTGCCGCTGCGACCGCCTGCGATTTGTCTTTGAAAGAAGGGCCTAGTTTTGCAAACAGCGGCCTTACAACTGTCTTCGCTATGTCTGCCTTCTTGATTACAAGATGTTTGGCATTAACATATTCTTCAATCATTGTTGAATATCTCTTGAGAGTTTCTATGGTGCCGTCTTCATTTGTCTCTACGGTTGCGTTCATAACCGGCCATCGCAGCGATATTCCTGCCTTCTCCCTGCTGTTTAGTATCGCAGTTACGGTATCCCTTACTATGTCTATGTCATTCTCAAGCTCTGTTGATACCAAACCCTTCTTTACCTTCGGCCAGCTTTCTAGGAATATACTCTCCTGCGTCTTGTAAAGATCAAGATAGATATTTTCCGTGACGAATGGCATTATCGGTGATATCAACACCATGGCCTTGTAGAGGACATAGTTCATCACATTTATGATGGTCTTGATGTCCCTCTTGCTGCCATATGTGGCTCTTTTCTTTGCAAGCTTCAGGTAGAATCTGCTAAAGTCCTCCACTATGAAATGCTCTATTGGCGATACTGCATTGAATGATTCATATCCATCAAGCGCTTCTGTCACTTGATTGGTAACTGATTCCAGCCTTGATAGCAGCCACAGATCTTCGCTCCTAAGCCCACTCTTCGATATCCTGTCATTCGATTCCGGCTTGTACCCGGATAGCTCTTCATATTCCTTCAGGAGGTTTGCTATATTGTAGATCATGAGCACTGTCTTGTTGGAGTCCTTTATCTCGGTTTCATTCAGGTTTCTATTCGCTATGGGATTGTGCTCCAGCGCCCATAGCCTGAATGCATCAGCTGCGGCATACTGCACCATG
Source organism: Microcaldota archaeon (assembly GCA_030040895.1). Classification (GTDB taxonomy): domain Archaea; phylum Micrarchaeota; class Micrarchaeia; order Micrarchaeales; family Micrarchaeaceae; genus JAJZYD01. The sequence continues at coordinate 5,885 of JASHSJ010000011.1, read as the reverse complement.
TCGTTGAGGGGTTTGTAGTTGCCAAGGCTCTTGCCCATCTTCTTCCCATCTGTGCCCCACATGATTCCATGGACTACTATGTGCTTGTATGGATTCTTCCCATAAACAAATAATCCGGCTTTAAGCGTATACTGAAACCATGCCCTTATCTGCTCTACATATTCGACTACAAATTCTACTGGAAAGAGCCTTTTGAACTGCTCTTCTGTGAGACTGGCTCTGAATGCTATGCTAGAATCCCACCAAACATCAGTGACATCTGTCACTCTCTTGCTTTCTCCGCCACACGAGCTGCACTTGAACGTTACATTGTCTATGTAAGGTCTGTGTAGATCCTTGAGCGATTTCACATATTCATGGTTTATCGCCTTTTCCTCGAGCTCCTTCCTCGATCCTATGATGTCCTTGTTGCCACATTTCTGGCAGATCCATATTGGCATTGGCACATCCCAGAACCTCTGCCTTGATATGCACCAGTCAGGAGAATTACCAAGTATGTCAGCTTCCCATGCTCTTGCTTCCTCAGGGTGCCATGATATCTTCTGATTGGCTTTGAGCATCTTCTTCTTTATCTTCTGTACATTCAGGAACCATTGTGGCGAAGCAATGAATATGATCTTGCTGTGGCATCTCCAGCAGTGGGGATAGCTGTGTTCCACCTTTCCGCTGACCATTAGCATTCCGAGGTCCTGTATGTCCTTGAGTACAGCTTCATTGGCTTCAGCAGGCGCCCTTATGCCTTTGTATGCCCCTGCATCATCATTGTATCTTGCATTTGGTGCAATTGGAGAAAATATTGGCAGCTTGAGAGATACGCCAAGCACATAGTCGTCAAGCCCATGTCCTGGCGCTATGTGGACAAGGCCCGTTCCTTCTTTTACAGATACCAACTGTTCCGAAAACACCACTTTGTGGTACTTCCTAAGCTCTTTCTGCTTCGGAACCTTCTCCTCGAGCGCATTGATATAGTATATCCCGTCAAGCTCGCTGCCGTAGAATTCAAAGAGAACTGCTGCGCTTTCATCCATTTCTGCGACTACCGCATCAAGCCTTTCCTTTGCGAGTATCATGTTCTTGTCACCTATCCTGGCAAGGACATATTTTTCCTTTGGATTCGCCGCTATTGCCACGTTAGCCGGCAGCGTCCATGGTGTTGTGGTCCAAACAAGCAGCCATGTATCACCATCAAGCGATATCTTGGGTTTCGACTTTGCCTGGTTTACCTTGAATGTTATGAATATGGATGGATCTTTTTCATTCTCATATTCAACCTCCATGGTTCCTTGAGAAACAACAGATTCGCACCTCGGGCAATACGCAGTTGTCTTGCTGCCTTGGTAAAGGTATCCTTTTCCTGCTGCTGTCTTGAACATGCTCCACGCAGTTTCTATGTAGCCATTCGTATATGGCAGATAAGGGTCGCTGAAGTCAAGAGACACTCCAAATCTCTCATAATCGTTCGTCATCCTGCTCATGTAGTACTCAATGTAAGCCCTGCACTCGCCTATGAACTTCTCTATGCCTATTTTCTCCTCTATCTCCCTCTTTGATGTTATTCCTAGCTTTCTTTCAACCGCATTCTCTGTTGGAAGTCCATGGACATCGAAGCCAGCCCTATCAACAACATCATAGCCCCGAAATCTTTTGTATCTCACAAAAAGGTCCTTGAGCGACTTAACCCATATATGGCCAGGATGAAGATCTCCGGTTACATATGGAGGTCCATCAAGGAAATACACGGGTTTTCCAACTCCCTTGTTCTTCGCCTTGACCTTCTCGTTTATCTTGTGTTCTTTCCAGTAGGCAAGTACCTCCTCTTCTTTTTTGGCAAGGTCAAACATCTACTCACAAGACAAGAAGCCATCTATAAGTGCAAATGGCGATGAAATTATAGTTATGAAGATGAATAAATTCTAATATGTTTTGTACTTGGCGTAAAAACAGCTTAGGGAATATAAGTTTCGAGAATATCGTGTGCGTTAGGCGTATATAGTAGACGGACATAAAACAACGCATAAATATCATCTACGCTGCGTAGGTACAGGGGTGAGGTGTTGTTTCGACAACAGCTGCAACTAGAGAAGCCTACTGCTAAGGCTGTGCTACTTAGACAGGCCCTAAGCGAAGCCTCTAGCATAGCTCCTGCTAATACTGCGCTTCTGCTTTCTGGTAGGATAGACTCAAGCGCTCTTGCTGCGTTCAACCCCGCTTTACCTACTTATACTGCAGGTTTAGAAGGGTCCCCGGATCTCAAGTATGCAAGAAAGGTCGCAGAAGTCCATAGGATAAGACGATCGTATGCAATAGAATGGACACAAGATAAGGCAATCGAGGCCCTAAGAGAGACAGTAGTCCTGATGCAAAGTTATGATTTAGCGACCTTGAGCGACATGATAGTCCATGCATGCGCCAAAAAAGCGAAAGAAGATGGGATAAGAATCATAAGGACTGGCGATCCCGCAGATGAAATCTTCGAATCAGATGGCTCTGAAGTCGATGGAATACTAAAAAGATATAGACCACAGTCAGAGAGAATAGCATTACGACTTGGATTAGGTGTCGATTATCCATATATGAATGAAAAAGTAAGAGCTGTTGCGAGGATATTAAGGCTAGAAGATAATGTAAAAGAAATCGATGGAAGTGCTCCTTCTGATTTTTATGAGTATTACAAAAGAAAACATGAAGACAGGAAAGCAACTTCGTATACTTGGACAAAAGTTGCACTTAGAAGCGCAATGCATGGGGTATTATCTAACGATGTGGTATACAGAATGAAGGCGCCATTACAGTATGGAGCATGGACATACAAACTAACAGAAACGCTGGCATATTCGGTTACAGAAGCTGAAATAGCTAGATTTGAGAACAAAGGCATAAGGTTCTGGCAGGATTATAGAGCAGCACATGCTGGCCTACGTAGAATCTTTGATTTAGAGGGCTTGGAACCATTACCAATAACTAATCCCGCTGTCGAATATCCTTGCATCTGGTGTAGCGGCGCTGTTGAGCGAGAGATAAATATATGTTATACATGCGGCGGGTCCCCGCCGTTCGCTAAGTTATAAATATTAGCAATGCCGAACTAGAAACTGGAAAAAGTTTAAAAGATGATATATTGGCAAGTGAAGCATTGCGTATGCCATTGACAGAGAAAAACCCTGGCTTAGGGAAACCAATAGTTAGTAATGTAGATATGAAGGTTGTTGAATCTGCACTTAATAAATGTAAGAGCCATTCAGATGTCCTAAATATTGGGGATAGGCTGGGAAGATCAGGCGGATGGCGTGAAGAGTTCGAATTATATCATCAAGCTGAAAGCAAGTTTCCAGAAAATAGAAGTGCATTCCAGTATGCGCAACAAGAAATGGCAACAAGCAGGCAGATACATCGTTGGACTTTTTACGAGCTCGGGGGTCTTCAAAGGCCTAGTCAGAGAACATTGCTCAGGATTGTAGAAGGAATCTAACCATTATTTGCACGCGCGCAGACTTTATACTTGAAGTGAGCTTTCGGCGACCATATGATAAGGATAAGGCCTGAGCACAGAGAGCGCAGGAACAAGGGCTATAGCGGCAAGAGCTCGTATCGCTACATAGACGAGCTAATAAGGGGCAATTCAAAGGAGCTCAAGATAATATCTCCATTCATTGGACCATCGTATGCCAAGATGCTTGTAGATCAGGCGGCAAATAAGAAGATATACGTAATAACTGCGCCTCCCAGGGATGACAAGTTTGGTTCATCACAGTCACGGTCAATTGAAATAATGAAGAGCAGGAAGGCAAGGATAGGGATAAGGCCTGTAGCAGCATTCACATTGTTTGCCGTGATCGCCTTTGCATTCAATCTATATCTCATAACTTCAGTTCTCTCAGCAGTTGCAATCTTTCTTTTCATAGTGTTCATATACACAAAGTTCTTCATTCCCAACAACCTTAGGCTCAAGGTAGTCAAAGGAACATTCATACACGAGAAACTCTACATAGGAAAGAACAGAGCGATAACAGGGAGCGCAAATCTTACTGGGTCTGGCACTCATAGCAACATCGAGCACGTCGAGATAATTGATGATAACGAGAGAATCAGTGAACTAAAGTCTCATTTTGATGACCTCTGGTCGCAATAATATAGCAATAGTCCTTCGAGTCCACAAAAGGTATATATATCAGAAAAAAGAAAATGACATATACAGAGGGCGAACGAGATGGATGGGGGATGGGATGGAACTATGGAGAAAAGTGGCTTGGAAAGTGACTTCCCGTAGGACACGGGAGATCGCAGAAGAGGCCCTGAGGGAAAGCGACTTTGCTGAGGCGTTCCGGAGCCTTGGAGTCGATGGGGACTACGACACCGCAGGTGCAGCACTGAGAGCAGCGCTGAGCGTGAAGGCGACCGAGCTCCTTGAGCGTGCCGCAAAGGTTGCACGCAAAGGAGGCATGAAGATGGGCGCTGCCGCAGTAGTAATTGCAGCACAGCAGTAATCTTGAGGAAGGAACGGGGGCAGGGCTGGCGATCCCTGCCCATTTACATATTTTGGTCTTTCCTGGAATGAAGCTCAGTAACTATTTTATAGCTAGAGCAAGCAATCATCTACTACATGCGATTGTAGTCTAGCCTGGTAGGACTATGGCCTTCCAAGCCATAAACCCGGGTTCAAATCCCGGCGATCGCATTTTTGGCTTTACCAGAACGATTTCGACTGCAACACAATTTTCAAAATACTTTTTGTCGTCAGGGGTTCAAATCCCTTACATTTCGCTTTTATGGAAATTTCGGTTTTCGATGACAAAAGACACGCTCGCCAGAAAAAGGTTATTACTGGACAAAAATGTCTCTTAGGCGTGCCATGTTTGGAATACTACCAGACGATGTGGTCTACAGAATGAAAGCGCCCTTGCAGTATGGTGCATGGACGTATAGACTTGCCGATAACCTCTCTGGTTTGGTTAAAGGCGCTAATGAACTCGGAAAGATAGAGCAAGAGACAGGACTTCTGGAAACATATGATAGGCTAGCCCATGCAGGATTATATAAAATATATAGAGGACTTGGCTTGACTCCGCCTAAAGTCACCGACCGTGCAAATCAATTTGAGTGTAACTCCTGTAGCGGCGCAATCGAGAAAGGGTTCTCATTCTGCTACACATGTGGGCTATCTGGAGAAAGAGTAGTTGGTAAGGCAAGAATCGGAGACGACAGAAACAATTAAAAGTCGAAGTAGATAATATGATAACAGGAATAGAAGGGTCGAAAATGACTGATAGAACGTATGCTCCACCAGTGCCTAGTACGCCTTTCAATGTAGCCAGGCAATTACTAGAAAAATGTGACACGGCTACGGATGCATTGAGGCTTGGAGAAAGACTAAGCCAGTCATATGCCTGGAGAGAAGAAGTTGCACTATATAAACTAGCTGCAGAGAAGTTTCCAGAGCACGCGGAAACTCTAAAGAGCAGGCTTGAACACCCCCTCATGCAACGAAGAAGGGCGACTTTTGCTGAGATGGAGCGGAGTGGGCTATTAAGAAGGCCAGCAAATGAGGAGCTATTGGCGCTTGGAACAGAGGTATAAAAACAATATCAAAGTAGATAATCTGATATAGGGAGCAAAGCCAGTTTTAAATGACCATATCGGCGATCGCACCACAAGCCTTTTATTTTATGCTTTTGAAGAAGAAGCATGGCGTACATAGATGATCTTGCATTCTTGTTGTTTACAATAAGCTTTGCAGGATTCATTCTCCTGTACACAATATCTTCCATGTATCTGCTCTACAGGCGCAAGCGCCACGACTATGTTGATCATCTTGAAGGCGCAAGCGTTCCGATGATGCTTGTTGGAGGCTATCTTATTGTATCAGGTTTCATAGGCCAGTGGACATG
>JASHSJ010000010.1 GCA_030040895.1 Microcaldota archaeon | reverse complement strand
AGGATAAGTAAGAATAGATAGGCACAGCTGTGCGGGCTTAGGGATCTCGCGGATTACAAAGTCTAGGCCCGACTAGATCTTCTTCTTGCCGTTTTTTGCCACTTGCTAGCTACCATGTTTGCCCAAGCGACAAATCCAGCGACCCCTATAGCTATTATCAGGGCGAAGAACAGCGTCACGCCCACTATGGACATTGCCATAATATCTATTCTCATGCAAAGGAATAAAGCCAAGATGCACAGAGGGTCCTACCCATGACCTCCTTCTTTCCACCCGTCAGCGCTTCTTCCGTGCGCTTGGCCTTGATCTCCTTGTAAGCGCATATCCAGCTATTACCGCAACTACCACTCCTATGCCAATTGGCACTATTGGAGGCAGTCCGGCTGATGTTGGAGCTAGTCCCCCTAGTGTTGAGTTGGTGCTGTTTGTGGATGTTCCAGATGAAACCGTAGTTGATGCTACAGTAACCGGCAGCGTTGTTGTCGGCACCGTCGTAAGGTTTACTACCTGCTGGTTCTGGCCCTGCGGCACATCTGCCCATATCTTGAGGTTGTCGCTCTGCAATATTGGCAGGTATGATATGTTAATGAGTTCAATGTATGTGGCAGCCGTTCCATTTACATGAGTTATCACCCCAGGGTTTAGCGTGTAGCTCTGCCCGTTTATGCTTATTCCAGCATCGCTTGGGCTAACGAAGTTCTGTGTTATCTGGAACACCGTGCCGTTGACTAGCAAGTTTTCTGAATTATCCTGGCTCATGTTGTACAGATATTAGCCTTCTGCTGTATCATTCTTGAATGGTACTACTGATGGACCAGATGGACCACCGCCTCCTCCACCTCCCCCTCCGCCGCTTGAGCTAGTGGAGCTTGAGCCTCCTCCGCCTCCAGGGCTGCTAGTTGATGTAGGTGCGTATGAATACATTCCGAATATCGGGTCGGCTGGCACGCTAAACATTATGTCGCAGGTTGATGCGTTAATTGTACTGGTTGTTGGAATCGCAGCGCTCCATGTGCCGCTCGCCAAATTATAAACGTATGGCGCCACGCTAGTTCCACATGCATAATAGAGGTTCACGTCTACAACAATTCCATTTACTGGCGGAGCGCTCGTCACGTTCAGCAAGAAGACTTCAAGCTTTGTGAAAGTGTCAGTTGAATTGGACGTAAGCGGGCTTATCGCGGAGTTGCTTGTGTAGTTGAGGAATGTGACTCCAAGCGCAGTATTGCTTGGGGATATTATGCTCAAGAACCCTATCGGATCTTCAAGCACTATATTTGTTGGCGTATTTGCAGTCACGTTTACTATTATGTTTGATGGGAATCCTGACAGCGTCTGGTTGACTGTGATGGTAGTGCTGCCCGTGGCCATCTCATTGGCGCTGTCTATGACATTCTGTGATATGCTGAAGGTTCCTATGGCATTGAATGTTATGATGTTGCCTATCACCATGTACGACGGAGCATTTGAATAGTACGCTCCATACGAATATATTCCTGATCCTCCAGACGCCTGCGAGATCAGCGATACACTTTGTCCTGCATTTATCGAAGTTAGGTTTGGAGTTATGCTCAGGCCAAGTTCTGGGTATGTTATCGATATCTGTGCATTGGATGATTGCCCTGTGCCTCCGTTTGAGTCTGTTACTACAACGTAGTAGTCAAAGGTCCCTGCAACGCTTCCGGCCGTCAGGCTAAGCGTCGGGCTTGTCTGTCCTGGCATAAGTACAACTCCGTTTGTGCTGTTGTACCACTGGTATGTATCTGCTCCTGATCCTGGGTCAGTTATGCTTGACGATACCGAGTATGGCTGTCCAACTTGTATTGGCTGGGATTCAGGCGCAATCGCTGTTATTTGCGGATCATTGTATACGCTGAACTGCGCTGTTGTTCCGCTGCCGCTTGTTATCCCGTCGTTTGCTGTGAAAGTGAACGAGCATGATAATGTTGCAGCCGACGGAGTGTACGAGTATGATGATCCTGTTCCGGATGATGTTCCCGGGCAGTCGGATGCGCTCCACGTCCATATGTAGTTTCCTGTTCCTCCAGTTGCGCTTGCGCTGACATCAATCGATCCCTGTCCTAGATCCATGGATTGTGAGACGCTTGGCGATGCCGTCACCGCTATGCCTCCGTTGACATTGACAGTGTCAATGCCAGTTCCTGTTCCTCCGAGCGAGTCAGTCACCTCCACGCAGTACGTTGTTGCTGATGTTAGCGACGGGGTTGTGTAAGTTGTCGAAGTTCCTATAACATTTCCTGTGCAGCTGCTTCCCTGGTACCATGCGTATGATGTGTATGACAGGCTGCCGCCGCTCGGATGGCTTGTAAGTGTTATTGTCTGTCCATTGTCTATTGTCGGGTTGCTTGGCGTTATTGTTACGCTTGGCAATTGGTTGACAGTTATTGTGTTGGACAGGATCTCGCAGTTCTTGACCTGTGGGCTTCCAGCGGGATAGCACGCTCCTCCGTACATCGCATATGTTATATCTGTCACTTTTGTGTTGACTATGTCATTGCCTATTGCGTTTGCCTGCGCCTGATATGTTGTTGAGCTTGTTGTAGATGGTGTGCCAGTGACCTGGGTGTAGAGAAGTCCTCCATCTTCTGTTGTAACATTGAAGTAATAAACATAAGGCGAGCTTCCTCCCGATATGCTTGCTGTTATCACTGCGCTTCCATCCACGTCAATGTCCTGCGGCACAACAGTCAATAGCGATCCGAGGTCTGGATTCACAGTTATGGTGTTGGAATTGCTTATGAACGAATATGCTGGGCTTACTCCTTCATCCACCACGGTTGCCTGGTATATGAAGTTGCCCACATCGTTTGTAGTAACTGATATGCCTCCAGTGCTTCCAGGGCTCAGTATTGTTGTGCTGTACGCTGTAGGCGAGTTAGCAGTCACATTGAACAGGTTTACCTGGAATGGGCCAGTGCCACCGTTCACGGTTATCTCGTATGTCTCTACCAGCCCAGAGTCAAGCGGGTTGTATAGAGGAGTGAATGTTGCTGTCGGAGTCGGGTTCAATGTCACAAGCAGCGCTGCGCTCTGGCTGTTTGATGTTGCATCTGTTACCATTACATTATATGTCAGTATCTCTGGGTTTAGCGTTGTAGGAGCTACGTCACACACATCAGTCAGGCTGTTTGTCACAGTGTTGCATGATCCTGTGTCAGCTCCACTCCACGTGTAAGTGTATGGAGGGGTTCCTCCCACAGTTGTTGCAGTCAACATGTCGCTCTGCCCGCTGTCTATTACAGAAGATCCGGTCAGCGATATTCCAAGCCTTCCTACTGTGACAGATGATTGTGTCGAGTTGACTATCTCAAATACCGTTGTTCCTGTGTCTGTTACCTGAACCCTGAATAGCCACGTGCCCCTAGTTGTTGCGCCGTTGGTTATGAACGTGTAGGTATTGCAGCTTGTAGCCCCTCCTATCGGAGAGAACGTGGAGCTGCCAGGCTGTTCTGAATACCACTGGCATACAAAGTTCACTGGGTTTGATCCGCCAGATATGCTTGCTGTTATCTTAGACGAGTTCCCTGGAGTTACTTGAGTCCTGTTTGCTGATGTTGCTGCCAATAGCTGTGGATATACTGTTACTCCTTCCTGGTTTATCGCGTTGGCCATTTCTGGGAACACTGAATTATCTACTACCTGTACTTCGTATTCCCAGTCACCTATCTGCGTAGATGAGTTTGTTAGGAACAGATACTGTGTTATGACAGAGTTGCTTGTCTGCACACTGCCTGGTATCAGTATGTATGTGAGGTTCTGCGGGCTCTCGAACAGCCACTCGGTTGTATATGGCGGGCTTCCGCCTATTACGGATGAGCTCTCGACGGATAGCTGTCCCTGGTCAACCAGCGAGTGGCTTGACGTTGGAGGCTTGACCGAAAGTGGCGGATAGACATTGACGAGTGCGGTTTGCGTCACGTTCTCCGGGGGCTCTCCTGCAGACGCGTCTGTTACCTTGACTGATATGTGCCTTGCGCTGACACCATATCCCACTAGCATTGCATTGACAGTGCAGGTGTTGTCAGAACCTCCACATCCGGATACTGCTGACAGTCCGCTGCCAACTGTCCATGCATATGAGTATGGAGGAGTTCCATTTCCTGCTATTGCGTAGAATGTGTATTGCTGGTACTGGTCTATGCTGATGCTTGGCAATGCAGCCAGTGTCAGTTCGGGATTGACCTGAACAGCAAATGTCGAGCTGTTTGTCTCGCCCGTCTGGTCTATTACGTTCTCGCTTATGACGTAGTTTCCTGCAACTGAGAAGCTGAACTCGTTGTTGCCTAGGTATGTTATGGCCCCTCCCTCAGGCCCGCTGACCAAGGCATATGAATATATGTTGTTGCCAGTTCCTCCAGTCGTTGTATTGGTGAATGTAGAATACTGGTCAACGCTTATCGGGGTAGTTCCAGTGAACGATGTGAGCTCGAGAGGCGCAGTCACGTGTATCTTTATAGATTGAGTTTGGTTTGTCTCCCCGGTCAGGTCTGTCACGCACTCTATTATGTAGTAGTTGCCAGCGGTGTAGAATGTTATTACGTTGCCAGATTGGCTCCATCCCTCCTCAGGCCCGCGTATGGTATACGAATATACCTCATTTCCTGTCCCTCCAGATGTAGTGTTTGTGAAGAGCACAGATTGCCCCGTGCTTACAGTTGTCCAGTTTGCAATAAAGCCAGTGAACTCAAGTGCGGGTGCTACCGCCACTGCTATGTTGCTTGTGGCTACCTCACCTGATGTGTCGGTTGATGTGAGCGTTACTATGTAGTTTCCTGCGCTGGTGAACGTTATGATGTTGCCATCAACGCTGCTTCCAACGCTCGGGGTTGTCGAATACATGTTTGTTATGTTGTAAGTCCCTCCAGTCGTTGTGTTTGTGAATGATACCTTCTGGCCTGCGCTAATGTAGGTCCAGTTTGCGCTTATCTGTGTGTCGAGCGCAGGAGTAACAGTTATTGTCACGCACTGGCTTGATGTCTCGCCTGTGGCATCAGTCACTGTAAGTGTTACCTGATATGTTCCAGGACTTGTGAACGTTATTACATTGCCAGATTGACTCCATCCGCTTTCAGTGTTTACGCTGTATGAATATATGTTGTTGCCAGTTCCGCCTGATGTTGTGTTAGTGAACAATACCGCCTGGCCCGCGCTTATGAATGTCCTGTTTGGTATCAGTGAAGTAAGCCTCAGCTGAGGAGTTATAGTTATGGTTACCGCAGAGCTGTTCGTCTCGCCAGATGTGTCTATGACATTCTCAGTCACTATGCAGTTGCCGGAATGGCTGAACGTTATGATGTTTCCTGATATGTAGTAGCCCGGTCCTTCTCCCTCGCCAGTGCATGAGAGCGAGTACGAGAACGTGTCATTGCCAGTGCCTCCCGTCGTGAAGTTTGTGAATGCTACCTTCTGGTCTGCGCTTATGTATGTCCAGTTTGCATCTAGCGTTATCTCAAGCGGTGGCTTTACTGTTACTGTTATTGCCTGTGTTTGGTTGGTCTCCCCGCTTGCGTCCGTTGCATGCTCGGTCACCGTGTATGTTCCTGCCGTTGTGAAAGTGAACTTGTTGTTGGATTGAGTATATCCGCCCTCAGGCCCGGATATCGCATATGAATACACATTAGATCCAGTTCCCCCAGTCGTTGTGTTTGTGAATAGCACAGATTGGCCTGTGCTTATGTAGGTTCTGTTTGCCTCAAAGCCAGTGAATTCAAGCACTGGCGTTACCTTTATCGATGTGTTGTCAATTGCGACCTCTCCTGATGTGTCTGTTGATGTGAGTGTTACTGTGTAGTTTCCTGCGCTTGGGAACGTTATCGCATCTCCGCTTGTAGACGTTCCAATATATGGAGTTGATATGTCAGCGCTTGTTGTGCCTGCATTATTTAGCGGTCCTACTCCTATCCATATTGATATTGGGGTATTCGCATTGAAGCTGGCGCACGCGCCGCTTGCAAGCTGGCTAACAGTGTATGTGTTGCCCTCGCAAGGTCCTGCTGTTATGTAGAATGAAGTAGCGCCGTTTATGCTGCTAGGCGATGATGGCCCAAGTCCATATCCTCCGTTTGCTCCAAGCCCGGTGAATATGTTAGAGCTCCATGTCCAGTCCTGCACATTGAGCCACAGGTTAACTCCATAGGTTCCTGTAGCAGATATTGCAAGGCCGTTTGCTGCAAGGCTTCCAAGGGTTCCGGCATTGAAATAGTATCCAAGATCGTAGCCGTTGCTTGAATCCTGCGTCAGGCTTATGTCAAATGCAGATCCAGAGAATCCTTCAGACAGTGTTGCATCGCTGTATCCCGCATTTACGGGGACTGTTGACCTGAAGAATGAACCCGAGTTATAGCCTCCTGAAGTATATCCAGTGTAATACAGTCCTGGCGCCGTCTGGAATCCTGTATAAGTATTCGTTATGTTGTCAGTACCTCCCGTCGTGGTGTTTGTGAATGATACCTTCTGTCCCGCCGATATGTATGTCCAGTTTGGAGTTATTGTTGTCTCGAGCGGAGGAGTGATTGTTACTGTCACTGACGAGCTGTTCGTCTCTCCGCTGGTGTCATGGACATATTCGGTTATTGTGCAAGTTCCAGAGCCTGGGAAGTTGAACTCATTGCCCATGTTTGGTCCAGCGTATGCGCATTCCTCTGGGCTTGCGCCATATGAGTATGTAATGTTCGCAGTTCCTCCCGATGTAGTATTAGTGAATGTCACGTTCTGTCCTGCGCTTATGTATGTCCTGCTAGCCACGAGGCTTATCTCAAGTGGCGGCGTTACCTGTACGGTTATTTGCTGGGTTTGGTTTGTCTCGTATGTCTTGTCTATTACATTCTCGGTAAATACATAGTTACCGGCCGTTGTGAAAGTGAACTTGTTGTTGGATTGAGTATATCCTGCTGGTCCTGTTATAGTGTATGAGTATACATCATTTCCAGTTCCTCCTGATGTTGCGTTAGTGAAAAGTACCGCCTGCCCTGTGCTTATGTAGGTTCTGTTTGCCTCAAATAATGTGAATTTCAACGGAGCTGTCACGTGTATCCTGATCGACTGGGTTTGGTTTGTCTCGCCAGTTGCATCGCTTACGCACTCTATTACTGTGTAGTACCCAGCTGTCGTGAAAGTGATGGTGTTGCCCGTTTGGGTGTATCCGCCCTCAGGCCCGGATATCGTATATGAATATACATCAGATCCTGTTCCTCCAGAAGTTGTATTGGTGAATATGACGGCCTGCCCTGTGCTTATAGTAGTCCAGTTTGCCGTGAATGATGTGAACTTGAGCACCGATGCTACCTGTATTGTTATTGCCTGGGTCTGGTTCGTCTCACCGCTTGCGTCTATGACGTTCTCAGTGACAACGTAGTTGCCGGAACTAGAGAACGTTATTACATTGCCAGATTGGCTCCATCCGGTTGACGGCGTTATGGAATAGGAATATACATCATTCCCAGTCCCTCCAGATGTTGTGTTTGTGAACAGTACCTTCTGTCCAGCGCTTATGTACGTCCAGTTTGCTATGAATTCGGTGAATATCAGTGCTGGCGTTACCTGTACTGTTATTGTTGTCGAGTTAGCTATCTCTCCTGTCTTGTCCTTGACTCCCAGTGTTACAGTGTATGTTCCAGTGCTTGAGAAGGTTATCGACTTATTGGCATTTCCTGCCGTTGGAACCCCATTCACGAAGTAGGTCCATACATCAGATCCTGTTCCGTTGACTGTCACATTTGTAAATGAAACTGATTGCCCAGCGCTTATGTACGTCCTTGACGTGTTGTGGAACGATACGATCCTCAATGGAGGCGTTACGTCAATCGTTGCCGATGAGCTGTTCGTCTCACCGCTCGCGTCTATGACGTTCTCAGTCACTGCGTAAGTTCCATATGCGTTGAATGTTATTATGTTGCCGCTCTGGCTCCATCCTGTTGATGGCATTATGGAATAGGAATATACATTAGATCCTGTTCCGCCATGCGTTGTGTTTGTGAATGATACCTTCTGCCCAGCCGATATTGTAGTCCAGTTTGGATTAAGGCTTATCGTGAGCGGAGGAGTGACTGTTACTGTAATTCCGCTTGTCCAGTTGGCTATCTCTCCTGTCTTGTCCTTGACTCCCAGTGTTACAGTGTATGTTCCAGAACTCGGGAAGGTTATCGACTTATTGGCATTTCCGGCTGTTGGCACTCCGTTGACAAAGTATGTCCATGCATTAGATCCAGTTCCTCCTATTGTTGTGTTAGTGAAGAACACGGGCTGTTCGGTGCTTATGTATAATCTTGAAGTGTTTGTGAATGATGTTATCTGCAATGGCGCTGTCACATTGACCTTTACCGTTGACTGGTTTGTCTCTCCTGTCTTGTCAGAAACGTGGAGCGTTATAGTGTAATTTCCTTGGCTCGTGAATGTGTATACGTTGCCACTGGCAGTCCATCCTGTTGATGGCGTTATGGTGTAGCTTGATATGTCATTGCCAGTCCCCCCTGTTGTTGTGTTGGTGAACTTGACAGACTGGTCTGCGCTGATATACGTCCAGTTGGCGTGAAGCGTTGTTTCAAGCGGAGGCGTTACATTGACATATGTGAGTGCTGTAGCATTCTCACCGCTTATGTCGCTGACGTACAGCTTGACTATGTAGTTGCCTGGCTTTGTGAACGAATACACATTGTTGCCGAAGAGTGTCATGCCACCCGATGGTCCTGACAGCTCGCTGGTTGTCCACACATCAGCTCCTGTTCCGTTGACTGTTATGTTTGTGAACTTTACATTCTGGTCTGGGCTTATGTAGCTCCAGTTTCCGTTGAACGATACGATTCTTAGTGAAGCATTGAGGTTAAGATATTGCGTTGACTCTGTTGCGCTCTGCGCCGGATTCTCGCTGTCAGTTGCCTGCAATACAAACTCATATTGGCCCAGCGGGCTTGACGAGCTTGTTGCGAATACGCAGTTTGCGGGCACTCCATACGATTGTGAGTTTCCGGCACCGCAGTCAACTGCGTTTATTAGTCCTGATGTTCCTGGCCTTTGCTCAAGCCATTGGAATGTATATGGAGGAACTCCTCCATATGCGCCAGTGTCTGTTATAAGTGCTACCTGGTCCCTGCTGAAGGTCGGTATCCCAGAGTGTTCCTGTCCCGGATATTGTATGTTTGAAGTATTTACTTCAAGGGTTTCATTCACATACATTGTGAGTGAAGACTGGTTAATCTCTCCTGTCTTGTCTCTGACGTGTATTGTGACATTGTATATGGTTGGGTTGTAGACTGGCGCGGTGAATGTGATCGTGTTCCCGCTTTGTGTATAGCTGCCTCCCGGCGTAAGTGCGTTCACCGTAACCGTGTATGAATATACATCATTTCCAGTTCCCCCCAATGTCGTGTTGGTAAATAGAACAGGCGCGTGGGACACAACGTGCGTGTTCGCAGTGCTCAGCTGTATGGTCAGTGGCGGTGTAACCTGTATCAGTACATTGCTAATGGCCACTTCGCCGCTAGCGTCATTTTCTGTCAGCGTTGCAATGTAGTTCCCAGCTGTGTTGAATACATAGCTCTGTCCTGATGTATGGACTATGCCAGTGCTCGGAGAGAAAGTAAGCGTGTAATGATCAGATCCTGTGCCACCTCCTGTCGTATTGCTGAATATCACTGTCTGTCCTGTGCTTATATATGTCCAGTTAGCGTTCAGCTGGACTGTCAGGGCTGGCACGACCTGTATTGTTACGGTGTTTGTTGCACTCTCGCCTGTCAAGTCATTTGTCGTAAGCGTTATGATGTAGTTGCCTGAGCTTGAGAATGTGTATATGTTGCCATTTACATTCACTCCTGTCTGCGGGTTTATTGAGTATGTGTTTACATCACCTTCAGTCCCTCCTGTCGAAGAGTTTGTTACAGATACTGCTTGGTCTGCAGATACATATGTGCGGTTTGCTATGATGCGCGTTACAAGAGGCGGCGCAACGCTTATGGAAATAGAGTTTGTTGATACCTCTCCGCTCGCGTCATTTGATGTTAATGTCACAGTGTATGTCCCGGAGCTTGTGAACGTTATTACATTGCCATTTACGGTAGTTCCGCCTGTTGGGCTTACCGTGTACTTGTTTTGTATGCTACCAGTTCCGCCTGTTGTAGTGTTAGTGAACGAGACTTTCTGGTCAGCGCTTATGAATGTCCAGTTTGCATTTATCTTTGTTGAAAGAGGTGGTGTTACTACAAGCGTTACTGTGTTGCTGGCTGTTCTTGCTGGTGTGTTGCTGTCCTCGGCAGTTACGGTAATGACATAGTTGCCCGCTGTTGTTATGTTCCCTCCACATGTAAGCGGTCCTGTTACATATGAGCTACTGCATCCAACCGAATTCTGCGATATCGGAGGCACATTGCTCCATTTGTACTTGTATGAAGGAGTGCCGCCGACCGCGTTTGCAGTGAACAAGAATGCCTGGTCTGCGCTGATAGTCTCGCTTGATGGTGTTATAGATACGCTCAAAGGAGTGGACAATGCCTTCACGGTTATCGTTGCCGTGGATGGGCCATCAGTATAAGTGGGATTTATCCCGCTGGTCGGGTTGTAGTCCACTTCTGCGCAGTAAATGGTGTTGGCTATCGGAGAAACTGTAAATGTAACCTGCTGGTAGTAATCTGTGCTGCCATCGCTCAATGATGATGTCGTATTTAGCGAATTTGATCCCAACGAAGAGCCTTCTATGTTGCATGAACTAGAGCTCGAGCTCTGGTAAAGGTTTACCGTGTATGTATATGAGTGGAAGCTGCTTTCAGGACTACAATCAGATCTTGATGTGACATAGCTGTTTTCGTTTGATCCACAGTATCCAATGGCCTGCCATGCGACTGTCAGTGGCGTTGACTGCCCTGAGTTTATTGTATTATCAGAGAATATACCCGACGGCCAGTCCACTACAAGCTGAGCGGTTGCAGAATCGTTGTCCGAGGCGTTCAGTGCATCTGCTGCAGTAAATGTTATATTGTAATTGCCCTCTGTCAGATTAAACGAGCTGTTTGAGCATTGGTAGTTTGCACCGTATGTGAGTGCGAGTTCACTCTGGCCGCTTGAGCTGCTTGGTGTATTATTGTAGTATGTGCAAGTCAATGCCCCTCCAGTCTGTGTGCCGTTTACCTCCCATGTGAGGCTGTAAAGGCCGCTCGGAGAGCCTGTTGCCATGCCTGTGAAGTCTATGCTGCCATTGATCCCATATATGATTGCAGGAGTTACATTTGCAAAAACGCCGGTCACGTTGACATATGGGTCAATATTGAATACCGTGCCAGACGAATCTGTTACATTCACGCCTATGTAATATCTCCCTTTTCCTGTCGGATAAAACTGGCATGTAGATGAAGTGGCAGAGCCATTTATGCAGTCAGCTGCAGGGTTTGTCTCAATCCCTTTCGGTGTTATTTCGTACCATTGGTATGTATATGGGGGAGTTCCGCCGGTTGCATTTACGGTTATGTTTGATATCCTATCCACTGGAAGCCTGCTCGGCATATCTACTATCGATGCACTGAGTGCAGTATTTGTAGTATTTACTGTGATATTAAATGTGGGAATAGACGTAATTGTGTTATTTGTAGAATTAGTCAAGTTCAATTGAGGAATGGTGGTCGTTCCATTTATTGTGGTTGTTGGTATTGTTGTAATAAGCGTTATTGATGTTGTATTAATTGTTGATGTTGTATTAAGTGTGACGTTAGTTAGTGGGGCAACTTGGAACAACGGGGCGTACAATGAGAGAAACTTTGATATTCCAAAGAGATGTGGTAGCTGCACGAGGCTTGTTATTACGATGCCTAGCAGTAGCATTGAGAACGCAACTGACATGAATGGCATGAGACTAAGTCTATTTCCCCCGAGCAATCAGCTTCCCCAAAAACATTTTTGTTTTAGCCCTCAACTAAAACCTGCAAGAGATGCATTTATTCAGATATATATACTTTCTGCTTTTCCCCGCATGGACTTTGCTTTGCAAGATTTATATACCTTACTAAGCTCTTGCACTACTTTTGTAAAACAAAAGCATGAAAGGCAAATATTTTTGCAACATGTTTTCAGTGCAAAAAGCTTATAGGAACACGCTGTCAAGCATTGCTCATGGCAACAAAGAAGCCTTCCAAATCAAGCGAAGTCACTGAGCTTGGAGTCAGCACGGCAAAGGGCGGTATATATTATATTAGTAGCTCGTTGTTGCGTGGATTCTTCCTCTTCCTAGTGCTTATTGCACTTGTTCGCCTTCTTTCTCCAAATGATTATGGCCTATATACTATAGCGGTTGCATTCTACGGAGTCATCGAAATCATAGGCTATTTTGGAATAGGAACTGCGCTCAGGAAAAGACTTCCGGAATCAAACGATGATTCAAAGCGCTCGCATGTGATAAGCGGCGCATATCTTATATCAGGATCAATGGGAATAGTTCTTGCAGCAGTTGCATATCTGCTAAGTGGCTACATTGCAGCTCATGTTTATTCTAATGTTGCACTGACTCAGCTCTTTGAGATTGCCTCTATCACAATACTCGCAGACACGCTTTATAACGTCGGAGTTTCTGGACTGCTAGGCCTTGGAAAGAACAGCGGCGCTGGGATATCAAACGTATCTTATGCATTTGCGAATCTTATCATATCACCAACACTTGTGATTCTTGGCTATGGAGTTATGGGCGCGCTTATTGGAAACCTTGTTGCGTACGGGCTTGGCGCTGCTATCTCTTTCATATACATACTGAGATCCATGCATCTCAAGCTTCGCCTGCCTGACTATGAGATGATAAGATATTTGATGTATTTCTCTCTTCCAGTCTTTATATCAAATCTTGCAAATGCAGGAGTTACAAATTTTGGAATATTGTTTCTTGGAGCATACGTTACTGCAACAGTTGTCGGTGGATTTGGTGCTGCATACAAACTGGCAAGTTTCATATCCATTATAATGGCAGCACTTACATTTGTGCTACTTCCGGCATTCTCGCAGATGTTCTCAAGCGAGCGCATGGCAAAAAGAATATCCGACATATACAACGGAAGCCTCTACTACAGTCTGTTGTTAATGCTACCGCTCCTTGCCTATATAATATCAGTGTCATATCCGCTGATAGCTCTCCTGTTTTCATATACTTATTCGTACACTTCATTGTATTTTGCAGTGATTGCGGTTGGATTAGCGCTCGCCATAATTGGTAACTTCGCCGGAACACTTATGATAGGGCATGGAAGTGTAGGAAAATACATGCTGTATGAGCTAGCGGTAACAGTGATAACTCTTGCAACTATGTTTGCGCTTGTGCCAAGCATAGGAGCGCTTGGCCTTCTCATATCATTCTATGTGATAACCCCAATTGTCACTAATATAATATATGCAAGATATCTTTTCAGCAAGTTCTCCTTCAAGATTGATTACGGACCTCTCATCAAGATACTTGTTGCATCAGTAGTTCTCTGCGTAGTTCTATACGGAGTTTCTATACTCCTGCATCAGAGCAGAATCTCTGTACTAATAAATGGCGTTGTTGCGCTTCTCATCTTTCCGCCAATACTTGCATTCTTCAGAGGAGCAGAGAAGTCGAACATTGAGTTTGCACGGAAGGTTGGAAGTCGCATGCCGTTCGTCAAGCCTGTGATTGATATGTATATAGGCTATTGCGAACATTTCATAAGATGATTATGGTATCCTGTTTAGCAGGCTGACGTTTTGTACAACCACCCTTTGCACCTGTTCCGCTTTCTCCCTGTGCGTTATGTATCTCGAGAATATTCCGAATATTCCGGCTGCAAAGCCTATGATTATGAGCAATGATGGATTGTATGTGGTAATGCTTCCTGTAAGCAGTAGCGCTGCCCCTGATACCATGCTGATAAACGCAAATAATGGCGGTATCGCAGGAAGAGGATGCATGTACTTCCTGAGTGATCTTACGGTCCACAGGAGTCCTAGCGTTCCCCCTATTATCACTCCTATTGCAACCATGTAGTTTGGATAAGTGATATACGCCGCAACAGCTGCCATGAGCGGCAGTCCTAGGTCTCCTTCTCCGAGCTGCAACTGCGACATGATCGGGAGCCTTCCAGTTTTCAGTATCGCAAGGAAGCTTGGATCCTCGTCTTCATGCGTGGCGTGCAGATACTTTCTGTATTCAGCGATCTCCTTTGCTGAAAACTTTCCTGCTGGAACTGACTCGAGATGCTCAGTGCTTATCATCAGCGCCATATCTCTCTTTGATATTGTCTTCGCCACTTCAATCATTGATTTGGTTACGAAAACTGATATGTAATCATATACGGCAACTACTGCAAGCACAACGAGAGCAAGTTCGAAGTTGAGATAAAGTCCGAGGAATATTCCCACTCCCATGCTCGATACTATTGTCACTGCATTCCTTATGTGATGAGTGAGATCTTTTGTTGCTATTAGTATCATTGCTGCTGCTATTGATACAAGAAATATCGCTGCACCCTGAAGCTGCGGTGCTATCACATCAAACAGTGCAAGGAAGAAGAAGAACGATGTTGCAATCACTACCACGGCCTCAAGCGCGCTGTATATTATATTGTCTTCTATGTGCATGTGACTTAGCGCACTCTTTCCTGCCTTCCTGTCAGGATTTCTTATCATTATCATGTGCCTTCTGTGCCTGTTTAGGAACAGCAGTGCAACAATAGATATGAGAACTACATCAAGCAAATATGAAAGCAGGAGGGAGTTCGGGCCCAATATCTGCATCTTTAGAACTGACAGAGCTGAATTTTGCTGCATTATCGCTATCAGGATTACTCCGATGAACTGGACTACGAGGAACATTGCAGCTATGTCGAAGATCTCCCTGTTCCCAATTACCTTTATCAAGTGAGCACCTGTCGCCAATTAGACTAAGGAAGATACGGATTTAAGTCTTTCCGGGTCTTAGAAAATAGACGTCTTTACAAGAACAGCTCTCTTGCTGAATAGTCCCTTGAGCTTTACCTTTACATTCTTCTTGCACACAGGACACTGCACGACCCTGCCATTCTGGGCCTCATCCTTGTTCAGACTCAGGTTTTCATGACAATAAGGGCACAGCCTCTCCAGATTGACATCCACCATTTTATCCCCAATTAATTATGGCTCAAGGGTTTTTATAACTATACTGCAGCTTTCTTTATTCCCGCTATCTTCTTCAGAAGTTCCTTCTCCTCGCTGTCAAGGAGGTCCTTGAACTCAGTTCCAAGTAGCCTTTCATCAGCGTCCGTTACTCTTGTATATAACACATTTCCTTCCCTTACTTGTCTTCCGAACGTTGGTCCATCCACTGATATAGCCACTTGCATTCCCTTCTTTGCAGTGTCAACCGCGTTCTTATCATTTTGTATTTCCTTTATCTTGCCGATAATAGTTCCTTGTTCGTTCATGAGCACATAGCCTGATCTTATCCTTCCTGCCTGGACCTCTATTCCGAATACTGCTGGATTTGAGACCCTGAAGCAGGCGTTTGGAAGTATCTTTATCATTCCAGGAAATACTGCGTTGCTCTCTACTTTCCCGCTTATCTGCTTTTTCTTCTGCTCTGCGAATTCCTTGTAGTCGTCGATGAGCTTGTATATTATGTCGCTCATAATTATCTTTATGCCGCCTGTATCTACTGATTCCTGGGCATCAGCTTCTATCTTCACATTGAATGCAAGCAATGCTGCGTTTATTGGGTTTGATGCATTTGCTGCAAACGCATCAAGTATGTCCCTCTTTGTTACGTCTCCAATTCCTTTCTTGCTTATCATTATGTTTTCTGCCTTGAGGAGTCTTGATATGGCCTCTATGCTGCCAATCGAATCGGCCTTTAGCACTATTCCTTGCTTATCTGTTCCAAATATGTCCTGGATTTCTGACTTTATCGATTTTGCATAGTCTTTGTCTGATGTTTCAATTACTGGAGATCCTGGCATTGCATACTCGAGACCTGTTGCACTTATCTTTATCCCTGATGCTGCAGTTACTTTGTCTATCGAATAGAACTTTGTTGATGATTCACGTATTTCGTGGAGAGGCTTCGGCTTGAGGAGTGCCTTTATCTTAACCTTTGCTATGCCAGTTGGCGTTGCAAATGCAATTTCATCATTTACTTTTATGCTTCCATCGTATAATATCACATCAATTGTAGTTCCTAGTCCCTTTACCTCCTTCTTTTCCAGTATGCTGCCCTTTCCTGGCCCATCTACTTCTATCTTGAGCTTTGCCTCAAGATGCTTCTGTGCAAGCCCAGTCACTACCATAAGGAGTTCTGCTATGCCCTCCCCAGTCTTTGCGCTGATTGGCACTATTGCAATTTCCTTTGTGAAGTCTTTTATGTTGTTGAATATCTCG
>JASHSJ010000009.1 GCA_030040895.1 Microcaldota archaeon | reverse complement strand
GTAACCCAGCAATCCGCTTTCAATTTCACATCCGGCTCCACGTACATTATACCAGTGATTCCTGGAACTGTTACCGTGAGCATGTACAACCAGAATTCTACACTCAACCTTGCAAGCACAATGACAGTTGAATACACAAACTAATTATGGATCTACAAAGTTTACGAGAGTTTCAAGCAGGACATGGGGCTGCCGAGATTTGAACTCGGACGACCAGCTCCCAAAGCTGGTAGTCTACCAGGTTAGCGTACAGCCCCTCGCTGTAATAGATATGGCTTATACATTAAATTCCTTTGCAAGAAGATCATTTTATTAATTTTAAGTGCATAGTTATATTGGTGGGATTATGAAAGATGTAAAACTGGATCCGGAGAAGACGGCACTTGTGGTAATTGACATGCAGAAGGGCATAGCCAGCATGGGAAGGCAGCTGGCCCCATATGATGGAAACACAGTAACATTGAACGTCGCGAAGCTTGTGCAGAAGTGCAGGCAATCTGGAGCTACAGTTGTCCTGGTTCACGTGAACTCATCACAGGGGAAGGACATGCTGAAGCCGCTTGTTGACGAAGAACCTCAGTGGTCAACAGCAGCAAGACCGCCAAACTGGGCAGACTTCATAGATGAGGCAAGCCCAAAGGAGGGAGATGTAGTCATAACAAAGAGGCAGTGGGGCGCATTCCACGGGACGGAACTTGATCTTCAGCTAAGAAGAAGGGGCATAACAACAATAATCTTGTGTGGCATCTCAACCAACATAGGAGTAGAGACAACGGCAAGAGAAGCCTATCAGCATGGCTACAACCAGGTATTCGCAAGCGATGCGATGACAGCCATGACAAAGGAAGAGCATGACATGACAATCAAGGCAATATTCCCAAGAATTGGCCTGATCAGGACAACAGATCAGGTTCTAGGAATGCTGCAATAACCTTAAATATATCCTCGACAGAACATGCTTGATATGATGATAGCGAAGTCTGATGTAGTCAAGGCCCTCATGCAATGTCAAGATCCAGAGATGGGAGCAGATATAGTGAATCTCGGCCTTATCTACAACATATCGGTGGCAGAAAACAGCGATGTTAAGATAACCCTTACAATGACAAGTCCAATGTGCCCAGTCATCAGCATAATACTTGCTGATGCGCAGCTCAGGGTAGGGGCGGTAAATGGAGTTGGCAAAGTAGACCTCGAGCTTGTCTGGGATCCCCTCTGGAATCCGGAGATGATGAGCGACGACCTCAAGTACAGGATATCATGATTATGCAGCAGTGTCTGAACCAAGTAGCCTTATTGCTTTGAGGAACGCCCTCCTCTTGTCCTGCCACAGTTCCTGAAGGCTCTTTTCCTCTGTTGCTGTTAGCACCCTCCCTATTTCGGAATACTGCATCTGCCCTATCGTCAGCTTCATTCTCTTAGCGCTGATCTCATCAACTATCTTCCTCATTATTGTCTTTGCGGTGCCTACTATTGGCTCGAAGTATGGCAGATGCCTTGCCCCCGTTGACCTTAGCTGCTGGTCAATTTCAGTAAGGCCATCGATCGCTGAATCTGTGCTTATGCAGCCCTGCCCCAGTCCGGTCTGTATTCTGTTGAGGGCTTTCCTGGCCCTCCTCTGCATGTCGCTCTTGACGAATCTTTCTTTTGAAAGGTTCGCAGCTATTGTGGCAACAAAGAGCGCTGGCACAAGCTCTGGCTTGTCGCCCACTATCTGGCTATCAGAAGGAATCGCCAGGTATGCGGTTCCTGCCGCCCCGAAGACCAGCCACAGCTTGTCGAGGAACGCGTTCGGGCCCCTGTAAATGTCAGTGAGGGCCTTTTCCACGTAAGCTGCTCCCCTGAGCCTTGGCAGCGGTACGTCCAATGGTACGTCTAGCTTATCGGTCTTGGTTATGTCCAAGTGCCTTAGAAGGCGTCTCGAAAATTCTGACGGACTCCTAAAGAAGTCCCTGGCTATTTGCTCTACGCGAGCCAACCTGTTCTGTTGAAGTGCCTGTAAATCGGCGTTTGCGCCTTTCTCATCCAGAGTGGCAAACCTTTTTCTTGCCAACGCTGCTACGGGCACCCCAGCCTTGTGCTGGAATCCCATATCACCCACCTACATCTTACTTATGCGTAATCTGTGATATTTATTCATATTGTGCAAGTACGTTATCAGTAATAGAATCTTCAATTTTGAGCTACGACTGCGAGACGTCGAGGCTCAGGCATCGAGTAGTTCAGAATTTGAGAACCAGACTGATATCTCACGGCCTGCCGTTTGGCCATCAGAAGCATGGACTATGTTGCGGATGGCCCTGCCTGCCTTGTCTGCCTTCTCGTAATTGTCATCAGAATACATCTTTCTTATAGTTCCTTCTTCTGCCCTGTCAGGTGAGGTTGCGCCGACAATCTTCCTGACTCTTGCTATGGCATCATCTCCCTCTACCACCATCGCCACTATCGGGCCTTCCATGAGCCCGCTTATAAGAGAGTTCCTTATCCTTGTGCCAAGTTCTAGAGGAGTTTCTGTCATTTTGACTCCCTTTGCATCCATTGCCTTCTTTGTGTTGTTCCATGAATTCTCATACCAGGCCTTTTCAAGCACATAATGCCGCTCTACTTGCTCTTTCTTGGCGAGCAGCATCTTTAGTGCAATGATCTTGAGTCCAGCGCGCTCAAATCTGTCAATGACAGCTCCGATAACATGCTTTTGGACTCCGTCTGGTTTCACTAGAACCAATGTTCTTTCCATAAACAGCACCTCCCTTTTTAATAATTAAGAAACTAATCCATTATATAAGTTCTTGTTTTCAGGTCATTTTCATGATAAGGCAGCCGATAATAGTGGTAATGGGTCACGTTGACCATGGCAAAACAAGCCTTCTTGACAGAATCAGAAGCACAACAATAGCTGCGCGTGAGTCTGGAGGAATAACCCAGCATATAGGAGCAAGCGAAGTCCCAATCGATGTTGTAAACAAGATATGCGGACCGTTGCTCAAGGCATCAGG
>JASHSJ010000008.1 GCA_030040895.1 Microcaldota archaeon | reverse complement strand
CTTTTAAGGGAGCTAAAATGGTATATAATTAAAACATGAGTTTTTCTCCGCCTAGCCCCTCAAAAACAAATTTATGGAATTTAGAAAACCACATATCCTGAAAATCCACATTCCACATACATGAAACGAAAATCCAATCTTCAAAACCTATCTACTCCAGAAAAATGGGAAACAGACCCCATGGGTGAATAGGCCTTCATTGACCCATAAAACAGGTTGAAAGAAAGGGATTTACTCGTGAGGCATTAATTTAGCTCATTGCTATGGAAGAGAAAATGGCACAGCTCATTTCTATGGAAGTGTCTTTTTCAAAGTCCGAAAACATGTTATAAGTGGGTCTTCGAGGATAAAAAGTGCCCTGCATTTGCGCTAGGCGAAGAGATAATTTTTCTTTTGAAGAAATATACTAAAGTGCGATGAACGCAATAGAAAGCAAAAGAAAGAACCATTTGGTTCTGCTAAGAAAAATTAGGAATAACTAATATTATTCTCTCCTCTTCGCTATCCCACCTTCCTTTACAAAGCGGTATGCTTCCTTTATATCTCTACCAAATTCAGAAGCTAAAGTGCCATAGTTGTAGCTTCCACGCTGTTCAAACGCCTCCACAACTTTTTCAATCCTGGCAATACGATCCTCTTCAAGTATTATCTGTTTCATACCGACTGGCACTAATATTACCGAACGACCACCTACAGCCTCGAAGCCTGGAGCTGGTATCTTGCCCTTTGTGACATTAACTGCACTGGCATCTTCTACTATATAATTACGCTGCCCCGTAAAATCAATAGCTAGTCCCTTTTTACTTATCTCATCTATAAGCTCATAAAGTCTTGGCAACCTTGTATCTCTTGCCTTTAGGTCATTCAGTTTTGCCCTTGCACTTTCAACCAACTTGCGCGTCTCTGCGACTTCAGCACTGGTAAGCCCGACATTTACTCCCCAGAGAGGACCAGGATATCTACCTGGATAATCAGTCCTTGTGCATTTTTCATTTATACCTTTCAGCACCGCTACATCTAACTGAATTGTGACCGGCCCAATAAGACCAGAGTCGCGCCTCATAGCACTTGCATCAGGCATAACATCACCTATATACTTTAGTGTATTTTCTGATATTTACGCCTTCTCGGTCTTGCAATGTTAAAAAGAAATTATCACTTTTGATTTCAGACAAAAACATGCCCTAATTTGCACTTGGTGGAGAGATAATTTTCTTTTCGAAGAAATACCTCAATATGCTCTTATTGCAATAACGCACAAAAGAGACGCAGTTTAAGACTTAGTTAGAAAAACTAAGATATTCTGATTACATATTTATTTTTTCATCTATGCCTCTTAATTTCAGCTTCATAACCTGAACACTTACATCTGTAGAAACGGTTCTATCCGGCAATACCTCGAATTTAACATCTGTTATTGGTATCCTTGCTAATTCCCGAAGTTTTGCTGCAATATTCGCCATTCTTCTTGCATTTGCTCTTGCGTGCACTTTTTGATAGCTTTTTACCAAATCTTCCGCAACACCGGCATCGCGTTCTTCAGGTCTGAATCCCCTGAATCTAATCTCCATGCCAAGCCTGTGTTCTCTTACAGCTGCACTTTCTAGAATTTCACCCCTTTCTGTCTTACGTAGGTACGGATCCGCTTCCTGCCTACTAATCTTGTGATATTCGTCAGCAGAGCCAGTCCCTATTAAATCCCTGAGCAACTCACGGTACTCTTTGGGGCATACAACCAGTTCTTTTGTTCTGTAATTTGTAAGCACGCCAAACCTTCTCCCTTTTTGCAACGCCTCTCTAGTTCCCGGATAATCGCTTGCTGGCACCAATACAACTCTTGACTTGTTCCGGCCAGGCAATTGCTCTTGAAGAACACTTATATTAGCATCAGCCAACATTCCGTTTGTGACTCTGCCTGCTTGTATATTAGCTATCGTTATCTCGGGCGCAAGTGCTTGTGGCATTTAATCACAACAAACCTCACTTTATCCTGATATATATACTTATCTAGGCAGTAAATCAAAAATTAGTTAGAAAAACCAAGTATCTTTTATAATGTCCCTTACCAGCCGCCAAGCAGGCGCGAACCATGGAGTTATCTTTTCTTCTGCAACTATTCTATCGACTTCCCTTTTTGTTACAAATCTAAACCCAGTGCTTTCTTCTTTGGCTATGTGTATCTGCTCATCGCTAGTTGAAACAAAAACTGCTACCATCTGGTTCTCTGGTTTGTCGTGATGGTGGAACTTGCCTATGTACCTTACTGGTCGTGTAGTCCCAGTCTCTTCCATAAGTTCCCTTTTTGCCGATTGCTCATAGCTCTCCCCGAAGCCCACATGGAATGTACAAGAGCAATCTGTACAATCCGGAAAAGTTTTCTTTGCTGGGCTCCTATGCTGTATTAATATAGTGCCATCAGGCCTTAGTAAGAAAACTATCGCAGAACGATGAAGAAGCCCTTCTTTATGGGCGCGATCTCTTTCAACAGGTCCAATTACCTTGTCTTGTTCATCTACATTGTATAACAGCTCTCCCATACTCTAAGCTTCTTGCTCAAGTCTTAAAACATTTATGGGCACATCAAAACTTAGTTAGAAAAACTAAAACATTTTAATTATGGTGGTGGTAACGGAGCCGGAAGCTCATCTGGATCCTTGTAGAATAAGTGTTTCCATTCACTTGAACTTGTATCTGGCCTTACAAACCTTTCCTCATAGGCTAACATGCCGCGATACTTGAGCCCGAAGCCCCTATCAGTATACGCTCCTCTACGTTGCACAACAGTAAGTTTTGTACTATCATTATGCAAACGCTGCAGCCATTCTATACCTTCTTTTGTAAATTCAAAACTATCAAGCACGCCAATCACAGTTTCTCCTCGAACAAGGCTTCTTAATTCTGATAGATGTGTTCTGCGCCGTATTGTTGTCTGCTGTTTGCTAATTCCTGGCACCATTCAATCACAAAACCTTTCATTCTTCAATATAAATACCTATCTAGGCAGAGAGCCCATCAGAAATTAGTTAGAAAAACTAAAATATCCCTTCTGCTTTGTCAAATTTCCCAAACATTGCCATGCCAACAACACGCACTCCAGCGATATCTGCTTTTAATGGCTGTGCACCTTGGTTTTCGGCTAGAACCCTAACACGATCATAAACCTCTTGTGCGATAGCATTATTGCGGATAATCTGCCTAACCTCAGCCACAGTTGTCTTTCCATTAAACCATTTGTCAGTTTCGCGTTCTAGAGCTGATGATATTATTGTGTTGTTCTCTGTACGTCTTGCAGTTAATCCCACTCTTACTCTTTCAGGCATTCTATCACAGCATTTCTCACTTTATCTTGATATATATACTTATCCGGACATGGCAATTCGTGTTTCAGCTCTGGACGTACTTCATTATGCACAGCTGCGAATCGGTTTCATACCTTTCTAACATCCTTTCTACTTTCTTCGCCCCGCGCGCCGATATTCCTCTTAGCAGCCCGAGAGCCGACTCTTTGTCAGGCGCCCCGTGAAGCTGCTCATACTGGCTTCCGGTGACGTTGAGCCTTACACACTCATTGGCGCCGGCAGGGATGCTGGATAGTTCTACGGTGACAATGCCCCTGGCTTCCATCGCCCTTTTGCGCGCGCCTATATACCAGTTGTTGATGCGCCTGGCAGCCAGGCCCACGCCAAGCCCAGAAAGCACAGCCAGCGTAGCGTCTAACCCTACAAGCGCATTAGTATACCTGGCATACTCGTACCCTTGGGCAAAGGTTATGCCCAGCCCTGAAACAGAGCCAGCCAGTGCTGCAGTCAGCAATCCTGTCGTATTAGAGTCAGAAACCTGGCTGGCTCCTTCATTGCTAAAAATCAATGCGCGCCTCCTTGGGCCAAACCTGTCTGAAGCTATGCGCACAGACTCGACTATTCCATAGCCAACAGTGTCGATCTCGCCAAGGAGCAACCCAGTTGCATAGAGCCCGCTCGAATCTATGTGGCCGGAAGCCAGCTTTGCCCCGAGAGTGACACCATTTACGAATGCGAGACCTGCCAGCAACGGCACATTATGCCTCTGCGCGAAGCTGCCCTCTACTTGGTCCGGAGCCCTCGCTATCCACTGCCTGTGCAACCATTCATTGGGAGGGGAAAGCGTTTTTCTTAGCATCTTGACAGGAGTCCACTCGCTTGCCGAAGTGGATGCTTTCTCTAGAGCGGAACGTATCATATGCCTTGCATGCACTGGCTGCGCCTCGGTTACCGCGGGTGGATTTGCCAACGGCTCTCCGGACAGCTCCCTCATCCTGACAGCAAGTTCGACCTCTGATCTGGGTCCGGCACGCATGCTCCTCCTGGCTTCCATCATCCTGTGCACAGCTTCCAGATTATATGCTTCTTTGGTAAGATTCCTGGGCATTCCAGCACACAGAATAATTCGACCGGTTATGATATTTATGCTTTTGTGCAGGTCAGGTCTGCCCGTTGTCCCAGGCAGAGTCTGTGCTACAGCCTGCTCCACATGACAATGGCAAGCACAACCACGCTGTTCTTGGAGGAGCCGCGCGGCGCATTTATTTCCTGGTTAGCCCCCGAACGTGCTTGACATATTGCTCAACCCGTACTTGTCGACTACACTGAAGCAGAAGTAGTGGCTGTTGAGCTGGGACGTTGGTACGGAAAGCACTATGGATGGGTTGATAAGGGCGTCTGTTGTGTTTGTGATGATTGCCGGGTACAGAGTGGTATCTGATGTGCAGTTTGTGGATGTTCCGCTGCGCCACTGGAGCGTGTATGGCGATAGGCCGCCAAGCCACCCCGGGGCCAAGTAGGTATAGCCCTCGAAATTAAGGAATTCTGTTACTGTCAGGTGGTGCGGCCCGCGCACCACTTGGAGCGTCTTGGCTGTACTCGTGGCGTAGTCCGCCGAATCCTCTGCATAGAGCGTATAGTTACCTAAAGCAGAAGGGATAAATGCCACCGTGCAGCTTCCGTCGCCTATGCATATGTTTGATGCAACTCCTTTGTATGTGGAAATGA
>JASHSJ010000007.1 GCA_030040895.1 Microcaldota archaeon | reverse complement strand
TGGGATCGAGATACGGGTCGTATGCCAATATTTTCTTTAGCTCCTTGGCCTCGCTTTGATCGCACTCGTATACTCTCTGCCCCATTTTAATCCTCTATGAGCTTAGCGTTAACGCCCCCCTCTCTTCCGGGCCTGTTTGTGACTACAGCCCTGCCAGCCTCAGTGTTTATTATGGTGCCCTTTGTTATTATGTTCTGACGCGCGAAGTTCCTGTTGTCGCGGGACTCCATAACCCCCTTGATCCTCGACTTCATGAAGCCTTTCTTAGTAAGCACATTTGCGAAAGCGGCACGTTTCAGTACGGTGTTCGACATGCCCCCTCTCCTCCTAACCAACTTTGTTATGTTCTTTTCATCTTTTGCTGCGGCCATGCTGCTGGCCGTGAAATAGTTTCCAATTTCTGCCCTTCTCTTGTCGCGGAACTTGTGCCTTCGCTTGCCGTTGCCACTCCTCTTTGTGGCTGACTTGCCGTGCACCTGGACTCCAAACTGACTCATATAATCACATAAGCAAAAGGCATCCGACTAGGCCGAATGCACTATATATTCATAAGAGAAGCCTTAAAATTGTAACCTTTTTACGTGCAAATCCGTATGTAACGGGCCGCCGCCGGCCAGCACGCTCTTCACCAAGAAGACCTCCTCGCACGTGAATGAACCGAATTCAAAGTTTTTGTATTTTGACAGGAAACTGCTGAGGTCCTTTGCATTTGGTCGGCCTATGCGCGCTATTGTCACGTGTGGCAAAAACCTGCGTTTGTCGAATTTCATTCCCATGCCCTCAAGCACCACTCTGAGGTTTTCTTGCAGCTCTGCCAGTTCATCGTTCTTTTCTATGCATGCATAGACCACTCTCGGCGGGCGCCCGCCGAGCACGTCTATACCCTTGACTTTTATTGTGAAGGGCTTCACATGGACAGCATCGATGCAATCTATCACCATGCCAAGCTGGTCTTTGCTTATGCCATCCGCAAAGAACAGCAGCGTCACGTGTACGGAGTTGCAGACGGGCCTCGCCCAGCTCCTGTCCATCTTCCTGCCAGCCGTTATAATTTTGTCTGATATATCCTTCGGCAACTTCACCGATATGAACGCCCTAATATTTTTCTCCATTGCCTTTTCCATCACATCCACACTAGGCTTTTAGTATTTAGTCTTAATACCATAATGCTTTCTTAGTGCTAGCATGGACTTTAGTGATACAACGGTCATCATACCGGTCAAGGACGAGCCCGGCACTGAGACGGTAGCAAAGGACGTTTTGAAGAGCCTCCCTGGCAGCAATATCATTGTAATATACAAGGGAGCTATCAAGATGGCCCTCAGTTCCCCAAGGATTATTATAGTAAAACAGACCGGTTCTGGAAAGGGAACTGCGTGTATACAAGCGTTCAAGCTTGTGCGGACCCCGATAGTCTGCCTGATCGATGGTGATGGGACCTATTCTGCAAAGGAGCTCGGCAAACTGATACGGATAGTCAGACATGGAGCAGATATGGCGCTGGGTGACAGGATGGAGCGCATGAAGCCAGAAGTCATGCCCGGTTACATAAGGTTTGGCAACGATATCCTGACAGCTACTGCAAACCTGCTGTACGGAATGGACTTGAGGGACTCGCAGACCGGACTGCGCGCAATAAGGAAGAAGGCGCTGGATAAACTGGTTCTGCACGAGAGCGGTTTCTCCATAGAGGAAGAGATAAACATAAAGATGGCAAAGAAGGGCTACAAGATATCACAAGCTCCAATATCATATGCGGTAAGGATGGGAGAGGCCAAACACATGAAGCTGTCAGGAGGACTCAAGCTCCTGTTTGCTAACTTCAAGTTCATCTTTGATCAATAGACGCCAGCTTTCTTCGCCACTACGATCATGTATGCACAGAACACATCAACAATAAGGTTTATTATCGGAAGATCTTGAGTTATAATCCTAAGGTCTGCTATGTCCTTCCTGCGGACTCCTCCCAGCAGCGAGACTATCGGTGGATATAGGATTATCATCACCATCCCTGATATCACAAGTGACAGTACATAGTTTGTGCCCAACAATGTTGATATTGGCACTACTAGCACTGTGCTCACAAGTGCGGCCAAGGCCACCTTCAGCAGTCTGCCTATTTCCAGTGATATTCCCATCTTGTCGCGCAATATCCTGAGATACAGTATGTTTGCTATTATTGGCTCTGTGATAAATACTATGAGAGAAAGCCCAAGTCCTCCGAACAGCAATAGCATTGGAACCATCAGCAATATGTCTGTTAGTATCACAGCAAGCCCGTACTTGAGGACCCTTTTCGTATCACCAGCACCTATGACAAGCGTAGTTGCATATGTTGACGAGATGCTGATGAGGATTCCTATCGCCATCACAGCCACATACTCTGGTGCAATCGAATAAAGCCCGCTGAATATCACGTAGGTGAACTGCTTTGACAGGAATGCGATGTAGAATGCCACTGGCGATATTAGCAGGAACGCCATGTATACGGAGTAGTTGAAATAAGACGAGAGCCTTTTCTTTCCTACCGCTTCTGTCAGCGTTGCAGAGAAGAGGGGCAGCAGCGAAAGCGTTATTGTGCCCACTATTATGTCAAAAGTCCCGGAAACTCTTGTGGCTATCCCAAAGTTTCCGACTATCTGCGTTGTAGCTATTATGCCTAGCGCAACTATGGCTATGTTCATTACTATAGTATGGGCGGCCCCAGATATTCCAAGCGGCGCAGAGAAGTTGAAAACACCGCGTATGTTCTTCATGTTAAGGAAAGATGTGCCAGGCCTGATTCCACATTCGAGGATTAGCACATACAGGAATATCAAAAACCCTATCCCGAAACTTATTGATATTCCATACATCGGTGCCAGCGCACCAAAACCTAGCAGTGCAAGGCCTATACTTATTGCAGCCTGCATGATTGCCTGTATGAATGTAGTTTGAGCTATGCGCTTAGCCATGCCGAATCCTATCAGTGCAGAGTACAGCGATCCGTATATCACTGTCGCGAATGCCGCTACCGCAGCAAGCTGAAGCGGAAAAGTGTAACCAGGGTTGCCCAGCAGATATTGCGCAATAGGCCCGCTGAGTATTATCGTGAGTATAGCGAGGGTACCAGGAAGTGCAATTAGTATGACAAGACCACCTCCAACTGCCCCGTTTGCCCTTTTCATGTCCTTTTTCGCTATGTACTCTGATGAGAGCTTGGCTAGTGTCTGTCCTATGCCGAAGTCGCCAAATATGCTGAAGAATCCGGCCATCGCCATTGCCACAACATATATTCCGTACGCGCTCGGGGCCAGTATTCTTGCTATGAGTATCAATCCGAATCCGTTTATTACAAACGAAAGGACTTTTGATATAAGTATGAATGATGCAGACTTTGCAGTGGCCCTTCCCTTTACTATCATTACCTCACGCTCCCTTTGCGTTGTTTCTCCCATAAGCTCACTAATATGCAAGCTAAGTTAAAAAGCCAGATGTACGCAAAAGCCTTTAATAGGGCTTCGAGTGAATATTAGAGTTGTTCTATGGACATAATAACAAAGGTGCAGAGCAGCGACTCTGCACAGTCACAGCAGCAG
>JASHSJ010000002.1 GCA_030040895.1 Microcaldota archaeon | reverse complement strand
ATGTGCACCAACTGCTATGCGATGATCAATGCAGAGCTCATCGTTTCTATACAGAAGAAAAAGAACGACGCGCAGGCAAAGAAATGACTTATTCTACGTGCCAGCGCAGTCCAGCGTTAGTGTCCTCAAGCACAACATGATGTTTTTCCTTTAATATCTTTCTTATCTCGTCCGCTTTTGTAAAGTTCTTGGCCGTTCTGGCATCCTCACGCTCCTTGATCAGCGTCATTACTTCCTTGCCGAGCTTGGTTTTCTTCCTTTTTGCATGCTGGGCTAAATTCAGGCCAAGGACTTCATCAAACTCCAACATCGTTCTTGTAACTGTCCTGGCTTCCTTCTTGTTTAACTTTGCGCTTGCCAGTCTCGCGTTCGCCTCGCCTATCAGTTCATGCATCCTAGCCAGCGCGTTTGGGGTGTTTATGTCATCATCAAGCTCCTTAAAGAACGCCTTCTTTATAGAGCCTACTTTCTTCTTGAAATCCGCGGTATCAGGATTTTCCACAACATTCGTGACATCAGCCATTCTTGATAAGAATGAATATATCCCGCTGAGCGATTTGGAGGCCGCATCAAGTGCATCAAAAGTGAAGTTCATCAGCTGCCTATAGTGTGATGATATGAAGAGCAGCCTCAGTTCAAGTGGATCATATCCTTTCTCTGTAATGTCCTTCATCGTGTATATGTTGCTGAGCGACTTAGACATCTTTGTTCCGTCTACAACCATGAACTCCATGTGCATCCAGTAATTGACCACTCTGCTCCCCACCGCGGCATCTGATTGCGCTATCTCGTTTGTATGGTGTATTGGTATGTGGTCAACTCCTCCAAAGTGCAGGTCAAAGTGATTGCCGAGATACTTCATGCTCATAGTGCTGCACTCAATGTGCCAGCCTGGAAACCCTTTTCCCCACTTCGTCTCCCATATCATTTCCTTCTGCTCGGGCTTTGATAATCTCCAGACAGCGAAGTCAGTTATGTTTCGCAATCCTGGCACGCGTTCCACCCTAGCCCCGCTCTTCAGCTGCTCATTTAGCTCCTTGAAGTTGGTTCCAGTGAGTTCCCCATAGTTCTTGAACTTTGATGTGTCGTAGTATAGGCCGTTCTCCGCGCTGTAAGTATATCCTTTCTGTTCCAGGATCCCGATCAGGTTTATCATGTCAGTTATGTGCTCTGTTGCCTTCGGCTCGATGTCCGGAGCCATTACGTTCAGCGCATTGCAGTCATCTGTGAATATCTTAGTGTAAAAATCAGCTATCTCCTTTGCAGTCTTGTGCTGCGTCCTAGCAGATGATGCAACTTTGTCTTCTCCAACATCTCCGTCCCCGACAAGGTGTCCGACATCCGTTATGTTCATGACAAATGTTACACTATATTTTCTGTGGATGAACGTCCTCCTTATAACGTCCTCTGAAACATATGTCCTGAGGTTGCCTATGTGCGCGTAGAAATATACCGTTGGGCCGCACGCGTACATTTTCGCTTCCTTGTCATTGGCCGGAACAAACTTCATTTTCCTGCGCGTGAGCGTGTTGTAAATCCTTAACATCGTAACCACTACTAATTCCAGACTCGATATTAAAAACTTTGTGAGCCAATCTATCATCTATGAAAGCTATACAGCTAGATGTGGACAGCATAGAGTATGAGCCAATCGAGCCAGAGATAAGGATTCATGACAAGGCAGAGAAGAAGGTCACAGTTGTAAAGGATGCGCTTGTGTTCCTTGTCGCGATAGAGAGTGGAGACACTGAAGCATACGCCAGCAAGGCAGTCAAGGAACTAACTGATTTTGCAACAAAGCAGAAGATAGGAAACATTGTGCTCTATCCATTTGCACATCTCAGCTCGACTCTTGAAGAGCCACAGAGGGCCATGAATCTTCTAGATTATATGGTAAAGGAGGCGGAGAAGGGCAAGATGAAAATATATAGAGCTCCATTCGGCTGGAACAAAAGGCTTGCGTTCTCTGCAAAAGGACATCCACTTGCAGAGATGTTCAAGAGTTATGGCGAGGCCCCAAAATCTGCAGAGAAAAGAGCGAAGGAAAGGAAATACGATACATCTCTTGTCAAGAAAGCTGATTGGTCAGGACTTCCAGAAACGGATCACAGGAGCATAGCAGAGAAACAAGATCTCTTCAGCTTCCAGGAAGTGTCACCAGCCATGGTTTATTGGCACAATAACGGCTACATAGTCATGAAGGAACTCATGAAGTTCATAAGAGAAAAGCTTGATGAGTATGGATATCTAGAGATATCAACTCCAGTTATGGCAAACACTGCGCTATGGCACGTGAGCGGTCACATAGACCACTATAGAGAAAACATGTTCATACTGGAGGCAAACGGCCAGGAAGTAGGACTACGTCCCATGGGGTGCCCGTTCGCAATACTTCTCTACAAGTCAAAGCACCGCAGCTACAGGGATCTTCCGCTCAGATATGCGGAATTCGACAAGCTGTATAGGAACGAAATCAGCGGTGCGCTCAGCGGCCTGTTCAGGGTAAGAGAGCTAACTCAGGATGATGCACACATATTCCTAAGCGAAGACATGATAAGGGACGAGCTTGTCACCGTCCTGCGGCTAACTCACGAACTGTACTCAATATTTGGGCTCGATTACAAGCCAAGGCTTTCAACCATGCCAGATGCGCATCTTGGAGATAATGAGACATGGGAGAAGGCAACTGATGCGCTCAAGAATGCCCTCAAGGAGAACAAGATGAAATATGAGATAAAGGATAAGGAAGGAGCCTTCTACGGTCCGAAGATAGACATAGACGTCAAGGATTCGATGGGAAGGGAGTGGCAGTGTGCAACCATACAGCTTGATTACCAGCTGCCACAGCGGTTCGGGTTGAAGTATACTGGCGAAGACGGTGCGGAGCATACGCCCATAATACTGCACAGGGTGCTGTACGGATCGCTTGAAAGATTCATAGCAATAATAACAGAGCATCTACGCGGAAGATTTCCAACATGGCTGTCTCCAGTTCAAGTTGAGGTCATACCTATATCAGAGAACCAGTCAGAGTACGCAGAGTCCATACTAAAAGAGTTCAGGGCAGCCAAGGTAAGGGCTGAGCTTGACACTTCTGACAGAACCCTGGAATACAAGATAAAGGCAGCGCAGACGGCCCAGATCCCATATATGATTATAGTTGGTGGCAAGGAGGCCGAAGCAAAGACCATATCAGTAAGAAGCAGAACTGGGAAGCAGAAGATGGGCATGAAGGCAGCGGAGTTCATATCCGCACTAAAAGACGAAATAGGTGCGAGGAAGGGCGCACAGATGTTCTGAGAAACTTCTAAATATCTGAACAGTCGAGGTCTGGGAAGTAGTGATCTTGATGGCAACGACTACCCGCAGAAGCGCAATTGGCACAATCCTCCGATCGTCAGGATCTGCGGCATCGACGCCTCATAGACACATCGCAGAAAATGAGCCAAATCCGGCTTTTAGGACTTATGGGCGCCACTATGCGTTCACCGATGAAGGTACGGATGCGGGCACGATCAACGGCAAAAAGGGCAATGAATTAAGGGAAGAGATAAAGGGGCTGGCAAGGGAACTTGTCGAATCGAGGACTACGTACATACTAAATGACCCGCAAGCGGCTGAGTCATTCGGCAACAGGGTCGCAAATCTCGTCAACAGCGTATCGGCTACCGGAGTGGTGGCGCTAGTCCGCAGGACAGGAAGGCCAGGGACGCCCTTTATCTCATCGGAGAAGTACAGCGCTGCCGTATATTATTTCCGCGAACTGGACAGGGATCCGGGCCTGCTGACTGATGAAAAGTTCGTCAGGCGTTTTGTCAAGGATATGAACGAATTCCTCGCCACGCAGGCTTCTCCGCTCAGGTTCTCCGATGCGCCTGACTTTATGAGGTTCTATCATTAATTGTGTATCTATGGACACGCTAGAGGGCTTTTCGGGAATCGAGTCGTTTGTGATATTCCGCGTACTGGCGCAGCAGCAGATGGGAAGACAGATTACAAGGGAACAGCTTACGGAAGAAATGATAGGCAGGCAAGGCACAACCGCGGCTGACGCGAAGAAGATTTTTGATTCATTGGAAGATAGGCAGGTTTTGGTCTGGGAGACCAAGATAGCCCAGAAGACATGGGGGCATACGTATCAGTACGCGCTGATTTCCACCAACTTCGAGATCCATATGAGAGAGCTGCGGAGGACGCATGCGGAAGAGAGCGCTCCACATCCACATCTCAGGGGATCTGCCGCCCCACAGGGAAAGAAGCAGCGTGCACTCTGAAATGCGCTGTGATTAATATCTTGCGTGATAATAATCATTGGTGAATCTTTTGCTCGACAGCAGAATTGCTGACATTTCCAATAATCTCTTTACATCATATTACAAGAGCGTGGACGCGGATGAGATAGCGCCGAAGATGACTGAGAGGCGAGAGTTCGGATTTGGCGATTATGAGAAGAAGATCGCATTCAGGCACATAGCTTTCAAGAACGCATCGGAGCTCAAGAGGTACTTCGTTGAAAAGCACCCCCCGTTTGCATCATACTCGTCTGCCATGTATGAAAGGCCCGATGCGAGGCCCATGGAGGCAAAGGTATGGCTCGGATCTGAGCTCATATTCGACCTCGACGCGACCGACATGCACCTGAAGTGCCAGGAACTCCATGGAAGGTCATGGGTATGCAAGAACTGTCTTAATTCCGTCAAGGATGAGACGATAAGGCTTGTCGAAGACTTCCTTGTCCCGGATTTCGGGTTCTCGAAAGGCGAAATATCGATAAACTTCAGCGGCAACCGCGGATATCACGTGCATGTTGACAACGATAAGGTAATGCAGCTGGATTCAAGGCAGAGGCGGCAGATAACCGAGTACATAGCTGGAATAGGAATCAATCCAGACCGGTTTTTCTCGTTCGAGGATATAGGAAGGGGAAGGAAGACGCTCATAGGGCCAAAGCCAACAGACGGGGGATGGGCGGGCAAGTTCGCGAAAGGGGTCATAAGCACTGTAACCAGCAGGGACGGAAGCCGGAGCGAGTTGACGCTGACAGACCTCGGAGTTGACAAGACTACGGCAAAGAAACTATATTCAAACAACGCCGAGATAGCGCTCGGCATATCGCTTGGGACATGGGACAAGGTTTCAATTCCGAGGAAGAAGGAATTCTGGGCCAGCGTCATAAACAAGATGGCTATAGAGCAGAGCGACTCGATAGACAAGAACGTGACAAACGACACGCACCATCTTCTAAGGATTCCGAATACCATACACGGCGACACAGGGCTAGTTGGAATGAAGGTATCTATGTCAGGGATCCAGGATTTTGATCCGATGAAAGATGCTATCGCATTCAAGAGAGGAACTATAAAGCTCAAGATAGAACAATGCCCCCAGCTCGTGATGAACGGGGAGCTGTTCGGCCCGTTCGAGAATACGGAAGAAGAACTTCCCACATATGTTGCGCTATACATCATGCTGAAGAGGCTGGGCATTCCCATATGACTAGGTGAGCAAATGGTTGCAGTGAGGAAACCATGGGGAAATTTTGAAAGGTTTACTAGAAACGAAAAAACTACTGTGAAGTTGCTTCATATCAGGGCAGGCAGCAGGACAAGCTACCAATATCACAGGCATAGGTCTGAGTATTGGAAGGTTGTTGCAGGCAAGATAAGGATAATGTTGAATGGTAGGGAAAGGATGCTAAAGGAGGGCGATCATGTGGGAGTGCCTCTGGGCGCCAAGCACAGGATTGAAGGGATATCGGATTCAACAGTGCTGGAAATATCATACGGCCATTTTGATGAGGGCGATATTATAAGGATTGACGACGACTACGGCAGGGCCTGATACTGCATTATTACGCCTTTTGCCATACCCGAAAGGCAGGTTTTTTATCCTAAAGATACAGGATATGATTTTAAAGCTTATTTACGCTGTATTTCCATGCCGGAACGCATACTGGTGCTGGCTGTCGACATAGACAACGACCTGTACAGGAAGACAAAGATAACCGGACCAGTTGTAGGCAGGAATGACAACATAAAGGCAGCGGAGAGACTTGCACTTGCGGACCCGCAGGAAACTGACGCCAACACAATGTTCGAGGCAGTCAAGAAATACGACCAGCTCAAGAAGGCTGGAAATACCGTCGCTATAGTCACCGTGACAGGCGCGGAGAAGGAAGGATACGTTGCAGACTCAGAGATGGCAAGGCAGCTCGACCAGGTACTAGACAAGTTCAAGGCTGACAGCTGTGTGCTGGTTACTGATGGCGCAAGCGACAACAGGGTCATTCCTATACTAAAGACAAGGGTCAAGGTGAACAGCGTAGACATACTAAGGATGAAGCAGTCCGAGGCACTAGAAAATACTTATTTCACCGTCCTTGAGAAGCTCAAGGAACCCCACTATGCGAGGACTGTATTCGGGATTCCTGCAGTGCTGCTTATACTTTTCGCCGTCAGCTACTATCTCAACTATGGATGGCAGCTGCCGGTTGCCCTGATCGGCCTGTATCTTATACTGAAGGGATTCGGGCTCGAAGATGCACTCGTGGATTCTTTCAGGGGCTTTGGCTTCAGCATATCGAGGATGTCATTTGTATTCTACATGGGTGCAATAATATTCTTCATAATAGCGCTCATACTAGGATCCGGCACGTACGCCAACGCAGCGGGCGTCAAGCTGGTCACTGATCCCCTGTCATTGGTGGCATACGCCATAGAAGGATTTCTTCTGATATTTCCCATATCGCTGATACTGTTTTGGATAGGAAGGCTGGCTGATTACGAGGGCAGGCGCATGAGGTACAAGGCGATAAACCTTGGAATGTACATAGGATATGCGATACTTGCTATAGTGATGATGTACGTTGCGGCAGCGTGGCTGATAGGCCAGATATACTTCTGGCAGTTGCTGCTCTACAGCCTGCTGTTGCTGGTTGGCGGATATATGGTGTCCAGGGCAGGAGCTGCGTTCAGGGCCAGGATAGTCAGGAAGACCAAGATGAAGAACAAGCACGTGATCAACGACATAGGAGCTTACATAGGCAGGGTTTCCGACATAGACTCGAGGAGGGGCGTCATGCTGGTCAAGACCAGCTAC
The DNA here is from genome assembly GCA_030040895.1 of Microcaldota archaeon. Classification (GTDB taxonomy): domain Archaea; phylum Micrarchaeota; class Micrarchaeia; order Micrarchaeales; family Micrarchaeaceae; genus JAJZYD01. The sequence continues at coordinate 51,335 of JASHSJ010000002.1, read as the reverse complement.
GGCACAACGCTCAAGTTCGACATAGATAGAATCACCAGCATAGCTGACCGCGTTGTCATAAGGTAGTATTATAAATGATCAGTAACATTGGATAGCAGGCACGAAGCCAGGATGGATATGCGGCAAAATACGTTTACCGGGCATAATTTAATGCTTGCGATAATACTGACGTATTTCATCATTTTCTCCATTGCAACGATTACTTGCGGAGTCGAACTTGCGTACGCGGTAGCTGTTCCGTGCGTGTTGTGCGGCGGCGGGGGCACGACAGTATCATCTAATACAGTGCCATCCGCGGTGCCACCGCCAACGAGCGTATCAGACCCAATAGTAAGCCCGTCGCCCGTGCTGTACGGATCCACTGCCACTTTAACTGTGGGCATCGCAAATCCCCCTTTATCGTATAAGACCTATGTATTCTACTGCTCTGGCGCATCATGCATACCTAGCACCAGCAGCCCGGTGCTGGGATCAGGGTCAGATTCATCGGGCGATACTTCATATTCATTCACGCTATGTTCCACTCCGAACTCTGCGTCGTGCCTTCCGGCGGGGAAGTACAACGCACTTTTCTGCATAGGCTATTACGCCATAAGCATATGCGGCAATCCAGTTAGCTTCAAGGTCATAAATCCGAACGTGTCAATCCAGGGAATAAGCCCGGTATCCCCGATACAGGGGTATCAGTATGCCGTGGCAGGCAGCATATCAAACCCGCCAGGGTCATTCACAACATCATTGTACTACTGCTCTGGCAACGGATGCGTTCCGACGACTGGCAGCCAGGTGCTTGCGCAGAAGAGCCAGTCAGGAGCCACATCGTTCACATTCCAGCTCTGCCAGAGCTCGACGCAGTCAACGTGCCTTGCATCAGGCGCGTACAGCCTGCTTCCATGCATATCATACTCCGGCGGAACAAGCGTATGCGGAAGTCCATACCCGCTGGTTATAACATCTGTGTCAGCGCCCACCATATCATGTACTAGCAAGGGATCCGCGTGCACTACTCTAGCATATCCGGCCAGCGTAAGCATATCGGCCACGTGCCAGGTTACTACTAGCAGCGGAATATGCGAGATATTCCAGCTCGGATACTCGAACGCCGTGTGCAGCGCAGGCACATCCCTTTCAAGCCGCAGCGCTGCGACAATCGGCGGCGGTGGCGGATCTCCTGCATGCTCGTGCACATCGTCATCGACATCTATATCGTGCAACTACTCAATTAGCGGCCAGCAGCCAGGCTCGTATTCTTATATAGCTGAGTACACTGGGACCGGGCAGATATCATCACCCGTTTCATACAATGTTACTAATACCTAGCGCCCGTTTTCCCCTCCAAAACAGATAAAAAGGAGATAAAGAAAGACTTAAATAATGCCGAGTTACAATAATAAAAATATTGTACTACACGAGCTAATTGGCTTGGATGTAGAAGTCATAAACTGCAGCGATCCTGAGCAGATCGGGGTGTCGGGCAGGGTCATTGATGAAACAAAGAACACGCTGCTCATATCGACGCGGCGTGGTGTAAGGAGAGCGGTAAAGAAGTGCTCAACTTTCCGGTTCAAGAAAGGTTCCAAATCCTTTATCGTAGACGGAGAGGAGATAAACTTCAGGCCTCATGAAAGGCTTGAGAAATCGCTCAAGTTTTACAAGAGAAGGAAGTAGCTATCAGCGCGATTTGCATGGAATGCAAAGATCCTAGATGCCCCGCTCACGGCGAGCTGAAGACCCATGGGTATAGGCTGGAAGGCACAGTTGTCAGCGATAAGATGAAGGGCACAGTTGTAGTCGAGAGGCCATACACGGTGGTTCTGTCAAAGTACCAGAGGTCGCTCAGGAAGAATTCGAAGATTCACGCCCACAATCCACCATGCATGAGTGCAAGATATGGAGATCAGGTTGAGATACAGGAAACGAGGAAGCTCAGCAAGACAAAGTCATTCGTAGTCACAAAGATTTTGTCAAGGAGGAGCGAACAGCAGGGTGCCTAAAATGAAAGGACTATCAACAAGAATATCAAAGGGACTGGTTCCAGGGTCGGTGCTAACGTGCGCGGACAACAGCGGAGCGAAAACCCTGATGATAATAAACAAGATAGGCAAGGCGGGCCACAGGAAGAGGCTGGCCGGATGCGGCATTGGTGACCTTGTCATGGCGTCGGTCAAGAGTGGAAATCCCGCTTACATAAAGAAGAAGGTAAGGGCTGTAATAATAAGGCAGAAGAAGGACATAAGGAGGGCCAGCGGGCTGAGAGTCAGGTTTGAGGATAATGCCGCAATGCTTGTCAGTGATGCTAATTTACCCATAGGAACCGAGGTCAAGGGGGCTATGGCGAGGGAGGTAGTAGAACGATACATAAAGCTGGCTGGAATAGCCTCGAGGGTGGTATGATGATTCAGAGCAGCAAGCCAAGGATTCAGAGGAAGTTCAGGTTTAACGCGCCCATGCACGTCAGGCAGCATTTTGCCCATGCCCACGTAGACAAGGCGCTCAGGGCAAAGCTCAGGCTGAGCAGGAGGACGGTCCAGATAGTAAAAGGAGATACGATAAAGGTAATGAGCGGCGCGAAGAGAGGAACAACAGGAAAGGTTACCGGAGTGAATCTAAGGACAGGAAGGATAAGAGTAGACTCGCTGTCAAGAAAGAACGCAAGGGGCAAGGAACTCGCAGTCTCTGTAAGCACAAGCAACGTTTACATAACTGATCTTAATCTTTCTGACAAGATCAGGGCAGCAAAGCTGAAGCTTGCGGTCCAGCCCAAGCAGCCAGAGAAAGCGCCAGAGAAGAAGGAACAGCCGCAGCTGCCGGCTCCGGCTGCCGCCCCTCCTGTGCAGGAAGCCGTTATGGCGCAGAAATAGAATGAATGATGTTTATGGCTAACAAGGGAAGCACAAGGCACATGAAAAGCATAGCGGCACCGAAGTACTTCGGTGTACAGAGGAAGGCGAACTACTATGTGCTCAAGCCCAATCCCGGGAGGCACACGCTGCAGACTAGCGTCGCGATAGAGCATGCGCTAAAGAAGATGGATATCGCAAGCACAAAGGGCGAGGCCGGCAAGCTCCTGAAGTCCGGGGCCATACTAGTAAATGGAAGGGCAGTAAGCGAGCCGAAGTATCCGGTCGGGCTCAATGATGTGATAGAGCTTCCGAAGGAGCACAAGTCATATTCGGCTGGGATAGACGCGCTTGGCAAGATAAAGTTTGAAGAAACCAGCGAGAAATCTAGGCTGCTGAGGGTACTTGGCAAGTACAGGACGAAGAAAGGATCGCTCATGGCCAGGCTGCACGACGGCAGCAATGTTGTGGCAAGCAACGACATCCACGTTAACGACTCTGTGGTCCTTGAAAATGGAAAGATAAAGAAGGTCATGCAGATGAGGGTGGGCGCAGAATGCACGGTAATAGGCGGAGTTCACGTCGGCACAGCCGGCAAGATAAAGGAGATAAAGAAAGGGTCGATGAACATAAGGGCTACGGTGCTGATAGCTCCCGGATCCGGGGACGCTTTTGAAACCTTGGTCAAGAACATAATGGTGAACGGCTGAGACTATGGAGAATAATCCGATGAAAGAAATCATGATAGACAAGCTCGTGGTCAACATAGGCACCGGTGGAGAGCAGGCCAGGAACCAGAGCGCAGCCAAGCTGCTAGAACTGCTCACTGGCAGGAAGCCCTCCCAGGCAGCCGCGAAGAAAAGGAATCCCGCATTCAAGATATCAAAGGGGCATCAGATAGGCGCATTCGTGACGGTGAGAGGAGATCAGATAATGCCGCTGGCAAAGAGGCTCTTCGAATCAATAGACAACAGAATAAAGCAGAGTTCCATAGCTGACAACAGCGTAAGCTTCGGTATTCGTGAATACATAGACATAAGCGGGATAAAATATGATCCAAAGATAGGAATGCTCGGAATGAATGTTAACCTTTCATTCAGAAGAAAGGGCCTGAGGGTAGCGCTAAGGAAGAGGAAAAGGGCGCAGATTCCGGAAAGGCACAGGAACATAGCAAGGGGCGAAATACAGGAATATCTCAAGAAGGAATTCTCTGTTGATTTGGCGGAATGATATTATGAAAGTAAGGATAGAAGATAAGTTCAAGGGCAAGGGCAACAGGAAGTGCAGGCTGTGCGGCAACGCAAGGGCACTTATCAGGTCTCATGGCCTCAACATATGCAGGAGGTGCTTCAGGGAATCCGCCAAGGACCTTGGATTCAACAAATATGGCTGATAAGATGGTAGACAGTATAGCTGATGCAATAAACACCATAAAGACGAACGAGCGCATAGGCAGGAAGGAGTGCACGCTCCATTCGACAAAGATGATACGTGCCATACTCGACGTCATGAAGAGGGAATCGTACATAGGAAACTACGCCGAATTCATGGACGGCAAGATACCGAGGCTGAAGGTCCAGCTTTCAAACAGGATCAATGCCATCGGGGTAATAAAGCCGCGATATTCGGTAAAGATGACCGACATACAGAAGTATGAAATGAGATACATACCTAGCAGAGACTTCGGAATACTGATACTCTCAACTTCGAAGGGCATGTTGACAAACAAGCAGGCAAAAGAGCAATCGGTCGGAGGAAGGCTGGTAGCGTTCGTTTACTAGATGATATCATGATACAGATAGAAGTGCCAAATGGGGTTCAGGTGGAAATCAAGGGCACCGAGATCAGCACAAAGGGAAGCCTGGGGGCGAACACGAGGAGCTACAACGACTCCCTGCTCAGCGTGAAGAGGGAGGGAAGCAAGGTAGTGATAGACCACACTAAGGAGAAGGCTCAAGAGATGAAGGGGGCGCTTGCGGAGAAGGCGCTCGCAAAGGAAATACAGAACGATGTGGACGGCGTGACAAAGCACTACGAGAAGAACATGCAGGTGGTGTTCGCGCACTTCCCGGCCACGGTCGAGACAAAGGGCAATGTGATACTCATAAAGAATCTAATAGGCGAGAGGGCCCCAAGGACTGCAGCGATTGCCGGATCTACGAAAGTCGAGGTCAAGGGCCAGGCAGTGCGCATCTACGGAACTAGCAAGGACGACGTTTCACAAACCGCAGCAAACATAAGGAAGGCATGCAAGATAAGGAAGAAAGACGAGCGCATATTCCAGGATGGGCTCTACTATGCAATAGAATGATGATATAATGATTATGAAGAAGAAAGGGCATCCGAGGTTCAACGTGCCAAATGCCGGGGCGAAGAGCAGGTCTAGAGTCAAGGAGAGATGGAGGAAGCAGCGCGGAATAGACAGCAAGAAGCGCGTCAAGAAGAGTTTCGCGGGAGCAGAGCCCACGATCGGCTACAGAAATCCGGAAAGCATCAGGGGCATCAGGGCCAGCGGCAACAGGGCCATCATGGTATACAACACAGAACAGCTGCGCGAGATAATCAGCGGTGCGGAAAAGGGATACGAGATAACGCTCTCTGGAGCGCTTTCCAGGCGCAAGAAGGCCGAGCTTAGCAAGCTCGCAACGGACAACGGCATAAACGTGACCAATGGTGTTTCCTCATGACTATAAGCCTTACAAAGAGAGTTGCATCTGACATACTGGGAAGGGGCGAGAGCGCCATAAGGATAAAGCCCGATGCCGAGAAGGAGGCGGCGCAGGCGATAACCCGCGATGACGTCAAGAAGCTCATAAGCGAGGGCAAGGTATTTGCGCAGAAACGGAAGATACAGATGAGCCTGTATTCCAAGATACTGAAGAAGAAGCGCATGCAGGGAAGGAAGAGGGGCCCCGGAAGGAAGAAGGGAACAATGAATGCGAGGAGGAGCATAGAATACAGCAAGGCGGTCAGGGGGCAGAGGAGAGTTCTGTTCAAGCTCAAGAATGATGGAACGATAACAAATGTGCAGTTCAAGGCGCTCTACAAGCTCGTAAGAGGAGGAGTGTTCTCAAGCAAGGCATCGCTGCTCAGCAACATAACCGGGAGGGGAGTTGCGATAGCGCCGGATAGGCTCAAGCAACTAAAACACGCATGATATCCATGAAATACAAGATGATAAGGAGGAGAAGAAGAGACTCGACGACAAACTACACCAGGAGGATTGCGATGCTGAAGAGCGGACTGCCAAGGGTTGTAGTCAGGAAGAGCAACCGCGGCATAATCATGCAGATAGTCGAATATTCGGAGAAGGGCGACAGAGTGGTCGTGAGCGCGAGATCCGGCGAGCTCAGCGAGTTCTCATGGCAGCCGAGAAGCAACATGCCAACAGCGTATCTGACCGGATGCTTGCTAGCAAAGAAGGCTAAGGGCCTAAAGGAATCGCAGTATGTTCTCGACACCGGCCTGTACAAGCCGATAAAGTCATCGGTAGTATTTGCAGCCGCAAAGGGATCAATCGATTCCGGGTTGAAGATAGTCAGTGGCATAGAGGCTGACGAGAAGAGGATCAGCGGCGAGCACATAGCCGGGTACGCCGGCTCTATAAAGGGAGATTCAGATGCATATAAAAGGCAGTTCGCCGCATATACAAGGTCGGGATTTTCGCCCGAGTCTATCAAACACGCGTTCGAGCAGGCAAAGAAGAAGATAGGTGCATGATTTGTACGGAGGAAGAAGGAATTACAACAGGGACGAGGAAAAGCCGAGGTTCAACATCGAGGGATGGGAGCCGAAAACCATGGTAGGCAAGAAGGTCAAGAGCCACGAGATAACCTCGATAGAGCAGATATTCCACGAAGGCAAGCGCATAGAAGAGGTCGAGATAATAGACGCGCTTCTTCCTGACCTCAAGAACGAGGTCATAGAAATACTCAGCGTCCAGAGGATGACGAAGAACAACAGGAAGCAGAAGTACAGGGCAACTGCAGTTGTTGGGGACGGGAAGGGCCACGTCGGCATGGGGGCCGGCAAGGATCCGGAAGTCAAGGCAGCGATCGATGCTGCGATAAAATCCGCCAAGTTCAACATAATACCAATAGTCATGGGGTGCGGGTCATGGCAGTGCGCCTGCGGGCTTGGCCACAGCCTTCCAGTCATAGCAAAAGGAAGGTGCGGCAGCGTCCAGGTCATACTCAAGCCAGCGCCCAGGGGGCTGGGCCTTGTGGCGAGCGACCCGATCAAGAAGATGCTGAGGCTGGGAGGGGTTAAGGACCTATGGAGTTTCTCAAGGGGCAGGACAAGGACAAAGTACAACGTTCTCCTGGCTACATACAGGGCGCTCCTGAACGTGGAATCGATGAAGAACGCACAGAAGGTTGCGATGACAAGCAAGGAGTAATTTTCTTATCCTGACATCGCCGGGTTGGACTAATACCGAACCATAACCGAAACATCATGGCACCCTTTTTATTAGTTGGGGAGTAAAGGATATTCAGATTAACATGAGGGAACCGCTAGTCACAAAAAACAAAATGCTCAAAATGCTGTCCGAAAAGAAGATGACGCTTACAGATCTCTGCAGGGCGCTAGACCTCGCGCCATCAACGATGAACCAGCACATAAACGAGCTACTTGAGATGCATGCGATACGGCAGGTTGATAGCGCGTATGCAAGGAAGTGGAAGTACTACGAGCTCGATCCAAGCTTCAAGGGCTTTGAAGCAGAAAGGTATCCAGCGCAATCTTCAAGGATCATGCTTAATTCTCCATACAAGTTCATGGGAATAATCGCGCTGCTCCTATTGGCTGCTCTCGCGGTGTGGGGTATATACGCCAACGGTCCTCAGGGCACCCCAGCCCAACCCTACATATCCGCGGGGCAGTACCTTGCTCCGGGTAACACAGTTGCGGCGGGAACAACAGTATTCAGCATATCGGATGCCCCAACAACGCCGCAACTTGACGATCTAAACATAACAATATCATCGTTGCTGGTGCACAGCACGGACGGCAAGTGGTATGTAGTATTCAATGGCACTAAGACCGTAGACCTGGTAGAGTTGGACAATATATCAGAGGTGGTGTCAGGGGCAAACATACCTGCCGGGACTTACGATACGCTGAGGCTTGATGTGGTCAATGCCAGCGCTGTGCTGAATGGAAATGCCACAAGCGTGTTCGTGCCCACGCAAACGATAGACATATACGGGCTCTTTAACATAACAAACGGCAGTGCAAACTGGATCAATCTGGATGTCAACCTATCGGCTTCGATTCACATAACTTCAAACGATACCATAGTGCTTCTTCCAGTAGTCACGTTCGAGAAGCTGCACGGCGGCCCGCAGTCGTTCAGCATTGGCGCGTACGGGATTCTCAACTGCAGCAATTTCAGCCTCGATTTCCAGAAGCGCGTCCACATGACGCTCAACGGCAGCGAACAAGCTGGTCCGCTGCCCCTGCCCAGCTACTACGAGCTTGAGATAAGCAGGAATGGGATAGCGGTTCTCAATGGAACGTATGCAGTGCCTCCAATGATAATGTTCCATGCACGCCCCAGGCCGTTCATGATGAACAACACGACAGTTGCGCAGCCCATCGGGGGACCTGCGGGCCCGCCCCACATCATAATGCCGCCCAGAAATACCAGCGCAAACGCCACCGTGGACGCATGGCGCGTCAACGCGACGGCTAACCTGAGGCACCGGGCATGAGCAAGCCAATCAGCGTTCAATGTTTATTATCGTGCCCTTCGCTGATTCGTAGGACCTGACTATTTCTATGTCATCTACCCCGAACGCCCTCAGGATAGGCACTACGTCCTTGCGCTCCAGGCCCAGCTCAGCCATCTTTGTTATGAGCTGCGTTGAACTCACCCTCCAGCCGTGCGAGATAATGTAATCCATTATCTTGGCCGCGACTGCGGGCTCCGTGAACGTGCGCAATGAATCTCCCAGCCTTTTCTCAGTTACCTCGTATCTCATGGCGACACCAATAACCGTGAGTTTTTTGTTTGACACCCCGAAAGCCCTTCTTATTATGAAATTTCCCGTGCCTCCGCCGTCCTTGCGCGCCATGTGGAACATGCATTCCCCCATCCTTAGCGCAGACAGCGCCACACATTCTCCCTGACTTATTATGCCGGATGATACGAGCGACTGGTAGTCATCGGGGATCTGCAGCCGGAACAACGCTATGCAAGCGCAGTTTGCTATTATGGCGTTCAATATGTCGTTTACAAGCTGTGTGGCTATGCATATTGATATCCCGTACTTCCTGCCCTCCCTGAACAGCTGTATGACAGGAGAATCTTCGCCTATTATCTTCCACGCCTCATCGATCAGTATTATGCGCTCCCTGCTGTTGTCTATTTCCATGTTGTGCAGCATGTCGACTATGAGCCTGATGGCAATGGCTCCGGCTAGCTTCTTCTCCCTGTCGTCTTTTATGTCGGAGAATGATACGCTGCATATTCCATTGAGATTCATCGCGGCCGCAATCTCGGGCTCCGATGCGCGCGATATCATGGTAATCCTGCCGCCCAGGAATTCCACCATCTCGCTGTATTCGCCGTTCCAGTCGATGACAAGCAAGGATGATTCCTTTAGCGATACGCATCTAGTTACGTAGCTCTTCAAGAAATAGGTTTTCCCGCTGCCCGTCATGCCTATTACGGCCAAGTGCCTGTTCAGCAACGCCGTGCTGTCGAGGAAGAAATGGCTCCCGTATACAGATGTTTGGCCTACCAGCACTCCGGAGAGCGATGATCTAGGTTCTGACATCGCAAGGAATGCAATCTTCGAGCCAGCTATTTTTGAATTTGATATCTTCAAGGTATCACCGCTTCATCGTCACGTCTAGCGAGATGACATCCGCCAGCTCGCTGCCGGACAGGATTCTAGACCTTGATCCGAGCAGGGCGTCGAATTGGCTTGAGAGTTCCCTGATGTGCGATATCGCGCTTTCTTCAGCCGCGTAGGCGCTCTCCGATTCCGCGCTTGCACAGAGATAGTACATGAGCTCCATCGGCGCTTCTCCCTGCTCCATGCTCCTGAGGTCGTTCCTCATTACCTCGATTTCCCGCCTTATGCGCTCGCCGGTTTGCGTATCCTTCTTCGAATTGCCCAGCCTAGCGAGCCGGATCTCGCGCGAACTTATGCCCGTCCTTAGCCCGTCAGTGATTCCGCTTATATCCTGCCTTCGCGCCTGCATGACGAACCTGAATGCATGTCCAGAGTGAGCTATGATATTTTCTATCTTCTTCCTGTCCACTTCATCATGGTTGTTGACTTCTAGAAGCGCAACCGCAATGCAGCTGAACCCGCTTCCAAGCCTTCTGAAGGCCGAGTTCCTGCTGCCCGAGAGTTCGTACGGGCCTATGACCTCGACTATTCCCGTGCGGACGAACAGGAAGTCCTCTATTATGTATCCCATCTTGTAGAAAAAGAAGAGGAGCAGCAGCGCACACAGCGCCGCAACGATAAGCAGCGCATTCAGCGTAAACACCGCTGCAACCGTCAGGGCCATCTCTAGCAAAATCACGGCCATCATCAGCAGTTTGTTCTTGTTGATTTGCATCAGAACACGTCAAACCTCCCGAATGTGATTTCGGAACCAAGCAGCCTCGCCAGCTCCCTTATTGATATTACTGTGAGTATCAGTGACATTGTGGGCAACAGGAATACTTGCAGCACTATGAATGCTATTGCGTCGCCAACATAGTCTATGAGCGAGGAGAGGGCGTTGGATGCCCCTTCTAGCAGCGCGCTTATGCTGGCTACCGTGCCTATCGTTATGGAGTTGGGATTTGACGGGATTGAGCTCAGCGAGCCATCAGCCAGCCCGCCGGCTGATCCCGATGATGTCGAGCTGAGCGCGCTGTCCGCATTTGCAAACAGCTGGGCCTGGTTATATCCGGAGAAGTCGTTGAGCATTATCGCCCCCATTACGTACGTCATTGGCAATATCGCGAAAAATCCTATGGTAATGGCTATTATCGAGCCTCCGAGAGCCCTAGTGAAGTAGAACGTCCTGAGTACAAGTCCGACGGGCAGCAGCGTGGAGATTGCAGTGACACCTATGAACTTGAGTATAACAGCCTGCGCTATTATGGACAGGATTGCAAAGGTAAGGAAGTCCGTTATTGCCTTGAGCGGACCCATGAAAACCGTGAGACCCTGAAGCCCGAACGCTATGAACCCGGCCTCGACTTTTACAGAAGCCAGCGTGCCTATCAGTATGTACAGCCCCGAGGATGCTACCAGCATCCCCGCAGTGGATGTCCTCAAGGAGAGCACAGTGTTGTTGTATACCTGAACCGTCGTGTTTCCAGCAAGGTAAGCGTACGAGAAGCACAGCGCGGAGTTTCCATCAAAATACGCGGAACAGGACTGCGGCTGTACTCCAGCGCTTAGCGAATTTATCGTATTCGTTATGATCCCGGAAGGCCCGAAAGCGAGTATCAGTGATCCAAGTATAGCAGCGTTTATCAGTGACTGATAAAGCTCCGACATTCCAAACTCTTTGAGCCTCTTGTCACCGAGCGCGTACCCCAGCCCCAGCAGTATCCCAGCCACTGCAAGCATTATCGCTATCAAACTCATGCCTATGTCATAACCAGCAAATGCCAATTTCTCATCCCGTGCTGTTGACGGTGCTGTTTACCGTTACGTTGTTCAGGAGGTGCGAGGTGGCTATGGAGAGGGACGTCGAGGCAACGCTTAGAACACCGACTACTATGGCACCTATTATTATATTGACCGCGGTTGTATGGAACTGCGCTTTCTTCTCCGGCGGCAGCATCTGGCCTATCGCATACATTATGCCTGCCACCACGAACAGTATTCCGCTCAGCGACGGGCCAACGCTCGAGAGCACGGCCTTGACCTGGTCAAGCTCGGGGGTCACCTGGAAATACATCACAGCGCCATACGCCGGCCTGATGAGGATCAGCAGCATCATGGCCAACGGCATCGAAATCCGCGCTATCGCCTCTATCACACGCCTTGCGTTCAATAGCAGTCTCATACAATCACTTTTACCTAGGTAAATAGATTTATAGTTTACTAAATATTTAAAGATATCGGTAAACCTACCTATACCATGCCATAATGCAGTATCGAGGTATCGGCGTATTTGATGAAATTGGGGATTCCCGAACCTCATGCACATTGGCTTCCAGAATGCTGTTTTACCCCGATTGCGCTCATCTTTACATCTTTGAATATCACGTTGGCCAGGCCCGGCTTCATCCCCCGCTCCTTCATCAAAGGTATTAAATCCTTTGCTGAGCCAATACTACTGCTGTTTGTTCTGTTTATTCATGTGATGCAATGGCGGTCGAAGAAGGGAAAATAGTTGCGCCTGGGGACACGCTTGGCGCTGAGGAAGAGCTGGCCCCATCAGACAATACGTATCTTGACAAGGGCACGATAAGGTCATCGATATTCGGGAAAGTGCAGATAAGTGATGGAAGAATATCGGTCGTCAATCCTGGCAGCGAGATAAAAACGATAAAGAGGGGCATGCACGTGATAGGAACAGTTGTTGCGGACGTGAGATCCGTGGTCTTTGTGAAGATAGACAACGTGGTAAAGGCCAACGGCATTGAATACGTGGCAATAAAGGACGGCAAGATAGTTGCCGAGAGGGCGGGGAGGCCCATGGGCAGGTTCGGCGGCCCGCCGGGAAGGAACATGGAGGAAAAGCCCCCGAAGCAGTGCGGCGTAGGCGACGTGATATTCGCGAAGGTGCTATTTGACGACCCAGAGATATATACACTGGGCATAAGAGACGATGAAACTGGGGTGGTGTACAAGATCTGCGAGCTCTGTGGTTCTCCGATGCAGCCATCGCGGGACAGGCACGGTGTACTAACGTGCACCAGGTGCAAGCACTCGGAAACAAGGAAGATCAGCACGCTGTACAACAACATAAGCGAGATACAGAAGCATCTTGCATAAAAAATATAAAAAATAAATAAGATAAATAAAATAAATAAAACAAAAACGTAAATTGCATAATATGGCGATAAAAGAGTGAATCCATGAAGGTCAACGTGATAAAGAGCGAGAACAACGAGATCATACTTGAGTTTGAGACCAACGACTACACCATACCAGATCTTGTCGCGGGGCAGCTGCTCCAGAGCGATGACGTGGAATTTGCTGGAGTTAACAAGGAGCATCCTGAAGTGGGAAGGCCCACCCTTGTCCTGAAGACAGGAAAGAAGAAGGCAGCATCGGTGCTCTCGAAGGCCATAGACGAGCTTGATGAAAGCATATCGGAGCTCAGGTCCCAGATCCCCGGGAAGAAGTAAGAAATCATTAAGGCTTTATTAATTCCTTTTTAAGTACTATGGATTTGATGGAGGGGGGAACCAGAGCGCAGATAGCGATAGAATTCATAGTCGTGTATTCCTTCGTGCTTGTCATATTCGTCTTCCTCTTCGCACTTGTGGTAAACCAGAGGGCTGCCACACTGAATGAGCAGGATTATTCTTACCTGCAGCTCGTTGCCCAGAGCATATCGCAGACGCTCAACCAGGCGCTTGCGGCGGGAAACGGCTACAACACTACCATACTGATAACTGAGCCGGCAGGGGCATCTCCCTATAACATAATAATAACGAGCACAGGAATAGTGATAGTGAACCAGACGCTTGGCAGCCAGGTTATATCCGCGGAGAGCTTCAGCGGAGTAAGAAACCTCATAATCAACGGCACTGCGTTGCTCGGAAGTTCAAACAACATAATACTGTACTCGGTCCAGACGTATTCCGGTGGAGTTAGCGTATACAACCAGCAAGGAACCATATACGTCGATGAAAAGCCATTTCCCACGGGCACGCAGCTGGGCAACATATGGTTCGGAAACCCCAAGATAACCGAATACGCGTCATTCAACAACGTCAACTACATCTACGCCACCCTTCCAGGAAATGCGCCCATAGACTACGCTTCCTCGTACACGCTTACCGCGTGGGTGGCGTCTAATGCCATAGCAACCAATGCGGTGGTCTACAGCGAGGGAAATACGCTGCTGGGAAATTCGTACAAGCTGTCGCTGTCGCAGAACTACGGCATGAGCATAAACGTGACGAACCAGCTTTACGGCGAGGTATACCAGACAAACCCTCCAACCAACGCGCCGATGGGCCCCTGGGTTTTTATAGGAGTCAGCTGCAGCGGCTGTGGCTACCAGACAGGAACATACAATTTCTACCTTGACAACCTGAGCCAGACCGGCGTGGGCATTCAGGGAGAGAATAATCTTGGCACGAACGAGATAGGCGTAGGAGTAAACGTGGGCAGCGTATACTCCGGCATGGCAAGCTCGCTCTCCCCGGGGCTTGGCATAACAAACCTTCAGATATACAACGCATCACTCTCAACTGCCCAGATAGCCGGTCTTTACAAGGAGGGCATAAACGGGGCGCCCATAAACATAGGCAATGTCAGCCTATGGTACAAGCTCAATGGAGACACGCTTGACTATTCCGGATTCGGTAACTCCGCGACCCCCTACCTGGCAAGGTTCAGGACCGTAGCACAGCTTGAGGTATTGGGATCAACGTTCGGCAACTCCTATTCATTGTCGCCGTTCGGGCAGTACTTCGCTGGCGCATATTCTACTGCTGGTGTGTTGTCCAGCGTAGCCATATTCAATCCGGGGCCAAGGCCTGCAACAACTCCAGCCAACGGCTATTCGTACTCTGATGAAAACGCGATAACGTTCAGCTTCAACAACAATACGGCCGGCGATCCGCCTGGCCAGGCAACCATATTCCTTGACTCGAACGGAACTACGAATGCGATAACAGTAACTGCCGTAGGATTCAACGGCAACCTTACCACAGTATCGAATCTCACAGGATGGTGGCCACTGAACGAGGGAACCGGGAACATAATACATGACCTCAGCGGAGGTTACAATTTCGGCACCGCATCCAACCTTGCATGGAGCAAGTCGGTCAACAGCACCAGCCTTTCGCCTGCGAAGTTCCCCGGCACCTCATCGTCCAGCAACTATGCAACAATATCGCAGATAAGCGCCTACAATGCGCTGCTGCAGAATGACAGCTTCACGGTGGTGACTTGGATAAACGAGGCTGGCCCAGGGTCGGGCGGCACATCTGCAATTTTCGGCGACGGCGGAAATGATAGGACGGGCCCGGCCGACGGATTCGCGGTGCTGGCCAACGACCCGAGCGAGTGCAATATAATGTATGTGAATCAGAAGGCACTGGGCTCGCTTGGCCTGTGCACCATACCGCTGCTAACCACTGGCAACTGGGTCATGATAACTGCAGAATACAATGGCCAGAGCGGAATCGCTGCTGCTTACCTGAACCAGACTCTCGTGAGCGAATCCGACCTATCCCCAGGGCTTTTGATAGGAGGGACTAACAGCTTCACAATAGGCAGCACTCCTTGGTCTGCCGGAACAGGAGTGTTCAATGGCATGATAACCAATGTGCAGCTCTACTCCACGTCTCTCAACCAGACGCAGATAAACTATCTTGTCGGTGAGGGAATATCGGGGGCTCCGCTGGACAATGCTGGCTTGGTTGGATGGTGGCCCCTCGACGGCAGCGGCAGCGACTTCAGCAAAAACAATAATCCGGCGAGCGTAGGATCTGGCGTAGCATTCCAGAATACCGCGGTAAGCCTCGCAAAGCAGGTAAACCAGTCTGCGTTTCCGGTGTTCAGCCCGGCCGCCTCCAGCTACGTGAGCATTCCGAATGCCGCGTCGCTCAAGTTATCATCTGTGACGTTCGGAGGATGGGTCAGATATAATGGGCCGGCGACCTCGGCTTCTGGCGCAAAGTTCAACTGGCTGATGGCCAAGTATGGCGCGTATGGCGTGGGAACCTGCGGTACCAAGCTGCAGCTTTGCTTCCACGACTGGAGCGACAGTGCAAATACGATATTTTCGTACAGCCTGAATCCGGGCCAGTGGTATATGGTGATGGCAACGGTTGGATCTGGCGTGGAGATAGTGTATGTAAACGGCGTAGCAATAGGCTACAACACCCTTACCATATCATCGCAGAGCACCGGATGGAAGATAGGCTATTCAGGCACAGGTTCCGAGTACATGAACGGCAGCGTTCTGGATGCGCAAGTTTACAACGGAGTGCTTTCCACCACGCAGATACAGCAGCTGTATTCAGCGGGTCTGCCTCCAACCGCAAGGATTACGATACCGGTGTGAAAATGAAACGATGTCTAGGGTGGCATGCGCTGAGGGGCCAGTTCTGGAGCTTTGACATAATATTCGCTATAGTGATATTCAGCTTTTCCATAACCGTGATAGTAGTCACATGGTATGGCATAAACAACCAGCTCGCGATAGCCAGCGGCGGAGGCGCATCTCTGCTGCAGCTCCAGGCCTCAGTGCTCGCGCAGAGGATTTTCGAGCCCGGATATCCTGGCAACTGGCAGGGAGTGGTAAACGTCACCAACACCATAACTTGGAGCAACGTGAGCGTGGGCTTGGCTGGCTCCACGCTCAACAGCACACTTTCATCGTCTAAGGTCTACGCGCTGGCAGCAATGTCGAACTACGACTACGGTGCCACAAAGCAGATGCTCGGCATCAGCTACGACTACTTTATAATAATCAAGGGGCAGACAATAAACATAACCATAGGCTCTAACCCCGCAACCAACAACGCGGTTACGATAGCAGTGCAGGACCGCAACGGCGTGATGAACGGCATTCCCGTCAAGGTCAGCACATACCTGTGGACTGGCACGAACCTGGGCACAGCATGAGTGATGCAAATGAAGGGCTTCATATTTACTACTGATGCGATCTTCTCGCTCATAGTAGCCAGCGCTGCGGTGACGATACTCGTTTATTCATATTACATAGCCCCGGCATCGTATCAGGCGAGCGCATCAACTGCGTACAGCGTGCTGCAGACAATGTCGCAGACCACGATGGGTCAGATATCGCAGAACGTCCAGTACGCAAGCTTTGCCACCCTGGGGTTTGCATCATCGCAGTATTCCTGGCCGCAGTACGGGCAGAACGGGGCCCTGAATTCATCCACGTATTCGTTTGCGCCGGTCGGTCCTGACCTGATGTTCCAGTTTGCCGCGCCAAACACGATATATCCGAATCCAGTTGTTGCAGATGGTATGGTATTCTTCACCACGAACGCTGGCATCGGCTCGTCGAGGCTCTACGGTATCAACGCCACAACCGGCGCCGTAGTCGTAAACACGCTGCTCGGAGGGCCGTTCTCGACCGGTCCAGTATTCTACAATCACATTATAATAACTGCCAATACTGCCGGATACCTCAATGCCATAAGCGAGTCTAATTCTCTGGTATGGTCAACATTTGTCAGGCCTGGTGGAAGCCCCGGTTCAACCTACGTGCAGACTTCGCCGCTGACAATAGAAGGAGGGTATTTGCAGAGCCAGTCTATGCTGCTCTATCCAATGAACGGCACCCCGGTTGGAGGTGGTCCAGTTCTGAATATAGGCGGGATAGACGGAGCCATAGGGCCTGTCATAACAGGCGCTCCTGACAGCTACGTCTACAAATACACTTCAAACAACGCGCTGACTTTGTATGAGTGCGTATCATTGCCGCTCAACTCTACTGCGCTCGCAGCGTGCACCACCAATGCGCTAGGCTCAGGAACTTCGCTTACTGTAACGCCGGTAACTCCTCCTGCAAACACCTTCTTCGTCGTTGTAAAGGACACCGTATCTGGCCAGCTCAGCCAGTGGCAGGAGGTGTTGCAGGTTCCAACATCAAAATATCCGTCCGGATCTGGGGCATACGAGGCAACGCTTGCATACTCATCAGGAATTTTCTACGGCGCCTACAATGGAACCACGAGTTCAAACGCGCTGTTCGGTGGATACGTGCTGGGACCCACGGTCCTGACTAACGTATGGACGGCGAAGGGGAGGTTCGGAAACACGGTCTCTACAATACCCGCAGCTGCGGCCAACTTCAGCATAATCGAAAGCGGCAGCTACATGTACATGATCTCTTCGGGTGGGACCATAATGTGGGTCAGGCAGCTAAGCGCTAATTTCGTGGGAGGCGTGGCAACAGACGGGCTCGCGGCCTACGCGCAGACCTCGAACGGAATATACGGGTTCACTACATCTTCAAACTCTGTGCAGCTGCTATCCGCGAAAACGCCAACAAACAACTACAACGTCACGCCGGCGCTTAGCCAGATAATATACGCGCTGTCAGGCAATGTCCTGCAGGGATTCCAGCAGCAGGGTGGCGCACCGATGTGGAATCTCACGCTTCCGTCAAGCCAGGTGTCGCATCAGTATGGGGACGTGGCGCTTGCTTATGGCAATGCCTACGTCGTAGTCGGAAACACGCTGTACGCATTCGGCATGTGCAAGGCGGACCCGCAGCAAAGCGTGCTGGCCGCGCTCGCCGAGATGTACGTGAGGGGACAGGCAGCCTGCGCAAACAAGATATTCAGCGTTCTGTATCCAGGCGGCAGGATAGGAATGTTCATAAACAACCAGTATGCGTCTTCGCTCGACCTCGCTAGGTTCAATGCCCCTGGCGGTTCATCGCTGTCGGTGCAGTCGTCAAATACCGCGATGTCATCGTACAACGCGCTTACCATAAGCGGATGGGTAAACGTGGTGCCGATGAGCAAGAACCCGGCCTCAGGTTCTCTCGGCGACCAGATATGGGAAGCGCCAAGCGGCAGCGGCTCAGCGATAGCGCTTGAAGCCATACCGGCCGGAGTTTGGACTACTGCGACGCAAATGGACTTCGCAGTGAACACAATAAGCGGAGGATCATCGCAGGCATGTTCAAGTCCGTCAAATTATAATTTCAACCAGTGGTACTTCGTTACGGAGGAATTGGCTTCATCGAAAGTACTGCTGTATGTGAATGGCAGCCTAGTGTGCAACGTGCCACTGAGCCTGTCAGCCCCCGTAGGGCCCCTATACATAGGCGGATCCTATGGATCATACGGCTACATGAACGGCACGATAACAGGAGTGCAGTTCTACAACACATCCTTATCAACAAACCAGATACTGTCATTGTATCAATCCGGCATTGCAGGCCAGCCGATTTCCGGCCAGCCGCTAGTAGGATTTTGGCCTCTCGAAGGAGATACTAACGATTACGGCGGGTTGTTCAACACCGCATTCCCGAGCAACATAGCATACGGAAGTATGAACTTTATTCCTCCTACGCTGCTCGCATCCACACAGGTCAGCAGGGCATCAGCAACTGTTCTGCTTAACATAACTGGGCAGAGCGCGGAATACAACGTGAGCGTGGTTGTATGGCGATGAAAAAGTTTGGCTACAGCAAGGGAGTGCTGCTCACCCTCCTTACAATAATAGTGTTCGTGGTGATGCTCGGGTCAGTGATCGCGTATGTTGTAGTCAACATATCGTATGACAATCTGCAGGCAGCGCAGGCGAGCGCACTGACACAGTCGTTCAGCGTCTCCACGCTGACCCAGAACACGAAGGGGTTCCTGCACACCAGCCTGCAGCAGGCCATATACGCCCTAACATCATACAATTCTAATTCTTCGCTGAGAACCCTGTACGAGATGAACAATACCCCGGGCTTTCTCGAATCGATGATGCTGAACGGCAGCTATTACGGCGTCAGGATGCCGTGGATAATGAAGGGGGCCACCATATCCGGATACATAAACTCGACCACAAAGCAGCTCGCAGCACAGCAGATATCAATAAGCTTCTCGAACACCAGCCTAAGAGTGTACCAGAGCGGGCCATTCCTGGTTACGGCGAATTACAGCGCGTTGGTCACTGCCGCGACTCCGCAAGGCAGCTTTTCCTATCCTATGTCAGTTGTCTCAAGCGTTGTGATAAATGGGACTGCGAGTCCGTATCCGCTGTTGCAGGGGCTGCGGTCCACGATAAATACCGGAATCATACCGCAGGCATTTGTTGTCGGGCAGGGGAGAGCAGACACCGGAAGCACATCGCCATTCATGTCGATAGCCGGCACTGTCATAGTTGCCGGCTCTTCCGGAGCAAAGCCAACATGCGCAGCCATTGGCTCGAATACATACATGAACCAATACTACATACTGGCAGTATACAACGCGGTTAACATACAGACCAACGCGTGCGGCTTCGGTGGGCTGATAACTACATCCGCGAATTCGAATCTGCCAGTAGTCCCATACCTAGTATTCTCTTCCAATTCATACATATTCAACAGCCTGTCCAACGGGACCCAGGTGCTGCTCGACGGACCGCAGCTGGAGCTGCTGAATCTTAGCGCGCTGCAGAGCGCCGTGATTTCAGGCACTTACTACGGGTCCAACTATACTCCAGCGTATCTCGACAGGGCGCAAAATACGTACCATTCAAGGTCGCCTTACGGGATATTCACGCTCGCCAGTGCCGCATATTCGGTTCCGCATTTCAACGGCGGCAATGCCAACATAGTAGTATCGAACACACTGAGCCTTACCGGCAACTTCGCCCTAAGCTTCTGGTTCCAGAGCGACAAGGGCTACGCAACATCGTTCGACGCGCCGCTGATAAGCACGCTGCAGCCGAGCACCAATTCGTTTGATGTGAGGCTTTGCGGAGGCGGCTCATGCGGATTCAACGGAATCAGGGCGAGCATAGGAACGGGTACGAACTCCATAACAACCAACGCAAACGCGCCATTCAATTTCCAGGCGGGAGTCTGGTACAATGTGGGCCTGGAGTTCACCACCAACGGCTATTTCATAGAGATAAACGGAGGCCCTCCGGTCAGCGGCACCTATCCGACAAACACTCCGATGTTCGCGAACAGCGTGCACGTCATGAATATAGGCAGCGGGACTGTTTCCGGATCAATGTCATGGTTCAGCGGCAAGATAGCCGATGTGCAGCTGTATGACTACGCTGTGCCGCTTTACAAACTACAGAAAGCATATACGAGAGGGCTCTTCGGCTATCCAGTAGACACTCTGCATCTGGTAGGGGACTGGCCGCTGACCGGCAATCCAAACGATTACAGCGGCAACAACTACAACGGGGTACAGAACAACGTTGTATATTATTATGCTGCAAACTACACCGGGGACCCTGTGCTGAGCGGCATGCAATATCCGAACTATAACGTCAGTGAGGTCATGGGAGTAATGAACTGCCTCAACATAAACCAGTGCATGAACTACACTGCCCCGCACCTGTACCTGAGCAATGCCTCGCTGGAAGCGCTTCCATCAGGGCTTATAGAGAATGAAAGGCAGGCTTTCGGAGTTCAGAACGCGGTGATTAGCTCTCTGGCGTTCTTCCAGCCGGGCACAAACAGCTATATAACGAACAAGTATTCGCTTACCTGGCCGAACAACGGGATACAGAGCTATAGCGTATCCTTGTGGATATATCCGCTCTCAAATAACGGCGTGATATTGTCATCGTTCAACAAATCAACGCCGTGGAGCAAGTCCAGGCTCGAGCTCTACGACGGCGGATTGTACTGGACTCCGGCATCCACGTGCAAGTTCGAGGGAAACGTTCCGGTGGATGCGTGGACAAATATAGTGTATACCGCGAACCTGGTGTCAGGTTCAACCAGCAGCGTAATGATCAACGGCGCGGTTGGCCAGAATACGATATCGTCGCTATCCAGCAGCGTGCCTGGTACGCCCGGCAACTCGCTGCTGTATCAGCTTGGCGGAACCGCAACTACTAACTGCGGTTCCAACACGTACTATTCCGGATACACATCAGACTTCCAGGTGTTCAACCAGCCGCTCACAAACGCGCAGATGACGCAGCTCTACCTCAACAACAGCGTAACCGGCGTTCCAGCCAATTTCATATGGCCGCTAAGCAGCCAGTATCTTGGCGCGCTCAATACGACCTCGGTGATAGGCACAAACGACTACGGCGTGTTCTACACCAATGGCATACTGTGCACGCAGATTAATTCAGTCGAAGGCACGTGCGGGGCTTCAATAGCGCCGCCGTAGAAAAAATATTAAATGCATGTTCAGAAGTGATTGTGGATATAGATGGATGGGCGCCAAGCAGCATTGTGGTTCAGGGGCCAGTCGGCAATAGAGTTTCTCTCAACATATTCATGGGCGCTGCTCATACTCGCGCTTGTGCTGGCAGCCGCGGCAATACTGTCGCTGACCGCTGCACCGTCAAACTACGTTCCGGCAACTTGCTATATATCGCCGCTGTTTCCGTGCCAGGGAACCCTGCTTACCGCATACGGATCCGCATCTGCCCCGATAACCTACCAGATAATATTCACTAATAATTTGAACAATCCGATATACTTGGGCTCTAATTCCTTCAACGCCATAGTGAGCAACCTCGGCTCGCAGGGCCAGGGCAGCTATGCGGGCAGCTGCACTCCGTCGTTTGCGCTGCCAGGCGCGCAGATATTTTGCAGAAGCACGATATCAGGGACTTATGAGCCGTCCATAGGATCTATGGTAAATACGCTATTCATAATAAGCTACCAGCTGTGCACGTCAAGCTCTTCGGGCAGCTGCGGCTCGATCACCTACAAAACATCCGGATACGCAACCCAGAGCCTGCTCACTCCATATTCATCTGCTGCATACGCTGTTAATGTGATAACGCAGGTGTGGTCCACCAACACCATTGACAGCGGCCCTGGCGGGTTTGTCAGGATATCTGGAAATCCGTATTCCAACAATGCACAGGTTCTGCTATTCCCAAGTACATATGAGATATTCGGGCAGCCCCCATCAGGCGACAGCCTGGCGTATTTCGCTGTCAACTCCCCGTCTTACCTTGCGGCGCTCGCGCCGTCGGGCGGAAACACGACGCTTACGCTCAACGCGAACACGGTGCTGGAAGCGGCGTTCACAACGGCAAAATGCGATACGCCGTACTCTGGTTTCGCTCCACTGTGCCCGTCATCATGCCCCACCCTTCTGACAACAAAGGTTGCAAACTCCGCGCAGTCAATAACATTGGTATCGGATTCAAATGAAGTATCCGGGTCTGCGCCGGTCGGTACTCTTCCTACATTCACAACAGCGAATACAGGATCCACAAGTTTATCAGGCACAAGCACGCAGCTTTCGTTTGCGTCCGGAGGCGGTAGCCCAGTCAGCATGAGCATAGATGGATCCAATGCAATTAGGACAAGCGCAAATACTGTGACAGCCACGCTGAGCACAGCCAATGCAAACGACATAATAATTGTCTATAGCGGAATAAGCGGTTCATCCGTGGTGACGCTATCGATTAGCGACACTTCACACTTGTCGTGGAGCGTAAGGCAAACGGAAACCGCAACGCTAGGAACAAACTATGAATGGTATGCGCTAGCGAGCAGCGCGCTCACGAACGACCAGATAACAGTGGCCAGCAATACCGCAACAACAGGCAACCTTGACATAGTGGCGTTTGGAGTCAGCGGAGCAAACACTGTGAGCCCGTTCGATCCGAACTCCGCCCTGCCAACAAACACCGTAGATTCTTCATCGACCACGACAGGCAATGTAGCCATAACCACTAGCAATGCAAATGACATGATAATCGTGATGGGCGCAGTCTCGTCCACTCCCACAAGCTTCAGCTCGACCACGATGAACATAATAGCACAGGCCGCGGGCAGCAGGGCGGTGATAGCGGGAAACGCATTTGTAACGTCAACAAAATCCGCCGCAGTTTACGGCTTCTCATGGTCTAGCAGCAACACATGGGTGTTTTTTGGCGATGCCTTAAAAGAAGCCACATCATCGCCATCCACTACTTATAACTCGTATTTCTTTGCATCTGGCGGGCAGGTCAGCAATAGCGTACAGCCTACAGTAAGCTATTCAACATACGGACCAGATAATGCGCTCTACTCGCAGCAGTTCAGCAACTACAACCCCGAAACCAAGGTTACAACATACGGGCTCAATTTCTCATCTTCCGGGAACTCACCGAGCAGCGCTTTCACGACAAGCCTAAACGTCATATCCGCGCAGCTGGGAACAGTCGGGCTTGCAAGCAACCTGCTTCCAAGCAATCTGGTGGCGTTCGCAAGCAATGGCGTAAACGGGAATTCCGGTACGACAAATCTGATTGTTACCTTTTCGGTCCCCGCTGCAGGATACGGCGGTTATATACTGGGTTCTGCGAGCAGTGCCTCAGCCGGCGTGCTGCCTACGCTTCCAGCAGGATGCCAGGTTGCTAACTATATTTCGGAAGGCGGGAGCACCTCGTTCGCAGCCAACTGCGTGTTCGCGAGCTATGGAAGCCTGACAGCCAACTGGCTGGTCACCAGCATAAGATCCTTGTCAATGAGCGCGTGGGTCTTTTCCGGCAGTTCCTCTCCCTTTACAATATCCATAAGCCCCGCCCTGACCAACAACGGCCAGACGGTATCGCTTACCAGCTCGCTCTCATTGCCTTCCAGTCCAACATACCAGTGGTACAGCAACACAGTAGCCGGGACGTGCGGGTCTTCATGGACTGCCATATCAGGAGCTACCTCGAGTTCGTATTCAAATTCCCCAGCTTCAACTACCTACTACTGCCTGGGCGCAACCTTCATGGGCTCAACAGCATATTCAAACTACGTTGGCGCGCTGGTCAGCAACGGTGTCATAGGGACTCAGTCTTCGTCCACGTCCTTCCCCTCCACCACTACAATAGGCCCGGTGGCCACCGGCAATACTTATTCGTGCAATACCTGCACGCTGCCAATTGCAGGATATTCCTGCCCTTCATCATGCCCGAACTTCGTTCCTGGCGCCGGATGCGCTTCGCCCATGTATGGAAGATGCATATCATCATCGGGGGGCACAGGCTACAGCCCGCCGCTTACCGTGGTAACCATACCAACAATAATAGAGGGACCGCAGTTGCAATCCACTACTACAGCAAACATCTGCGTCTAGAGCCTATATGCTGCCGATGTTTACGAATATGCTGGCCATTACGTGCCGCACAACTATGAAAATAAGAACCCCTACTATCATGCCAAGCGGTACAAACCTCAGCCCTTTTATTATTGACCCCGTGGATATTGCCGATATTATAAGGCTTGCAAATCCGGTTATTATCAGTATGGCAAGATACGCAAACAGCTGATATTCATCTGGCGTTATCTGCGGCGGAGTTGGCTTGAAGAACGAAACGCCTACTCCTTGGAGTCCTGCAGGATTCGCCGCGAGTATCCCGTTCCACACCTGGTCGGTGACGGTTATCATCTGCGCAGTCAGCCCGTAGAGGACAGGAGCCGCTATTATTCCAGCGAACGCGACGAATATAGTGTACAGGAGGAGTTGGCCCGCAACTTCCTTCTGTATGACCTGTTGGTCTCTCATGTCCTTTGATATCTGTATGACTAGATCAGCCATAGCCCCTCCGTATCTCAGTGCCTCGTTCATCATCCTGATTGCGTGTGACAGCTGGTTTGATCTGTACCTTGATGCGAATTCCTGCAGCGATGCCTCGAGCGTCTGCCCTCCGAATACCCTCCTGTTGAGCTCCTTGACCTCATCGCTCAGGAAGCTGAACTCCGGCCTTGCAGCCAGGAGCATTGCCCTTTCCAGTGATATCCCGCTCCTCAGGTTTGCCGCGACTATCTGCAGATAATCTGGCAGCATCGCCTCGATCTTCGTCTTTCTCTGGTCTATCCTGTATTCCAGCCAGAGATAGACTCCAGCTATTACGCTTCCCCACGCTATGATTCCAGCCGCGACTGATATGAACGCGTTGCTGATGAGAAATACGTATATGAGAATGGTAGAGAGCAGGAACGTTATTATCCCCGGTACTATCATGATTCCGGCTACGGTGTTTACCGAAAGCTTGACTCCAGCCATGTCGAGTTCGTCTGATATGGATTTTGCCATACCCCTCGAAATCATTCGCTCAAAGTTTATGTCTATGGCCATGGAATCACAAAGCAAATACCGGCCTTGATGCTACTATCAGCCTGAGAAATACAAGCTGTACTATGAATATGAAAGCTATCATCAGCCCCAGAAGCGTAGTATTGACCGTGAATATCGCTATGAAAGTCGTCAGTATTGTAAGCACCGCTATTCCCATGCTTGGCAGTATGACGCCGAAAAGCATGTAGAACATCGCCAGCGCGTTTAGCTTCTGGCCGTACGCCCTCAGCTCAATGATCCTCTCCTGCTGCAGCTGGTCTATGACCGCCTGCAGCGCCGCGACGACGTCTGCCCCCGCTCTTATGCTGACCGATGCCTGCAGCATTATCTTCTTGAACGACGGGCTCTTTGACTCCGAAATGGTCGAATCTATAGCCTCGTCAAGCGGCACCCTGAACTGCGCCTTCTCTACTATCTTCGAAAATTCTTTGCTTGCATCTCCGTATCCAGTGCTGACCGCCTTTATTGCATCAAACAGCGGCATTCCTGATCTAAGTGATATTATCATGTCCCTTGCTGCGAACAATATATCGCGTTCTATGATCTTCGCGCTTCTTGCCCTCTTTGCGGCTGGATACTGCAGGAACAGGTTGAATGCTATGCCGTAAGACGCCACGCCCATCATCACGGCAAGTACCACAGTTTCAAGTATATCCACTCCCGCTATGCTGAGCAGCGCCGCAAATACCACAGTTATGACAGTGGCGATCATCAGCGCGGCTGTAAACATCCTGCGCACAAACTGCAATGGAGTTCCGGCTATCCCTTCCTCCCTGAGCAGGTTCGGGAGATTCTTCTGCCCCGCCAATGCGCCTGCAAGATAGTTGTCAAGGAAATTGCCAGTCTGCCGCTTGCCGGCGGGAACGGCAGGCGGTCTCTGCCTTTCTTGCTGCACTTTTGGCACGACCAGCTTCGGTATTTCCAGCTTTGGCTGCGGCACCTGCAACTCGCCAGATGCGGGTTGCTGCGCCGGTTTCTGTTGCGGTGCTGCACCTGCCTGCGGTTCTTGATTCTTGCTGAACGGAAGGTTGAAGTTTATTTTTTGCTCTGGCTGCGGCACCTTGATCTGCGGCTGCGGCGTTGGCTGTGCTGCCTGCTGGGCCCGCGGCTTCCTGCCAAAGCCCAGAAAACCGATCCTCGATGGCTTTGGCTCTAGCTCTATCTTCTTTCCTCCTACCTCAATGACCTTCTTTTTCTTGGAGAACCACGCCACTATCTAACACCCTGCTGCCTGAGCAGCTCAAGCGCACTCTTGAGCCTCTGGTCACGTATCATTATCTCCTCGCTGTCTCCCGCCCTTCCCGATACTTTCATCTTGGCTTTCTGCAGCTGGACTATCTTGTCGAGTCCTTGCAGCTCCTGCCTTACCGTATCAAGATGGTCTTTGTCAAACACTCCGGTCCTAAGCCCTTCTATGATTCTTTCCAGTTCTGATATCTGGTCTGGCACGGATAGATTGGGCAGTACCAGATCATCAGTGCTTATTGACCTCATCTTTATCTCTGCCTCCAGCTCTCCCAGCTGATCAATAGCCTTGCCAAGTTCCAGCTTGGCGGCTATCTTGCGCTTCTCCCTTGGAGCTACGCTGCCGTTGGCTGGCTGCGGCTGCACTATCTGTGGCATTGGTTGCTGTTGCTGTTGTTGCGGCTGAGGCACCTGTGGCACAACAGGCTGCTGTTGCTGAGCCGGCTGCTGATATGCCTGCTGTGTCGTTCCTGGCTTTCCAATCGCCACGCGACTCCCCCTTTGCGGACCCTCGAACTCCTCTATGATCGCAAGCATGTCAGAATACTTTATTGGATTGGGGTTTTGCTCCGACTTAAGCATTTCATTAAGATCAAGGTTGACTATCTCAGTAGGGGAATAACCGGCCTCAACGCTCTCTATCATGGCTGCAAGTTCGCTGTACGTTTTCTCTGCTTTCTCTTCTGCCATGATACCAACCTAAAACAAATTGTCTGAATATGGTGTGTTGTACCTCACTATGTCGAGCACCTTAGACGGATTCCTATAGTAGTTCGACACGAGGAATCCAGCCTGGTCCACTCCGATCACCGAATACCTGGTCATCCATCTGAGTATTTCAGCCTTCTCCGCGACCTGCTCCTCTATCTCCCTCCTGTTGAGGCCTCCGTAGAGCTCTATAGTGTCCACGAGCCTTGTGAGCTCCCCAAGCTTTCTGAATGCATCGTTCCTCAGGTCCCATCTATATATTACATTTACGTCTCCGTTTGTCAGGACTTCTGCAAGGTCCAAAACCCTCCTTATGCTTCTTGTCCTGTGCCTGAAAGTAGTCACCACTCCGCCCAGTGCGTTCAGCAGGATCTTTGGCGTGCTGATGGGCGGGTTTGTCATCCTCAGTACAGTGTCCTGGGCGTTGTCGGCGTGCACTGTCCCGTATACCGCGTGGCCAGTATGTATGGCCTCGAACAGCGTTTCCGCATCCTGCGCCGTCCTTATTTCCCCTACCAGAACTATGTCTGGCCTCTGCCTGAGAGCGTTTATCATAAGGTCGTACAGCCTCACCTCTCCCTTTCCTTCCGGGTTAGGCTGCCTCTCCAGCATGGAAACCCACTGGAAGAAGTTAGGAAGCGAGAGCTCCTTTGTTTCCTCCACCGATATGATTCTTCTTGTCGCGGGGAAGAATATCGATGCGGCGTTCAGCAGACTGGTCTTTCCGCTGGCGGTGCCTCCTGATATGAGGAGGCTGATCTCATTCTGTATGCAAAGCCATATAAGCGCACCCATCTCCGCGCTGAGAGTCCCGTTTTTTACTAGGGCAGGCATGGTCCAAGGATTTTTCTCGAACTTCCTTATAGTTATGGTGTTTCCTGTCTGCGAAACGGGGAAGAGCGTCGCGTTCACCCTAGATCCGTCAGACAGAACCGCATCCATGAGCGGAGACAGATTGTTTATCTCCCTTCCCACCCTCCTGCCTATTAGCTCCGCCTGGTCGTATATCGCGTCCTCGCTGTGCGGCTTTATGTTCGTCTTGCACCAGCCTATCGTCTTGTGGAAAACCCAGATGTTTTCCCTGGCGCCGTTGACCGCGATCTCTTCAAGGTTTTCGTCAGCCAGCGGGGCTTCGAGGTCTCCCAGGCCCAGCATCATGTTTACCATGTATGCAACGAGAATGTCCTCAACATCCTTCTTCGTTCCCGGAAGGTGTTTTTCTATCAGGATCCTGCTTGCGGCTGCAACCTTTCTTGTCAGTTCAGCTATGTATTCCTTCTCGTTGATCTTGCTCGGGTCTATGGGCACCATTGAAAGGAGTTCGCTTCTGAGCGACAATACCAGGAGCTTCGTGGCCGTTCCTATGCCGGGGAATATAATGTTGTATCCAGGAACGAAGTCCTTCGTCTGCTTTATGTTTATCTCGACGGGCAGCCCGTTGGCCAGCAGCGAGTAGTGCAGCAGTACTTTTGTCTCGCCGTCATTGTCCTGAACTGGATCTTGCGCGTCCATGAAATATCATCGATTATTGTATATTTACTTCTGCTTTGTGGCGCCCGCGCCCATCCTGCTCTCCATCTTGTTCATCTTGTCCTCTAAATCTGATGTCTCTCCTTCCATGTCGTCCTTTTTCTTCTTTAGGGCAGCGACTTTCTTTAGCTTTGCGTCCTGCGTCATTCTTGCGGCATCCATATCCTTTAGCTCTTGCTGTATAGCAAGCGCCTCGGTTTGAAGATCTGTCACCCTTTTCCGCAGCTCCACTATGTCGCTCTTCATCTCCTGTATTGAGTCATAGGTCTTTGCTGCGCTGCCGAAGTTGCCCTTTAGCGAATCTAGCTGCGTTGCAAGCTTCTTCGATTCATTTTTCAGGGAATCATCAAGCCCTTTCATGCTGTTATATATCCTTGCATATTCATCGTTGAACTGGACTTTTGCCTGCTCAAGGTTTTTCTTCGCCCGCTCCTTCTCCCTATAGAACTGGGCTATCTGCTCCTCTATGGATCCGGTTGACTTGACAAGCTCCCTAAGGTTATTTGCGCCAGAATCTATTACCTCCTTACTGTCAGCTAGCTGCGCGTTTATGCTCTTCTCGGCGTCTCTCTCCTCCTTTTCCAGTTCCTTTATCTGCAGCTCCACGCTCTTTCTTATAGCCGCTAGAGCTTTGTCCTTGCTCTTTGTCAGTAGGGTGAACTGGCTCTCGAGTTCCGCAGCCTTGCCCATAGAATTTTGTATCCTCATCATCTCCGCCTTCGACTTGTCGACGTTGGCGGAACTGAAGGTATCTATCTTCGTGTAGAGTTCGTTTATCCTTGCGTTTATTGTATTATATGTATCTTGCACAGACTTGACTACAGTCTGTTCTTTCTGGCTTTCAGCAAGCAGTGCAGTGTATATCTTGTTTATCGCGTCAAGGTTCGCCTGTATCTGCGGCAGTTTTCCCCTGAACGCAGCCTCATCAGTGTTCACTGATGTTGACATCTGCCCAAGCCTTTGGGAAAAGCTGTCCAGCGTGCCCCTTTGCTTTAGTACATCGCTTTCTATTGCTTCCTTCTGTGCTTCTGCGCCCAGCCTTGCTACAGTGTCAGGTTCTCCGCTACTTCGAAAATTGCCGGAGCTTATGCCCCCGAAGCTTCCAGTTCCAGATCCTCCGCCGGGGCGCGCTCCTCCCCCGCTCTGCCCACCGGAGCTTCCCTCCGAAAGCTCAATATACATCTTGCCCATTTCATAAATGATTCTTACCATCCCGCCAGCCTCAAGGATCTTCGCCCAGTCCTCCGCTATTGCCTCGCTGACATTCAGCGCAGCGGCGAGCTTGCTTAGCTCCATCCTTCCCTTCTGCCTGAGCAGTTCCGGAAGTGCGTCAATGGTCGTCTTGGCCTCCTCTTTGCCGCCTCCGCTACCCATGGGGGCTTTTTCGTCTGCCGCCATGAACAATACATGAGAATATACGCTTATATATGTTTATGACTTAGAGAACCAGTCTGTACGACATGCTCATTATGTATGAAAGGATGAGCACGAGAAGCAGGGTATACAAGGAAAACACAGAACTCTCAAACACTACGAGCAGTATTATTATGGCAAGCATCATAGGGAAATAGACAAGCTTGTTCCAGTAGAAGACTTTTGCCCCATCGAATGGCATGATGGGCAGCATGTTGATGAAAGCAAGCCACAGGTTTATGAACATAGTGAACGCTATCGCATCGCCAAGCAACCCATTGCCGATTTTTGACTGGAGTGCAATGAGCGCAACAAGCGCAATAAAGAATATCACAATGTTGGTCAGCGGGCCAACCAGCGACACTATTCCATTTTCCTTCCTTGTGAAGTTGCTGGCATATACATATGTGGCACCAGGAAGTCCGAGAAGGAATCCGAACATGCTGCTGCCCAGAGTTATTATCAAGCCAATCTGGCTTGATCGAAAGCCAGCCACAGCACCGTATCTCTGTGCAAAGAACTTGTGCATAAGTTCATGAAGAACGAAGCTGAGAGTTACTCCGACAGCAGCTACCGGTATGTAAAGAAGAAAAGTATGGGGATCTTTGATTGCACCAAGCAGCCCGCCAGAGAACACAAGCGCAAAACCAATGATCAGAGCAATGTCTGCTATAACTATCTGCTTGAGCTCCTCCCCAGAAACGCGTGCCTGCTGCGCTTGCATGATACCTATCAAGGGGCAATTTATATAAGGTATTCGCAAGAATATACTTGGAAGCTCCATCGTCTAGTGGTCAAGGATGCAAGGCTCTGGACCTTGCGACGCCAGTTCGAATCTGGCTGGAGCTAAGTCGACTTAGAAGTTGGATTACGCTGGAGCTACGGAATTTCTTGTCGCCGAGGACCCCAGTTCGAATCTGTACGGGTTTGGCTTTAGAATACAGCTATTTCTGAGCGTTATTTGCACTACTATTTAAACCTTTTTGGCAGATAAGTTAACATGTCTAAGTCCTTAGTTTTAATGCTCTTGGCATCAACCTTGCTGATCAGTATTGTAAGCGCCTCTAGCATACTGCCCAATCCTGTTTATCTGGGGATTTTTAGCTCAATTACTAATTTCTTCCATGGAATTGCTAACTTCTTTTCACATCTCTTTACAGGTTCAACTACTACAAGCACCACCTCTGTATCAACAACTACACCAACAATAGTACCTGCATCTGCTACTGCTCCTGTCACTTCTACCCAGCAAACAACGGTTCCAACAATATCTATCATTGGTGGTACCTCCTCAAGCTCTACTACAATAGCCCAATCAAGTACTATATCTACAATTTCAGCTAGTACAAGTAGTACTTCGTCTGGCTCCACTACGTCAGTTACTACAACCTCTAGTACCACGACAACCGTGTTGCAAAATTACAATGATTATATGTATGCGTTCTCTCAGGGATCAAGAGAGGTATCTGTGATTCACGGCACCCAGATCGTTGGCACGGTAACACTATCGGGCCGAATAAATCTGCCCCTGGGTAGTACAGGAACTAATGGATACGCCTACGTTCTTGCGCTGAATTCTTCGTCAGGTTCTTCGTTCTCACTTAATATCTTCAAAGGCGGGCAACTGGTAAGCAGCATGTTGTCAATAAGTTCGCCAGTCGGCATGGTGTACGATACCTACAATAACGATTTGTACATAGCGTCGTGCTCTCCAAACGAGGTATATGTGGTTAGCGGAACCTCATTAGTTAGTACTGTAAGCCTTTCGGGTTGTCCTGGTGGAAGCATGAGCTTCAACAACCAACATCTGTACGTTCCTACTTTCGGCAGCGGTATTGCTGTGATAACCGGAACCCAGCTTGCAACCACAATTTCGACATCAGGAACCGTAACCCCAATTTACTCTTTTGGAAGTTACACATATGGTTTAGCAAGCTACCCCAACGACACTCTTTACTTGATTAGCGGCACAAGTCTGACAAACAAGATTTATGGTAACTTTGGTGCTTTGAGCTACGACCAGATACAGGGCACTCTGTATTCCACACCGGTGGTTCCTGGTGGTTTGATATCAGTATTTAACGGTACAGCCTTGGTTCCTACTCATAATAGCACGGGAATTCTGCAGGCAGGCTATAATTTAGGGCAAAATAACCAAAGCGGGTATACCTACTTCCAATTACGCAACAACATAACTGTATTTGGTGGAAGCAACAC
Source organism: Microcaldota archaeon (assembly GCA_030040895.1). GTDB lineage: Archaea > Micrarchaeota > Micrarchaeia > Micrarchaeales > Micrarchaeaceae > JAJZYD01. The sequence continues at coordinate 18,503 of JASHSJ010000002.1, read as the reverse complement.
CCCAATAGCAAATATCAATATAGGTGGCACCAATAACAACGTACCTGCTCCATATCTATTTAGCAATCCTTCGAACAATTATGTTTATGTGCCTGCTGCAAGCGGAACGGCAGTTATAAGCGGAACTTCATTAGCAGGCTCTCTACCTGCCGTTTCAAGTACTGTTATGATGTTCGGCTACGACCCTGTTAACAACTATGTCTATATTGCGAATAGTACGAAACTTTATGTAGCAAGCGGGGCCAGTCTTGTCGGGTCTCTTACCTTACCAAATGTTACTTCAGGTGAGTGGACTGGTTTGGTACATAGTGACTAATTGGAGTACTACGTTTCCGTTTCTGCGTGGGTTTTAATATCAATTCCTTGTGGATCTTGCAACCCTGTACCATAGTATAGGGTCAGAATGTAATCGAAAAACGATATTAAAACTCCTTTGAGAATGCAAAAAGATACTAACCCTAAAGTCATTAGAATTAGGGTGGAGCTATATAAAGGTAAACTCAAATTAGCAAAATCACTAACAAATGTGTTTAGATGCACAAGGGCAAAGAAGAGGTTTTGAGGAAAATAAGGGAGAAAGCAGACCAGCTTGGCCTGAAATTCGATCGTAAAATATTTGTAGCGAGTTTTTTGACAAAGAAAGAGGTTAATATATTGAACTATCTAGCAGGGAGCCCAGCGTATGATAAAAAATTCGGTAAACCAGGCCAACAGAGGGCTAAAAACTTCGAAAAATTTCTGCTCTCCAACGACCTAATCAAAATCGACTCTAAAGGGCTTGCTGTGCAAAAACGGTATATTCTTAGTTACATAAAACTTCTAAATGATCCAAAACATAAGAGTATGATAGAAAAACTAGCAAAGAAGATCAGGCCAAATAGCATGGGATACTCTCCTATAGTAAAAGCGTCCAAGCAGAAAATCTCCGAAGACTCTTTCGATGTAATGTTCCACGAATGGATGCACACGCTTTTCAATTACAACAGACTGGGGTTTTATAACACAGGGGACAATAGATGGAAATATAACGAAGGCATGACAGTGTTTGCGGAATACTATCTTGGAAATTACTATGGCAGGGATGTCGGGTTCTTGAAGGAGCGGATCGAATGGACTAAAAAGCACGGAGCAAAAACAACATTTGAAAAAAATTTGAAATATGTTGATATGTTCATTAAATTGATAGAAGCGGAAACCAAGCCTAGCAAAAGAAGAACTGCCCTGTTCAAATTCTTCAAAGAGCTTCCTGCACCAGCTGCTGCAAGACAGTGGCCAAAGGCCATATTGCCAAAGAAGCGTTTATCTCAATAAACGCCAAATCATAGATAGCACTTAGTGTTTTCGTGAGGCTAATTCAACTCAGAAGTTGGATTACGCTGGAGCTAAGTCGACTTAGAAGTTGAGGTTATCTAAAATGCCTAGTTGATAGAAATACTTAAATATATGTTTACACATATGTTTAAACGATATTATGTCCAAGACAATAACAATAAAAAATGAAGTATATCTGGAGCTGACAAAAGTCAAAAAGAAGAGCGAAAGCTTTAGCGATTTATTCGATAGGCTGGTGAAGCTTGCCACGCCTCTCGATGCCCTCAAAGGGTTAAGAGGCAGGTTTGTGTTTAGAGACAAGAAGGGCATGCTAAACGAGATCTATGCCAAAAGAGCAGAGCTGAGATAAATGATTGTCATAGATACAGATGTTCTAATAGAGATTTTCGAGAAGCAATCAGAGAAAGGAGATGAGGCGCTCAGGAAAATTGCAGAAGCCGGTGAAGACATAGGGATAACTACAATAACACTCCATGAGGTGCTATATGGTATATACAAATATGCCAAAGAAGCTCAAAACATATTAGGCTTGCCAGTTCTAGAGTATACGAAAGCTGATTCTGTTTTATCCGCGGCGCTTGAATTCGAAACAGAAGGGAGAGGCAGGCGGGTACGCAGAACAGACACAATGATTGCAGCAATAACAATAAACAACAAAGGGAAGTTATACACATTTGATAGGGATCATTTTAAGGATATGCAACGTAATGGACTTGAACTGTTCAATTAAATCTTTAAATCGGACTACTCGAGAGTAGGTAATTCAGAGCTATCTCAACATCGAAGTCGGATTACGCTGGAGCTATATAAAGGTAAACTCAAATTAGCAAAATCAAATACGAAAGGCTTTAATACAGATTCGCACCAAACATGATTATGAAGGAATACATATTCGAATACGATCAAGAGGCCGACGCTGCATACATAAAGGTTAAGAAAGGGGCAAAAGTCTACGAAACCGCAGAAATAGAGGACAATGTACTAGCCGATCTCGACAAGAACAAGAAGCTTATCGGCATAGAGATACTAAACTTCTCAAAAGTAAACTTCAAACTGGGAAAGCTCGTAAAAGAGTTTGAAAATGTAGTCCTGGTAAGTTAATGCTGATTTTCTCTAAGCATGCGCTCAAGAGGATTGCCGAAAGGAAGCTTAGTGCCGAACAGGTAAGTCTGACGGCAGATGCACCAGACAAGCTACACAGAAAAGATGACGAATATCAAGCAATCAAGCTATTCGGAAATAAAGTTGTTATAGTCATATATTCGCTTAGCGGCGGCGTAAAGTTCATAATTACGGCATGGGAAACTAAGAAAATTAAAAAATATTTGCCATGAAACTTTACTCATATTGGCCAATTCAACTTTGAAGTTGACATGTTGGAGCTATATAAAGGTAAACTCAAATTAGCAAAATCACACTTTCTCTTCTCCAACAAAAGCTTTAAGGCTTAGGAGTGAAGTCAGTGTATGTCTGAACTTGTAAAGCTCACTTCGGAGCAGATAATAGCGGTAAATAAAAGCATAGAAGAGGGTGGCACTGTTCTGAACAAATCGAACTTGGCCCAGCTGATGGACAAGCTGGAATATACTGATGACATATTCAATTATGCTGCCGTGCTTCTCCATGACATAATATCATTGCACATATTCCTCAATGGCAACAAAAGGACAGCTTTCTATTCAATGGTAACGTTCCTCGAACTCAACAACATTACATTTAAATATAAGAAAAGCCAAATAGATGTCGTAGGAACCTATCTGAATAAGATAGCACAGGGAAAAGAAAACCGGCTACAAGTAAAAAGATGGATAAAGAAGATGATTGAATGAACAAGAGCTTCATGACAATATTGAAGAAGGAAAGAAAGCGCTGGGCTGCGCTTGAAGCTAGGCTTAGGGATGAAGTCTACGCTATAGCATTGCAGGCCAAAACAAGAATGCGCTAAGGGCAGGGATAAGCGGGCTAATCCAACATTGAAGTTGGATTACGCTGGAGCAACTTTTGCTTGCCTATGGCGCACTATAATTAGCGGAATAGGCATAGTTATTGATGCTCGGCGGATACTCGAAAGATATGTAAGATGTTGTTATATTGCTCACAAAAACCGCCTCAAATTCTATACCATCTTCAATCTTCTGATCAGGGCTCCAGTCTTTTGAATATGCATATGCCCCAGAAGTGCAACTGTGGCATATTGATGTGAGCTGGCCGAAATTGATAATCGTCCCGTTGCTCAAAGTCACCGATGCTGTATCGTTTGATGTATCGAATATAAGCTCGCCCCCATTAAACAACGTGACAGTAGGCCCATTGTCATAGTTTGCTATATTGCTAAATTGGAATGTTAATTCGGATGCAGATGGTGTTGTAACAGTGGAACTTTGCGGTGGCGGTGTTGTAACAGTGGAACTTTGCGGGAATAGCAGAGTTACATAAGCGCACTGTGTACCTTGATTACCATTGTGTGCTATATATTCACCAGGATATTCATTTGGCGCCGTCCAGACGAGTATCGGTTCGCCATCCAGGCACGCAACTGTAGAATTGGTAGTCGAAAAGTTGTATAAATAGCCGACCTGTGTGGCGTCAGGCAGGTCCTCAATAGACGTGCTTGCTCCAAATAATCTAGTCAGTGTCACGTACTGTCCATCATAGGTACCGGAATACGTGCTAGTGGCCTGTGTAGTAGTAGGTTGGGTGCTTGCCGTGGTTGCACCTTGCATTTTTGCAGCACTACCAATCCCACCACTGAGATATAAATAAGCAAGGCAAATCACGATTACTACCGCGAGTACGCCAGCGACAATTGGGCCCCTGCTTACGCTTTTGGGCGCATAAGCTGTCTCTGGTGCGGTATCGGAAGTCCGGCTCTGTAAAGGTGGGTCGGCTTCCATCGAATCACGCAATGCAGCATAATCAATAGTTAAATATATTAAGCCAACGGAAACGGAGAGTCGGTTCGACCCATAGCTTGATATACGCTGGAGCTATATCGAACTAACCGCCTTGATCTTCTACAGTGAGTCCTTCCACTGCGCTGCAATAGGGCCATGGAGGTCCGGGGGTGCTCAATATCCCAGAAACGCACGCCGTTACGTTATAATTTCCAGCCGGCCAGCAATACGCGTGGCCGCATACAGTGAAATCGTATTTTCCAACACTGCCGGATAGGCTCTGGCCCTCATAGCCTATGTTAGAGGTTGATGGCGTGCAAGGCGCCGGTGAGCATTCAAAAAGCGCTATGTAGTCTCCGTTGGCTGGGGGGTTTGTGATTGTTGTCGCTATCGTTATTTGCGCATTATATGCGGCTGGATTTGGAGATATGCTCGAAATTGACACCAGTGGATATCCTGTGACGTTCAATAGCCAGAGAAAGCCGCTACTGCATACATTATACGTTGGCGTTGGTGTGCCATATGTGGTGCATGCTATAATGGTATAGTTGCCTGGTCCGAGGCAGTTGCCAGCGCCAGGTGGGCAGGTGCTAGATGTTTCGGAAGTGTTGAAGGACAATGATGGATTTGTGGAATTATAAACGGCATTGCCTATCGTTGGACTGCTTGACGTTGGATTGCATATGCCATTGCAATAATGGAGTTGGGTATAGTATGTCATTGATGGGGGGTTCGTGACTAGTGCGTTTGCCGTGACAGAATTGCCCACGGTTACGTTTGTCTGGGACCAGTTGAGAGATACCTGAGGAGGGGGTGGTATTATAGTGAATGTATTAGTGGAGCTGCTCAAAGTTAAGCCGTTCGCCAGTACCACATATGCCTGTAGCCCATAGGTGCCGAGTGCATAGCAACCTGGGAATCCGGGGGAAACGCAAAGCGGGTAAAAACCACTGATAGCGCCGCCAGCTTCAGGTAAACCATATTGCTCGCATTGGGAAGCAGAAGGATTACATCCAGCTCCGCTGCAAACACAGAAATTCAAGTTGTAAGCTTTTGGAGGTGGATTTTGAACATAGGCAACCAGGTTAAAGATAGTATTAATAGGAATGCCTGTCTGGGACGCACTAGCTACTATGGATGTTGGAGGTTGTTGTGTATTGCTTGCTGCGGTTACATAAGCATAGGCAGCATCAGAAAGGGGTGAGAATCCGAAGTAAGTGAGGTTTACGCCAGCATAAGCTACCGATTGCCCTTTCAGCAACTTAGGCAGCTGTACACCATTTATATATGGGGTTAGTGCCATATTGCTAATGTTCGTTGCCCTTATTGCGTGGGCGCCAGTCGAAGTATCCACTATAAAAGTCCCAACAACCTCAACAAAGAATGCTATGTACTGTGGATACGAATTTAGAGTATAGTTGGTAAATAGGTTGTCGGAAAGCGTAACGTGATTGACTCCGCCCGGCGGGGAGTCATTGTACACGTAGTTTTGTCCGCTGATTGAATAGAAGACGTTGTTTATGATTGTCGTATGATTATCAAAAAAGGTGCCAGGAGGAGGGGGATTAAAACCGGGGAAGAGATTGAACCATATGGCCGCATTTCCGATGCCTCCTATTATGTTGTTTGCTATGAGGGTGTTGTCGCTGCCAATGTCTTCAAGGAACGCGTCCGCATCGCCAAATGCTATGTTGTTCGCAATTGTAGTACCGTTTACGACATAAACTTGCCCGTTTGCTTCGATATATCTTGTCTGTATTGCGTCATCATAACTCCAGTCCATCACGTTGTTTTTAAGGGTGTTGTTGTCACTCTTGCCAATCAGTAGGGCGCTATTAATGGCGTTGTATATTTTGTTGCCTAGGACCTGGGTGTTTGACGTATTTATCAGAGAAATCCCAGTCAGCGCATTTAAAATCGTATTATTGTAGATGTAATCGCCGCTCGAGTTCGTTGCTAGTACTGCGCCCAGTGAATAGGTAAACACGCTATTGGTTATACCAATGTAGGAGGAATTTATCACCGTGATAGAGGTGTTTGCGGCCAAGTTAATGTTTGAAAAGACATTATGGTTGGAATTGTTTGCCACAAGTATTGTTTGTGCTACAGCGTGGTTAAGCGGAATAGAAGGAAGATTTATCACACAATTTTCTACTATATTGTTGTTATTTTGTCCCAGAAAATCAAGAGAGTAATTATTAACTTCGATTGGAGCATAGTTCTCAATCTCGTGACCCTGGCAATTCAAGGTTATCCCGCTAACGCCTTTTACAAGACTGATGGTGGTGGCATTGCAGCCAATGTTGCTAGTCAGCAAGTATATCGCATTTGACTGAGTTAGCTGGACGCAGCCATTACTTATCATGATCGTAATTGGCATAGTTATTGTGCTAGTGCTCGATGATTCCAGTGTGGTTGAAGATGAAGATAGTGTAGTGCTGGACTTCAAAGTAGTAGAGCTAGAGTAGTGCATCGTGGTTGATACTGTGATACATTGCGGTACCCCGTTGACAAGGACGCACGCCATTGCACCCGCCAGGCCCACTAGCGTAGTGCCAAGAGTAATAAGAATCAAAAAGTATGATATTATTATTGCCAACATTATGTGGTGTCCATGAAGGATAGGTTTAGCCATAATATCTACTTTGCAGATGGTTTACTTGGTTTGCATCCATTTATAAGACCATACTAAGACCATACTTTCCACTAGCAGCATCATATGCTGGAGCTATATTATTATAATGTACGGCTGAGAGTTTAATATGGCGGACGTTGTGATAGGGAAATCAGAAATCGGGCAGTTCAAGGATGGCCTTGGCGCCTTCGCCAACAGAGACTTCAAGAAAGGCGATGTTGTGATAAAATGGAAGCTCAAGGCTCTGACCGAGGAAGAATACTGGAAACTGCCAAAGTACGAAAGAGAGAATTTCACGCACAAGCGTAACGGCGTCATCCATTTATATCCGGATCCAGAAAGGCACGTCAACAGATCGAGGAATCCGAACGTGGCTCCAGATTTCGAAAATGGGGCCAACGTCGCCTTGAGGGTCATAAGAAAGGGCGAAGAGCTCTCAATTCCCGACACGTCATCCGAAGATTTTTAACTTTCTGCAGCATATAAAATGACAAAGTCATTTATACCAGGCAGAGCGAGCCAATTCGACATCGAAGTTGGCATGTGCCGGCGCTAAATCAAGTTTAGGAATGTTTATAATGGTTGGGTGCAATAGCTACAACATGAATGAACGGCTCTGGGGGGTCGCCGTTTTTGCAATCGTGATCTTGGTTGTGTTTACGGTTATATCTTTTTCTTCTAGCTATGCGGCGCAGCCATCCGGCGGCTCATTGAGCTTCGCAGCCGGAGGAACACGCCCCGGATTCATTAACTTTGCAACATTCTTCGGCAGGCCGTTCGCCAAGCCCGGAGCCCACAATAAGCTTGTCTTCGGTTTTTCACCGAGCGCACCTAGCCCTGGCGCCAACATCTGCCCGATGGCTTGCTACCTGTTCAGCGTAGGGGGTTCGCCGGGTAGCGGCCCATCAGCCGTTAACTGCAACGTAAATCAATCAGAGATCTACAAGCCATATGCAAGGTGTGCTGGCTACCAGACTGATTATGGGCAGGGCAACGCTACATCGTGCGTGTGCCATCCAGACCCGACGCAGCCGGAAGCCTGCCCATCATCGTGCACGTCACAAGCAACGTGCATTGTTGATATTTCTGTCGTAGGCAGGGCAAACATACCCTGTGATGGCATTGCAAACGGTACAAACAACCAGAACTGCAAGTGCGCCTATGTGAACGGCAACTGGACTCTTGGATCAAGATATGGGATAAACTAGTGATTCTATGCCAGGACAAACAATCAACCTCCTGATCATCATATTCATCGTAATTGTGGTTTTGATAGTGCTGGCCGTAGCGGCGACCTTGCTTGGCCAGCCAAAAAGCACGCTAACCACTCTGCCCACTACTGCTGCCGCCACTACAGTCCCAACAACAACTATAACCCAGAACATCTCGGCAAACGCTAGCCAGTCAGGCCAGATAATCATCAGCCAGCAGCAGGCCGCATCGCTCATTGGAACCGGAGGGATTTACAACTGGACGAGCACCACCGATCCAGGGCAGATCAGCGCGTTTGAGGAATACTACGAGCCTGGTTTCACAGGACTATGGAACGTAACAGAGATATGGGGCGCCTGGTACAACCAGACAAACTCTAGCATATTGCAGATTGTGCTCTATGTGCAGCCCATGCCAGGATACACACCTCAGGGGCTCTACACAGAGTTTCTCAACTACACGAACAGCACCATAGTAACGCTGAACGGCACAAGTAATGGAATGACATACTCGTATCTGATCAGCAGCAACTCAACGGCCGCTGGCTCTAGCCTGATAGGCTGGAAAGGATCTTACGTTACGCAGGTACTTGCACTAGGCAAGAACGTCAGCTCCACAGAGCTGGCAAACATCACAGGCTCAGAACTGCCCTGAGTCTTACAGCACAGCATATTAAAGGATATCTTTCTATTCCTAATCAGGTTGTTGCATGCCAACGAAAGTGCCACTGCTGAAAAATCATGTAATTATCTGCGGATTCGGCAGGGTGGGCATGGAGATAGTGAGGCTTCTTGACGAAAAGGAAATCCAGTTCATAGTCATAGACAACGATATCAAGGTTGTGGAGCGCGTGAGGGAGCTCGGCTACAGGGCCATAGTTGGCGATGCCACCAGAACAAAAACTCTCCGCGAGGCATCCATCGATTCTGCCAAGGCGATAGCGATAGCGATGGACAACGACGCGAAGGATCTTTTCTGTGTTCTTGCAGCACGCGATTCAAGCAAGGGCATATACATAGCGACTAGGGCCAACGACGATTTTGCAAGGGACAAGCTTGTTGAAGCTGGAGCCAACTACGTTGCAATGCCACAGAAAACTGCCAGCAAGGAGATGATACGTGAGCTGTTCAAGCCCGTATAGGTGAGCTTATGGTGGATGTGAACAAGCAGGCTGCCATACCAGAGGCGAGGAGCGCCGCTGCAGAACTCCTGCTTTATCTTGCTGCTGCTTCAATTCTTTTCACCATCGTATCAATAACCGCGCTCGACTATGAAGTGCATAACCTCTATGCTGCTAGCTACTATACAACCGCTTCTATATTCGATGCCATAGGATTCGACCAGAGCGCGTCGTTCATAGGCATAGCATCAGCAGGCGGCATTCCCGATTACATATTACTTGGCATATCAGCGATAGACGGCCTTGTCAAGATGATAATAATAGGCTTCGTGATAGCCGGACTTATTGACATAATAACATCGCTTGATGCAAGGCTAAGCAGATACGGGCTGGGATTCAGGGGCATGAAGGACCATTATGTAATATGCGGGTATTCTGGACTCGCTGACAAGATGATAAGGAGCTTGGAAGAAAAGGGCAAAAGATTCGTTGTCATAGACGGGAACCAGACGTCGATAGACCTGATGACCGAAGCCGGAATACCGTGCATAAGGGAGAGCTACACCACTGCTACTGGCCTGTCAAGCGCTGCGGTCCAGGACGCGAAGGCGGTGATGTTCCTTTCCGACAATGACTACGAGAACATGCTTGGCGTGATAACGGCCAGGAGCCTCAACAAGAGGATAAAGATACTGGCAAAAGCGGATTCGAGCGAGTCAACGCCCAGGCTCCACAGCGCGGGCGCAGATCTGTGCGTGGTGCCGGAAGTCCTGTCAGGGCTTGAAATGGGAGAGGCAATAGTGAAAAAGATGGTCGGATGAAGCAGGAGAACACCACAAGGTTCATGCTCGTTTACATCGGGCTGCTAATGTTCTTCATATCGTTCATGCTGCTGCTTATATCTGGAGTAAGCCCGGGCACAGCGCTGCTCTGGAACATCCTGTCATCGCTGCAGGTGAACTTCCAGTTGCTGCCAATAGCATTCGAATCCAGCCCGTTGGTGCCCATAGTAGGAGTTATAAACGCATTCGTCTTTGCGATATGGGCAGCCGCATTCGCAACCATGTTCTTTGACATGATAAAGAGGTTCAGGATGAGCCGCATTCTCGGGCTTTCAAAGATAAGGAATTTAGAAAACCACGTTGTGCTAGCCCCCGCAAACAGCTTTGCGGAATACGTTGCCAACGAGCTTGCCCAGATAAACGTGAAGAGCGTGGCCATAGCGGAGAGGGAACACGATGCGTTTCATTTTGCCAGGAGGAAGCACATGGCAGTCATCGGAAGCCCCAAGTCTCAGGAATCATTCGAGATAGCTGGGGCCAAGCGCGCGATATATGTTGTTGCGTGCGATGAAGACGATGTCCAGAACGCGCTGATAACGGTGGCTGCAAAGTCAGCCAATCCAAGGATACGGGTCATCAGCAGGATCAACGACGTCGACAGCATACCAAAGCTCGGCATGGTGGGAGTTTATAGGACGATAATGCCCGAGATAACGACAGGAGTTGCGATAGGCAGCGAGCTTGCCAAGCAGTTCATGAAGCAGCCCCAGAAGTAGCGTAGCTATCAACTAAGCAGATATTGGTGGTGCCGAAACACCAGAATTCTTCACGGCTACTGTTGATTCCACCGGCGCAGTTCCTGCTGTGAGTAGGTCATATTCTTTTTTCTTCCTTGCCATCTTTGTTACTATGGCGGTCCTTTCTTTCTCTATCGCCGCAATTATCTTGCTCCTGTTCGGATCAGTCCGCGGTATTAGCCCTGCTGCGTCCATTCTTGCTTTTATAATCTGGAATCTGTCATATAGCGACGCCATCTCAGTGTTATATTTCTCATCGAGCTTCTTCCTGTCTGAGCCGCCACTTCCAAGCGCAGGTTCAAGATATCCATGCTCGTTCATTCTGTACTTGTTGAAGTCGCTTATTGAGGTACGGAAGTCTCTTAGTGCTGCAAAATGTGCCTCCCCTGTGCGCTCCCTGGCTTCCTGCCTTGCTTCATCAAGTAACTCGTAGTACTTGCGGTCGCCGTATTCCTGCCTGAACTGCTCCTGTTCTCTTTTTATGTCTTTCTGCTCTCTATCTGCCTTTTCACGCATGCCCTTCAGCAACCTGCCGCGTGCCGCTAGCTCCTTCTTTGCCGCCTTCTTAGTGACTTTCTTCGCAACCCCCCTGGTTATCGCAGATCTAGCTTCCTCTATTCTCCCATCCAAGGTCTTTATCCTTCTATCAAGCCATCCAGCTTCCTGAGTCTTTCCAGCCTTGAGCAGCACCTCTCTGTCACTTATTAATCCGGCTCTTTCCTTCTCGGCACCATCGAGCGTTTCAGCCCAGAAGCCACCCCTCTCCTTCGCCTTTTCCAGCTTTGCATTCTCTGCACTTGCTATCGCATCAGCTGTTCCCTGTTCTCTCTCCTTGTGCTGCTGTTGCACAGCCTCAAATTCCTTGTTGGTCTTTGGAAGAGCACGCACTGGGTGTCCTAGTATAGACCATGAGCGCTCGCTGCGCATCCTTCTGCTTGTGCTACTTATATCATTTGTAAGAGCCGCAGTGGATCTAGACTTTCCGCTCATTGTGAGAATTCCACCGCCAGAAATCGATGGGAATATCCTGTATTCATTTGGCGAGAATTCACGCACTACGAATGTAGTGTGCTTGACCCTTTCATATATTATCTGTCCATCGTCGCCTTTTATAGGATTGCCTTTTGCATCAAGTCTAGGTATTGCTCTTAATACCTTTTTTCCCATGGGCACAGTTTCCACAGACACTTCAGTCCTTCCGCTTTCCGGATCAAATCTTACCACCGCCTCCTTCTCACCTGTGCCGTTTACTACCTCCGTCCTAAGCTCTTCTTTCTCTACAGGGTGCACGTAGCTCCTGCCAGTCCTAAAGGCGAAGAACGGCACAGTTATCTCAGTGCCCAGCTCCAGCTTCTGCCTCTTCCTCTCCAGTCTCTCACGCTTAGTTTCAACAGAAGTCTTCCAAGTTTCGAGCGGCTTTCCACCCTTACTCGATAGCATAACATAGGAACTAAGCTTGCCCTTTATAGGAACTGGTATTCCTGGTTCCGTAGTTACCGTTTTCGCTGCAAGGTTTATTCTCTTGCTCAGTGCCTCTTTCTGTTTCGCAGCTTCCTTTGACCTCTTGTTGAGCGCTTCTATCCTCTTGGTTGTATCCTTCATCTGTTTATCTATTGCTGAGATGCCCTTGTTAAGGCCCCTTAAACCTTTGTTGAGTGCATCGGCTTCAGTATTCCTTCCAGCCTTCCTGAGCGCTTCCTGCTCTTTTAGCATTGCATCCCTGTTAGCAGTCAGAGTTGCATAATGCTCTTCCAATTCCTCGTTGTTCTTTCCAAGCGTAGCCGCGTGGCTCTTGTTCCACTCTATTTCACTCTCCAGTTTATCACGTTTGTCCATCATAGGGTTTACGTACGCAAAAATTCTATTCATCTGTTTCTTCTGCCTGTCCGATTTCTGCGCGTCAGCTATCAGCTTTAGGGCTTCCCTCTGTTGCTCTATTTGCATCATCTTTCTTTCTTTGCGTGTTGTTTGAAGTCCAGGGCCCTCTCCGGTTTCTATAATAGGGGTTTTGCTCTGCCTAGATTCGACTGTGCTTACTGTTCCTAGCAACTTTGACTTATCCATAAGTTCTATCCTTTCATTAGCGGCGTCGATCCTATCATTCAGATCTTTAGTTCTCTTGTCTATGGCATTTACTTCATCAGCATTTCCAGCCTTTACCGCAGCCTCCCTTTCTTCACTAAGTCTACTTCTCTGGCTTTCTAGTTTTTCCAGTTGCTCCTTTGCTTCTCCAATGCGGTGTTGCCTGAAATCCTCGTTCCTGGCGGTGTCCTTAGGAAGAGGGCCAAAAACTGTACCCTCAACTGCAGCATTTTCCGTTACGCTCTCCTCCGCCTCTTCTTCTTTTGACTTCTTGCCCTTCAATATGCTGTCTACTCTGCTGCGCTGCTCTTCAACTGTCTTTGTTTCAGCGCTCTGCCCCCTTCTTGTGCCTGAAATCCCTTCCCTATTATCCCATGCCCTTTTCCCTCTATCTATGGCATCCTGCTCTGTCTTTTGCCTATTTTCAGAGCCTGCAGGCGGGAGTCCTGCGCTGCTGTTCACAAACATTTCTCCCCTACTGGAGGCTGTCGTTTTTTGCTGACCTTTGTCTCTCTCTATCATTAACGCACCAGCAGTAGCAGCAGTGGCACCCACAACTAGCCCTCCTGCAACAGCCATTTGTACTCCTCCCATAGGCAGTACTGACACGCCATTTGCATTAGCTTCGCGCTCTCCTGCCATTTTGCTATGCATTATCGTTGCGGTCTCACGACTTTGTGAACTATTAGTTACTCTTCCTAATACTGGTACGCTAGCTAAACCATTCGGAAAACGTGTTTCTAGTTTCTGTCCAGCCTTTTCCAGCACCTTTTCCATGCCCTGGACTCCATACAAGTCAAAAGAAGGTCTTCCTGTAACTGGATTCTTCTTGAGCCCTCCTCCCAAAAATGTTGTTGCTGATCCGGTCAGAGCGCCTCCCACAGCCCTCGTATATGCCCCAGTAAATCTAACCGCAGATCCAGACCTCATGCCTCTTCCTGCGCCCCCTACTCCAACACTTCCTACCGCTCCCAGCACTGCGTTCAGTCCCAGTATCTGGAACACGTCAAGTCCTCTCGTCATCCCTGCGGCCGCTATTATGAATATGAATACGGCTGCGAGCGCCACAAGCGATGATGTAGCAATCGAGCTAAGTATAATCACTAGCAACGGCGCCAACGCCGGCAATACCAGTCCTATTCCCGTCATCTTCATCCCAATATTATATACGCGTTTTTGGTATTTATTAATATCCCATACGTCTGTAATTCTGCATATTTCGTGAATTCTGGACTCCTTAAAAACACGGAAACTTGGCAATAGGGATTTATATCCTTAGACACATGTCTAATTGGAGGATGATAAATGGACGTAAACAAGGTGCTGTTCTGGATAGGACATGCGTCGTTCTACATAAAGAACGATGGATATACGATATTCATAGACCCGTTCAACATAGGTCCTTCGATAAACGAGAAGGCAGACCTAGTTTTGGTAACCCATGCACACATGGACCACTGCAACAAGGATGAAATAGCGAAGGTGCTGAAGCCCGAAGGCCTTGTCATAAGCGCGCCCAACTGCCTCGGGGGCAACGAGTTCAAGAACTTCCAGGTCGCCAAGCCGGGATTCAGTGACAGGTTCAAGACATCCAGCATAGAAGCGGTTCCGGCATACAATACCAAGAAGGAAAGGCTCATGTTCCACCCGAAGGAGAACAACTGGGTCGGATACATCATAGGCATAGGCGGTCTAAAGATCTACCACGCTGGCGATACAGATTTTACAGATGAGATGAAAGGGCTCAATGGCATATGGACATCGCTGCTGCCGATGGGAGGTACGTATGTCATGGATGCGGCTGAGGCATCAGAAGCCGCCAACGCAATCGGCGCCGAGCACTCAGTGCCAATGCACTACAAACAGGTTCTTGGCAAGGAGAAGGCTGATGCAGCAGAACAGGAGTTCAAGAAGAAGGTGAAAAACGCCCTCTTCATGAAAGAGGTCCAAGAGCCCAGGTATTCATTCTGATATCTTGTCTGCGAGCTCGCGTGCCATTTCCAGCAATTCATTTGGCTTGAGCTGGAAGGGCCTTTTCTCCGAGCCCCTTATGTTTGAGGCTATAGGTTTTATTTCTGAGTGCTTCATTCCAAACTCCTCCGATGAGTCTATTATTGCATTCCTTGCGGTCTTCTTCTTGTGCATCATCAGGGCGCCTATTATTGCGGCTTCATTCCCGCTTATCTGCGTGCCCTTGGGCTTCATGTGGATCAGAGACGAGCTTACATTAGGCCTCGGATAGAAGTCACTGTTCGGGACATCAAATATTTTTGTTATTGTGAAACTGAGCGATGACATAACGCTGAGCCTTGAATAGGAATTGCTGCCCGCAGTGGCAAGCATATGCCCCACGAATTCCCTCTGCAGGCATAGCACTGCCGGCATGCGCATGCGCGCAAGCCAGAACACCGTCTTGCTGGAAAGCACGTATGGGACATTTGATATCATTATGTCTATGCCCCTGAACCTTGTCTTTGGAACCTCAAAGAAGTCAGAATTGACCAACGAAAGCTTTTTCGACTTCAACGAGCTCTTGAGTATTCCATAGAGCCTGCTGTCTTTTTCTATGGAAAGAACCTTTTCTGCAGTCCTGCACAGTTCCCTTGTTAGTATGCCTAGCCCAGGCCCCATTTCCACCACACTCTTTCCTATCCCGAAATTGGCTTCCGATTTCGCGATGCTCCTGCTCGTCAGGAAGCACTGGCCGAGCTTCCTGTTCGGCTTTATTGTCTTGAGCAACTCCAAGTATTGGTCTTCCAATGCAACCACGGCCTTCAATCATACATTATTTTAATGCTTATTAAGAAGCTATATCATGAATTCAGGGAGGTCGCAGGCAGCCGTAGAATTCCTGTCAGTATATGGCTACATGTTTATAATAGTTGCAATAGTGATAGCAACCATAGCTCTGTTCATAAACCTCCCATCGTACACGCTGCCGTTCCAGTGCACTTTCTACAGCGGTTTCACTTGCTCTGATGCAACTTTGCTAATGACAAACGGGGGGTCTGCGCTTGTCCTGGAGGCAACGGCCGCGCAGCCCGGCGTGGTCGCAGTGCAAAGTTTCAACGCTGTGCTGAATGCGAAGAGCAGCACATCAGGGTATTGCACCCCCCAGAACGTGATACAGGGGCAGACAATATATTGCGTGGCAGACTTCGGTTTCACGCCAAATCCGACGCTCGTTTATTCCGGAACATTTGATGTTTATTCAAACTATTGCGCCGTTGCGCCGCAAAACGTATCAACTGTTTCGTGCACGCCCGCATCAAATACGATTTTCGGAGGCAGCATAAGGGTTCAGCCAACTGCATCGGCGATTTCCGTCAATGCAATAATAGCGAACGCCGTCACGACTTCATACTATGTCCCAATAACAATTGTTAACCAGCAGTACGCCCCATCATCAGCGCCTTTCCAGCAAGAGATAACCTTCCTGCCGTCAAATACCGCATACACCCCATACGAGAGCAACACCCTGGGCAACATAAGGTTCTACTACTATAACACCGAACTCCCCAGCTGGTGCGAAATAAACTGCCTCTCAAACTCCGTCACAAACGCGATCTTCTGGGTCAGGCTGCCGTTTGCTATACAACCAAGCTCAAACGTGGTGATAAAGATGGAGTTCTTGTCAAATACAGTTGGATATGATGGAGTATTTGCCGGAGAGGCACCGAACCAGAGCGCTAACTATGCGCAGTACGACAACGGAAATGTAGTTTTCAATTTCTACGATGACTTCGCTGGCTCTTCGCTTTCCGCTCTTTGGATTCCAGCAAACCAGAACGGCGGCAAGATAATGGTCAGCAACGGCTTATTGCTTGAGTCCACCGGCAGCAACGAGATTGCCTCAATAACATCAAATATTCCGTTCACTACCACGGTGAAGAGCTTCATAGTGGAGGCTCTGCTGAATGCTTATGGCAGCAGCGGCACGGGGATCATGGACAACATGACAGCATACGCGGGCACCGGGCTTGCAACGGTGAACTACGGATATTATTCCAAGTCGAGCGGGGCCCAGCCACAGTATTACTGGCTAGGTACGTACACCGGGACGGCTGTGCCGCTGCCATCAGCGGCTACGAATTACAACATTATGGACCAGCAGATGTTCTCGAACCTGTCATACTTTACATGGAACGACATATCGTACCCGGGCGGAAGCCTAATAATGTCAAACGGCATAACGGTGGGCATAACTGGACAGATACGTCCTGAGTTCTTCACCCAGACGGCCCCCGGATCCAGCTCCACGTCACAGCTCTATATAGAGTTTGTGAGGATTCGTGGTATGCCTCCAAACTATGTCATGCCCTCTGCAGTCATGGGACCGGTAACGCAGCAGAGCTGAACATTCTTTAATGCTTTCCGCATAATCTACTAAGCGTGCCTCAGTAGCTCAGTGGTAGAGCGTTCGCTTGGTAAGCGAAAGGCCGAGGGTTCAATTCCCTCTTGAGGCTCAGCCTTTTAAGCATGGTCCTCCCTGAGAATAAGGCTTATGCTGGCCCTGAACCTTGCTACCTCTCCTTTTCTTATGGACATGTATCCCGGCCGGCCGATAAGATCCTTCCTGTCACTCAGCGGCGGAGCAGTTACTGGTGCTATTGCCACAAGCCAATTTTCCTGGGCCCACAGCGCTGTGTTTCCAAACGTATGCGAAAATCTTAGATCGTAGGCTCTTGTGGTATAAGTTACAAGATTTATGCGTTCCAGCACCCTCATATTTGAATGCGTGCTGCGAGACATATCATCTAGATACACAGAATCGATTCCCTGCAGGTTTACTTCTACCTTGTCATCAGGTTTGCGTGCAAAGGCAGGAAGGAAGCCAGCTGCAAATGGCATTGGCAATTCAGATTTGTTCTGCACTCCGAGATCGAATACTAGCCCGCCTTTGCTGTCTATAGAATATGTGACTCTGGTAGAGAAGGAGTTCGGGAATGCGGAATTTACATCCTTTACCACAACTTTTGTCCCTGCGGAATATTCCTGCGCAAAGGTTGCTGACGAACTTGTTGAAGATGAGACTGTCCACGGTAGGGCCCTGGACAGGCCATGCTGTCCCATGGAATATGGCTTACCGCGCACGTATATGGTATTGTTGATCGCCGGTCCGAATATAGGGAGCACAATTAGCGAACTGTTTGGCCAGCTGCCTCTCGGTAGATTAGCGCGCCGTGGATCTTCGCTGGGTGCTCCGCCCGGCCACATTACCTCTGTTTTTCCGCGTGCAAGACTGTATAGCTGGGCATTCAGTTCATTTATCTTTGCCGTCACTCCATCGTTTGATATCTCAACCATGTATCCACTGCAATATTCACGAATTTTATGATATTTATACGTTCTTGATCATGAAAAATAACACGGATTGCTTGTTTTTGCATCCGAGTGCGCAAACATTAAAGAATATTCCATAGAATACCTTACGATAAAATGGACACGGAGGTGAAGATAGCAGCGATAAAGGGATTTGCGCAAGAAATAGTCACGGAAGAGGAGCTCAAAAAGCTCTTTGAGACAAATGACCATCCCCTTGCCTATGACGGATTTGAGCCGTCAGGACTTGCGCCGCTGCACTTCGGAGTGCTCAGAGCCAAAAACATAAAGACGATGCTCGACATCGGGATAAAGTTCAATCTTTAT
>JASHSJ010000034.1 GCA_030040895.1 Microcaldota archaeon | reverse complement strand
AATGCACCGGATGGCTTTGTGTTTCCGGCTTCACACGTGTATAGGGCAGACTTTGTGCTGTTGAGTGATGCCCTCAGACTAGACATCTGCGTCTGATTCAGGCTGTGTGTGGCAAGTCCGTATTGGAGCTCGAAGGCCTGGAAGGCGTTCTCGAATATCGCCAGGCTCATTCTTGTGTACCAACTTGTTGCGTTTGCTGTTACGTTATCTTGAACATTTGTGTTGGCTTGGTCCACTTGTGCTGTTCCAATATTCAGCCCAAAGCTGCTTGAGGCTATTGCAGATACGTTATCTGCGTACGTTGTTTGGCATTGCACTGAAGCAGCCTCGCTGTCTATTGCTGCAGTCGCATTATATCTGTATATAGGAGAATGTGCTATTGTTCCATTGAAAGACGCGTTCCAGCTGTATGTTGTGTTGTATTGTGCGTATGGAAGGTTGTCATATCCAGTGTGCTCCGAGTTCACTCCGAACATTCCACCGACGGCACCCAATCCTCCAAAAGTTACTGCGCCAGCTATTCCGATTCCTATCAGCGAGATTGCTATCGCGGAAAGGGCCAATACGTTTGTCTTCATATTATCACAACAGTTCTTGTGCCGTGTTGTTATAAATACGCATCCAAATGTTTAGGTTTAATTTCGGTTATCAGGCGAGCGCAGTTACACTTTTGCCTGTTGCTTCGCAGGCTGAGCGATAATTAGGTAGAAAGTGAGTATGCTCTCCTGAAACACTTTGTACCTTGATATCCTGAAAAATCCTGCGAGTTCTGAAGCCACCTGTTTCCTTGTTCTTTGGAAATTTCCCCTGTCATGTGCGAAAGTGAAGCTGCCCAGCCATTTCCTTTGTTCCTTAGGGTGAACAGCGTCTATTATCAGGAGCTTCCCGCCCCTGACCAGCAGCCTGTCGTGCGTTGCCGCAAGGATGGCATTGAATTCCCTTCGGCTCAGGTGATGCACAGTGTCGATCATTGCTACGATATCGTACTTCCCGTTTATGTCAGCAACGCCTTTTATGCTTGAGAATCGGTATCCGGGATGCATCTTCTTTGCAGCTTTTATGCCGCTTACATCCACGTCCACGCCATAGTACTTGTCCCGGTCAATGGCACCGCAGAACTCTCCGGTGCCGCAGCCAAGATCCAGCACCTTGCACGACGGGCCGATTGCACCTCGAAGAATCCTTTTCTGCTCCTTCATTCCCTTAAGCAGGAGGCGCCTTACCATGTCCCTGCGGTTGGGATTCGAGAAAAACGGCTCCATTATTTGGTTAAGTACTGTAGGCACATTTTCACCCAATATCATTTATTTTCTATATCGGCTTTCCGCCTTCTGTAATATGCGTATTTTGCGGTTATGTATTAATACTTATTACAAGAACGATCAATGAATCTTCCACTTTTATATGCCCATATGCATAATCTTTTATATCTGATTGTGAGAATGTATGCCGCTAATATGTCAGGAGCAGTAACGGCAAGGTTTACGGCCGACGGTTCACAGAATCCAGGTGTACCGCTAGGTATGACTATACGAAGTGTCATGTGCAGTGCGCCGGTCACCAGTCAGACTAACACACCGGAAGTGTCTATTCCATTTGCAGAACTTGTTGGGTTGCGCCGCCTATCAGACGAAAGCGTGGATCAGATAGTGAGGTTCGGCAACGCCAGGGGCCTTGCATCACCAGTTGATATAGCAGAGCGCTTTAGATCAGCTGTAGGAATAAAACAGATGCTAAAAGTCAGGGGTACGCTTGAAGCACAGATAGATAGGCGGCTTAGAAGAGAGCCAGCTAGTGCATCAGACACAGAGTATGTAAATCCGGACACACACCCCAAGAGCGTGCGGCTTAGGGCGAGGCACAGGGCTAATACAATCATTGCGCTGGATGAGAACCTTAGCATTGGCGAAGCGACTAGAAGGTATCATATGAGAAAGGTGACACTAAGAAAGCTGGGCTCAAGTGTGGTAGAGGAGAAGCTTGGGTTGAAGGGAATAACGGACTGGGGTGTGCTTTGCAGCGAGTGGCAGAGCGCAAAAAAGAAATGACAAGTTCTGGACAAAGGCCCGTCTGCAATACCCGCGCAAAATAAAGCTTATTAAGGACGGGTGACAATAAAGGAGATGATGGAGGATGCCCGCGAATAAGATAAGCCTTGACAATGCAAAGAAGGACAAACTCTTCTATTTTGTTGCGAATGTCGTTGTCTACAGGGAGAGCGACGGGAGATGCCTGATACTTAAGAGGGACAGGAGGGAAAAAGTCCATCCTGAGAAATACGCGGTTCCAGGGGGGAAGCTCGAATGGAACGACCTTGACATAACGAAGCCAACAAGAATGAATGGCGATGTCATAGACTTCGAGGATGCAGTTGAAGACCTTCTCAAGAGGGAAGTCATGGAAGAAGCCGGAATAGAAATAGAGGGAAGCCTCAGATACATAAACAGTGTCGCGTTTGTGAGACCAGATGAGATTCCCGTTGTGCTGGTCAAGTTTGCGGCAAAGTACAAGTCTGGCGACGTTGTAGTAGAAAAAGGATCATTCACTGACCATGCATGGGTAAATGCTCAAGAAGTAAAGAACTACAAGTGCATAGAAGGAATACACGAGGAAGTAGCTCA
>JASHSJ010000033.1 GCA_030040895.1 Microcaldota archaeon | reverse complement strand
GGCCTTAGGCGGGAATCGGACCCGCTCCCGGAGGTCCACAGCCTCCCGTGCTGCCATTACACCACCAAGGCCACAGGGATTAATATGAAGAGCTCCTTTATATTTATAGCTAGTCAGTCCCATCTGAAAAGGCTTCCAAGTATTGACTGATAGATCTCGCATGCTGTGTAGTATCCCTGGGCTCCGCTGTCTAGCTTGTTGCTCTGTATCATCTTTGCAACATCATAGCCATCGCTCCTTATGCTGCCAAGCCTCTGTGTGGTCATTATTGATGGGAATACGGCACCGAAGCTGTCAACGAACACGCTGAGCTCCCCGTCCCTGTTCGCCACAGGGCTTTTTCCTTCCTTCAGAAACTTCAGCATTCCCTCCATGTACCTGTTTTCAAGGTACCTCTGCGCCGCCCTGACAGGATGAAGCGCAATCTCTTTCCTAGTGCCGATTAGCAGGAAAGATATGTCTTGGATGGCCGCTTCTCTTGTTGCCATTATGTCACTGCCCGTGTTGCCATAATAGTTGGAGCTCACCTGGCCCACGTTTATGTGGAAGTCGGCGAATCTTGCGCCTGGCACGTCCTTCATGACTGATGTGGCCGTTGCTTCGAACTGTCCCGCATTCTGCTTTATAACTGTATAGCCGAAGACGCAATTCAGATTCTTGTACTTCTTTCTCAGTTCCTTGATTCCTTTGAATATCCTTATCGCCTTGTCGTAGTTTCCAGGAACTCCCCTGATCTTGTCATGAAGCTCTCTGTGGCCATCAAGCGATACTGTTATTATCAGATTTGGTATTCCAAGTGACGCCAGCTCTTCAGTCTTTTTCATGACCATATCATAGTTGCACAGCGAGTTTGTTGGCATAGTGAGAAGATAGAGGTCCTTGCAGCTGTCCCTGAATGCCTTTGCTATGTCAACCAGTTCCGACCTGAGGAAAGGCTCTCCGCCGCTGAGCTCTATCCAGTTGAAATAGGGATTGCCTGATGCAAAGCCCTTTATCTCATCGAGGCTCAGCTCTTCCTTCGGCTTCATCTGCCAGATAGAACAATGGGTGCATCTGCTCTGGCAGCTGTATGTTACAAGGAATGTCAGCTTGTATGGCTTGTCAAGCCTTCCTGCATTGCTGCGTATTATCTTGCTGGCCAATGATAGGAATTTCATGGTTAATCCTCGGTTCTTGTATTAACATGAGTCTTAGAAATATTTAATTGTTTTTAGGATACTCATGAAAGGCTTAAATATCATGAAATATTGATTGGATTTGGTGTAATGATTGGTGTAAACGAAAGGGTGGAAGGGCTACTCAAAACACATTCTTCCGCAGGGGAGAAGCTGGGATATTCAAGGCTATTGCTCAAGCATAATAAGAAGGAGCTTGCAGAGCCAATACCTACCGAATTGCTTCCCGAGGTAGTCAACAGGGCCTTCTGGGAACACGTGAATGAATTCTCTTCGCCGGAGCAAAGACCGTTTCTTGCGGGCGATTGGTGGGGCAGATACCATACCGTATTGGTTTACCATGATCAAATCGACTTAACAAGGGCTGGCGAATTCAGCAAAGGCGCACCTGTTGGCGGGCCGTGGGTTACCGATGAGGTGGTCGGGGCGTTCAGGAGGGCCAGGGACGCAGTAACCCATGATTCAGCAGTGGTATTGGCACTGCCAATCATACACAGGGCCTTCGATGACGTCATGAGATGGGACAGCCCGATGAAGCCCAGGCGCGAAACACTGAAAAAAGGGCTTCGAGAGTTTATCGAATATATGGGAGAACCTCAAGTGCAGGAAACGATCAGGGGCATGACAAAGGAAGTGCTAACACATCTTGATCGTGATGACAGGGGAAGCAGGAAAGATGGTGCTGCCCATGCCATGAACAGGATAGGCACGTTGCTAAAGTATCTACAATTTGATAATGATGTGCAGCGTGCAAGTTTCTTCAGCGCTAACCTTCCGGCGTTCACGAAAGACACTGTGCACCATCTTGTAGATACAGGATTTCCAGTAAAACTATTGACGCCTGAGAAAAAGGGCGAAATAAGTGCACTAGTAGAAGCGCATTTCGAAGACCTCTCCATATATTCCAGGATGCCGAAGAGCAGCATGCCCCAATCAATCGTAAGCTCATTCGAGTTCTGGGAATATCCGGCTATCAAATTTGCCAAGGAGGCATTTGCCCAAGGCTATCTCGATCAGAAGACTGCGAAGAGCATGGTAGAAGGAGAGCTTGCCTACTATCTGAAGAGGCCGACTACGCCAATGAACTACGTATCGCACGCGATACTAGGCACCGTGACCGATGCTGATGTCAGGTCCGGCATAGTCGATGCGCATCTGCTTAGCGAAGTGCGCACAAGGGCCAGGAAAAACATCGATTCCAGATTGGCACGGCGCGACGGCGCATCGAGGGATGAGCCACAAGCGCAAAAACAGCAGAAGAAAACACTGCTTGATTACTGAGGTTGCTAACCACGCTAAACAATAAGTTTATATGCCTTAGATGATGAGAAAATACGTTCTTATCTCGTGAGCAGATGCTTAAGACATTCATCAAGGCAGTGCCAATCAGCGATGCGATTGCAAGGATAGGCAGGAGCATAGTGATAAAGGGCTGGATATATAGGAAGAGGAGCAGCGGAGGCAAGGCATTCGCCGTAATCAGAGATGTAAGCGGATTGATCCAGTGTACTGTGGACAAGGCAAAGGTAACGGAAGGAGAATGGAATGCAATGGACTCTGCTTATCTTGAATCCAGCGTGATAATCAGGGGCATCCCGAGAAAGGACGAGAGGGCACCGGGGGGGGTTGAAATAGAGACAGAAGAACTCAGAGTAGTCCATAGCGGAGAGCAGTTTCCAATCACGGAATACCAGAGCGCAGAATTCCTCATGGATGTCAGGCATCTATGGCTCAGAAGCCAGAAGATGGTAAATGTCATGAAGGCAAGGGCCTACATATTCAAGTATGCTAGAGATTTTCTCAACAAGAAAGGATTCTTTGAGATAAGTCCTCCTCTTATAACAAGGGCTGGGGGAGAGACCGGAGCCAGCATGTTCGAAGTGCAGTACTTTGACCAGAAGGCATACCTGACAGAATCATCGCAGCTATACGCAGAGGCGATGGTACCTTCGCTTGAGAAAGTATATTCATTTGCACCATCATACAGAGCCGAGAAGTCAAGGACAACAAAGCATCTTACTGAATATTGGCACCTGGAACCAGAAGCAGCATATTATGATCTAAAGAGGCTCATGCAGCTGGAAGAGAAACTTGTAACAAGCATAGCAGACAAGCTGTCAAAAGAAGAAGAGCTCATGAAGTCATTTGAAATAGGAAAGGACGTGCTCCAGAAGGTAAGGCCTCCATTCAAGAAGATAACATATGAAAAGGCAATGGAGATAATACAGCAGAAGGGATCTCAGAAGAAGTGGGGGGATGACTTTGGAGTGGAGGAAGAGAAGCTCCTCACAGAAGAAGAGGACAAGCCAATATTCATATATGCGTGGCCAAGGGAGCTAAAGCCGTTCTACGCACCAGTAAATCCAAAGGATGAGAGAACTGTCATGGCAGTTGATATGCAAGCTCCGCATGGTCATGGAGAAATAACCGGCGGAAGCGAGAGGGAATGGAGGCTCGATGCGCTCATGGCGAGGATGGAGGAAGTAGAGAAGGCACAAGGAATCAAGTTTGACAAGCAGAAGTATGCATGGTGGATAGATCTCAGGAAGTATGGATCAGTTCCTCATGCAGGATTCGGCATGGGAATGGAGAGAGTAATCAAGTGGCTGCTCAACCTTGATCACATACGAGATGCGATAGCCTTCCCAAGGCTCATAAACAGAGTAGAGCCGTAATATTGCTAATTGGTCGAAAAATACTGCTATTCTCTTGTCCACTGTATAGGCATATAGTTGCCCTTTATCTCAAGGTTTCTGAAAGGAAGCA
>JASHSJ010000032.1 GCA_030040895.1 Microcaldota archaeon | reverse complement strand
GTAAGCGTAGCCCTACAATATGTGTCAAGCTACAGCGAAGAGCTCCTTTCATTTGTAAACAACATAAAGACAACAGAAGGGGGAACCCATGTGTCTGGATTCAGGGCTGCGCTCACAAGAACAATTGCAAATTACAACCAGAAGAGCAGCAAGAAGAGGAGCACACCGCTGGAAGGGGACGATACGAGAGAGGGCCTGATAGCCATAATATCTGTCATGATCAAGAATCCTGAGTTCGAAGGCCAGACAAAGGAGAAGCTCGGCAATCCATCAATAAAGAGCGCTGTCGAGAACACCGTGTATTCATATCTGTCCAGGTATTTTGATGAAAACCCTGCGGAGGCGAACAGGATACTTGACAAGGTTTACGCAGCCGCAGAGGCGAGGGAGGCAGCGAGAAAGGCACGCGAGCTTGCAAGGAAGAAAGGATTGTTCGAAGGGGCGGTACTGCCGGGCAAGCTCGCCGACTGTACCGAAAGTGATCCCTCCAAGTGCGAAATATTTATAGTAGAGGGAGAAAGCGCCGCAGGATCGAGCAAGCAGGCGAGGGATAGGTTCTACCAGGCGATACTGCCACTAAGAGGTAAGATACTCAACGTAGAGAAGGCAACTGAAGAAAGGATATTCAACAACGCGCAGCTCCACACCATGGTTACTGCATTCGGCACTGGAATAAAGGAGACTTTCAACGCCGAGAACGCAAGATACAGGAAGATAATATTGCTGTCTGATGCAGACGTGGACGGGAGCCACATAAGGACGCTCCTCCTGACATTTTTCTACAGGTACATGAGGCCGCTAATAGAGAAAGGATTCATATACATAGGACAGCCTCCACTCTACAAAGTCACAAGGGGGAGGGAGATGGCGTACGCATACACAGATCAGGAGCTCGCAGAGCTGCAGAAGAAGTATGATGGAAAAGGGGCAGTGCAGCGTTACAAAGGATTGGGAGAGATGAATCCAGAGCAGCTCTGGGAAACTACAATGGACCCTAAGCGCAGGATACTGAAGAAGGTTACTATAGGAGATGCTGAACTAGCAAACACCATGTTCTCAATACTTATGGGACTTGATGTAGAGCAGAGACGGCATTTCCTGGAAGAACATGCAACAGAAGTGAAATTCCTTGATGTATGATCATGGCAGAAGACACAAACGTGATAGAGTCAAAGATAGAGAAGGAGATACAGAGCAGCTATCTTGACTACGCAATGAGCGTGATCATAGGCAGGGCCCTTCCTGAGGCGAGGGACGGCCTGAAGCCTGCGCAGAGGAGAACGCTATATGCAATGTACATGCTGGGCAACACTCATGATAAGCCGACAAAGAAGAGTGCAAGAATAGTTGGAGACATAATAGGAAAGTACCATCCTCACGGCGATCTGGCTGCATATGAGACTCTCGTTAGGATGGCGCAGGACTTCTCCTTTAACCATACACTTGTGGAAGGACAAGGAAACATGGGATCGATCGACGGAGATCCAGCTGCCGCACAGCGTTACACAGAAGTCAGGCTCAACAAGCTAGCAGAGGAGATGCTTGCAGATCTCGATAAGAAAGCAGTCCAGTTCATACCAAATTTTGATAACACCGAAGAAGAGCCAGTTGTGCTGCCAGCTAAGGTTCCAAACCTATTGCTCAATGGCGCAACAGGGATTGCAGTAGGAGTAGCCACAAACATAATGCCGCACAACCTCCGCGAAGTATGCGATGCGATAGCAGCATATGTAGACAACAAGGAGATAAGTCCACAGGAATTGTTAAGTTACATAAAGGGCCCAGATTTCCCAACTGGTGGAATAGTATTTTACAATAACGCTTTACTGAATTCCTATGTTACTGGAAGGGGTTCTTGCACAATAAGAGGCAGAGCCAGCATAGAAGATAACAAAGGGAAGAAGTCGATAGTGATAACAGAGATCCCATACACGGTCAACAAAGCATCGCTAGTCCATGACATAGCAGAGCTCGCCAAGAGCAAGAGAATCGTTGGAATAAGCGATCTTCGTGATGAGAGCAACAAGGATGGAATAAGGGTAGTAATAGATCTGAGGAAGGAAGCAAACGCAGAATCAATACTAAACACGTTATATTCAACAACATCTCTACAAACAACACTTCCAGTCATAAACATAGCGGTGCTGAGGAACACTCTTGCTACTCTGAACATCAAACAGTTCATCAAGATATTCGTTGAACACAGAATAGAAGTGATAAAGAACAGGACAGCATACGACCTTGACATCGCATCAGAAAGGCTACATATTGTAGAGGGCCTGCTGATAGCGATTGGCAGCATAAACGAGATAGTTGCCCAAATAAAGAAGAGCGCTGACATAAAGGAGGCAAGAGCAGTCCTGATGAGCAGCCACAAGCTGTCGGAGAAGCAAGCGAACGCCATACTCGACATGAAGTTGAGCAAGCTGACAAGCCTTGAAAGTGGTTCTCTCAAGACGGAACAGACAGACCTTACAACAAAGATAAAATCATACAAAGAAATCCTTGAGAACGAGAGTGCTGTTTACAAGATCATAAAAGATGAAACGAAGGAAATAAGCGAGAAATATGGAAGGGACAGGAGGACAACAATAGAGCAACAGGGAGAGCTAGAAGAAATAGTCCAAGAAGACACAATAGCCGATGAAGAGACCACGATAATACTCACTAACAGCAACTACATGAAGAGGATGCCAACAAGGATCTACAAGTCACAGGCCCGTGGTGGCAAAGGTGTCATAGCAATAGAGCTGAGGGAAGGAGATTTCGTCAAGCAGGTGGCATCTTGTATGTCGAAGGATTATCTCCTCATGTTTACTAACAAAGGAAGAGCATACTGGCTCAAGGCCTATCTGGTTCCAGAAGAGGGGCGATATACTCATGGAAAGGCCGCAATAAATCTTGTCCAGCTTTCAGAAGGAGAGACGGTAGAGAACATAATCGCAACAAGGGAATTCAAGGAATCATTCCTTACATTCATAACAAAGCGCGGAACCATCAAGAGAGTAGAAGCAGAACATTTCTCAAGACCAAGAGCAAACGGAATAATTGCTATACCAATGGATGAGGGAGATTCGCTTGCTGATGTCTGCATATCAAATGGAAAGTCCAATCTGTTCATAGCTACAAAGATGGGCAAAGGCTTGAGATTTGCCGAAGAAGGCGTAAGATCGATGGGCAGGACAGCTTATGGCGTGCGTGGCATCAGGCTTGCGCAGAATGACGAAGTGGTAAACGTTGTCCCGGCAACAGAGAAGGATCTTATCGCATCCGTAACTGCAAATGGATTTGGAAAGGTAACAGAGCTCAGCGAATACAGGCTCCAGTCCCGCGGCGGCAAGGGGGTAATAAATCTTAGGGTCAAGGACAAGACCGGCGGAGTGGTCAGGGCATTCAAGGCAGACAACCAGAAGCAAATACTCCTAATAAGCTCCAAGGGCCTCTCAATAGAATTCCCAGTTTCAGAGGTGAGGGTCACCGGAAGGAGTGCATCCGGAGTTAGGCTGATGAGAATAGAGCAAGGAGTAAAGGTAGTGGATGCCAAGGTAGTCTGATCAGAGGGCCTTTTCGAACTCCTCTACGCTTCTGAATATGTAATCAGGGCCAGCGCGCTCAAGTGCTGTGTGCGTGTCAAATCCGCATGAAAACGCGCATGATGCTATCCCAGCGCTCCTTGCCACTAGTATGTCATCCACCATGTCTCCTATGTATATCGTTTTCTTCTTTTCAGCCCCGACTGCCTTCATTATGAGCTCAAGTCCCAGTGGGTTTGGCTTCAGCGCCTTTATCTCCTGGGCGCTTACTATGGCCTCAAAGTAATCCTCTATTCCAAGGTATCTGAGCTCTCTCAGCACCCTGTATGGGGCTCCATTGGTGAACATCGCTACCTTCTTCCTCTTTGATATCAGCTTCTGGAGTGCCTCCCTCGATCCGTTATGGAGTTTTGGTGTCAGCAGATATATTGACAAGTCTATGACCGGGCTGAACAGCTCCCTTCCTATGTTTATGCCCCTGCTCTCCTTGCGCTTCACCAATCTTTTTACGTCGGCATTGGTTATCTTCATCGTTGTGTGTGCCTGCGATCTCTTTATCATTGCCTTAACCGGGTTGAGCTTCTCGTTGAGGAACATCAGCAGCTTTACACTGTTAAGGGTTCCATCCCAGTCGAATATGAAGGTGTCGTATTTATCCATCAGTTTAGTTGTTTTTGCCAATCAAGCACCAATCAGTTCCAGGTTATGTCTATTGAAGGTTTTTGCGGCATAGATCTTGCGGCCCTTGTGGATTTCGATGAGCCTTCCATCTCGATTTCCGCT
Organism: Microcaldota archaeon; assembly: GCA_030040895.1. Classification (GTDB taxonomy): domain Archaea; phylum Micrarchaeota; class Micrarchaeia; order Micrarchaeales; family Micrarchaeaceae; genus JAJZYD01. The sequence goes on along the minus strand of JASHSJ010000032.1, from coordinate 18,885 downwards.
ACGGCTCCGAATCTCTTCTCGATCCTTTCCTTTGACTGCACGAATCCATTGTATAGGTCTTCGCTCTTTATCTCAGGTATCGGCACTAATGTCTTGATGTTCTTTGCGAACTGCGAAAGGAACTTTGCTGCCGCTTCTTTGTTAGCGCTGCCAAGCTTTGCTAGTGCCTTTGATATGTCCTTCTCCGCTACAAGCGTATTGTAGGCGCTTATCTTCCACTGATCAGCAACTATTATCCTTACTGAAGCCACTTTCTTGCCGCTGTTCTGCGGTATCTTTGAAGTCAGGTCAACTGCCTTAGTTATGTCATCAAGAGTCGATTCTACTATACCCGCAACGGCCTCGACAGCCTCGTTTATCATTTTTTCATCCGCCACTGGCCACATTTCCTTTGCAACAAGGGTCTGGTTTCCAAGCCTGTGCCAGAGTTCCTCAGCTACATGTGGCATTATAGGACCTAGCATAAGGGTTACCTTCTCCAAGAACTCTTTGACTACCATCTGGTTGTTTCCGCCGCTCTCCGTGTAAGACTTAAGTTCTGATACCGAGTTGTAGAACGCGTCAGTATATGCGGATCTGAACTGCAGCTCATCCATGCATTTTGTTACGTTCTTTATCTTCATGTTCAGTTTTGAATAGAGCCAGTAGTCCGTAGAGCCGAGTTCGCTTCCTTGCATCGTCTCAAGCTCATCTACTATGTCCATCAGGAACTGGTTCCTGGCAGTAACGCTGCCGATTGAATCTGCCTTGAAGTCTGTTTCTATGTCTAGGTCTGCACCACACAGCTCAACGAACCTCATTGGGTCGGATCCGTATCTCTTGACAGCGTCAACCACCGGCACTATGTTGCCAAGGCTCTTGCTCATTTTTGCACCTTCATAGTTCACCATTCCATTGACAACTATCTGCTTTGGCGAATATTCTTTGTTGAGCAAGGCCACGTGGTTGAATATGTACATGGTCAGATGATTGTAGACAAGGTCATATGCAGAGTGACTTGATGTGTTCCTGTACCAATAGTCAAGGGAATCTCTGCATTTCTTGAGAACTCCTGCATCTATGCCGGTTGATGAAGCAACTGATTCTAGGCTGCCCTTGCCATTGATCACATAATCGAAGAATTCTGGCTTTAGCTGGTCCGGCTTCACGCCCGCTATCCTGAGAATGTGGACAAATGTGTAGAATGTAACGTATATAGTCGAATCGGAAAGTGACTCTATGATGTGTTTTGGGTTGTATGGGAACTTTGTGCCGAGCCCCTGAGCCCTCTCTGCCGCCCTGAGCTCTATCCACTCAACAACGTTTTCGAACGTTTTTTCATATTTCTCTGGATATATGCTCATCTTCTTTAGTACCTCCATGACCTTTTCCTTCCATGCATTGTTTCCATAGTCTATGAACCACTGATCATGAACTATATTCACTATGACCTTGTATCCGCACCTGCAGATCACCGGTTCCTCATTGGCTATCTCATAGACTGGAAAAGCATCATTGCTCTTGATTAGGTCCGCTTTTATTGCGTCCCTTGCCTGCGGCTCCTTCATTCCAGTATATTTTCCGACAATCATGACCCCCCAGTGGGATTCCTCCCTATACGCCAGTTTGGTCGCATTTTCCAGCACTTGGTCAGGCGCTTTGTAATCTGCCCCAAGCTGTGTCAGGTATGCGTGCGCTGGCAATAAATCATTTGATACCGGCTGTCCGTCCGTGCGCTTTATTTCAAGAACATTCTTGTACTGTATTCCCTCCATCTTGAATCCACGCTCTCGCAGCTTTTCTAGCGCTGCGTAGTCGAATGGAGCATGAGCCGGTACGCTCATTACTACACCAGTTCCTACATCAGTCTTTACAAAATATCCTGGGAATATTGGAACAATATCCCCAGTGATAGGGTTTGTTGCCTTCTTCGCAAGAAGATCACTGCCATTTATCTGCGATTCTATCTCGATACTCATCTGGTACTTGAGAGCTTCCGCTGCATCTTTTGCAAGATAGTATCTGTCGTTTCCAGCCTTAGCAACTACGTATGTTGCATCTTGGTTCACGAAAAGGTTTGTAACTCCGTATATTGTTTCTGGTCTGTATGTGGAACACGGGAATGATATCCCAGTTTCCGGTTCCTTGAACTTCACCGCTGTTAACTCTTCTATTTTTGGCTGGACGTCGTGTTTTGTGTCATGCTGTCCTACAGCGTTTCCCTCGTTAGTGCACCAGCCAACTGGATGACTTCCTTGCACAAGGAATCCCAGCTCCTTGAGGTTTGCAAATTGCCACTCCACCAGTTTGCTGAAGAGCGGGTCTGTGCTTACGAATTTCCTGCGCCAGTCAATGCTGAACCCTATTATTGAGAAATCATGTTCCTGAAATCTTATGAAGTAATCCTTTATGAACTCCAAATCCGACATTCTTGCTATGTCATCATCCCTCATGTGGAACATCCTGAGTTCATTTATTAGCTCTTGATCTTTGTTTGCAATCCTCTTCGCGAACCCTATCAACGGGGTTCCTGTTGCATGAAAGCCCATCGGATAAAGAACATTGTAGCCCTTCATCCTCATGTATCTTGCATATGTATCTGCAGTCCCAAAGGTCCTGAGATGGCCTATGTGGAGTGGATTGTTTATGTAAGGAAATGCTGCAAACACGAGAAGCGCTGGCTTATCGCTCGGCTCAGACTCGAAAACTTTTGCATCCGCCCAAGCCTTCTGCCATCTAACTTCCAGTTCATTATAGTCTACCATGAAGACACAAATTGACGAAAATATAACGAATATTCCAATGTATCTATATAAACCTTATATCCCCAATAATCGTGGTGATTGGGTGAAAAATCAAGGCATAGTTAGGATGGCAATAAATGCAATAGATAAAGCGATTGGAATAGAGAAAGTGTATGCACACTGCGACATACCATGTGGCATATACGATCCGCATCTAGCACAGGTAGCAGCGCACACTGTCCTCAGGATGGACATGCTTATAGCAGACCTGGTCAAGGCAAATGACATGACTCCTGATGGCAGGAACAAGATGATAAGATACACCACGGTCAAGGAACAACACGCAGAACTATGCAAACATGAAATAAGGGTCCTTTGGGGGGATTACTTCAAGCCAGAGCATGCAGCCACCAACCCAAAACTGCACGAAATGGTGTGGAACACACTAAAGGCAGCGTCAAAGGCAAAGCAGAGCACAAACATAGATGATGCAAAGGCACTTCTTGTCGCAGTTCAGGAAATCGCAGAGGCCTTCTGGAAGACAAAGGGCGTAGAAGCAATCAAGGCAAAATCATTCTATCCAAGTGGAGAAACATTCGTATATCCAAAAGTGCAGGTATGAAACCATTTTCAATATTTGGGGTTAGGGACAGGAGCATGGAGCCGAGTTACAGCGACGGAGACTATGTAATAGCAACATCATTCGGAGCAATTAGACCAGGCGATGTTATAGTCTTCAACCATGCCAGTCTCAGAGTGAAGCTTATCAAGCGCGTGTCAAGAATTGAGGACAAAAAACTATTCGTGCTGGGTGACAACAGTCTAGAGAGTGATGACAGCCGGTCATTCGGGATGATAGACCGTAGCGACGTTGTTGGAAAAGTAATATTGAAGATATAATCAGTTTGCCTTCCTCAAGAGCTCCAGTCTCCACTCGAATGGCCTTGATATCCATTCTCGTACTGTTTCTTCCCGCCTCTGTTCGTTGAGTCGGAGCACAGTAAACATACGGTCAAAGTGCATGTTGGTGACCAGCTTTTCATGCTCCTTGTAGGCAATCAACATGCCTTTTGCGAATCTAGTCCCTGCCCATACGCTTTTGTTTCTCATCCTATTGCTATGAAAAGTTTCGAGTATTAAAGGCTATTGCCATACTTCGTATAATTTAAGGCTTTTTGTCCATTATGCTATCGGCTCTGGTTTGATGTACGATTTCGTTGCAGTTGTGCCAACGCACAACGAAGAGAAGTTCATAGGAAGCATAATAAAAGATATAGGCGGGACTGTCTCCAAGAGGTTCACAAATTTTCTTATAGTGGTGGCAGACGGCGCGTCAACCGACGGTACAAGGACTATAGTATCGAAGATGGCGTCCAAGGACAAGCATATCAGGCTAGTCGGGTATCAGAAACTAGGCCAGAGAGGAAAGGATGTTAGAGATACCATGGCAAAGTTCAGCTCAAGACTCTACTTCTATGTCGATGCTGATCTTTCACCAAGCATAAGGTATCTTCCACAAGCCCTTAAGCTTGAAGGAGAGGGAAATGATGTAGTAATTGGTTCAAGATACCTAAACAAGAGCAAGACAGTGAGACCCCCATTGCGAAGGATGGTCTCAAAGGCCTACAACAAGGTGCTGAATGTGCTTTTTGATGAGAAAGTCACTGATCATCAGTGCGGCTTCAGGATATTCAACAAAAAGGCATTCGATGTCATATATGAAAGGTCGCAGGAGAGACACTGGATGTGGGATACGGAGGTCATACTCATAGCAAGGGCAAATCATTTGAAAATGAAAGAACTTCCAATACTGTGGATAGAAAAGCACAATACAAGGACGCCGCTGGCGCGCCTTGTCAATGACATAAAGCTCCACGGAACAGGAATACTCCGCATGTTCTACAGATTCAGGATCAGCAATGGGTCTTGAAGATGCTTATCTGGCTTGAGCTGTTGTCGGTTGCATGATAGACGAGCTGGAAATCACTGGAATTCGAAAATGCGCTCCAGTTTGCCTGTTCGCAGTTGTATACCGAGCCCATTTGGGTTATGTTCTCAAGGACCACGTAGCTTATGTTGTACTCATCTACCAAGCCGCAGCTAGGTGCAGAGAAGAACGATGGCAGACTCTCTGCAATCTTGTCAGGTGAGTAGTTCTTGGGCACTATTCCAACATTATCGGAGTAAATATATATGTCAAGAAGGCTGTCCCTGCCCGCAAGGGTTGATACAAAGTCATAAGTGTACGTGTAGCAATTTGACTGGAATACTGCATGAGGCGAAGTGTTGTTTATTATCCAGGCACTGGTATTGAAGACCAGCGGAGTGGCCAGCGTGTAAGGTCCGGTGAATATCTGCGTATCCGATATCAGGCCGCTGAATGTAGCAAAGAAGAATAACGCAATAGCAAGTATCTTGAATGGTATTCCAGCTGGGCCCTTTCTGAAAGTGAATATCTTGTAGAGCAATATCATTGAAGCCAGGGCAATGAACATGAAGAAATATACGGTTGTCTTGTTGTTGTCCCCGATGGATGGCTGCAGGCTGAAGAAGTTGACAGCTGCAAAAGTTATTACAGCAGGAAGGAATGCAACAAGGCTTTCCTTCCTGAACCATCTGAGCCCTATGAGCCCAAGCGGCAGCATTATCCCTGCCACTTCCAGCCAAAACTCGGCGTGTGCTATGATGATATTTAGCACAGTTGGATTGCTAGGATACCAGAATCCTTGGTCTACTATCCACCATATGAAGCCTGATTCAACGTGCTGTGACAGTATGTAGTACATCAGCGGCAGGGCAACAACAGTTACAATGACGCCAAAGACGAGCCATGGTACGAGCCTATCAATTATCTGTCGTGATATGTTGCGTCTTTCATTGTACTTATTTGCCATGTAGTAAAAGAACGCGACAAGAGAGAAGACAAATACAAATTCAAGTGAGAATGGATGGATGAGCGGCATGAGCCCGACCATCAGCCCCAGGAAGGCCACCGCCTGCAGCATGCCTTTCTTCTGCTCCTTCTTGGTTTTCGGGTCAAGAAACAGGATGTACAATGATGATATGACGATCAGGGTATACGGAAATCCAAGTAAATAGTCATGCTGTATAACGAAATTGCTTATGAACGGATCTGAAAAATTGAAGTAGGGGTATTGAAGGAGGTTTATCAGGCTCTGCTGCCCGTACTGCTGTATCTGTGCTGCGGATAGCTCCGGAAGGCCTATGTTAAAGTAGTAGAGCAACAGGAAGTTGAAGCCAAGGCTGAAGAACAGGAACATAGGAACAGCTGCGGCCGCTATCTTGTAGTTCCTTGCTATGAGATTGAAGAAGAATATCAGCATCGCTGAGAAAGAGAACCAAAGAAGGAAGTTCATCGCGTTGAATGCAAGCACCACGCCAAATCCGGCATAATACAGCATCGCACTGTAGAAGTCGGTTATGAACGGGAAGACGTTCTTGGCCGTATATGAGTAAAGATATGTGGGTGGAAAACCAGAATATATTAGCGATTGCCCAACCCCGAGATGGAAAAGGAGGTCTGTGCCGTAGTTGGATGATGCATACAGTGTGCCGTTGCTGCTTGTCAGGGCAAATGCCTGAAAGACTATCAGCACAAAGCTTACAATCAATATGGATATGTGCAGGCCCCTGCTATGCCTGTACTCAAGTTTTACCTGTTTCACATCAAACAGCTTTGACGCGCGCCGGTTCCTGAGCATGAAGTAGCACAGCACAGCCTCGGTCAGCACCACAGCTGCCATTATCAGGCCAGTGAATGTCCCAATGGCTGCCTCAAGTGCAAGCGCCATGTAGGAAGAAGCCACGAAGCCGATCGGGATTCCGGCTGCGTATATGAATATCCTTTTCTCAAGTATCCCGGAGAGGAAGAAGTTTGCTAGCGCTATGCCGAATATTATGCTGATAATGTAGAATGGAATCCCAAGAAGGAGTGCAGATATCATTGATTCACGAAACGATTAAAGAGTTATCAAAACATACTTTAAAAGCTTTAGAGGTGGTCGGATGGCAAGTATAGAAGCGGTTTACAGAGAAAGACACCATCCCTTTCACAGGAGAGCGCTCTATTCTTTTCTGCTGGTAGCAGGCGTTCTGGCCATAGGCACGATAGGATTTCACTACATTGAAGGATATTCCTATGTAAATGCATTCTATTTCGTAAGCATGCTGGCAACAGCGGAAGGCCCAGCGGTAACTCCCGCAACTGCGCTGGGCAAGATATTCGCATCGTTTATTGCATTCGTGTCAGTTGGATCCGTTATATTCGCGCTCGCGTACTTGTTCGGGCCATTCTTCGGGAAGTTTTTGAGGTTGGAAGAGAGGAAGGCAAGGAAGGAAGAGCGGATAATATCAGAAGATATAAGGAAGCACGAAAAGAGAAGCAGATGAACCATACGCCCTTGCCGGGATTTGAACCCGGGTTTCAGGCTCCGCAAGCCCACGTTCTATCCAAGCTATACTACAAGGGCACAATACTCTATCGCATCTAGCCTTATATAGGCATCAGAGCGCTATCATGACTGCGCCGACAAAAGCAACGACAAGGCCGATTATCTCCCTACGATCAGGCCTCTCCTTGAATACCGTAAATGCAAATATTGCTATTATTGCGGGTACCAGTGAAGTTATCACGCTGCCTATTGCAAGATAGCTAAGCACTATGATCATTGCGAAGCTCATCACCCCCAAGCCATTTATTGCACCAGCGCCCAATCCATATGCCGCAAGCCTGGAATCTTTTCTTATTTTTCGCGTTAGTCCTCCTGTAATAAATACTGCTGCCAGTATAAGCACTGTGCCCACTACCCTGTTAATCACTAGCTGTACCGCAGGGAACTGCGCTTGCGAAGTGGAGTAAGTGAAAAGTACCCAGTATGCGACCCAAAAGATGTTACCAAGCACCCCGTACACGATCGGCTTGTTTATCTTTAGGCCATCTTCAAAAGTTATCATTACAACTCCAGCGAATACCATTATTGTGCCCAGCACATCGAATGCCGTTATTCCTTCCCCGAGAACGAGGACTCCAAACAGAAAAAGGAGTGCAGGCTGTATGTTAAACAGGACGGAGCTTGTCGAAAGTAGCTCGGTCTCCAGTGTCTTGTAGAAGAAAAGATATCCCAGGGCAAGGAAAATGCCCGCAATTATGGACAGCAAAAGAGAATAGGAGGTTATTGAATTGTTCAAGAGCAGTGCGGCCATGGCAGGCGGCACAATTCCCCCTCCGCATATAAGCAGCCCAGCTATTTGCGAGCCATACTTTTGCGAAAGCTTCCTTATTGGTATGTTCCCGATCGCGTACAGCAGTGTAGAGGCCGCCGCGAATACAAAGCCATCGCTGATCATGAAAACAATCAACCTGGACAGATACATTTTAAATAGTAGGCGCAGAGTTATTTAGCGATCATATGTCCGGTCTTCATCTTACTTTGCTCATACCAGGGGTGATAACATTTGCGATTACTCTTTTGGCCATACAGTTCGTACGCTCGTACATGATGGAAGCCGGGATTACATCCCCTGATCACAACAAGAAGGGCAACATAATACTGCCGACCAGCGGCGGAGTTGCTGTCGCATTTGGATTCGCATTTGGCATACTGACATACGTGTTCGGCGGTAGCTTCAACTTCTACTATCCAATCGCAAACATAAACTACCTGCTCGCAACTGTGCTTGCTGTTGTCCTTATAGCCTTCATAGGGTTCCTTGATGACATAAACATAAGCAAGAAGCTGATCAAGTCGACCGACATGATGGATTACAGAAAGGGGCTCAAGCAGTGGCAGAAGCCGCTGTTCACGCTGATCGGTGCCATCCCATTGATGGCGATAAACGCCGGAGTTTCAGTCGTAATACTGCCGTTCTTCGGTGCAGTCAACTTTGGCATATTCTATCCGCTCATTATCATACCGCTTGCGATCGTGTGCGTAACCAACGCTTTCAACCTCCTTGGCGGATTCGATGGGATAGCCTCTGGAAGCGCCACTATAGCTGCGCTGGCCCTTTTCATCTACAGCTACATCTGGGGTACCTACAACGGGACCATACTCTCGTCAGTGCTCCTTGCGTCAACATTCGCCTTCCTGCTGTTTGACAGATTTCCTGCAAAGATACTCACTGGAGACAGCTTCACATACTATTTCGGCGCTGCGTTCGCGGCAACTGTGATAATAGGCAACATGGAGATATTCGGAATCGTCGTATTCATACCCTGGATAGTTGAGGCATTTCTGCATCTCAGGAGGAAGTTCAATGTAACTGACCTCGGAAAGCTCAAGAGCGACGGAACATTTGCCCCCCCCTACGGAAAGAAGGTTTACAGCTGGACCCATTTCTTCATGAACCTCAAGCCCATGCGCGAATGGGAAGTATCGCTCTATATGTGGATCGTAGAAGCAGGATTCGTTGTCCTCGCCCTTGCCCTCAAGGTTGCGGGAGTTCTCTGACCGCGGATCCTAGGATAGCGCTTTGTTGCATTTCCATTGTTTAGGAGCTTCACATCACCTCTCTTTATGAGGTTCCTTCGCCCAGCGTAATTGGCATATTTCTCTGCCTCGTTTAGAAGGTCATTTAGCGTGTTCTCTAGCTCCTCTTCAAAGCTTATTACGGCCCTTTCATTTACCTTCTCTGCACCGGCATCTCTCAGAAATTCCTCTATATCATACAGGCTAAATGCATGTCTTGCCATCACATCCCCAGTCAGCGAAGGAGTTGCATCATTAACCTTTTTATAGCCTATGAAATATCGGATTAGCGGCACTACATAAGCTGTTTTATGCCGCAAGTGCCGGCAGCATTCCGACAAAGAATAGATACAGGACGTAGGCCAGTATCATGAAGGCAGCAATCGTTATGTTATCGTCAACCTTGAAATCTATGCTCTCCACGATTGCCAGGCAGAGCCCGAATACCAGGGAATAATATCCTATAAAGGGATATCCAAGTATTGCCACAACGAGGAAGAAAGCAACGGTCCCTAACAACGACTTTCTCCTGTTGTAGAACAGCCTTATCCCATCAAGATTCATCCCGACTATTGTGGCTATCGGATCAGCAAGCAGCAGGGCCGCGAAGCCAACCAGCAGGAAGTGTAGATTGTGGATGAACCCTATGAGCAACATCGCCCCTATGCCGAGATACAGTGCCCCAAGCCCGTAGCTGGTTCCCGACCTCTCGAATGCCATGAGCAGCCTGTAGAGCCTGCCCTTGCCACGCCGCAATAATATCGCGTTGTTGACATAGCCTATCATTATCAGGGCTATCACCACCGCTATGGCGTGATAGATATTGAGCATGAGGAATATTGCCATTATCACGATTCCAAGGAATACGTGGAATATATCGCGCCTGACTTCCAGGCTCTTTGTTGTCCTCTTCCTGTATTCAAAAGGATTTGAGCCGTTGCTGTACATAGTTCCGTACGCAGTCCCTATGGCGAACATCTGTATGAATGGATACAGTATGTTCCGATGATATGCGTGCATGACATAGAAGAGTTCTACGATTGCGACCAAGATCATTAGCAGGAACAGTGTCAGGTTTCTCGAGTAGTAGTGGGCCGCAATTGCAAAAACCACTGCAAACCATAATGCAAACAACATCCATGAAAGTGCCCCGGTTTCGCCTGTTAGCGCTATCACCAGAACTCCGGTTATGACGCTGCCGGCAAGCGGGATTATGTCTTTCTTGTTTTTCCATATCCTTATGTCAATGAAGTATTTTGCAAGCACTGCTACATTGATTATCGCGAAAACGATCTCCAAGTAGTTCATCAGATCACAATACCGAAACTATTAGGGTTGCCAGGATGAATCCTCCCACCATGAGCACGGGAACCAATATCCTTGCCGTCTTCACGGCCGAATCTAACATCGTTATCATCCGCTCTCTAACGTTTGTCCCCCATATCCTGAAGTTCTCCACGTCCTCCTTCCTGTAATATACATCTACCTCTTCTATGTTTGATAACGCTTCCTTCATGGCCTTCTCGGCTATCGCTATGAACGAACTTGACTTTGTGTATCTTCCCAGCACGTTGCTGGCCCCGCGCTGCAGGGCGTTTACGTAATGGGTGTCTGTGGTGTAGAGCTCTGCGCTGATGCCGAATCTCTTCTTTGCGACCTCCACAACCATGTTTCTTATCTGAGGCAGGACATTGTTCGAATTCACATATATCATGGCATGCTTGAATCCATTGAATGCGAATACGGTACAGCTAATGTTCCCGGGAGCCATGTCCTTCGGCCCGTTGAGCTCCCAGTAAGCGTCAACGGACGAAAACCCGACCCTGAACCTGCTCGTTGAATGGGATGGCTTCCCAAGGCTTGCTATGGCGTCCATGTAGTCCCTCATGTATGGGGAATCGGCCGTCAGCCAGTGCAGTTCCTTCTGTGGTGCGCCTTCGTATCTTGAGTTGTGCGCGTCAAGCATTACAAAGGATTTGTCCTTGAATAATCTCCTCAATATCTCCGCTGCGTCGTCGTTTATGTCCTCTGTGACTCTCGGAGCCCTGGTGAGCGTTATTAAGCTGAAGTCTCCTATGCTGGTCTTCTGGATTGTCGCTGAGTTCTTTGATGATATGTAGTAATCAAGGCGCTTACCTTGCACAGTTATCTTCTTTGCCAGCCTTACTCCCCTGTCAAGGGCATCCCTTATGCTGTTGAACTGCGATGCAGATACGGGATTCCTGTCCTCGTTTATCGCGCAGTGTGCCACGGTCATTCCGGCCTTGTACTTCGATTCAGCGTGCCTTTCAAGTAGATAAGGGAAGTTGCTGCCTCCCATTGTGCCCAGAGGCCCATAATGCAGTTCTGGGGCGAACATTATGCACTTTATCGATCTGTCTTTCTTCCTCTTGAAGACAAGCGTGTGGGTTTCAAGCGTTATGCTAGTTCCGAACTTCCTGTTGTCGAACGGGCTGTAGAGGCTGAGGTCCACGTCGAACATCCAGTTCTGCAGCGCCTCAGAGAACATTTCTATTCCCTGGAGCCCCAAGCCTTTCTTCATCGGCCTGTCAAATATGTAGAGTATGGTATAGCTTATGAGCGCGAATATGGCAATACCAGCACCCAGCTTCAGTATCAGGAGCCCGAATGGAATGTAGAAAGTGAATACAACATTGCTTGATACATAGTACAGCAGCAGGTTTATGGCGGGCTGGACCAGCGAGTGGAATACCGCACCGGTTTTCTGGCCAAGCAGTATCTTGTTGACAAACAGCCACCATCCGAAAAGCATTGCGTCTCCGACCAGCGCAACCGCGTTCGCTATAGAAACATTATGTATAAGCACCAGTATTGCGCTCGCCAGCACGAAGAACAGCGCATAGACCATCATGCCTATGAAAGACACGAATATTATGTGCCTGACCTTCATGATGCCCTTGAGAAACTTGAATGTAACTATGGTCAGAAGTGTTGGCATGAGCAGTGCTAGAAGGCCAGTAAGCACTCCTGAAGCTAGTGTCTGCCCCAGATCTCCGTGCCCGCTGCCGTACAGGAGTATTGCCTCGGATGCTATTCCTGCTATTAGGCATGTAAATATTAGGAGTATGAAAAGCGTGAATGTGTTGGGAAGGGTTCTAGAGAAGAGCGATATTCTTGCACTTACTCCATCAACCTTTCTTGCCGCCATTCAAACACGGGAGCCGAACTATTCCCCGAACCGCCTATGCCTTTTTGAGAAGAGCGCTATTGCCCTCTTGAAGTCCTGCTTTTCGAATTCCGGCCAGTACTTCTTAGCAAAATAGAGCTCAGAATAAGCCGTCTGCCACGGCAGGAGGCCGGACAGCCGCATCTCTCCGGATGTCCTTACTATAAGATCAACGTCAGGGACTGATGAAGTTAGGAGATTCTTTCGAACATCTTCCTCTCCTATCTTGCCATGTTCCTTTTGCAGCAGTTTCATTGAATGGATAATGTCTTCCCTTCCTCCATAGTTTATGAGCAGGTTTATTGTGAGATCAGTGTACTTGCTTGTTCTCTCCTCAATATCAGCAAGCGCGTTTCTCAACCTCTTCGGAAGCTCTCCTATGTCCCCTATTATGTTGAGCCTGACTTTGTTGTCCGCCAGCATTTTTATGAGCTTCTTGTCCTTGGCTGCCTTTGTGTATAGCTCAAACAGAACCCTGCGCTCCAGGCTGCTTCTTTTCTTCATGTTGTCAGATGAAAGGCCCCAGACGGTCAACGTTTTCACTCCGAATTCCTTTGACCACATTGCAAAGTCGACGAACTTCTTGATTCCCTTGCTGTATCCAAGGAACAAAGGGATCTTGTTGAGCCTTGCCCATCTCCTGTTGCCATCCGGTATTATAGCAACGTGAGAAGGAATACTGCGCTTTGTCTTATTGTTCATAAAATAAACCAGTTGCCGATGACATAGTTAATGCGTAATTGGTATTTAAATATTTTGACAGAGAAGCAAGAGTGCTAATTATTGAGTGGTATAAGTGGATGAGGCAGGAAAGTCGATAATAGGAAACAAAGACGCCGTAGTCGCGATCAGCAAGTATGCCAATGACGTAGATAGAGGAGTGAAGAGGAAACCATTGCTAGTGTCAGGCCCGTCTGGAACTGGCAAGTCTATGGCGGTCCATGTAGTGGCGGAAGAACACGGATGGAACATAAACGAGCTAAACGCCAGCGATTATAGGGACAAGGAGTCGATCGAGAAGCTCATATCAGCAGCAATGCAGCCAAAAGGATTATTCGGAACAAGAAATCTCATACTGTTTGATGAGGTCGACGAACTTTCGGCCCGTCACGATAGGGAAGCCGGATCCGCAATAAAGAAGCTTATGCAGGTTGCAAGATGCCCGATAATCATGACCGCTACAAACAGGTGGAGCCTAAAAATTGCTTTTTTGAGAGGAGCGGTTGACAACTCGGAGTTCAAGAAATTGAGCGTACAGGATATAATGGAAATATTGGCGTTTCATGCAAAGGAAAGAAACATCAAGATAGACACTGACATGATGGAGGCTATAGCAAAGAGGTCGAACGGTGATGCAAGGAGCGCAATCAACGACATGATAGCTCTTGACGGGGCCCCGCACGATGCCATAGAAGCAATATGGCCTAGGGACAGGAAGGTAGAGGTATTTGCTACTCTTGACAAGATATTCACTTCGAACACGCTGACTAGCCCCCTTTCAGCCATGATAAATTCAGACGTGCAGGCTGACATGCTGGTCAAGTGGATAGACGAAAACATTCCAAAGAGGTACAAGGACATGCAGAATCTATCTGAAGCATATGAAGCGCTGTCTGACGCCACGATATACGCGGCAAGGGCGTCAAGGAGCCAGTATTATACGTACTGGAGATACAGGAATGTCATGATGGCGAGCGGAGTGGCATTATCAAAAACCAGCTATCCGAACCAGCAAGAACGCTATTCATTCCCTGGAACGATAACAAAGCTGAGCGCCACAAAGGAGAGCAGGGGCAAGGGGCAGGCGATAGCAAAGAAGCTCAGGAAGGGCATTCATTTCAGCATGGCAAGGATAAGGAACTGGGAAATGGGGATGATAGCAGAGCACCTCAAGAGAGTAAGGGGCAAGGACAGCGAAAAAGAGGTGCACGCAGCGCTGCAGGCAGGCTTCGGGCTTGATGACAAGGAACTGGACTGGCTCGCAGACAACGCGTGATTCAGCCTTTTAGTTGTACTCCGAGATCTTTCAACAGTATCCTTATGACTTCCTTGGCATGGTCCTTATCTACTTTTATGCTGCCAGCGTTCTCATGGCCTCCGAATGACTGTATATACGGGCTTGTTGACTTGAGCCTTTCCATGCGTTCATGGATCCCTATCCTCTCTGTTATCTGCCTTCCTATCCTGAGCGACACATAATTCCCATAGTGGACAACCGTCATAGACTTCCCGCCGCTCTTCTTTTCAAGATGGTCCTGGAGTTTTGATGAATATCTGCCAGGCAGGGGATAATCCGGGCTTTCATCGGATATTTTTTGGAAATCTAGGATGTAGATGTTGATGCCGTCCTTTGTAGTGTAGTGCTTTACGCTCCTCATCCCTAAGTCTATAGACTCTTCAAGAAGCCTTTGCGCGTATCCGAATGCCTCGTTGAAACTTTCCTCGGAATCAGTGATGGACTCGATGTATCTCGGAGTTATGCTGTCTGATAGGTCCTTCCTGCTAGTCAGGTGGTCGAGCACGGTCGAAAGCTCGAAAGCAGCTTTGTCTTCACGCTTCCCGTATCTGCTATAGTCACCGATAAGCGACGCAAGCTTGAACCTCTTCATGTCATTCTTTGACAACAGCTCGGAGAACGATGATGTGAGGAATCCGGCAGTGTAGTCGGAATCGCCGCCGAAGTTCCACGGGTTTATGTAGTGGGATATTTTGTCCTGCGGGAATCCAGTGTGTATCGGGTGATGGTCAAGCCAAACAAAGTCTATATGGCCCTTCGCCGCAGCAATCGAGAGTTCGCTCTCTGGTGCGGTGCCGAAGTCAGTTATGAAAACTATCGGCTTCTCCATTGATGAATATGTATTGAGCAGCAGCATATCGGAGTCAAGCAGTTCCCTTGGATAGTAAACACCCCTGTTCATTTTCCACATTACCGCAGGTTCAGCTAGTCCGATGCGTTTGCAAAGCTCGGCTATTGCCTTGTATAGCGCAAGCGCGCCGCTTGACCCATCGCAATCATTATGGAATCTTACTAGCATCGGGCTCCCAGTCACTATGTTCCTGATCACGCGCCTTGCCGCTGCGGACAGCTCAGGAGTCAGTTTTGCAGTTATTGAATCAAGGTCGCCTATGCCGCTTTTCCTTGGAGAAGCATTGGAGAGCCTGTCAACTGCAGCTTCAACGAGTTTTTCGTATTCCGCTGGCTTGGCCTTTCCATCGGGTTCGGCATCTCCAGACTCAATTGCGACCCTGTCACCAACCTCTAGAACGAGCCCGGATTGAGTCTTTTCAGTCCTGTCCTTGTACATGATGAAATACTGGTTCTCTGCCGGGTTTGGCATTGACCTTATTGCCGTTACGATTCCAAGTTCCTTTTTCATTGAATTACCTCAGATCGAGTTGCTGGTATAGTTCTCCATCAAGGATTCGCACAGTTCCGCATCAGAGTTGCTCTGACTCATGCTGCATATGGATATGTCATTTTCAGTGCGTGCCAGTGCATAGTAGCAATAGTCTGCAAGGCTTGAATTCGCCTTGAGCAATCCTATCCCGGATGCGGATAATGAGGTGATATTGCTTATGTAAGCTGCGTATGTGAAAGCATATATGTTTTGATAATTAGCCTTTGCGCTTATCGAACTGCAGTATGATGGCTGCTTTCCAATGAGCGCGGAGCCGTAGTAGTGCAGGTTGGTGCAAACGCTGGCAAGTGTCGAGTTTGCCAGACCCAGGCAGCCGGAGAAATCGGAAAAACTGTGCTGATACGCTATATTCGCTATGCACTGGAGCCCGGAGTTACCGGGAAGCGCGTTACAATAGGAATAATTTGAAGTGTATCGTGACAGCGTCACTACGCATTGTGAATATATCTGCTGGCTCTTGTTTATGAGCGAGCATGCGCTGACGTTTTGCTGTTTCATTGCAACATTTACTATGCAGGAGTAGCTCTGAGGCTGTGGAAGGGCTCCGCATATTGAAAGGTTTTCTGTGGCGTTAGCAAGGCCGTTTATGCAGGCATATTGCGTGGACAGAAGCGGCTTGTTCTCGCATGCTTGCACGCTGGCCGCGCTGCTCCCGGCTATTATTGAGCTCAATATGTATACGATGCCACCCAGAATCAGCACGAATACGATTACAAGCCCTGCTATCTTCGCTTTTTCCGACTCGTCGAAGGGCTGGTGTTTCCCCCCCACAGCGTCTGCTTTCATATTAGGAGCTGTTTGCATACAACGCCTCGGGCACTACTACTCGACTCTTTGCATTTATATACTTTCTTGAATTAATCTTATTTCATGTGGAAAAAAGTAGTGCTGATCGGGCTTGTGCTTATACTCGTATCGTTTGCGGTGGCGCTGGCCGGAAGTTCTTTCATCCCAAACAATCCGATCATATCTCCAAACTCGCTGAAGGCCACCAACGTGACCGTGGGGCCTGGCAGTTTTTCATACGTCCAGCTGAGCGATACAAACCAGTCATTTTTCTATATCCTTGCATCAATGAGCAGCAACACGAATTTCTATGTGTTCAATCAGTCCGGATTCTCGGCATGGCAGAATGACATTAGAACATCCAATGCCACGAGCGGACTGGCTTATGCCATATCATTGGAGAAGAGCGGCGCATTCCTGATATACAAGAATACAAGCAGCGTCTTCATGATACCTGGAGTTGGTGTAGAACAATCTCCACTGGTTTTGTACACTTATAATGGAAGCGCCCCGTATCCAACGGGCAGCTATTATTTCGTGGTGGACAACACCAACCAGAGCCCATCGTATTCGCAGCAGGTGAAGGCCAGCTTCATCTATACTCCGCCGATAAGCGTCAGCGCAACGCAAGGCGCCATAAATGAACTACTCTATGTGGGTGGAGCATCATCCATCTTCTTCATAGCCGGAATAATAGTAGGACTTTATGGCTTGATAAAGAAGGCACCAGAGAAGCCGCTCAAGGATATCAGTGCCAGCAGCGGAGATACAGTAAAGACGGCTGGCAGCGTTGACCCCAAATACGTAGATCAATTGTACAAGGGAATAGACAAGAAAAGGAAAAAGGCTAAAAAGACCAGCTCCGATAAGTAACGAAGTAGAGGGAAGGGTTCTGCGATTGACGATTGAATGGATGAACTAAAGGAGAAGATAGCTGGCGAAATAGCGCTCTCGGAAAGCCCTGGCAGCACAATGAAGAAGTGGAGGGAGCTGTTCGGAGTAACGCAGGTGGAGCTGGCAAAGCAGATCAAGATATCAACATCGACGATCAGCGACTATGAGAGCAACAGAAGACTCAGTCCTGGGGTAGGAGTAATCAGGCGGTTCGTAGATGCGCTGTTCCAGATAGACGAGGCAAAGGGAAGTGGTGTAAGGCAAGGATTGGAGAAGTTCTCGAGGAAGGCAGAAACACCACTCTCATTCTATCAGATTCATGATTTCGTGGCGCCGGTTAGCGGAGTTGATTTCAACAGGATCATAGAAGGAAAGGTCATATCAAATCCAGGATATCTTGACTCGCTCAAGCTGTTCGGATACACACGGATAGACAGCCTGAGAGTCATACTTGAGATGTCGCCTCCAGAATATCCAAAGTTGTTCGGATCAACGACAGAGAGAGCATTCATATTTGAACATGTATCAACCGGAAGGAGCCCGATGGTGGTAATAAGAGTGGCTCCGATAAAGCCTAAGCTCGTTGTAATGCACAACGTCGGCAGCGTTGACAAACTGGCGATAAAGATCGCACAGGTGGAAAAGATACCACTGCTTTCAACAAAGCTCGACATCAAAGAGATTGAGGCAAGACTGAATAAGATCTGACTGTGAGATTATGCTTAATCTCGGATTCGTAGCCGCAATAATAGGACTTTTTTCATTCTCTTTTTAAGAGAAAAGCTTACGAACTTCCAAAAGGCGGGATTAATTATTTCTGTTTCAGCTGCAATACTGCTAGGGTTGGCATAAACTTACTTAGAAACAGCATTGCTCTTTGCGAGTATGTTATGATACTCTGTGAACCTTATGTAATATCCAAATGGATCTACCACTCTGAAATCTTTAAGCCCCCATGGCTTTAGCTTAAGTTTCTCCACCACATTAGCAAACTTTGCAACCCTTTTATAGAAGCTATCAATATTTCTTACCATCACTACTAATTCAACACCATAACCCCGTTTGGTTGTCTTTTCAAAACGCTTGAAGTAAGATTGCTTGTATACATTTCTGTTTCCAGGCCAAAAGCATAGGATTGTGTTATCGTATTTCATAACAAGATAGTCATTGCTATCTCCTTTCTCTCTGCTCCATACTATCTTGAAACCCAACTTTTTGTAATATTTTTTGATCCTGCCAAAATTAGGCACATGCAATTCTATTAGTAGTTCGTTCTTTGCAGGTTTCATAATCAGCCCCACACATCTGCGCTTACTCTCTGCGCTGGTACATTCAGCGCTGCAAGCGCATCCTTTGCAGCCTTTACAAAAGGAAGAGGTCCACAGATA
>JASHSJ010000031.1 GCA_030040895.1 Microcaldota archaeon | reverse complement strand
GCTGTATGGCCTTGGCTATATCATACGCCACCTGGCTCTTGCTGCTCCAGCTTTCCATATTATTAGAGAACGCGAATATTGTGCCGTTGTATGCATTGGTCCACGTCGCATAATACGCGTTGGGCCCGAACGAGAACGTGCTGGCATTGAAGAAGAAGGTCGGCGTCTTCACCGACGCGCTCGAAGGTGTTAGCGGTGACGTCCTCAGATATACCGGCATGTTGGTATCTGGCACCAGTACTCCCTGCGGATTTATGAGACGCGAGAAATCAGATCCTACATATATGATCCTTGTTCCCTTTTGCAGCAGGTAGGTTAGCAGCAGCTCATTGCTGTAGTTCTGCAGCAGGGGGCTGGGCAGGAAACCGTTCAGTATTATGAGCACAGAATCGTTCTGTATGAGAGGCAGCTGCGTGTCGGAAATTACGCTAAGCCCGCTGGTCTGATTTATCAGCCCGAACTGCGCCAGCCCGTCAGCTATATATGCATTGAGGTTTTGCGTATTGCCACATCCATAACACGAGCCTGTCCAGTTTAGCAGATACACTTGCCTGGGGTAGGGTAGGGCCGCAAGGCTGACGGTAACATTGACATCTGATACGTTCATTGCGGAGTAGTTGAGGAACAGATATGGAACCACCTCTGTGCTGTAGTTGTAGTTGAAAAGATCTTCCGATCCAAGCACCAATCCCACCTGCGGAACTCCATAATAAACTGTTGCCTGCTGGTTGTAGACCGCATTGACCACTGCCCTTATGTAGAATGCGCCAATGACAACTCCTATGAATCCTATGACAAGCGTTATGGCGGCTATCTGAAGCTTGGAAGCCACCTTCCTCTTTTTTATTTCGAGTTCGGCCATCTACATCAAGCAGGGTCAGAGATTAGCTCTCTCCTCTTCTTCCCTCTTCTTATTTATGAAATTAATGACCATCCTTGTTATGAAGTTGGCATTGCTCCCTGATACCCTCTTGAGCACCCTGTAGTTCTTAACGTATGTTATCTTCTTGTTGATCCTTACCGCGTATTTCATTGAATCATTCCCTGAGCTCTATGTAGCCCATGGACACCATCTTGTCGAGTATCTGGTCTACCCTAGACGGCGTTATCTTGTGGGTGTTGGCAAACTCATTTACATCTATGGTGCCGTCATGGCTGTCAAGCCACTCGTCCACAAGCGCCATGAGGGATTCGTCAGAATACGACTCGAGCTTCTCGAGCCTGCCCTTGAGCTCGCCGTTCTCGGTGTTGAGCAGCGTCGCCGATGTTGAGAGGTTCTTGTTGGAGTTTGACAGGCTTATATTCAGCTTCTTGATCTGTATGTACTTGCCGTACAGTGATTCGTAGCTGCTCATCAGCTGGGCGTAGTTTAGCTGCAGCGATCCCAGCACATCGTCTATCGCGGAGTCTATGTTCTGGAACAGCTCAGAATCATCTATCTTATATGAATCTGATATCAGCGAAAGCAGCGCCGTGAGGTTCTTCAGCACGGAGAGCTTCCTAGTTTTGGCGCTGGCGTCTATCGCCTTCGCCTGCGAGGTGTCGGGCGCTATAGAATAATAAGCTGTTGTTCCGCTCTTCGAGAACTCGAATATCATGAACAGGAACGGCTTCTTCTGTATGTTCCTGCTCTCCACCCTGACAACCGTCATCCCGCTGGCGCTTGCCTTGACGGAATACATCTGAAGCGCGGCAAGCTTCTTTGCCGCCTGCTCGAAAGTGCCGGTGAGCTCTCCCTTTAACTCTATCTGCTCAACGATGGGCTCTATCAGCAATGTCTCTTGCTCTGCCATGGAAATCGTGTTTCTTTTTGGACACCCAAATTATACAATACAAATCTTCCTTAAATACCTTTTGACGACGTCACTTCGCGGCATGCTTTGGCATCTTGAGCGCTGGCATGTAGTTCAGCAGCGACATTCCTGCTATGATTATCGCCATTATCAGGCCATACGCAAAGCCAACCAGCTTGTTTGGCGATATAGCCACGAGCACTATGAGGAAGAGTATCGCAAGAGTAGGATATAGCGTGCTCCTCCTTATGAAGGTGCTCCTGTACTTTGAGTATTTTGGGAAGCAGCCCTTGCAAACGACAAGCCTTGACCCCTTCTCCGGCCACACGCCCTTCGTTACGTTGCGCTTCGTCCACCTTATCGCCTCTATGACAAAGTCTTCCTTTACCTCAAGACCGTCTTTCTTCTCCCCGCATATTATGCACCTGCTCTCCCTCATTGCATCACATCAGAACGAAAGCGTGATATTGAACAGCCTTCTCTGCTTTGCCAGTATTTTCTCCTCGTCTGCTGATTCCATTACAGTTGATATGGCGACATCGTCGATTCCTATCCTCCTGAATATATTGCCTATGTTTGCCCTCGATACGTTCGCCTTCTCCAGCAACCCTGCGAACACCACTGCGTTTACGTGCTTGTGCGCCCTCTCCATGGACGCAAACACGTTGTCCACATTCTTCTCATTAACGCCGAAGCCCAGAAGTATGTGCCTGAGCTCCTGCCTTGTCACAACAAATGTTTCTTGCTTAGCCATTATATCCTGCCCTTGACATTATCCTTGTTATAAGTATGTCGTCGAGGCTGAGGCTCTTCAGGAACTCGACTATGTTTGATGGAGTCACGTCCCTGGACCTCAGCTCCTGTATGAAGTCAAGCATCTTCATATATCTTCCGCTATCGTCCATCCTCTTTATGAGCTCGTCTATGCCCTCGCTGCTTATGTTGAAGTCTATGAACTTGCTCTTCAGCTCTTCTCTCTCAAATTCATACGATCGATCCATTACTCCAGCTGACAGCTCAGCCTCTGTCATCACGTCGCTCATGTCTATCTTGTAGACGTAGAGCGGCTCTTCGCCGTGTATCTTCTCGAGTACGAACGTCTCCGGGAATCTTATAGCTGTCTGAAAGGCCATGTACACGGCAGCCTGGCCGACCCCGAACTTCGATATCTCGCTCCTTATGAAGTTCGAGAAGTTGAGAGATCCTTGCATGTAGTTGAGGAAGTTCTCGAACTTTATCCTGAGTATGAATGTGGTTCCCACGTTAGAGAATATCGCCTCGTTTATGTCTGTGGGGTTTTGCGACGCAACTATCAGCCCGAAGTTGTACTTCCTTCCCTCTCTTACTATTGTTATCGCATCGCTCTTCTCGTCGCTCGCTACTTTCCACGCCTCGTCGAGCACGACTATGGTCTTGAGGGCCTTTTTTTCGCTCCATCCCTCGGCCCTCATCTTCTCCTTCAGTGTCTGGAGTATGAAAAGTGCGGCGAGGGCCCTAAACTTCTCGTCAGGCAGGTTTGAAAGGTCAAGGTCCACTAGCCCTGACACTGTCAGCTTGTCCAGATCTATGGTGCTCTTCCTTGCAAAGAAATCTTCTCCTTCCCTTGCGAACTGCCTCAGCCTGTATATCGCGTTCTCGAGCTCTGCGGGATACTGATACGTTCCTTCTGTGAGTTTTTCCTCTAGCAGGAATATCACGTCCTTGAGGTTTGGCGGTTCCTTGTCAGCCGGCGCACGCTCGGACCCTATGAATCCCTTGTTTGTATATGCTTGCTCTAGCGCTTCCTCTGTCAGCCTTCTCTGCTCCGGATACGCAGCTATGTCTGTGAGTATTTCAAACGATGAGACTATCTGCTTGACCCTGTCTATGGGCTTCATCCCGGTAAGGTCCATTATGTTGATGAAGTCCCCCCTTCCGAGTGAAACTACAACTCCTCCGCTCTGCACCACCCATGGCTTATACTCTCCCGCAAAGTCCACTATTATGGCGTTGCTGTTCCATATGTAGCTGGCCCTTATGAGCAGCGTCTTTATGAAGTAGCTCTTCCCCGATCCAGTTATCCCTGCTATTGACATGTGCGGATTTGAAAGGTTCGTGAATGTCCACGAGAAAGGGACTTTGAATATCCTCGTAGTTC
Organism: Microcaldota archaeon; assembly: GCA_030040895.1. Taxonomy (GTDB): domain Archaea; phylum Micrarchaeota; class Micrarchaeia; order Micrarchaeales; family Micrarchaeaceae; genus JAJZYD01. The sequence continues at coordinate 66,433 of JASHSJ010000031.1, read as the reverse complement.
CTATGAATATGGACTTGAACGGATCGTTGATAAGGACTTCTGCAGGCGGCTCCGGAGGCCTTGAAAGGAACGCCCTCTTCGCTATCTCCTTACTCATTATCTGCTGGAATCTTAGTTGGCTCATGAAATCATTCTTCAGTGTCGAACGCGCTCTTTATCTCCGCTGACGTTGTCGGCAGCGAGAAATTATAATTGAATAGTTGATATAATTCCCTTCCTACTATCCTAGTTGTCTGCAGGTCGAATCCCCCTAGCGCCAGCTCGAGCTGCTTTATCTGTGCTGTCAGCGCATCGCCGGCTGCGGCCTCGCTAACCCCGACCGCAGTGGTCTCAACGTACATCAATGTCGCAACTGGCTGCTCGTCCCTCGATATCCTGTCTATCTTTGCCTGTATGACGCTTATCTTCCTCTGTATGTCCGTGATGCCGGTCTGGTCCGCCGAATGCGACTGGTACGCCCTCGAGAGTTGGAATTCCTGATATGCCCTCTTGCCCTCCAGCTCGTCCCTCACCTTCTGGGTGTCCCTGGCAGCCGATATTACATTGAACTTGAACGGGAATGGTATGCTCATGATTGCCCTCTCCCATATGTCAGGCGCTTGCGCCTGTCTCTCATCCTCTCCCTCGATGATTGACTCCTCTTTGAATACATACGCGAAAAGGTTGCAAGTCACGTATCCGGTTGCGTAGTATATCCCATTTACGAACTTCATTACCGCATCCTGGTGCTTTCCTATCTTGTAATTCCTGGCTGGCTCGAAAGTTATCCCGAGCACTGACGTTATGAACGTGAAGAGCAGAAAGTCAGCGAACGCCAGCATACCTAGCACTATCCCGGTTACTGCCATCAGGAAGTATGCGGCAAAACTGAGCGGCCCAAATATGCCTATGTTGGCAAGCGCGAAGAACAGCACCACTGACGAGAATAGAAGATATACCAGAGTGTCTTGGCTTACCATCAAATCACCTGCTCTCTGACAGACTTGCTTATCTGTTCAGCCACTGTCGAATATGGTATTGAATATTCAGGCTCTACGAACTTGAGGATCTCGCTTCCAGTCACTATGCTGCTGGATACTCCGAAAACTGCACTTATTCCTGATATTACCTCGCGCGCCCTCCTCTGTGCCTCTGCGACAGCCTCGAATTCCTTCGGGCTCCTCGCGGATACAGCCGCGAAGCTCACCAGCTCGAACGAGGGAGTTGACGCAACGTTGTCAAGCATGTGGTGCCACATGCTGGACTTGCCCTTTATGACCTGCTCGGGCTCTGATACGGTGCCACCGCTCATGAGCGCGGCCTCCATGGTATCGACTTCGTTTATTGTGTCGCGCAGCGTTTTTATGTAGTTGTCCTTGTTCATCATGTGGAGCTGCGTGGTGAATCTTACTGGCTCCTGGCTAAGGGCCACGAGCCTTGCCACCTGCCTGGTAAAGTTTAGTTTTTCCTCGGGGTTCATCTGCGTGGCAGACACATACATCGGTATCTTGACGAGTACAGTGGCTGCGAACAGAATGCCCTCCCTGTGCATTACAGCGTCCTGTCCTGCCGACAGCCAGTACGCATCGTCGGTGCTGAGCACCACGTGCCTGCTCCTCTGCTTCAGCATCGGGAGCAGCAGATAGGTATAGAACCTGGTTGAGAACGCCATGATCGAAAGGAAGAGCGCGATCGCAAGCAGCAATATCCTTATGAGCGGGTCTACAAGGGCGTTTGGCAGCGATACATCTATCACCATTACCAGCACGCTTGCCCCGAGGAATCCCATCAGCAAAAGGATTTTCTTGTCCATTTATCTTCCCTGTACTACATTTCAACTAAACCTTATATTGCTTACCTTGCTTATCACTTCATATGAACCCGGCACGCAGCCTTCCTCCCATGCTTGCGCTTGCGCCTATCAGAGTGGCAAGCTGCGTTATGAAAGAATATGTAAGGGCTACAGCAAGAGCCGGATACACTGTTATAGTAATCCATAGCGCATCTAGCTCGCTGGAAAGGTTTTGCACTCCTGGCTGTGATCCGCCTATGGTCGGAATTCCAGTGCTCACTGGAACTGGCGGAATAGTGAAGGCTATTGAAAGTATCACCGGCATTATCACAAAGAATCCTATGCCTATCGCCATTAGCACTCCTCCGAATGCGCGCGTGGGCAATACAACCCTGAATATGACTCCTGCCGTTATGAATATGGGGCCGAGTATCTCAAAATATTGCATGAGATAATATTCAGCCCACAACAGATAGAGCGCATCGGTTGCCACTGCTCCCGCTACCTGCTCCGGGACAACATAATCCTGGTAGAGCTGCGTGAGATATAATATTCCCACGAGCTGGAATGGCTGTATCTTGACCTCGTCATAAAAGTCAATAGACATCGTATATGTGAGGAAGCACTGAATGTTCATGTATCCTCCTTCATTCAGCGCGGTATCAAGGCACGGAAGCACCAGGCTGGAGGGCAGAAATACTATGCAAGCCCCATTGCAAGCGCCCGGATTGCCGTTCAGTGCCTGGTCGTATATCGTCTCAACATTCCCGACAAGTGTGCATATGCCGCTTGTTGCGGTCACAAATGGATCTGTTACCTGTGCCCCCGTGTATGTGGGGCCGGGAGTCCCGAAAACCACGTTTAGCCCTGACTGCGGTATGGTCTGCAATATTAGTGCGGCAAGGGCCGCGAACGCGATCACGAACATTGCGCTGACCATGGCCTCGTATATCTCTCCGATCCCGAAGTTCCTGAGCCTGTCGCTCTTCGCGGCCGCGCCTATCATGAAGATTATCAGTGCTATTATGAAAGCCATAGATACGGCAACAAACGCGACCGGCATCTCGGTGTCCCATATCCCATCAACCTGTGCTTGAGTGAAACTGGCCGGCACTGAACAAGGCCCCGACGGGATAGCGACAGATGCCGCACCGGAGTAATTGGCTGTGGCAGTCAGGGCCATGGCTAGCACGACGAGCAGGAACAGTCTTGGAATGATATTCTTCATCATATGGCACCAGTAAGCAGTGTCATGAAATTGACCCTCTCGCCTATTGCGGAAGATAGGTCAACTATGAAAGCATCAACTACTGTGAAGTTTATAAACGGCAGGAACGTCATGCCCCCACCAAGCAATACTATCTGAAACAGCGTTGGCCCTCCGGGGAGCTGAGGCGCGAACGCTCCCAGCGAAGTGAAATATTCAACGGCGAGTGGTATACCATATTCCAGCAAATATGACGTTATTCCTGCCGGAGTTAGCGTCTGCACCGTGCTGAGCTGGAAATCCAAATATCCATATGTTATGCTTGTCATGAGCGGCAATATTAAGCCAAGCCCTAGCCCTATCGCTATCATGGCCCCGCCGAACGATCTGGAGAATCCCAGCGCTCTGGCTACAACTCCCAGAGTCACGAAAAACGACAGCCACAGTGCCGAACCGGCCAGCAACAGCAGCTGCACCTGGTTCAATATGTAGAGCAGTATCAGTATTGAGTAGACGTTGCCCATTATGTCCTCGATAGTGACGGGCAGTATGGCCGGGATCCCATAGGTCACGACTATCTGCGTGTTGAAGTATGACGTATCGTAGCTGTAGCTGATTCCGGGGGCCAGCCCAGCTATCACGCCGAAGAAGTACACTGACTGGAAGAAGCCCATGGCGAGGCCGTTGAACTGCGCAAGGTTGCACGTTGCAATTTCAAATAGATCCTGCGCGCTCTGGCAGGAGTATATGGAAGTGGGCTGCGCAGTCAGCCCCGCGGCATAGTAAGTCTGCCAGACGTTTTGCGAAAATATCCAGATGAACGCTATTAATATCATCAGTATGACAAGGCTGAGTAATCCCTCGTATATTTGGTTCCTGGACCAGTTCTTCGCTTCCTCGCTGCCTATGAGCCCGCTCAGCATGTATACCATGGCGGCAACCGAGACTAGTGCAAGGACTGCTATAGTGGCGAAGGAGAGCCACTCCGTAGGGAGCACCGGAAGGTTTGCCTGGAGCAGTGTATCCACCGTCTTTGAATTTCCTATGCCAATGACCATAAGGAGCAGCAGGGCAGCGCTCATGCCTGTCCTCACCGCCACTGCTCTCCTCTTGCGGTTTCTTTCCGCAATTTCACGTCTCATAGATTGTGTTGTCATATTACCCTTCTAAGCGTGTTATCTGCGCGCAGGCTCGGTGCTCCGAGCAGGTTGCTTATAGCTTCCATAAAGTCAAACGATATGATGAATGAAAGCAGCACCGCGACAAGTATGAAAAATAACTGTGATATCTCGCCCTGGCCGCCGAATCCGTTGCTTATTCCTATGAACTGCAGCAGCGCCTGGTCTCCCAGTAGGTATGATACTCCAAGGCCCAGTATATCGATCGGATTGACGTATGAGATCGTTTGTATTGCGCTGTATCCGTATGGGTTTATTGCGGTTTGCCCCAGCCCGGAGAGCAGCAGGAACAATAATGCTGGAAACATCAAATAGAATCCCAGGAATATGCCTAGAAAAGACGCGCCCGCAGCCCTAGTCCAAGGAAAGGCCCTCATGACCAATCCTATGTAGAAAAATATCGGGAAAAATGCAAAGAATATCCAGAGAAGGCCGGCCACAGCAAGCGGGAATGCGACAAGCACAAATGCTATATTTGAAACCTGGTCTATAGCGAATATCGCTCCAGACAGCCCGGCGTACGGCGACGCGCTGTATCCGAGGGTTCCGCCTCCGAAGTTTATAGAGTAGCTGAACGATTGCACCAGCTCGTCAAAGTCCTGGAACGCCAGAACGCCGAAGGCGTTGTTGAATGCGACTCCTGATGCTGCTACCAGCATGTTGCAGTCGACCAGGAAGGTGCTGGGCTGCACCGCAGACGGGGTGGGGGCGAAGAAATTGCTCGATGGCGCAAGCGCCTGGTTGTTGAATATCGGATTGAAAGTTATGCCTTGGAACGTGCCAAGGAAAACCGCGACTATTACGATTGTTATTACGGCCTCTCCCATCTCCGCCCTGCCGAAGTTCGCGAGGCTCCTTATCCTGAAAGCATTGCCCAGTATGTATGCTATCACCGCTATGTTGACAAGGAACAGCACGATCAGCAAGGAATCTTCAACCATGCTGTTGAGCGGGGTTGCAGAGCCGATTGTGCCGAATATGTTGGAGCCCAGCCCTAGGTGGCATATGTTTGAGTCTGCAAATACGTTTGATCCGCCCTGTGCACCAGTATTCGGAATCACAAGTAGCAGGGCAGTGGCAGCAAGCGCGGCTAGCGATATGATGCAGAATGCCCTCTTTTTCAGCGTTTTCATAAGTTCACTATATTATCCTCGAAAGGCCAGCTAGGCTGGTATCCCCTCCTAGTATCCCTGACAGTCCGCGTATAGCGGATAGCGCGATCAGCGTGTTGAGTACCGGCAGAAAGTATGATGAAACTCCTATTATGCCATATACTTCAAGCATTCCGAACAGCATGCCCTCGCCTCCGCTCTGCGGTGTCTCTGGCCCGCACGAGCCGAACGATCCCAGAAACTGGAACATGTTCTGGTACGAGAATGGACCGGAGACCTCCTGCTGCAGGTCGCTTGCCAGCTGCTGCGCCAACGAGCTCGTACTATGCTTTACGAATATGTCATAGATTATGCTCAAGAGCGCCTTTGCAAAGCCATCGTAAAAAGCGAAAGCCACGTATCCGGGGCTGGATACGAGGGTAGCCTCTATGGATTCCGTTGCGAGCAGGCCGAACTTGGGCCAGCAGCCGCAATCCTGTGCTATCCCAGAGACACTTGGCAGCTGGAAGAAGTTCTCATAATATGTATATGAGCCATTGTTGCAGAAAGTTATTCCGCTCTGCGGATAAAATCCTGCGGTGAGGGCGCTGTTGTAAGCGGCAAGATATTCCATGGAAAAAACCGTAGGATAGAAGAGCACGCCTCCTAGCCCCACTGCTATGAGAAGGCCACCGACTTTTCTTGTGTACGGAGTTGCGCGCAACGCAAATCCGAAAAAGACCAGATATGGCCACGTATACAGGAATATGAGCGTGAACATCAGCTCCACTATGAACATCACCATCGAGGTGTATGTTATGGTGGAGAACGTGGTGAGCGACTGCGTTATCATCTGAAGTCCGGAAAGCGGCTGACCGCTGACCAGGATCTTGAATGTGAAGGGCGGTCCAGGGGCCCCGAAACATCCATCAGTATCTGGAGGAGTCAGCTGGAAACACAGCGCCGCGTTCGGAGTAAGCCTGGAGAGGAACTGGAGGTATGAATCTACTATGAAAGTCGAGTTCAGATTGTCTGCTACCTGCTGCGCAAGGCTTGCCGTCACTATGCCTGCGTTTGCAAGGGGCAGGTCAGTATATAGAGTGGGATCTGGAGGCGGACCGGCATTGTTGAACAGCGGGTCTATTACCCCAGCGCACATCGGCTGCACCATCGCGTATATGAATGAATAGGCACTCGTGCTCAGCGGAACGCAGTACGAATTCCTTATGCTGCCTATTGAAAGTATTGTTGGCACTGAGGTCGGATACTGGCTGGTCTGGTTGAGCGCCGAATAATATGTATATCCTACGAACAGTATCACGCCCATTACTATGGCAAGCATTATCACGGTTCCGGCAAACTGCTCGAATTCGCCGCGCGCGGATGACTTGATCCTGCCGTTGCCCAGTATCGCGCCTATGATGTACCAAACTGCAACTATGCTGCCGTCGACAAGCAGTACCAGCACTATCAGGTTGAAAAGATTCAGCTGCACGTATGGGAATGACGGCAGCTGCAACAGGATCCCGAGCGCCGATATGCTAGTCATTTTTATCATCATATGCTACTCCAGAACGAGGCCGCGCCCTCAGTACCGCTTGACAGTGCCCTGGAAAGGCTCATCGCGAAGCCCACGGTTATCAGCAGATTAAGCACGAACATGAGCACAGTTGTGAAAAGATATTCGGATACCGAAACTATCAGGACAGTCATTGCTGATGCGCTGGAGCTGGCATCGGCGAACAGGTAGTTGGCTCCGGCATTTATCACCACCCCGCCAACGTTCCCTATTATGGGTACGTTAAGCTGGTCCCAATACGTTGACACCAGGTTGCCTATCTGGTTGAAGTTAACGCCAGAATTATAGCTTGTGCACAAATACGTGGCAGATGGATTGCAGGTAGATGCGCCCTGGCCGCCCGAACACTGCGTGAACATCCAGCTCAGCGCGTAGTGGTCGAACGCAACGGTCATCGGGTATATCATGTATGCAGCAATAGCAAGTGCGAGCAGGCTGTTCGCTGCTACACGCAGCCCTGGGCCCATGAATGCCGCGGATCTCATTGCAAGCGCGACAGGCAGCAGTATCGTGAATGCGAGCGCCTGTATTCCTATCAGTGCTATATACTGGACGTCTGCCACGGCTATGGACGACAGCACGAGCGGCAGCAGCACATCGAGCAGGTCTGCCGACACTTTGCTGAACGCAGATCCGAGATTATATCCTATAGGAAATGACAGGCCGAAGGGCCCCTGAATTCCTGCGGTAGGAATTAGGTTCAGTATCTGGCTGCGCACCGTTGCCTCCGCAGAGTCCAGTCCGAAGTCATATGAAACGCTGAATATTTCGGAAGCCAATGATGGGCCAAGGCCGAATCCGAGCGTCGACAGATAGGTCTCAGTATAAGTGAACGGGTCGCTTGGCGGAATGCTTATTATATTGGCAGGACACGGAACTGGCCCCGCTTGGTATTGCGTTGCAGATGGATACTGCTGGAGGTTGGTGGCCACGGCGTTGACTGCGCTGCACGCAGTAGATGACAATCCCACAAGGGCTGCTAGCACTATGCAGCTTATGACCAGCTGGCTTATCTCCGACCTTATTATTCCGGTGATCCTTCCCTTCGCGCGATCCGGCAGGAACCTGCCAAGCATGAAGACAAGCGCTATAGCGGCAGCGGTTGCGAGAAGCACTATGACATTTATGTTTAGCCATCCGCCGACACCGGCATAAAGTGCGCAAGTGTTTATCAATATTTCACCTAAGCTACCCTGAACTTTCCTATGCCAAGCCTTATCCTTCCTCCGAGCGCGGTGGCAAGGCTTGTGGCAACAGTAACGCCTATTATCAGGTCAAGTATGAACAATATGAACTGCAGTCCCAATGGTATTGCATAATCCATGAGCACATTGAGTATCGGGGTGAAGCTTGGCGTGCCGTTTGCACCTCCGAAGAATGCTATCTCCCCTGCTGAGTAACCGTTAGAATAGGCGCAGGCAAGATATGTCCCGGGGCAAGTACCAAGCCCGCTGTAGAGAAGCGACGCTGGCGCATCTCCTATGGCAAAGAAACCGCATGCAAGTATGTACCATCCCTGGCAATCTGATCCAGGATTGGCTACGGAGACTAGCGATGCAAGGTTTGGAACTGTGCTTGTTACGGTCTGGTTCAGAAACACTATAAGTGCAGGATAGATAAATGCGGCAGTTATAGCCAGCGCTATGAAAGTTCCGCCTATCCACCTGAGGAACGGTATGGCTCTCAGTATAATGCCGATAGGCAGGAGCACTCCTAGTCCTATGTAAGCGAGATACGTAACTAGCTGGGTCTGCAGCGCAACGACGATTGAGGTAGGCACTACCAGCAGCGAGAACGTCTGCGTTATTATTGTGGAACCCGACCCGCCGGTAACAATAGTGCTGGCGAACGGGTTGAAACCTGAACCGGTGCCTATGCTGCCTATTACCTCATACGGTGGTATGTATAATGGGAATATGAATCCCGGATAAGTGAGGCTTATGCTCTCGAGATATCCGACAGCTACGTTTATGCCCATGATGGAATAATACGAAGCCTGTGCGGTCTGCTCTACCCCGTTGAGATAATTGTTCGCAGCCGTGTAAAGGTTTCCCAGGTTTACCTCGGTAGGGCCATTTGATGATACCAGAGCACCGGCCAGGGTGCCCATGACTAGAATGCCAAAGAGCAGAAGCCCGACTATTAACAGGCTTTTGACAGACTCCCAGAGCTCGTTCCTGTACCATCCCTTGAGTGCTGGTATGCCTATGACTTCACCAATGAGATAAGTAAAAGCCACAAGCTGGAAGGAAAAAAGAAGCGCCACCACTACATACGGGAATATTGTTGCGTTTATGCACGTGGCTATAGACCCTGTAAGTGTACCTGTAGACGCGCAGTAGAAAGTAATCTGGCTTGAGCCGTACGGCAGGAGCTGCAATAGCACAAGCACGGCTAGAGCAGCGGCTATAGCATAGGTGCGCCCCCGCATATTCACCAGATATGCAACGATGAGAAAATATTTAAAGGAAAGGAATGCTCCAATTCAGTGTTTGAGAAGTGGAAATCTCTTCATGTAGCTCTGGCTCTGGAGTACAACGAGGAACGGCATTATGAAAAGGCCGTTGAAGACAAGCAAAAGATAGCGTGATATTGTAGTCCCACCAATCCATATGAAAAGTATGTCGAAGAAGCTCACCAGTATTATTGCAACAACAAGCCAAAGGATCGGATATTGTATCTGGTTCATGAAAAGCCTGAAGCTCTGCTGCATCGCCCTGTAGGTTCCACGCTCATCTATGACAATGGATGCAGGTGCGTAGAAGAAAAATGGCGTTATTATGAGCCCTATTATGGCTGGAGCAAGCGCAGACACGCCGTAGTAGTACGCCATTCCGCTTAGCGCTGCCAGGATTGCAGTATATAGGAGCAGTATACCAAAAACCTTTGACGTGTACGTTTCCAGGCCCTTCATTACTTCAGTACCTATTCTCGTGCTAGTTCTCGTATGCTTCACAAGTATGTTTATCGCAACAATTGCGAAGCTCAGAAACAGGAGCGAGAACAGCGCAGAGAATACTATAACCGCTGTGTTGAATATGTTGAGGTTTGAAGACGTGCTGGCCAGCCTCAGGAATATGCCGCCCGCATCGTTGAACGTTGGAAATGGAGCCAGCACTGGTATGAGGAACGCTATTATGAACGGGAGCGAGAACAGCAGAAGCATCTTTATGTTCTTGACATAGAAGTTCCAAGAATGCTCTAGTACGTTTACCATTTGCTCATCGTTAACCAATGTTCATTTCATCTTTAAAAAGTTATCTGAGGGTATCAATCTACCCTGTAAAGAGAAACCCGCACGAAAGATGATGTGGCACTGTAATTGCCCACAAGTGCCAGCACGCAATTGCTTCCTGAAAGCCATGTGTTTATTGATTCCGTGACATTTTGCGTATTGTTGCCGTACATCCCAAGGAGATACTGGTTTGAGGCTGCACCCGGGCAAACTGTCATCGTGACGCTCTTTATCGCTACGTTAGGGCTGAAGCCGGTAAGGAAATACAGAAAAGACTCGTATGGGGGAATGCCGTATGCACCAATCAGCCACGTGAGCGATGACTGCGGTAGCCAGTCAGCTACGTAAATTACCGCTGGTGTTGAACCGCCCGCTGGTATTCCTTGCAGGGCAGCGGAGAGCACCTGTGTTGTTGCGTATATTGAATAGTTGTAAGCATATACTGATGTCATCACAAATGCGTTGAAGCCTATCGTGATAAGTATGAAAGCCGACAATACCGCATACCCGACCTTGTTCGAAAATGCGAGAGAAAACAGATCGGAAAGCACAACAATTGAATATGCAGCTAGTATAGCCAGCGGCGCTGCTACAACAATAAAGTATCTCGTGACCACATACGCGGTGATGTAGCTTGACAATGATATTGTGCCGAAGAACAGGTAGAGCATGAAGCCCAGGCCTATTATTGCAAACATCATGGCCGCTCTGTTCCTCTTTTTATATCCTATAAAGATTCCGGCTATGGCCCATAGCGCCATAGGCCCTATCGGCAACACCACTCCAACAAGCGGGGAAGAGCCGCTGATTGTGTAGCCGTATATTACAAGTATGAACTCGAGTGCATTGTAGAGCAGGCCTGGCCTGTTGGCGCTCTGAAATTCAGAATACTTGTATGGAGTCAACGCGCTGCCAGTCTGCAGGTAAAATATCATCAGATAGGCTGCCAGCATTATGGCCACTCCAAGGAGAAAGTACAGCGCACTGATTCTGTTGAATGATATGTTATTTTTCGGCTTCTTGTCGATTCTTACTGAAAGTATGATTATTGCGCATGCGAAGAAGAAGACGAAGATTGATGATAAAAGCTGCGCATATATTGTCAACGCGGCTATCGCCCCGGCAGCGAGATACAACAACTGCTTGTTTTCTGATGATTGCGAGGCGGCTACGAAAACGTATATGGCCAGTGCTGCCAACGCGCCTTCCAGCATGTCTGGCAACGCCCTTGTCGCGTAGGCAACAACGAACGGGGCGGTAGCGACAAACAACAATGAGATGTTTGCTATCCTTGTCCCATAGAGCCTTCTTGCGATCAGGAAGGTCAGGGCCATTATGGCAATATATTCAACCAACTGCGGTATTGCAGCCGAATACTGGCTTATCCCGAAAAACATTGATGCTGCGACAGTCGCGGGATATATGAATCCATAGGCGTATGTTGATTCGCCTATGCCGAACGTGCCAATTAGCATCTGATGGGCGTAAGTTAAGTAGGCTGCATCATCGTATGCTATAAGGGGGCCAGAATACGTGAATAGGGCGATGGCTATGCCAATAAGTATTATGATTATGGGAATGAATGCATAAGGGCAGTCGTTCCTTGGGCTTGCCTTGGCCATGGACTACTATTGCCAGCTAAGCTTAAATTGGCTGTGCAACTGGATTATATTACAAATGAGAAGAAGGTTCAAATGAAAACAAAAAATAAAATGCGGTTTCCATTTCTGGAAACGCGCTCACATGCTCACAACTTCATTCAGCTTTAGCAGCCGAACTGTGTTGTGAATCCGGCTGTGTATGTCGCTGGGTTTGTTCCAGTGAAGGCCTGTATTATGAATGGCGCCAACAGAGCTATTATGATGCCAATCACACCGCCTATTATCATACCCATGCCGTATCCCTGAAGCTGGCCCTTGACGTTACCTGGTAGCAGGTTTGCGCCCGCGTACAGTGCTCCGCCCAGGATCATCAGCATCAAGCCTAGCACGTATATTATCGTTATCACGTCGTTGTAGATCGTGTAGATCGTACAAATCGCCGAGTTCGTGCCCGTAGACTGTGCCGCTGCGGTTCCTAGGACCATTCCAGCCATGCCCATTAGCGTGAACACTAATATGAGCAGCCTTGAGTACCTCATCATAAGGTACTGGGTCTTGGTTTGTAGGTTCATTGTTTACACCTATTGGTAATGAAGTGATAGAAACCAAGATATTTAAGCATTGTGCCAGCTCTGGCTAGTGGTTCTCAGATAGGACAATTGACGTATTTTTAGCCTTTATTTAAGAACTCATGACGTTGAACTGCCCGTTTGATCGTTCACTATCACGCAACTCATGCCATATAATGCCTGCGGCAGCGTGGAGCTCAGGCTGTCGTAGCTGTCGTAGGGCACGTTAGTCCAATCCGGCCACTGCAGGATTCCGCCCAGGCCCGACGCCTGCGTGTCAGCTCCCGCATAATAAACTGTGCTGTCTGGCTCACCCTCGTCCTGGCTGCCGTAGGTATATCCTCCGGTGTCGCCGCCGAAACAGTATATGAATCCATTATATGTTTGTCCTCCCTGATATGCGGCGCAGGCAGGATTTATATAGTCTGTAGAATATGCAAGCGGCGATCCGCCGTTGTTCCACTCTGAGTTGATGAATGATGGGCTTGCGCCAACAGTGTTGACGGGCAGGAAGCTATACACTCCAGTATATCCTCCAGTTGGGTCCATATAGCCTCCCATGCAGTAGAAGTATGGTGTGCTAACGCCCTGCGTTATCCATGGCGCAAACAGGCACGTGGGAGCAGACATGCCATAGTTGCCCTCCCCGTTATTGTAGTACGATGGCAGGCTAGGTCCCTGGGTCATTGGAGATGGGTTTGTTGTGCCTCCGTTCAGGAATGCATAGTACGTGTATGCAGTGTCGCATGAAACTTCGGTGCAGCCGCCGCTATTGTCGTTCTGGTCCACTCCTCCAGTGCCAGTGAACAGCCCTGTGCCCGGCTGTATTGCAACTCCTGGAAACAGGTAGTTGTCGCTGACGCATCCGGCACCCGAGCCTGAGCTGTAGCTATATCCTATGTCTGCCTGCCCCTGGCCATATTGATAGCTGTAGAACTGTCCGACCTGGCCGCCGGCTCCCAAGTCCGCATAGCTGAACTGCGCGCAGCCGTATCCGCCAACAGTTGCGCCTTCAGGCCACGTGCAATACATATCGCTGCCAGACACCTGGCACGCCGAGCCTATCAGAAAGAACGAGCAGTTGTTATAATAAAGAGTTCCGTAGCCAGAACTTATGTCTACCGGAGGACACTCCGGGCCCTCGCTGCTGTCCCCGTTCACGCCAAGCGTTATTGACGATATCTCAAGATTGTGCTGAGAAGACGTGGTCCACATCTGCCCCGCAGTGCTCTGGCCGCTGGTGAATGTGGTCCACGGGCCCAGGCCCCCGTCCTGCAGTATATTCGCCGAGAACTCCATGACAGATATTGTTGACGGGGTTGGGCCTGAACATGATGGGCACAATACCCCGTAATAATCGGAAGCGCCTATGCAGTAAAGATACCAGTCGTATGCGGTGCAAGATACATACACTGGGAGGTCTAGCCATGGGGAGAGCGGATACATGCTCGGATCCTGGTCAAGCGCTACTCCCCCGTAGCCCTGGAGCAGCGGCACCTGGTATTGAGCCTCAGACCAGACGGTACCGGAAACTGTGTTGCTTGAAGCTTCAGCAAGCCCGCCGGTGTCTAGCACGTTTGCATAATACACATTAGGATTGAAGACATTGTCTCCCGAGGTTGGGTCGCCGTTGTTCCCACCTATGCAGTATACCACTGCGTTGGACGGCGATTGCGGCGGGGGAGGGGGTGGCGCAACCGTGACTATGGCCGTTGCCTCCGCTGTATCAGACTCGCTGTCGGTGACCTCCACGCAGTACGTAGTGTCTGACGTCGGATAAGCGGTGAGCACGGGGCCTGATGCGCCACTTATCGCATCCGTGCACGCTGAATTGTCATACCACTGGTAGTTATAGCTTGGATATCCGCCGCTCGCAGTGGCGGTTATTGTCGCCTGCTGTCCGTATTGTATGCTCTGCTGGTCAGGATTTACAGTAACTTCAAGCGGGGAACTTGGAGACGGAGGAGGGCCAAGCCCGTATCCTGATACAGATGAACAGGAACCTATTACGAGGTCGCTTACTGTACCTGATGAAAGCACGGAAAGGAAGTAAGTTGCAAAAACGAAAACCACGAGGCCTATCACTCCACCCAGTATCATGCTGACTGAATAGCTTCTCACTATGCCCCTCTGCTCCGCGGGGAACACGGCAGATATAATATATAGGAGGGCTCCCAGGACTATCAGCGCCAGCGCTATCAGCAGTATCGCCAGCTGAAGTATGGTGTATTCATTGCAAAGAAGGGCAAGCACCGGGGCGTTGTTTGGGCTTGTCAGGCTTGTTGCCGCGCTTGGGGAGGTTGATGGGACTATCTGGACAGCTATGGCCGATAGCAGCTGCGGCTGCTGCTCAGGAAGCGTGAGCAGTCCGCAGAAAAGATAATTTCCTACTGCAAGGTTTTGGAACACCGAGTTCTGGGTTCCGGAAAATGAGAGTAGATTCTGCTCGAACTCCCCGGATCCATACGAAGTGAGCGCGGGGCTGGTGCAGCTGTCTGCGCCAGACCCACCAACTATCTGGCAGCTATAAGAGTAGGGAGTGGGCTGGCCTAGCATGTACGACTCATAGCATGGTTGGTCCAGCGTCTGAGGCGATGTCAGAGACGATATTGCTGACGAGCATGTGGGCGGACTTGACTGCATTACGTCCGTGCACGCCTGCTGCAGTCCGCTCTGCGCCACGGCGCTGTATGATGAAACCGGGTCTTCATAAAGGACGAATGCGTTGTAGTTCTCGTATGGGGCGGGCACAGGGAATCCGAATGCGTTGAACGCCAGATATGGGCCGGTTGTCTGCTGCCATGTCGTGTTTATCGTGGGCCCGGGCCAAGCAAGCATAGTTGCATATGGGAATCCGCCAGGTGCAACAACACCCACCGACTGTTGCTCTTGGCCTCCGCTCGGTCCCGCTGTGCAGCTGCCCTGGGCTGAGCTGCAGCTGATCGGCTGCGTAGCATAGAACTCAGAAACATAGGGATGCACATTGCCAGGATTAACAGTATTCGATTCCTGTGTTCCGGATGGATAGCTTATGGCATTGTATTGATACGCACATACCATGTAGTTAGATGTTGTTGAGCTGATCCATGCCGGCAGTGATATTGAGTACTGCGTTGATGATGACTGAGCGCCTGCAAGCAGGCATGGGGTGTTCATGCTTGCGCCGGTGTAGGAGCACTGCGGCAGCTGCGTAGATGCTCCGTTCTGCGTAAGCGGCGAGAAACACCCCTCGCCGGCGTTGTTCGCACCGCCCAGCTCCGCATAGCACTGGGAATTAGCAGATGAGCATATGCTGAAACTTGAACTGAATCCCTGGTACGTTCCAGTCTGCGTGTTTGCGGATAGCATTAGCGTTGTGGCGCCGCTCCACGTCTGCGCGGACGGGTTTATCTGCAGCCCATAATTTATCCCGGTATAATTGCTGGTAGTTATGTTGAGTGATAAAGTCGCGTATGGCTCATACGTTATCGAAAAGCCGGCGACGCCGTTGATGCTTACCTCTGGATAATATGCGCATACGTTGTAAGTTCCCTGCAGCAGGCTGAGATTCGTGAAATAATAGCTCATGCACCCGTTTGCTCCCAGATCTTTGTAGTTGGCGTTCAGTATGCACGGCGTGGAGGGCTGCGTCACCATACCTCCAGGAACTATAGTATTCTGGTCGCAGTAGTAGAAATCATCTGGATTATAGGCGAGCTCGTTAGGGTCGGCACATGGTTCGCCAGCCGCAGATATCTCTATTGGAAATCCGTAGAAAGCGCTCGTGCACGTATCAGGATATCCGGAGTTTTGCACTGTGTTGCCGTTGTAGTAATAAAAAACGTTTGCTGATGCGCCCTGTATTACCCTTGGCGGACTTACTACCAGCTGTGCAGCCGTTGTTCCGGCTGCTGCAGCGATAAGAATCACTATCGCAATATGGATTACCGTTATTCTTGTATTCATCCTATTGCCCCATTGATAGTTCATGTTCATTGCATATTTAATATCTTTCTAGGTTGAAGGAAACGAAAGCGTTATCAGCGC
Source organism: Microcaldota archaeon (assembly GCA_030040895.1). GTDB lineage: Archaea > Micrarchaeota > Micrarchaeia > Micrarchaeales > Micrarchaeaceae > JAJZYD01. The sequence goes on along the minus strand of JASHSJ010000031.1, from coordinate 50,176 downwards.
GCAGGGGCTGGCCTGGTCCGTGGTAGTTGCAAGGTCCTGCCCTGCATAATATGGAACAGTGTACACGTCCATGGAGGTGCCGTCAAGGCAGGAAAATGATGGGTCGTCTGTCTGGAAATCGACAAGCTGCCCGACCAGCACGGCCCCTTGCAGAGTTGCCACGTCCTGGTCTATCGACACCTTTGTCAGCGACTCCTGCGATGCCTGATACGCCCCGGTGTAGGTGTAGGTCACTGATGCGCCGCAGGTCTGCGAGAAGAATGTTGATGGATTAGTATTTGTAACTGTCAGCAGCAGCCATATGGATAGCACTGATATCGCCACGCCAACAACGCCGGCCAGTATCATGCCGGCCGCGTATCCCTGCATTGTCCCGCGCACGGTCCCTGGCATCAGCGTAGATCCTGTGTATATTATCACGCCAAGCATTATGAGTGCGAGAGCAAGTATCACTATGAACCACGTGGCGCTCGTATAGCCGTTGCAAGCGACTATCAATATGTTGGAAGGATTGAAGTTTGCCTCGGCGCTGGGGCAGTATATACCGCAAGGCGAGCTTATCACAAAGCTTGTGTCAATGAATCCGTTCGTTGGCTCAGTTATCCCGGACTGCGGAGTGCCTTCCGAATATCCGCACATAGTATATAGGCCAGGATCCAGGACTGATGTGGCAATGGAAACGGATGTGGCGCCGGTTCCGGTATACAATAAGCAGTCTGGAGTTTGTGAGGTCAGTGGCGAAGGGCAGTTCTGCTGCGCAAACTTCGGCGCTACGCAGAAGTTCTCAGAAGATGATCCCTGCGAGATGGAGCCATACGGGGCCCCGTACTGGCTGGAGAATTCAAGATACGTTGTGACTCCGAGCATCTGGGAATTCGGAGTGAACGTCGCGACTATCGGCTGTCCCGCCGGCACTGCGCTAGATGAAAGCGAAAGTGTTGGGGAATATGGCGGAGGAGGCGAGGCTGGCAGTATCGCGTATGTATCCTGCGGAGTTCCAGTGTAGTAGAACACATTGGCTGATGTAGCCGAATTAGGATCTGAAAGATAGTAGCATATGCCATCCTCAGATGGCGCTGTCGAATTACCAGGAAATGCGTTGCCTGGAGTGTACGTGTTGAGTGTGCCTGTTGTCAAGCCTAATGGCGTGCTCGAAACCGTCCCGCTCGATATCGTGCACCCGTCAAGCGTATTCTCTGTTGGATAGCAGCTGGGTATGGAGAACGGCGGTGGGCAGGTATCAGTGTTATTTGACAATATTATTTCATACGAACAAGCGCTTGTGCACTCGCTTCCGGAAAACAACACGTTGAAGGTAAGCGGATTGTATGCGCCGGGTATGAGGGCAGTATTCTGTAGCTGGATGTCCTGCGATATAACCGGATTGAACGGCAGGGAGAGCACGAAGTTCTGCTCTGATGTTGTGCCACAGAGGTAGCCCATGTTCCAATCAGTCACCAGATAGATTCCCGGATATTCGTCGGGGGCGGACCAGACGTCCAGGCTGTTCCCGTTTATGCAGGCGTATGAGTTTGGCGGATCGTTGATGTCGTTGCTCGTCTGAAAGTCCGAGAGCGTGCCTACGAACTTCGCATCCGTGAAATGTGATACGTCCTGGCTCCCGACCAGCGAGAGCGAGTAGCTCTGTCCGTCAAAGGTTCCGGAGTACGTCAGGATTGGCTGCGGAAACGTCAGGGTCACGGTGCTGGAGCCGCATGTTCCGCTGGTTATGTAGTTTCCGGGAGACCCGTAGGTCGCATTTGGCGCGTACCAGACCGCGAGGTTCTGGCCGATGAGGCATGTGTATGTTGCGTCATCCGTATATATCGTGATGCTGCCCGCCGGCACGGCCCCTGGGGAAGACTGATAGTTTATGTTCGGCGATATCGACATGCCATACTGGCTGCCCATGTATGTGCCCCAGAAATCTGAATATTGTGAAAAAGAGAGCTGCATCTGCGCTGCTAGAAGCAACAACGCCACAGTCATCGTTGTCCGGAATGTTGTATTCATGCTAACCCAATCAAAATATATTGCATACGCTGACTACGTTCGCCTGCGCCGTGCTGGTTCCGACAGCTATCGCCCATATAGCTACAACGGATATTATTGTGGATACGGCGCCGACAGTGACCAGGCCTATCGCGTATCCGCGGACGGTGCCCTGCATTGCGCCGGGAAGGACCGTAGACAGGGCGTAGAGAGCTCCTCCTATTGTCATGAGCGTTACGGCAAGTATCAGGAACAGCATGTTTATCGGCAGATATACCGAGCATATGGCACTGCCAAGCGTATTTGATATGATGGGCTGCGCCCCGCCCAGAAATAAGGTCACGTAGAACCCGGCGTTTATTGATGTAGTGCTTGTGGGGACCGAATACGGAGCAACTACGCAGCTGTTTCCGCTGCACAGGACCTGTGTGACTGCGGTAAACGGAGATATGATGCCAGTATTTGCGGTGTCTATGCCGGCCAGGTCTGGAGCAAGATAGTCATAAGCACACGCGAGATAATTGCCGTTCGGGAGATATGCGGTGTTTAGCGGCTGCGTGTATGAATAGCCGCCGCCGTTCAGGTTGTTAACTCCGTTATTTGGATATGTGCTCAGTATGCACGGAACGTTTGAGGCCGGGTTCAGCCAGCTGCAGTCCTGCATGTTGTACGGCGCGTTGTACGGCGGGGGGGCAACGCAGCCGATGCTGCTGTTTGTAAACTCGATGGTGCAGTTGCCATAAGGTCCGCACAGGTTAGGAACCGATAGCTGTGACTCGTAATACTGGCTGGCGCCCAGCGCAAGGAGCGGCGCCGTGCCAAGCGCAAACTGCGATGGGCTTGATCCCAGCTCCAGCCCGCCGCTGCCCGCTGAAGAGGGAGTTATGTTAAAGGCGTTCAGCGTGTAGAAGCTCTCTGATTCTGGATTTCCATTTGGAGTGTAGTAAGAGCACACTAGGTACGGCAGCGAGTTCTGCGGCAAAGTATGCGGAGTGTAGTAGCTCTGGTATCCGTCATATCCGGCGCCCAGCGCAACCGTAGGTCCGGAGGGGCTGAGATAGCACGGTATATTCGCCGGATTTAGCGATATCGGCGAATTTGATATCGTATTGCATGCGGGATAGGAGCTTAGGCTGCTCACTATCTGCCCGCAGTAACATTCCGCGGCTGAAAGCCCGGTGCACGACGCGGGAAGGCTCAGCATGCTTGCGGGCGGCAATAGGTAGGTGCATACGCCGCTGGGACAGCGCTGCGAACTCTGGGCCCCTATATCCAGCCACGCTCCAATTGCAGTCAGATTGACTGATGCCCCGGGTATTATGTTTGATGGTGACACGTTTATGGCAAATGAAGCGGCCTGCGAGCCGGCATAAGGAACATGAGTCGCGGTTGCCGCCATGATGATTGCGAAAGCAACAAAGGATTCAGAAAGAATGGTGCAGAGCTTCCTCATTTTATCCCCTAGCACCAAATCTCAGGTCCAGATAAACTGCGGACAGGTGCTAGTCAATACGTTTGCAACATTCTGCGTGGTTATTGAGCCCACCAGCCATGGCGCTGCTATGCCTATTATGGCACCCACTGTGCCGCCCATTATCAAGCCCATGCCGTATGCCTGCACCGCACCCCTGGTCTGGCCAGGAAGAAGGTTTGCGCCTCCGTATATGGCTCCGCCGAGCAGCATTATTGCGAGAGCAAGCACGTAGAGCGTGGTGTTTATGTCATAATAGATCGAGCATATCGTATTCGTTACGCTGGTTGGCGCGAACGTGTTGCCTCCTCCGCCGCCACCGCCGCCACCGCACGCTGTGCCACCCCCGCTTATCTGCACCTCTATCCACTGCGACTCCGGATTGTCATTGTCAAGGAAACCGACGTACAAAGTCGTTCCGGTGCTCTCGGTGCCAGAGAATATGGTGTAATCGAGGCAGTCGCTCGCAAAGAATTGGCCCGCGGCTATCGTTCCTGTGCATGATGAAGTGCACGTGGTTGATGTATAGCAGTTTGCGCTGCTGTATGATGCGCTGGGGCAGTATACTATCATTACCTGGTCTCCGTTATTTCCCGTAACGATATAGTTAACCTGAGTATCGCTGGCGTAAACCTGCGGGCTTGTGGTGCTGCCGTCTATTGAAATGCTTTGCGAATGTGCCTGCAGCATCAGGGCAAGCAGGAACAATGCCGCAATCAGGATCGCGGGTCTGGCCCCGCCGTGAATGCTTCCCATCTCTTCACTGCAGAAATAATCCTGTCAAGCTATAAATAGGTTTGGATTTATGTCACTGGGTGTCATTGGCCTTCGGAGTTATGTAGTAGAATCCGTATGTCCTGTTGAGCGGTTTGTAGGTGCTGAGATAGAGCGGGCTGAGATTGTATGATTGGTTGACGCCCTCGCAGTCGTTGTTTGGGGTATAGCACCAGTATCCATAGTCGAGCACCATGCAGCTGTACTGCGACGACGCCTGCTGGATGAAGGTGCTGTTGTAAAGGAAGTACATTTGCGCAGCTGACCTGTTGTTAAGGAAGAAGAGCGTGGGGTCGTAGCTGAATACAATGCACGACTTTGGTATGACGGAGCTGGAATTGTATACCATGCCCTCGTAGAATCTGGCGTCGCCCGCCTGCGGTATCTGGGAAGGATTGACCGCAAGATATGGAACTAGAAGGTATACTGATCCGGCTATGAGCCCGACCAGAACTATGGCTACACCCAGCCTTATTCCGCTTGGAAATGACTTCATCTTCTTCAGTTCCTTTTTCCTCAGGAATTTCTTTGGAAGGCTTCCGGCGGTGCTTATTGCCATCGAGCAGCAGAAGCCACCAAGGATGCTGGCCTGGGCTATGGTGCTAAGCATGAACCTCCAATCAACCCCGTATAGCACATCGCCAGCGTAGAACGCCGTATAGACTAGGAAGAACGACAGAAGCCATATGGCGATGGCAAGCAGGGCCCACTTCCTCCTGAAGGCCAGCACTGTCCCGCCAACAAGCATCAGCGCAGTGAAGAACACAGGCTGCATTATGTACTGGCTCTGGTATGTATCGAGCCAGAAAAGCAGGTTTCCGCACACGTTGAACTCAAAGAGTTGAATCCCGAAGTCCGATTCTGATGTTATGGTCTGCATCAGGTTGTCGCAGCTGTTCTGTACCGGAGATCCCTGCTCGCCGAAATTGCCAGGAGTGTTCTGTGTGTATGCATACACTACGCTTATTGTAAGCGATATGAAAGCGAGCAGCAGGATCGCGAGCACAGCAGTTTTTCCTATATTCTTCCTGATCTTGGCGTAGGTCCTGCGTATTACGCCGCTGTGCCTTTCCTTTTCCAGAGCCATGTACATTATTATTGCAACAGGAACTAGGAGCATCGCGATTATCTTCATGTACGACACGAGAGCCAGCGAAAGCGCAAGCGTCCCGAAGGTGTTTACATTCTCCTTCTCCCTGAAAACGAGAAGGAAGAAAACTGCAACCAGCGAATATGCAAGGAAGTGCATGTCAGAATTGGTAGGCATGGCCCAGACCAGCACTATAGGGGATAGCGCCATGAGCAGGCCGGAGAATGCAGCTGACTTGAAGTCCCTGAACAGCAGGAACGCGACTAGATAAGTCAGAAATACAGATACTGCTGCCATCGCAACGCCGACAGCGTAGCCCACGTTCCTTGAAACCCCGAATATGAGGAATCCTATTGCTATGTCGAACGAAGTGCCTATTGGCTCGTGGAATATCTGACCTATGTAGCACATCGTCGGAGTGCCGTAGTTGCACATCCATGCCTGACCCAGGTTTATGAGATGCAGCGACATGCTCTGGTATATGACATCATCAAAGAACAGGAGCTGCGTCGGCATTACGAGTGAGAGCTCGACAGCCAGGAACAGCACTACAAGCGCCACTCCGATGAGCAAATGATTCTTTTTTATCCCGGCAGACCTGCAAACTGATATTATGTCCTTCCTGCCGCGCACTGCAAAGAATATGGTTCCGAGGAACGCTATCAATATTCCAATGGTAAACGCATATTCTTCCAGGCCAGCCGGAGATATCATCAATAAACACCAGCCCTGTTTGTCACAAAGATGCCGTTTATGAAAAGGTACTTCGACTTCGTTGCCTTGAGCACGCCAACAGCATCACCCGGCTCCATGACTATTGGGTATCCGTGTATGTTGAAGCTCGTGTTCATGACTATTCCATTGCCCATTCTTCCTTTGACCTTCCTTATGAGGTTCATGTAAATGAGATTCTCTTCTCCTACCATCTGCGGCCTCGCAGATCCGTCTATGTGCATTACGGATTTTGCGTGCTCCCTCATCTCCTTCTTCACCATGTACGCCATAGTCATGTATTTGTCAAGGCCTTTGCCATCGTATTCAACGATTCTGCCGACATCGTCTTCAAGCACTGACGGAGCGAAGGGCTGGAACCACTCCCTCTTCTTGACATAAAGATTGAGGCGGTCCTTTACCTCTTCCTGGTCGCTCCTTGCAACTATGCTCCTGTTGCCCAGCGCCCTGGGGCCGTATTCCATGCGCCCCTGGAACCAGAGGAGATAATTTCCCATGCCAAGGAGCTCTGCGGCGTGAGACGTGTGGTCGAATGGACTTTCCTCCTGGAAGATGAGGCTGCGGTCCTTCTTGAGTACTGCAAGCGTTTCGTCTTTTGTGTATTCGTTGCCAAGATACGCATTAAACCTATAATCAGTTGTTCCATTTTCAAGATAGCTTGAATATAGCGCCGATCCCAGCGCTATGCCTCCATCGCCCATGTGCGGGAACACGTACCAGTGGCGGAGCTGTTCAAGGTTCCTTACGCACATGTTGGCCTTGACGTTTGCGAAAACTCCCCCCGCGAACGCGACGTCAGACATGCTGTATCTGTCTAGGACATTGCTAACGTATTTCGCCATAACGTTCTCGATCAGCTGCTGCGCCATGTATGAGAACTGCTCTCTTGGAGTTTGCCATGCTATCCTCTGCAGCATCTCGAACTGCTTGGTGGGGCCATACTTTGCCCTGATGAGCGTTCCGGTGACTATGAAAAAATCCCTCAGCTTGTTCTCCTCGAATGGAAATGGATACGAATAGCATGACATCGCCATTATCTTGCCCTCGTCTTCCATCTCGCGCATCCCGAGTACATTTGTGACCTGTTCGTAGAATATGCCAATCGAGTCTCTGACACTTATGCTCTGCTTCCTTGTGAACTCGCCGTTCTCAAGGATATTTACGCTGCCGCATATCCCATCGCCAACACCGTCAAGCGTTATTATAGCCCCGTTCTTCATATGTGAAGTGAACGCAGCACCCGCGGCGTGGGCGGTATGGTGTTCAACGACATCAAGCTTGAACTTCGCAAATCCCATGTGGCGGAGGTTTCTTGCAACTATGCCCTTGCTTATCGAAGTAGAAAATGGCACTACGCCTATGCTTGTCATCCTGTACTTCAGATTGTGCCTCGCATTCTCGAACCTTGGCCTGAGCTGCTTCCTCCTCCTGAATTGGTAGTAATTTTCTTTCATGTAAGGAAACGCCCGCTCCAGAGTCTTTGTTAGCTCCGTGGTTGTAAATGCGACTTTCTCCACGTCGCTGGGCTTTAGTCCGGCGTACTTAAGAGCTGCGTTTATGGAATGTATTGGAAAGTGCACTTCCAGCTTCCTCTTGGTAAATCGCTCCTCGTTAGCTGCGAATATGACGCTGTTCCCTTCTATCAGCGCTGCCCCTGAGTCATGGCCGTCCCATATGCCAAGTGTGTACATGGCTTTTCACTAAGTCTTGCTAGCAAACTTTCTTATATGCAGGGGGAGAGATTTGAACTCTCGCAGCCCTAAGGCACAAGGTCCTAAGCCTTGCGCGTTTGACCAGGCTCCGCCACCCCTGCGCGGCAGGATATTATCGAGCGCATTCTTTATATGCTTTCATTTCCAATAGCTCTGAGAGGGAATTCTGTGTTCACAACGCGCTTAGTGAGGGAACGCCTTGATATAGTGAGGGATGCACTTGCAAGAAGGAAGAGCGCGTATCCGCTCGATGAACTACTCAAGCTTGACGAGGAATGGAGAGCCATGAAGACAAAGCTGCAGGACCTCCAGTCAAGAAGGAACAGGGCGAGCCTTGAGGTCTCGGAGGCAAAGAAAAAAAGCATGGACGTTAGCGAACGGATAACTGAGCTAGGCAAGCTCAAGGAAGAGATAGTTGAGATGGAATCGACCCTTCCTACTTATGAAGACAGGATAGAAAAGCTGCTCATATCGTTGCCAAATCTTGTCCATCCAAAAGTCCCAAATGGGGAGAGCGATGCGGATAATCCTGAAGTCAGGAAATGGGGCACGCCAAAGAAGAAGAGCTCTCCAAGCCACGAGGAAATACTATCCAAGCTCGACATGATAGACGTTGAGAGGGCGGCAAAGGTGGGCGGTGCAAGATTCTACATACTAAAGAGGGACCTTGTGCTCCTGGAGCAATCGGTGCTCAGATTCGCTCTCGATGAACTGACTAGGAAGGGCTACATCCCGGTGGAGCCGCCGTTTCTCATGAAGCAGAAATACTACAGGGGAGCTGTGCCGCTCGGAACCTTTGAAGAAACGCTATACAAGGTAACTGACACGGCAGAGGCAGGCAAAAGAACAGACTATGAGCACATGGAAGAAGACCTCTTTCTTGTTGGAACTGCCGAACATCCGCTTGCGGCTATGCACGCGGAGGAGGTTTTCAATGGAAAGGAACTACCGCTCAAATACGTCGGGATAAGCCCGTGCTTCAGGAGAGAGGCCGGAGCCCACGGAAAGGACACAAAAGGCATATTCCGCTTACATCAGTTCAACAAGGTCGAGCAGTTCATATTCTGCAAGCCAGAAGATTCAGAAAAATACCATGAAGAACTGATACATAACATAGAAGACATAATGAAGAAGCTAGATCTCCCATACCGTGTCGTAGAGATATGCATAGGAGACCTCAGCGCCAAGGACTACAGGTCATTTGACGTAGAAGTTTACATGCCAAGCCAGGAGAGATACAGGGAGCTCATGTCCTGCTCGAATGTCGGAGATTGGCAGAGCCTGAGGCTTGACATAAAATATGACGAGGGCAATGAACGAAAGTACGTCCACACACTCAATGGCACCGCAATATCTGCTGAGCGCATGCTGGTGGCCATAGCGGAGAACTACAGCGACAGCTCGGGCAGGATTTCTGTTCCTGAAGCGCTAGCCCCATATATGGGAAAGAGCACGATTGGATGAAAAATACTATTTTAGGTAGTATATGGGTAAGATTTATATATCTGTTTGTACTTAAATGTTGAATATGGCACAAACATTCGTAACCGTATCTGCAAAGATACCAAGCAGACTTAGGCAAAAGATGCGGCGCTTGGGCATTCGCCCATCCCGGGCATTCAGGGTGGGGCTGGAGGAAGAATTAAAGAAGGAGAAGATAGCTGTGCTAAGAAAAAAGGCCAGCGAGATGAGCAGGATACTGAAAAAGATACCTCCTGGGGATATAGTCCGTGATATAAGGGAAGACAGGGATGGCCGATGAAATATCTTTTTGATTCCTCTGCGATCTACAACGCCCTGGGGCCAGACGTCATCGGTAAACTTGTAGGCAATTATACTCTAGATCTTGCTAAATACGAAATTGGAAATATAGTATGGAAGGAGGGGGCTCTGCATAAAAGAATGACAGGAAGCGAACAGGAAAAAATAATGAGACTTGCGGTAGATGCGCTCGATAGCATGACGATTTTGGGCGTAAACGGCCATGAAGGGCGTATTCTGGCTTTGGCAAACAAATACAAACTTTCTTTTTATGACTCTTCCTATGCTTATTTTGCGAGGGCGATGAATATACCGCTTGTCACTACGGATAAAAAGCTAGTAAACCAGATTGCCGGATATGCTGAATCGAAGGACGTCCAAAGCATATAGCAGCATTTGTCATGCCGCTGGCGCATAGTTATGAAAAAGGAGTATAGCATAAGGAGGGAACTGAAAAGGCTTTCGAAGATCAGAGGCAGTGGAACCGAGCTGATAAGCCTCTATGTCCCACCAGGAGCGCAGATATCTGACGTTACCAGCAAGCTGAGGGAAGAGCATGGCCAGGCGTCAAACATCAAGTCAAAGACAACAAGGACGAACGTCCAGGGAGCGATAGACAAAATCCTTTCCTATCTAAAGCTCTACAAAGCGCCTCCAAAGAACGGGCTTGCCATATTCTGTGGCAACATATCGAGCGAGCAGTCAAAGCCCGACATAGAATTATTTTCAATGGAGCCGCCAAGTCCCCTGAAGTCAAACATCTACAGATGTGATTCCGTATTCCTTCTCGATCCGATAGAATCCATGATCGAGGCAAAGGAGATGTATGCGCTGGTTGTCATGGACGGCAGGGATGCGACCGTTGCACTGCTCAAGGGGTCAAGCGTAATGGTTGAAAAGAAGATCCATTCGCTCGCACACGCGAAGATAAGGAAGGGCGGACAATCACAAAACAGGTATCAGAGGCTCATATCGGAGAGCATCGAGGAATATTACAAGAGGGTGGCGGATTCGATCAACGAACTATATGCGAAGAACGAGTTCAAAATAAAGGCTCTAGTTGTCGGTGGGCCTGGTCCAGCCAAGGAGGACTTCCTTTCCTCGAAGAATCTTAACTATCAGATAAAAGTTCTCGGGGTCTTCAATACAGGATATACGGACGAAGATGAGGGAATAAACGAACTACTTGAAAGGTCTAAGGAAGTCCTCGAGGAGCAGTCCATGATGCAGGAGCGTGCGGTGATGGAACGCTTCCTCAACGAGGTTGCGAAGGGCAGCCTTGCAGTTTACGGCTACGAAAAAGTGTTAAACGCCCTGATGTCAGGCAACATAAGCAAGATAATTATCAGCGAGGGGGCCGATCTCTGGAACGTCCACTACAAGTGCAGCAACTGCGGCAAGGAGCTCGACGCAATAGAATCGGGCAACAAGCGCCTTTCAAAGCACGACTGCGGCGGAACGCTGGAGGTCACGAAGCAAAGCGATGCGATAGAGGAGCTCGTAGACATGGCAGACAAGCAAGGAATAGAGATAACGTTCGTGTCCGACAGCACGCAGTACGGCAAGCAGCTTCTGATGGGATTTGGCGGGGTTGCGGGCATGCTGAAATACAGGCAATGACGATCAGAAAACTGACACGGTGTTGCAGCCCAGCGCCTGTATCGCGGAAACGGACAATTCATTTGCCGGATATCCGGTGAAGAGCTGCACGAAGAACACGCTGGTAAACGACAGGATAAGTGCCACTACTCCTCCTATCAGCAGGCCTATCGCGTATCCGCTTGTCTTGGTCTTTATCTTCTTCGGGAACATCTTGGGGCTCATGTACACGAGCAAAGCTGCGACCAGCAGCAGCAGCCCGGCCACGTATAGGGTCTGCGTTATGGTGTTATAAGCGGCAAGCGTGGCGCAGACCTGCGGTGTTGGGCCGAACTTTATTCCTATGGTGGTGGTGCTCTGGCCTGGCCCTCCTATTGTGGTTGTTGAGTATAGCTGCGCTGCGCCCGCTGCCAGCTGCGCAAGCATCGTTATGCAAAAAAGGAGAACTTTGAGCCTTGGCACTGTCGCATATGATCCAAATCCAAGAATGCTTTCCACTATATCACTGGAGTTCTGCATTAATTTCAGCATATGAAATTCTTGATGAATGCGGCTGTGATCTGGTTGGCCGACAGTCCGGTCAACACTGACACAAGGTAAGGACTCAGTATTCCGATCAATACCGCCATTATCCCTCCCACTAGTATGCCTATGCCGTAGCCCATTATGGTGCCCTTCATGTTGCCGGGGAAGAGCTGCGATCCTGCCATGAGTGCCCCGCCCAGCACCATCAGCATAAGCCCAAGTATGAAAAGTATGTTCACCACGTCAATGTATATGGTGAGTATGGTGCAGAACGGCGGCATGCCTAGAAGCTCGTACACTATCGTGGTGGTGCTCTGAAGCCCCAGCAGGGTAGTTGTAGACAGAGCCATTATGGTGCTGGTCGAAGACGACAGGCTTGTGGACGATGAAGACGATATGCTAGTGGATGAGTATTGGCCCACTGGAACTGTGGTTGTTGATGACAATGATGTTGAGGATAGCGTTGACAGGGATGTGGAAGAGAGCGTAGATAGTGAAGTTGATGTCAATGTTGACAGGGATGTGGAAGAGAGCGTTGAGGATGAGAGTGTTGATGAAGAAAGTGTGGAAGATGTCCTAAGCGTTGTTGAAGACGATGATAGTGTTGATGAAGAGAGTGTTGAGGACGAGAGCGTTGAGGACGAGAGCGTTGACGAAGAAAGTGTTGACGAAGAAAGTGTGGAAGATGTCCTAAGCGTTGTTGAAGACGATGATAGTGTTGATGAAGAGAGTGTTGAGGATGAGAGCGTTGATGAAGACTTGAACGTGGTTGTAGAAGATGATAATAACACTGTCACGAGATCCGGCGAAGACGTGGCCGTTTCCGGCCCCTGGTTCGCCTCGCTGCTGTCGGTCACCGTATAACAGTAATAAGTCGACGTGGGCGGGCTTGCAAGATATGTAACGCTGTTCGTACCGGATATCGCAGAGTTGCACGAGCTTCCTGTGTACCACTCATAGGAATACGGGGTGGTTCCTCCGCTCGCATGAGAGGTGAGCGTTACCGACCCGCCGCTGCTTATCGACGGCGAGGCTGGCGTTATAGGCCCGGCCACGAGCTGCGGATTGACTATGATCTCGATATATGCTTCGGATATAACGTTGGGCACGCTGCTATCCGTAGATTTTGCACAGTAGTAGGTATTAGAAGTAAGAGCCGGGCTTGTATACGGATTTCCGGTGAATATGACGGTTCCGGTGCACGCTTCGTCCTGATACCACGTATAGGTATATGGCGCCTTACCGCCAGTGCTGGTGGCTGTCAGAGTTATAGTCTGGCCTGTGTCTATCTGCAGAGAGCCGTCATTGGTGGGGCCAGCTGCCGCAGCAATGCCAGATATCTGGAATAGGAGTATAAGGGCTAACAGGGCCACTATCGGGGCTGTCCTGTTCATTTTTCTCGCTCTCTGTTGATCAGATAGTATGCAGCCCCTATGGCCACTATGCCGATTACCACATAGAATGCACTGCCACCGTAGTTGCCAGGCTGGGATCCTGTTGATATAGTGGTGCTGTTAGTTGGATTATTTGTGACTGTTACTGTAGTAGACGCGCCACCGCCTCCCCCGCCCCCTCCGCCAGCTATGGACGATGTAGCTGCCGTGGACGTGTTGTATGTCGATGAATTATATATTGTGGTCGGTGTTGTCTGGTTTGTAGTGGAATTGCCTTTTGATATGACCACTGTTACAGATGCCTGAAAAGATACGTGCGGCTGTACCGCACTTGCGGCCATGCAAACATATGCCATGAACAGGAATGCCATGCCCAGATTCGCTTTCATAGACTCGCCCTACTTGATGTCATTCACTCATAAAGTATAAAAAGCTGGCGTTTTTCAGCTGCTGGCCAATGTGCTGGAAACCCCGCACATCTGCAGATAGTCTGCATTTCCTTCTATGCTGAGCACTGTAGAGTTGAACTTGGTAATGTTCCGCAGCGCGTATCCTATGACTATCCTGGGCTCAGCTGCGCTAAGGCTTTCGCATTGCGATGGAGTGCCAGTGAGTGAATTTGATGATGTTCCGCCCAGGCCCAACGAATACGTGCAGGCAGTAGAGTTTATCACGTAGAAATCAAGCGTTGACGAGTTCCTGTGCAGCGACTGGCTCTCTATTATGTTCTGGATCAGCGACGTCGCGCACGAAAGCCCGGAAGAGAAGACGCTGCTGTTGTAATAATCTATAACTATGCCCGCCCTGGGCGCTGCCGCGAAGTTATTCCAGAAAACGGTGTAGTTGGCGGACGAGCCGCTTCCCGATGACAATAGTGAATATGATCCGAAGAATACCGCGATCACCACTATCGCTGCGAATACGAGCAGCAATACCACCTGTGTTTTTGACGACCTGCCCTTTTCCTCCTTGGATGCCTTCTTCTGTGCAGCTTTCTCAGCCATGATGACTCACTTCAGTATGTACGCCAGCTCGCACGACTGCCCCATCGCAACGCCGCCGCTCGCAAACAGCGCAGTGCCATACATGCCGTAATATCCTATGCTGGTGTTTGTCATGCCGGTGACCACTATGGCCGGATATCCGCTGCTCAGTATTCCGCTGAAGCATCCGGGGCCGTTCACAGATGAGTTTATGCTGCACGAATAGCCTCCGGTGTATGTAGTGCTTATGAGCGTCTTGCCTTCCTGCGTCAGCTCGCCCTTGAGGGCTCCTACGCACTGCGATATCGATGAATTCGACGATATTGAGCTGTTTACCAATATGTACGCCTTGCTGCTGCCTGACAGCGCGTTAACGAAACTGCTGACCGGAAGGAATGAATTTGCCGCCCCTGCTATCGCGTACTCTGAATATGTGTAAATTAGCACTACTATGAAGAATATTGCGAATAGTATGGTCCATGCCCTCCTTACGTTCCCTTGCACGCGGATCCTGCCCTTACGCCTGAGCCTGTGGTATGTGAAATAATATACTATTCCAAGAACTACTATTCCCTCGACAAATGCGAATGCGGCCACATAGGTCTGCGACATCTGGTTTGCCGGATCCGCGGGCGCCGATGCGCTGTAGAGGAGCGAGTTTATAATGCCTCCATAAAGATCCTTTGTCACTGTCGCTGCCGTTAATGATGTTTGCGCAGATGACGCTCCAGAAGTCACGCCAGCCATTACGGATGAAAGTGTATTGAGCGAGCTGGTGTTCAGCTTTCCGGCCAGCTGGGCATTCACCGCTGCCTGCTGGGTAGCCAGGAATGCAATCTGGTATGGGACTGGGTTGTAGTCGAGTTGGGCCAGAGTCAGGTCTCTCGTATTGTTGAAGGCGGTATTGTAAACGCTGATGTACGGAGTTCCGTAGGTCTTATAGGCAACGCTTGCGTTCGCCATTGCTGCAGATAGCTCTGCGCTTGCGCTTGTGAAGTTCTGTGATCCTCCTGCTGACACTATAGAGTTGTACGTGGTTACCAGGTTTGATAGCGCTATGTCCAGGCTTGCGTTGTTGTATCTTGATGCAACGAACGACATGTTTGTTTCAAGGGCAATATACTGCTTTGACGTCGAATTCAGGAAGCCTCCAAGAAGCTTTGCCTGGATCTGGCTCTCGACCGGCCAGTAGAATGAATAGGCCAGCGACGCCGACTGTATTCCATATGACTTCAGGCTTGCATTAGTGAGGGGCAGCGCTGCTATGGCCGCGAGCGATGTCTGTGCGTCGCTAAGCGCTGTTGTATTGAACGACACGCTCTGGCAGAACCCGAGCGCATAGCAGTACCAAGGTCCTCCAAAGCCGTTGTATTGCGAGCATACGCTGCCCGCTGTGGATACAAGGCTCTGCGGCAATGGGAATAACGGGTTTTGCACCATCTTGTTGCTTATGCCCGATATATTGCTCGCCAGGCTCTGCAGCCTGGGGATTGAGGTGCCGACGTTTGACTGGTTTATGGAGCTTGCTATGCTTATATAGCTGTTTATTGCGCCATTGTATGCAGTATAATTGACGGAGAAGTTTATTATTCCGGCGCCGAACGGGCTTGCTGCGCCCACTGACCTGATGACTTCATCGCAGACCGGAACAGACTGGCATGAATTGGTAATACATGTTGATAATCCAGTTGATGCAGTGCACGCGTATGCAGCAAGGCCTGTTTCTGTCAGGCAGTCGGCCAGCGGGGCCTGTGCGCTCTGCCGATAGGCCTGCATCTCGGTCACAAGGCTGCTCAGTATAGTTGAATTTGGATAGTATTTGTAGAAGACGTAAGGTGCTAGCGCGTACGCTGCGGTATTAGCATCAATGACCATCTGATACTGCCTGGACGTGGTATTTGTCACTATCATGCTGCCGTTTGTCATCAGCATTATGGAATACGATGAAGTTCCTATGCTCTGGTTTATGTACGTGCTGTTGAATATTATTGAATTTGGAATGTATATTTGGAGATAGGATACCAGCCCCTGGCTTGTGTTGGCAGGAAGTGAAGCTGATGATATTGTGGCCATGAGCACTATTGACATAAGGCATAGGAGTTGCAGCTTCAACAAAACACCAGTGCTAGATAATTGTCTGAAAATCTTTATAAATGCTGGCATTAGCCTTTGCATTTATTCCGACGACAATGTGGAGCTTACGCTAGTTCGTGAAAAACAACAAGAAAAAGATTTTGGGGAACAAAGTCCCCAGAAACAAAAAAGAAAAAAGAAGCGCCTGTTCAGACGCTTGCTTGTGCGTATAGCTGCTGGATGAATTGGTCAGCCGCAGCCGTTGTCTGGTTGGCATAATAACCTGCTACCAGGATCCTGTTCGCTCCGTATTGCTGCACTATTGGCGCACTGGTTGGGCTTACAGTCACGTTGTATGAGTTCTGCAGCTGCTGTGATAGCGAGTTGACGTATCCGCTTCCTACCAGAATCAAGTTGCTCTGTGGGTTTGCGTTTGTGTCAAGCACTGCTATTGGGGCTGTTGAGCTCAATCCCGTTAGCCACACTGGCTGGTCAGCTGATGTGACTGAAGGAGTTGCCTGCACCTGGTTTATACCAGATACCGTTACTCCTGCGCCTGCCGGCACAGTCACGTTGGCCGTAACCTTTCCAATGCTGACATTCGGGATGTTAGTGTTCTGTCCTACTCCGTATGGCCCGTATGTTGCGTAGTTGCGCGTTATCGCGCCCCCTGATGCAGGTCCTACTGCGAACTCAAGATACTGCTGCTGTTCCGCCATTCCAAACACGACCTGTGTTGGTGTTATGGATGACACAACTGAGCCGCGCTCTGTTGAGAAGCCCTGCTTGACGCTTATGCTGTTTGCAGATCCAGAATACGGAACATATGTTGCATTCTGGCGCTGGCCTAGCGTCGAGTAGTTCATTATGAACAGAGTGCTTGCCTGAACTCCTGCAGTGTTGTTGTACAATCCTACTGCCAATTGGTCATAGCTCGTAGTGCCTGGCACAGCTATTTCGTTGACTGAGTAGGTGAAGTACTCGCTCGATGCGGCACCGCTTGCAGCATGCGTTCCAAGTGTGAACGCCACTGGAGTTCCCGTTCCGCTATACAGCACTGAGTTTCCAGTTACTGGATACAATGCGGCATACGACGTGCCCTGGTATGAGAGGCTTGTCGATGCAGTCTGTATTGCGGGCCCTGACATGCTCGACAGGGTTGCCAGCGTTGTTGCGCTTGTGCCCAACGAGTTTTCTGACACAACAGCTATGCTCAACGTTCCAGGAAGTGCCCTGTTGCTCTGCAACTGGACCCCTGTTATGTTGAAGAACGGCGTGCTGGTTGTCTGCGACTGGGCGTTTGACGTGAACTGGAAGTTCTGCGTTGTCGCGGCCCCTGATGGCTTCCACACTACGCCGTTGTACGATTCAGTGTATCCCGTTACAAGCACTGTAAGCGGTATGTTCGCTGTTATCCAGTTTGCACCGTTTACGTTTGTGTATGCGAGGACCACGTTGGACGTGTCTACTTCTGAGTTGGACGCTGTTGATGCGGCGTTCGCAGTTGTTGCCAGTTGGTATGGAGTCAACAGGTATGTTACCATGTTGCTCTGTCCGCCTGGTGCAGTGAACGCTCCAGATATTCCGCTAGATACAGTCAATAGCTGTCCAGGCTCGTTTATGTATGGAACGCTGTATCCCAATGCTGCCTGCTGTCCAAAGTTCTGGTACGCTGTCAGTCCCTCGGACGTTGTGGACAATGTCACTGGGTCCTGGTTTGATGCACCAAGAGTCTCACCCACGAAAGTGAGCTTCCACGCCTGTGGCTGCTGGATGAAGACAAGGCTCTGTCCCTGTGCCAATGTCACTGGGCTTGCGTTGTATATTACTATAGAGTACAGCGCGTTTGCGGCAGCTCCTGATGTGGATGTTGTGTTAGTCCACCACAGGTCTGTTATCCAGCCCTTGTCGTATGTGCTGTTGAACGCCTGTCCGCTCGTTACCTTGTAGACATTCGAGAATATCTGCATCTTTGCCCACTTCTGGTATGCATAAAGTCCTGCGAATGTGCTGTTGACCTTGACGTCAACTGTCTTTCCGGACACGTTGAACTTTGCGGTCGTTCCTGGAGCTATCTGCGACGTGTTTGTAAGTACTCCGTTGTAGTACAGGTTTACTGACGCCGTTGACACGCCGTTTGAGTTTGGCTGTCCCAAGTCAGTCAACGTCACAGTGTATGCGCCAGCTGTCAAGTTCTGTCCAACATATACTGTAGTCAGAGGAACTAGTGACTGAGCCAGATACATTGACGATGATCCCTGAACCGCTGTTGTCTGTGTTGCGGTTGTTGATGGAGGTGTTGCATTGATTATTGTCCACTGCTGTCCAAGCATTGTGAAGGTTGCCTGGTTGTAGTTGTTGTTGCTTGCCCATATGTATATAGGCTTGCCAAATACGACCTGGTATGCTCCTCCTGCCGATAGCAAGGTGAACTCTCCTGCATTCTGGTTGTACACTGGGAATCCTGTAACCCAAAGGTATTCAGTTTCCGAATACGACCCAGAGCTGCTTAGCAATCCTGGCACCTGTGTGCCTGACAGTGCAAGTATGTTGTCGTTGTTGCTTGTCTTGCTGCCTCCGAACTGGGAGAATGTTACTCCGCCTCCATTATAGTTGTATGATGGGGTTGAGTTTACTGGGGCGCTTACTCCGGAATATGCGCTTGCCTGCGGGCTTGCAGTTGTTGATATTGTGCCCCCGTAGTTTGGATATGAATACTGTCCTGAGCTCTGCAACGTCTTAGTATATATAGGCAGGTTCAGTGTTACGGCCCTGTTTATTACTGAGCCGATTAGCGATGAGAAAGCATATGCACCTGATACGCTTGTCGCACCGGTTTCGTTCAGCCAAACCTGTGCGTTTGTTATTGTGTAGCCAGAGCTTCCTGACACCTGTGCGTGCAGCACTGATGCGGCCTGTGTTGCGTTCACTGTTGCCGTCACTGGAACACTTGTGTATGCCAGGTTTCCGATAGCAGCAGCGATGTTGGCAGCGGCAACTCCGTCGCTTGGTTGTGCAGCGTGTCCTACGACTACTTGCACCACCGGTTGTCCGTTGCTGTTGATTATCTGGAATCCATTATCAATGGATAGGGATCCTGCGAACGCAAGACCAAGGCCTAGAAGAGCTGCGCCTGCAGCTACAGCGGTTATTCTCTTTGCATTTAGAGTCTTCATTCTCTCACTTCAAACATTTGTGAATCTATGTTGCATGAAAGGTATTTAAATACATCTGTCATGCATAAAACTTTTTATATAAACATCATTTTATACTACGATGATTGTCATATGTACATTCTGTCTTTAGCAAAACCTTCGACGTCAACTACTATATAATAGAGTTATACCGACGACAGCTCGCCTGGCAGCGACAGAACGCCTTTTCCCAGAACCTTTTGTGAGCCAATGTCTATAATGGTTAGGGTTCCAGGCCCAGGTATATTAGAAGCATGGAACCTCATGCCCTTCCCGTCGATGGAGTCGCAGGCCGCGGATATTGGATCTGCATGAGAAGTGGCGGCTATTATTCTTCCATCTACATGCTCCATGAATGAGCTCATCCTTGCCTTGACATATTCCCATGGTTCCAGCTTGGAGCTTGGCTCGAATTTCCACTCCATGCCGCTGGGACGTTGCATCTCCTCGTATATGCCCAAATGCCTCTCCCTAAGCCTATAGTCAGGCCTGGGTACCATTTTTATCTTTGCTCCTATTATATCGGCTGTCTGTACAGCTCTCAGGACAGGACTATGATATAGTGAATCTATCCTAAGAGGGCTTATGAGCTCTCCTGCATTCTCGGCTTGCAGCCTGCCCAGGCTTGTGAGTTGGTATCCGCCTATCCTGCTTGTCAGTGTATTTGATACATTGGGCTCGCTTTGGCCATGTCTTATTAGTATAATGGTCTTGTCCAATGAATCAACCGTCTTTAGCTCAATTAACCAAGAAAATTTACTTGCCATAGTTGAGTTTATAATAGGAGAGCAGCTCAGTGATACCTTCTTCTATGCTTACAAATTTGTACTTCCCTATCAATGATAAAAGTCGTCTAGTATCGGCTTTAGTTATATACTGGTATGTTGGTAATGGCATTGGTATGTATTTTTTAGCGCCTTTGTCTATCAGGTCTGCAATGGTATTAAATTGTGTATTCACGCCAGTTCCGACATTGTATACGCCGCTGTCTGTTTTCTCCAGTATCAAAAATAATATCTTCACTGCATCATCCATATAAATGAAATCTTTTGACTGTTTCCCATCGCCATATATTAGCAGTGGCTCTCCATTCATCTTGGCCATAAGAAACTGGCCTAGCGCACACGCACTCTGGCCCTTTCTTTCCTCGTCCTTCCCATAGACATTAAAAAATCTGAGGCCTATTGACTTGAAACCATACACATCATTGAATGAATCTGCTATCATTTCATCAACCATCTTTGATTTGGAATAATGATTACGTTGCCTGTGCGTGTCTATCACCGCATCTTCTGAGAAACTTTCCGGAAGGTACATTGATGCGCTTGAAGCATAAAGGAACTTTTTGCAGTTGTTTTTCCTTGCTGCCTCTATCACATTGATGAAGCCATTTATGTTTATCTCATAGTTGCCGACTAGATCCTCTTTAAAACGCTGCGGTATGGTTATTGCGCCCAGATGGATAACATAATCGCAGCCCTTTGCTGCATTCTCTACAATATTTTTGTCCCTTAAATCTCCCCTGATAAATCTTACACCCTCTACATCGCAGTCTTTTAGGTCCAAGCCAACTACTCTGTATCCGGCGGCCACGGCGTATGCGGATACGTGCCTGCCTATGAACCCGGAACATCCAGTTATTAGAATCTGCTTGTCGCTAGCCATTCAACCATTTATTTATATACTTGGAATTGATATTTATATTTTATTGGCATTGTGCAGATTGTGATATTATAAACCAGCAGTAGACACAGATGAGCTTATGAGCAATAATGTAGCGCTTGGGAACGGAGTGTTTGCATTTTTCTACAGGATAAAGATATCTGTTGATAAGTTCATGCAAATAAGGAGGCATTTCAATAACTGGATATCAATAGTCATGCTCAGGCTTGGAATTGCAAAGAACATCGTGGTTGGCTACGATGGCAAGAAGATAACACTTAAGGATAAAAATGACTACTACAGCTTATGGGACGAAATGTGCATAAACAATGTGCTTGAGCCCAATACCACTTATTTCAGGCTGCAGATGGAAACGATGGACTCCGACTATGGAAAATTCAGTCCAGATGGTGAGGTAGTCATAGACGTAGGCGCCCAGAACGGGGACAGCGCGATATATTTTGTATCAAAGGGTGCCAAGCACGTTTACGCATATGAACTGAGCCCCGCATGGTATAAGATAGCTGTAAACAATATAAAACGCAATAAAATTGGCAATAAAGTTACGGTCAAGAACGTGGGTGTGGCAGGACATGAACGGAAGATTATAATGGATGAGAAAGCCATCTACACTGATGGTCTGTCAAGGAATGCAAAAAAGGGGGTGCTAATAAATGTTACTACGCTCAAAGGAATCCTAGAATCTCTGAAGCTCGAAAACGCGTTCCTTAAGATGGACTGCGAAGGATGCGAATATGAAGCCATACTCAATGAAAAACCAGAAGTGCTACGGCGATTCAAGAAAATAGAACTTGAATATCACAATGGTTATGTGAATATCGCAGAGAAACTAAGGCTGTGCGGATTTAGGGTATCATATACGCCAGCTCTAAAGGGGCATAGTGATAGCGGGGAAGTGCTCCAGCAGGGGCTCCTGTACGCGGAACTTATTTAATCTGCAGCAATGTCAACTATAGGAAGCATTAATCTATTGGTATAGACATGAAGGTACTTTTCATATCTGGATCCGACCACCTGCGTCCTCGCTATTTTGTTTCTGCAATGAAAAGCGTAAACGCGGATCTCTGGATATCAAAGTTCAACGCCGGTGGCTACGATTCAAATACGCTACAAAGGGCTTTGGCGGTAATACGCGCGGCGCTTACGCTGCCAAAGGGCTATGACATATACGTAAGCGAAACGGTATTCATAATACCGGTCGTGGCAAAAATGCTTGGCAGACTTGGAAACGCCAAGATAATAAACATAACCGCTGATCCGGTCATGTACGACCTCGTATATGCCAAAAACCCATCGATGTCGGAATTATTACAGAAGAAATTGCTGGATAAAGTCGATGGCTACATAATAAACGGGCGTTGGGGATTCTTGCTGAAGAAACTGGGCATAAACAAGCCGTATATAGAAATACCTGCGGCGACCAGAGACAGCTTCTATAATATTCTAATCAAAATACCGATAAAAGGCAAGGGCATTAACCATGATCTGCTCTTCGCGGGCGAATTGCGCGCGAATAGGCTCAAATACAAGGGAATTGATTTGGTTCTGGAGGCGATGGAATTGCTGAAAAACGACTACCCCGATATAAAGCTGTATTGTACTGGATCCAGCAACTATGAATCCCCATTCATCATAAACACCGGGTTTAAGAAATCCGATGAGGACTACGCCAAAGTGTTCCATAACAAGGCCATATGCGTAAACCCGGGGAGGGGAGACACGTACCCGTTAGGAACCATAGAGTCCATGCAAGCCGGGATCCCCGCGCTAGTCTCTGTAGACACTGGAACAAAGGAAATTGTTTCAAGGGCCTATCCGCCTTTTGTGACCGAGCTTGATGCAAATCAGGTAGCAGATCAGATAAGGGCTTTCTTCGAGCTCTCACCAGAAAAGAGAACAGTGCTGTCCCAAAAATTCAGGAACGCCGCAAAACATTTGAGGGAATCTGAGGCCATACCATTATTCAAAAAGAAATGGATGAGCTTAATCAGGCGGGTGGCCGATTAATTTTTCCTTTCTATGTCTTCGTACATTGATATGTGCATAGCTGCGGCCTTTTCCCAGGTAAAGCTTTGCGCATATTTGGTTGAAATGCTTCTCACGCCTTTTGGATACCCGTGCTCATAGAGCTTCTTCAGCATATCAGCGCACTGTTCGTCGGTGAACGCTTTGAGGCAGTGCTTTTGTACCTCATCTGCGATAATGCCGTTCCCGTTTATTATCACTGGCAAACCCGACGCCTGCGCCTCCAGTATGGGTATGCCAAACCCCTCCTCAAAACTTGGGTAACAAAATGCATCTATGCTATTGTACATAATCAGCTTCTCGCTTGGAGTCAGCGGGCCCATCAGCTCGATGCTTGTCTTTTTTTGCCTGGAATTGTATTCGCTTATCTTTGCTTGCAGGAATGCTCTAACTTTTTCACTGTAGAGGCCGCCGTACAGCCTCAACTTGACATCCGGCTTTTCCTTGTTGGGCAAGGAATCCCTGAACATCTTAAATGCATTTATCAGGAATAGTGGGTTCTTCTGAGGACACATGTTGTTGAGCGTGCCGACCACGAAGTTTTCGTGGGCGATTGGATGATATCCGTATTTCTTCGAAATGCCGTGATTTATGACGCGTATCCTGTCCCTCTCGACGTCCTTGTTATCGATAAGGAATTGCCTTATATTTGAAGAAACTGCCACGATCATCGCAGAGCGCCTTATCTTTTCCTTGATGCTGGCCTTTGACACTGCCCACCACACTCTGGCTTTCAGGCTCCGATCTGCGTTCTGGTACACGTTCCAATCATCCACCAGGAAATAATCTGGCGAATGTATCGTAAAGGCAAACTTGTCCCATTGTTTGCCTGAAAGCCGCAGTTTCGGCACGCCATCAATGTCGTGTATGACGGGGTTATCGCCAATCCTTAGTGCGTATGAGGCCAGTATATTTTGAAACGTGATTATATCGAAGGCCATCTTTTTATTCAAAGCCGTAAAAAGCGCCTCGACAAAAGTACCGTTACCTCCGGCCATGCTCTTAGTAATGAACGCATTGTAATTTGCCCTGTGTGTTATTATGAGTGGCCGCATGATTATCAGTGATTTTTGCACATACTATGTACAGCTCTCGTTTCCATATTTATTAACCATTGCATGTTGCGCTTCGCCGCAGTGCCCGGCCGGTGATGATGCTGTTGTTATTGCCTTGCCGCGACATCTGTCAGTCCATAGCTCAGTTCCAGATAACTTTGTACCTTCTGCCACGAGTTCATGTCCGTGAAGTCGCCATATCCTGCGAGCCTCAGCGCGTCGAATGCCTGGTTGAATTGCCCGTCCTTCTTGAACAGAGTATCATAGTTGAACTCGAACATCACTATCGGCTTGTGCCTTTGCAGCGTTGCCATTGAACCCTTGAGCGCCTCTGCCTCGTATCCTTCAAGGTCTAGCTTCAGCATGTCCGGCTTTATGTTCAATGAATCAAGCGTGATTACCTCGACGTCCTCGAATTTGCCTGACATTTCCGGCATACCGCCAAGAAGCGTGTTGCCGCCATCGCCTCCCTCGCCGATGAATAGCCTCGCCGTCCCACCTGCGCTGCCGAGTGCCTTTTTTATAGGCACTATGTTCTTGAAGCGATTAAGCTCTATGTTCCTGCACAATCTCTTGTACGCCCTTTCTGCTGGCTCAAACGCATAGACCGTTCCTTTCTCCCCGACCAGCGTTGATGCAAGCATTGTGAAGTAGCCGCTGTTTGCGCCTCCATCTATGAATGTCATGCCCTGCTTCAGGTTTTCCTTCATGTAGCTTGTCATGGGCGGTGCTATGCCTGCATGATTGGATTGCTCCCAGTAGCCCTTGTCCTGAATGCTTGTGTTGTCAAGCTCCATCTTGAAGCCTGATTGTGTGATTTCCTTTGGCTTGTCTGCCCACGGGGTTCCATCGTGTTCCTGCCTATGGAACAGCGGATGGAGGAAGCTATAATAGACCTCGACCTTGAGCCACTTCCATTTCCAGTTCATAATATCACTTGCTCTTTGCCATACAATATCAGTGTGGCCGTTCTTTGTATTTTTCCCTTAGCAGATGCGCCAACAGGCTGAGCCCTTGCATGCCCTTCCTGTTATCCATGTATTGTCTATTAAGCTTTGATATGACACTGTCCTTGTCAAGACCGAGGAACTTCACCATCCCGACATTGTTTATTATCTTTGCGATCTTGAAAGATGCGCTATGGTCTGGCATAGCTTTCAGGCGCGCCATCTCTTTTGCACGCATGTATGCTACGCGGGGGCCACTGAGTATGACATTTGGATTGCCCCCTTTTGCGCCAAATGCAAACTCCTTGATTAAGGCGAATGCGAAGTAATCGAAGTTGCTGAGCTCCTGCTCCTGCCTTTTGAGCCCTATCGATTCATATGCCAACATCGTTTTCTTGGCTACCCTTGCCAGGAGCGAAGCCCTGCCCTCTTCATAAGTCATGCCCCTGAGCCTGGATATGTATTCCTGTATGAGTTGGTTGTACTGGCTGTAGGAAATGCTTTCAAACTCCAGAAACGAATGGCGCCTTTTATAATACTCGTTAAACTGGTGTCGCATGAGCACTCTTTCGTGCGTTATGTAGTATGGGGAATCGAGATAGTCTGTGCCGCCCCTTACTTCTGGGCGCTCATCGATTATGCCCTTGTATCTTATCATTGATTTTTTGAATATCCTTGTCTGGAAGGTAAAGCTGCGCAGCTCGCCGCCTGAAACGTCTTCGTACCTCTTTATTATGAACGCGCTGTGCTTTGCTGTGCTTATGATTTTCTTTATGTCTGACCTCAGTTCCTCGGATGGCCTTTCATCAGCATCGAGATAAAGGACCCAGTCGTTAGTGCACTTCGTGAGCCCGTAGCTCCTGCACGTTTCTACAAATCCGAGGGGCACCATGTAGAAGATCTTAAGCTTCTTCCATCCCTTCTTGCGCTTGGCGCTTAGCAGCTCCTTCCTCCCTTCTTTGTTGCTGCTGTCCACCAATATTATCTCATCTACAAGGCTGTATAGATCGTCTACCATTCCAAGAACTTGGCTCGTGTGGTTCCTTGAGAATGTCATGAGCGAGAGTTTCTCCAATTACCCACCCATCATTTTGGCGTAAGCTTTCCTGAATCCTGTGATAGAACGATCTTTTGTGAACCGCGCTGTCACTGCTCTCGCCCTCCTTGACAAGTCCTCCCTGTATTCCGGACTAGCTGCGAAATACGCGTTTATCTGCCTGGCGGCAGCCATATGATCTAAGGGAATAACATATCTGGGGCTCATCCTTGACACTACCTCGCTGGTTCCGGTCCACTCGGAAACAAGGGCCGGAAGGCCACCGCACATTGATTCGAGAACTGTCATCGGAAACGCATCACCCCTCCCCATGTGGACGTAGAGCGCAGATTGCCTCGTGAGCTTTGGGACCTCTTTCTCTTTGTAGTATCCCGTGAAGCTTACACCTCTTGCGCTCTTGCTGGCACCTTCTACATCACGAAGGCCGCCAGCTATGGTCAACTCCGCGTCCGGCCACTTTTCCTTCACTATCCTGAACGCTCGCGTAAGTATGTCTATTCCCTTATAATATGCATCCTTACTGCCCCTGAAGAGTATACTGTGAGAATCTATGTCAGGCTGTGCACGCATGGCCCGCCTGAGCCCCGGCTTCACAAATGGATATGTTGTCATTACTTCGCACCTGCCGACTATGCCCCTCAGCAGATCGACCTGCATCTTTCCCACAGCAATGAAGGCATCAACTTCATCCAGCATGGCGATAGCAAACCTGCTCTTCAGCGCACTAAGCCTTTTAGTCTTTATGTAATACAAAAGAGGGCTGGCCAGTATGTTCACTATCTTGGCATCTTTCAGCCTGCCCATCCTCTTGGCCATTGCAGGATATACGTAAGTGCCTTCGCAGAGATAGACATCATAACCTTCCGGTATGGTTGCTGCGTAGTGTGCCAGCTTTGCGGCGCCGCTCAGGGTCTCGATGGGCCCGCTTTGCATTGATTCTATCCCTGGAGTTGCAAGAAAATGCGCCCCAACCGCTCTGGCCAGTTCCGCATGAAAGTAGTTAGGATCTTGATAGAGAAACAATGTCTTCATTAGCTCAACCATTTGTTTGATCAATCTCACGGAGGGCTTAAAATTACTTAGGTTGTACAAATTAATAAAAAGCTTGTCCGCTAATCTCTTCTATCTTAATCAGCTAATCTTTTCTTTGTGTGCAATGACTATGGAGAGCAACGTTACCGGAGAACTGAAAGCGCCAGCCGGTGCTAGCACAGCGCCTGCCGCCAAGTCAGGCAGATTCAGCCTTGACAACAAGATGCTGTTTGCAATAATAATCATAGCTATACTCGCAATGGCGATATACGTGAGAATGGGCCTTCTCCAGTATCAGGGACTATTTGAGCCGGATGGATTTGAATACTACACAGCAATAAAGCAGGCAATATCGCAGGGCTTCGTGCTGCAGAACAATACAGTGAATCTTTCAGGATATCCGTGGCACAATACTTTCGGCGAGGCACCCGGATTGCTGTACGCAACTCTAATACCATATGCAATACTACAGTTCGTTGGAATAACTCCCCTCGAGGTAATGCGTTATGTTGCGATATTCTTCGGCCTTGCGACTGCAGTGCTTTGCTACTTCGTCGTGAAATACCTGTCAAACAGCAAGATGCTGGGGCTTCTCGCCATGATATTCATAGCTCTGTCGAGCGGCAACGTGGCAAGGACGGCAGGCGGCGTTTATAGGGGTGATAGTTTCATAGGCGCGTTTGTACTCCTTGCGCTGCTGTTCACGCTCATGGCATTCCGTGAGAAAAGGGAATCCTGGAAGTATGGGCTCATGCTGGGCGCTGCGATAATAATCGGGATAAGCGACATTGTGTGGAACGGCGGCTCGCTAACGCTTGCTGTATATCTTGGCTCTACGTTGCTAGTGTTTCTCTACGGATTCGTATTTGCCGATAAGTCAGTGCTCAAGAACAACATAATGATGCTTGGCGCGCTGCTGCTCGGCTACCTCCTCGAGAACATGTTCGTTATGCTGCACTTTGCCAACACCACGAACATAACACTGACTGATTTCGCGATAATATTCGGGGCTGTGCTGGTTGCGAATGTGGCCTCGATCAGGCTTCTGGAAGCAAAAGAGCTTCAGGCAGTGCTCGGCAGCATGCTGAAGAGGATCGCTGCGTTGTGCGTGCTAGGCGCTGTGCTGATGATAGTCCTGATCATAGTATCCCCGTCAACGTTCTCGTCCATACTGTATCTGAACGGGGTTGTAGCCAACAACAACATAGGATACACTACTCAGGAACTGCAGAAGCCGGACTTCGACTTCCTGTTTGCGAGCTTCGGCTTTGAACTGTTCCTTGCGCCGATAGGAGTGATACTGTACTTGCTGTTTGCGCACAAGATTGACAGCAATACGAGCAAGACCACGTTCAGGAACGGAGCACTTGGGATAAACGCAAGCTACGGCTTTGCAATCCTGCTCGCGTATTTGCTTATCACTTCATATCTGCAGAGCAGTGCGATAAGATACAACGCGCTTGTGTCAGTGCCGATAGCGCTGTTTGCTGCGTATGCTGTCTACATCACAGGAACGCTGATAAAGCCCTATGCTTTCAACCTTGGAAAGACCCAGATCCAGCTGGTGTACCTGTTCGGAGGCATAGTTTTTGTAATACTGATATACCAGGGGGCGTTTGTTGCACAGGAATCATTTTCAAGCACGCAGGCAGACGGGATAAACCCGTCGTTCTTGCAGGCTGCGCTGTGGCTCAGCAACAACACCGCCACGAACGCAACCGTGCTCACGCTCTGGCCTGACGGAAGCGTAATAGAGGGCTGGGGCAACCGCACCAGCTTCATGGACAGCACGTTCGGCGAGAACACTACTAGAATAGAGCAGTTCTCGCAGGACTTCCTCTTCAACGACACCCCGGCATATGGATATCTTGTGAATGATGCGCAAAGGCCGGATTATCTTTTCACAAGGAGCTTCTGGTTCGCAGAGCTTGCTGGAATAGCGATAGAAGGCAACATAACAGGCAGCAATCTTACTTCGTATGGATTTTCGCAGTTCACCGCATTCAACGCCAGCGGCACGGCCACAAACCAGACGTACACGTTTGGAAACGGCCAGTACGACGCTGAGCTCCTGATAAAATATCTTGCAAACGGCAACAGGACGGTGTCTGCCTACGTCGGCCTTGCCTCGGGCGGTGGCCTTGCCCCAATCCAGCACGTGATGTTCGAGAACAGCACCAGCGGCGCATACAGCATAGCGAACTACACAGGCACTGCAGCAAACTACACTCTGCTGCTCCTATTCTCTGGACAGCAGATAGTTGGGGCAGTGCTGCTCGGGCCCTCGCTGCCCGGAACAAATCTATTCAAGCTGCTCATGGAGTGCAACTACCAGCAGTGCGCCTACAACGTCCCGGGGTCAGGAGTGCAGATGCAGCTGGTTTACGAGAACTCTGACAGCAAGATATTCAAGATAAACTACACCAACTGAGCCGCCCTCGGCAAAAGCTTATATTGATTCTTTATCATCATGTAGTATGCTGCTGCCGACGCCACTTGTGCTGCCAGCCTCGCTCGTCATAGACACCATATATTCTTGGGCGAGGATGCTGATCGCGCTATTCGTCTCGATGGTTCTGGGCCTCATCATCGGTATAATGGCCGCAAGATCGGAAAGGCTGGAGCGCGTGCTCCTCCCCGTAATTGACATATTCCAAACGCTTCCTATACTGGCGTTCTTCCCGTTCGCCATATTCGTAATAGTGAGCTTTGTGCCTGGCAGCGCCGGCGTAAACATTGCTGTGGTATTCCTCATAATAACCAGCATGCTATGGAACATAATCTTCGGCGTGTATGAAGCCATCAAAACACTGCCGGTGGAGATCATGGAG
Organism: Microcaldota archaeon; assembly: GCA_030040895.1. GTDB lineage: Archaea > Micrarchaeota > Micrarchaeia > Micrarchaeales > Micrarchaeaceae > JAJZYD01. The sequence goes on along the minus strand of JASHSJ010000031.1, from coordinate 20,246 downwards.
GTTATGGAGCTCTACAAGATGAGCCTGTGGACTAGGTTCACCAAGGTTTACCTGCCCGCGGCCCTTCCAAAGATGTCGGAACAGTCTGCGCTATCCTGGGCTGTCGGGCTCTTCTATCTTGTGACCAGCGAGATCTTCTCGGCCGGGCCCAGCAGCTACCAGGTCACCAACGGAATAGGAGTTGCGCTGACCCACCTTGCAGTGGCTGGAAATCTATACGCCTATGCGCTCGGGCTACTAATCTTCCTGTTCTTCGTTGTCGCGACAAGATATCTCTTGTTTGTCCCGTTCAGCAAGTACGCAAACCGTTGGGGGGCCAGCGAGATGAAGCACCAGCGCGACAGGATACGCGCCGGAATAAGCGGGCCCATACACAAGATAAGGATGCTCAATGAGATAGAGCACGTCTACTACAAGGAAGAAACAAGGATAGAGAGATTCGGCAGGAGGATGGCGGAAAGGCTCGGAATGTCGAAAAAGCCCGATACACCGATAGTCAGACAGGCCTCCAGTGCCACTGGCGCAAGAAGGCTCCTATACGTTACGTATGCAGCCGCTATAATGATCGTGGTGTTTTACTTTGCCGGATTCCTGAACGCAGGCCTTGCGGGCGAGGAATATCTTTCGCTCATTTCCCTTGCCTATACGTTTGCAAGGGTCTGGCTGGTCTTCATAGCGATAATAGTGGTGAGCATACCGCTATGCGTATACCTAGTCTTCATGAGGAAGGACTCGGAAAGCTACGTGGGCCTATTCCAGATACTTGCTTCCATTCCGGCAACAATAGTGCTTCCGCTCATAGTGTATCTGCTGGCTGGCAGCCCATATCATCAGGAACTTGTTGCTGGTGCCGTCCTCTTCCTGAGCGGAATCTGGTACGTCGTGTTTAGCACCATGTCTGGATCCAGAACCCTGCAGAGCAGCGTAATGGAGGTCAAGAACGTGTTTGGCATAAAGGGATGGGCCGCATGGAAGAAGATATACATAATGGCAATACTGCCCGGCATAGTGACGGGTGCTGTGACAGGCATAGCCGCAGAGTGGAACGCCACAATAGTCGCGGAATATTTCACGTCAAGCGGAGTTGGCCCGGGAACCGTGCTAAGCTCAGTCAATGTCGGAATAGGAAAGCTGCTCGACCTTTCGCTGTCGTGCTCTAGCAACAGCACCGTGCAGTATGCGGTCCAGTATATCAACGGAACCATAAACTGCCTGCCGAGTGCCGTTTCGCAAGTGGGCTCGCTTATTGGTGGCAACTTCCAGCTCATGGTGATTGCATTAATTAACCTGACTGTAATGATAATACTGATAAACACGTTCGTGTGGAGGAAGCTCTACAGAAATATTAGCAGAGTGTACAAGTGATATGTTGGCAGCGCGCGATGAACCAATAATAAACGTGAACGGCGTATCATTCGCATATACTGGAGAGAACACGATAAGGATCATAGACGATGCCACGTTTACAGCAAATGATGAGGAAATAGTTGCCATAATAGGCCCATCAGGCTGCGGCAAGAGCACGCTTCTCAGGATAATGGCCGGCCTTGTGAAGTCATTGACCGGCGCTGTCGTGTTCAACGGGAAGAAGGTCGCGGGGCCCGTACCGCAGTTCTCGTTCGTGTTCCAGGACTTTGCGCTGCTGCCGTGGCTGACAAACAAAGAAAATGTCAAGCTCGGGCTCAGCAGGATGAGGATTGGAAATGCAGAGAAGGACAGGAAGGCGACGGAGCTTCTCGACCAGTTCGGCCTTTCGGGATTCGAGGATGCATATCCAAACATGCTGAGCGGCGGAATGAAGCAGAGGGTGGGAATAGCAAGGGCGATAGCGTCAAATCCTGTAGTTCTTCTCATGGATGAGCCATTCAGCGCGCTAGACGAACTTACGGCAAATACTCTGAGAGAAGACGTTCTATATCTCCTCAGGGAAGGAAAATTCCCAATTAGATCGGTCGTAATGGTGACGCACAACGTTGAAGAGGCGGCATGGATGGCGGACAAGATAGTAATGCTTTCAGATAAACCGAGTCATGTCAAGTGGATAAAGAAAATCGAGATGAAGCACCCGAGGGACAAGCATAGCAAGGAGTTTCTTGCGCTCGTGGATGAGATATACACAAAGCTAACCGAGCGATGATATTATGAAAATGTTTCATGCTGGAGCAAGCATAACAGAGGTAAGGGGCATGATGAGCATAGCGAAGTCGCTTTCCGACAAAGGCCGGATAAGGCTGTCCAAACTGGCATATGAAACCGGCAAGAACATAGATGTGCTCCTGCCCATAGTCGAGGCTGCCGAGGATCTAGGGCTGTGCAGCGTAGGCGATGGTGTGGTAAAACTCACAAAGGACGGCAGCAGGCTGAATTCGGGCAATTTCAAAGACATAGTAAGGGGAGAGCTTGCGGCGATCGAGCCCTTCAGGAGCGCGGTTTCAGTCCTTTCCCGCAGCGGCTATACCATGACGATAGACCTCTCTAGAAGGCTGGCGAGGAAAGGAATACTCTACATGACGGACGAAAAGGGCAACACGGATGTGCTAAGGAAGGTGCTGGTGCACTGGGGAGAAGGACTTGGTCTTCTAAGCTACGATGCGATCCATGATTCCTGGAGGAAGATGAAATAATCTTTACCACGGAACGTCCTTGAGCCTGAGCCTGTGAGCTATCCTGTTTGAGAGGACGTGGGCTATTCCTGTGACAATTACTATGAATACAAGTCCTATTACGCTGGGCAGATGTCCCAGCCACGCGGAAAACGCAATTGCGAATATGAAGAAACCATATTGGTCCATGATCGGCAGCATTGACCCTGACTTCCATCCGAGCCTTCTCTTTATGAAACTGCCGGCAAGATCGCCGAATACTGCACCGAACGCCTGCCAGGCTGCGATAGCGAGCATGAAGCCGAGAAACGGCCATTCGATGAGCCCTACTACGACTCCTCCAGCTATTCCGGCCGCTGTTCCCTTTATCGTCTTGTTGTCGCCAAGTACCCTGTGCCTGTTTATCTTCTTCCCGAAGTCAAGAGGAGGGCCTCCTCCGAATATGACCGGGAGGGCATTTGCAACATAGGCCGGAAAGATGTAGATCAATGGATAGATTATCCAACTATAAAGATCAATAGCCAAGAAATCACTCCACAACTGCTTTTATCCTCCTTACGCCAGCGGCTACTGCCTCTTGTTTTATTATCTTGAAGCTTTTGAGCTCACGTGTGTTCTTTACATGAGGACCTCCGCACACTTCTCTTGAATATATCTTGCTGCCTTTTGCTACTGTATATACTTTTACGACTTTTTCGTACTTGGCTTCGAATACTCCCTGGGCCCCGAGTTTCTTTGCATCTTCAATGCTCATCATTTCAAAAGATACGTCAGCTTCTGCCTTTATTACGTTGTTAACCCAGTTTTCTATTCCTTTGATTTGCTCGTCTGTAAGTTTTTTATCATAGTTGAAGTCGAATCTAAGGCGTTCCTTTGTAATATTGGATCCCATTTGATATATAGATGGATCTACTACTTGTCTTAGAGCCTCGTTTAGCAGATGTGTCGCAGTATGAAGCTTTGTTGTCTCCTCGCTATGATCGGCTAGTCCTCCCCTGAACTTCTGTTCAGCGCCTTTGCGCGAAAGTTCTTGATGTCCTTTCATAAGAGAATTGAATCCGAGCTCATCTACTGAGAATCCATTCTCCTTGCACATCTCAACAGTAACCTCAAGCGGGAAGCCGAAGCTCTGGAAAAGGTCGAACGCGCTCTTTGCACTTAGTATTTTTTTGTGTGATTCTTCAAGAAGTCGCAATTCCCTCTCAAGTATCCTTGTTCCGTTTTCCAGGGCAACTGAAAACTTCTCTTCCTCTTTTTCAAATTCTTCAAATATACGTAGGTTATTTCTCTTTATTTCAGGATATGAATCATCCATTACATCGATTGCAACCTTTGCGATTTCGTTGCAGAAATTGCCTTTTATGCCAATGATCCTTGCATGCCTTATGCTCCTCCTGATAAATCTACGAAGAATGTATCCTTGGTCAACATTGCTTGGTATAACGCCCTTATCATCCCCCATAACCATAACAGCCGCACGAATGTGATCCGTTATTATGCGCGCATTACGGTTTGTCCTGTTTGTACCAGGGGCAGAGAGTGAAATGACTTTATCAAGAATCGGTGCAAGCGTATCGCATGCATATACGCTGTCTGCGCCGTTTAGCACTGCGGTGGTTCGCTCTACTCCCATTCCAGTATCGATATTCTTCTGCTCGAGCTCCTCGAACTTCCCATCCGCAGTCTTGTTGTACTGCATGAGAACATCATTCCATATCTCGCAGAATGGTCCGGTATTTGAGAGTTTCGAGAATTCTTCCGTATTCTTTTCTTGAATGTCTTTCGTATGATAAAACATTTCAGTGTCTGGGCCGCAGGGGCCGGTCTCTCCAGCCGGTCCCCACCAGTTATCCACCTTCGGCAAAAAGTGAATCCTGCTTTTTGCTACACCGAGTTTTGCCCATGTTTGTGCAGTTTCTTCATCACGCGGCGCATCTTTGTCTCCTCCAAAACACGTAACGCTGAATCTCTCGAGCGGTATTTTAAGCTCTTTTGTAAGAAACTCAAAACTCATTGATACTGCCTCCTGTTTGAAATAATCGCCCAGTGACCAGCTGCCGAGCATCTCGAAGAAGCTCAGATGCCATGCATCGCCTACCTCGTCGATGTCATTAGTGCGGATGCACTTCTGTACATTACATAGTCTTTTCCCAAGCGGATGTGGTTCCCCAAGAAGAAATGGGACAAGGGGATGCATACCAGCGGTCGTGAAAAGCACGCTTGGATCATTCTCTGGGATAAGCGATGCGCTAGGTATGAGCTTGTGGCCTTTCTTCTGGAAAAAATCTAGGTATCGCTTTTTGAGCTCAGTGCTTGAAATCATCATTACACCAGATGCTGCATATTATGAAAACGGCTTTATATAAGTGGCTTCTGCTTCCACCAGGCCTTACACTCCTTGCCAAAAAACACGCAGTAGTTGCACTTCCATGCTTCTTCCTTTGGCACAGGAAGCGATTCGCGCTCACCTTTCCAATATCCAAGTGCAAAATCCAGCATGCTGCCCATCTCATCTGCGTCGTAATCCACTTCGTATGTCTTGATCTCCTTTCCTGTGAACTGATTGAGATACCTTATCTTCAACTTTGGTGACAGGTCTGGCAGCTTCATATACTCCTCGAAATAACTATCCGCAACAGCATCTACGGTCTGCAGCTCCTTGCCTATCGAAAGCGCGTCAAGCTGCCTTATGAATTGGCTTGTGGGTACCAGCCTTGACGTTCCGTGGGTTTTCTTGTATTCTTGAACTGTGTATTTTCCATTCCTTATCTCATCAATGAGCCTCTTGTAGAGCATTATTTGGACCCTGTGAGTCAGGAACTGTGGATCTGATGGAAGGTTGTCGCTGGCCTTCGTCTTGTCCTCCCAGACTATTGTGGATCCATCTTTTATCTCGAGCATGTCGATCTTTCCAGCCATGTCAAAGCCGTTGATCCTACCGTATATCTGGATCTCCCTTGATCTTCCATTATTGAGAAGGGCCTGCAATGCGGCGTAGCTTGTGTACAATGTCTTGTACACCACATCCGCGTACGAGCGAGGTTCCATAACAATTGGGACATTAGTCTCGCTCTCAAGTGCTTCATGAAGCTGCTTGCCCTGCTTTATCTCCTTTGTTATCTTGCCGCCGAAGAGATAGTTGAGCTCCATCTGACGCTCGCACCAGTACTGCGCCGCCACGTCAGTGGCCCTTATGCTGGTCTTGTGCAGTTTTTGCATAGGATCCAAAAAATCAGCCCGCCTGCGTTCTCTTCATCGCCGAAGCTCAGTTTTCACCTCAGTCATCACTAATGGCTTATGGAAATGAAATGATAAATACCCATGCGTGAGTATTCTGGATCAGCAGGTGAACGTTGAGGTAAACCCTCCCTCCACCTGCGGCACGCTGTATCCTGTGATAGCATAGAGTATGTATGGGGCGAGAACAGCTATTGCTATACCTATGAGACCTCCTATTACCATGCCGACGCCATAGCTCTGGACTATTGCCCTCGACCTTACATCAAGGAATGTTCCGGCGCCGTATAGCGCACCGCCCAAAACCATCAGCATAAGGCCAAGCACGAATATTATGCTCTCGGCGTCGTTGTACGTGGCAATGAGGCCGCAGACTCCTGGATTGTTTGTAAGAAGGTCAGCCGTATCTATAGTTGACCCAGGAGATGGTATAATAACATCGAGGTAGTGGCAGCTGTAAGTGATCGGGTTCTGCGACGTGTCAACTGCGCAGTATGAACCTGGACTTATGGCTGTCAAGGTCGGTGTTGTGCAACCTGTAGGCTGTGAGCACAGCGGAGTTCCTGTTTGCGATCCCTCTGTCACTTCGCAGTTATCAGTTCCGCCGCATGATGCCGTGAGAGTGAATTGGTCCTGGGCTATTGGGAACCATCCGGGCGGGAATGGGGGCGATATGCTGAGTATTGGCGCAGCGTATATTACACTTATCACTATGCTGTTCGTGGCTCCTGTTGTAAGGTCGTTGGCGTAGAAGGTATACGAACCGGGGGTGTCAACGATAGACGATGGCAGCTGGTATAGGCACGAGCCTGAGCCCGGGCATCCTGACACGTGCGTGCCAAGCGATGGATAATCAACTGAGCATTGATCTGGCTGGGATTCTGTTTGCGGGCAGCTTGCGTATACCTGTGTTGCTGTTCCCACTATTATTGGCGATGCCGGATTTGATGTTATGGTTGGCGGAGGCGGCACAATGACGCTTAGAGTTCCTGGAGTGTTAAGGTTCGATGTTGTGTCGTTGGCGTAGAATGTGTATGTGCCAGGGTTTGCAGTCACGTACGATGGAACGTCTGCTATGCACGTGCCTTGCGGGCTGCTGGGCAGGCATGTGAGATGCGTGCCGAGCGGATAATCTACAAAACATGAATCCCAGGATGGCGTACACGTGGCTGTAACAGTAGCTCCAGTGGCGCCGACGTATACGCTACTGGACGAAAATGTAATCTGCGGCGGGGGAGATGCCTGTATCACGAACGTGTACTGCTGCGTGAGCCCTGTTGTCACGTCATTCGCATAGAATACTATACTTCCCACTGCGCTGGTCCATGATGTGGGTATGTTGAATCCGCACTGGTTTCCTGTGGGGCACTGCGCAACGTAGTTGCCTGGGCTTGCCACGTCTATGTCGCACTGGTCTGTAGTCACTGATCCGATGGGATAGCACACGTCATTGGCAGTGACTGATTGGCCAGGATAGACCGGCGATGCGGGCGTGAAGCCCATAGTGGGAGGCTGCGGTGTTTGCGTGATAACCTCGACAGCGCTCGTCAATAGTCCCGTATGGGTGTCGGCTCCCTTGTACGTATAGGTGCCTGGACCCTCGCTCTCGTAATTGGTGGTAAACGTGCACGTAGTTCCAGAGCAGACGTAGGTTTCGCTGTCCACAGGCACAACCGGTGTGTCGGCGCCAGTGTCCACGGCGCAGTATCCGCTGTCTGGGCACGTTGAGGTTATAGTTACTGTTGTTCCTACGCCGACTGTGCAGGGCGATGCGCACTGGTTTGCGCCTACGGATATTGATATGGTTGGCGGATTCGCAACTATCAGGGTAGCTAGTGATGATGATTGCACTCCGGTGCCCTGGTCTATGGCATTATATTCGTATGTTCCAACAGCCAAAGTAGTTGGAGATGGATAAGTGCACTGGGTTGAAACGACGCTGCACTCGAGAGTTGGGGGGCTTTGCAGGTATATCTGGCATGCTCCTGTGCCTGAACACGATGACGCTGTGATACTGGCGCTGGTTCCGACTGCGGTATAGCAAGTGCTCTGCCCGTTGCACGTTATCACAGGAGGGGCAGCCACAACAACCGTGACAGGAGATGACGATACTATAAGTGTATTTGTGTCCTCGGCCGTGTAGCTGTATGTGCCTGTTCCAAGAGACGTTGGCGTACTGTATGTGCAGGTGCTTGTTGCGCATGAATTGCATATATCGGTTGGCGAGCATGCTGACGGAGAAGCCGATGTTATTTCACATCCATCGCCTGTCCAGCACGTGGCAGTTATTGATACTGAAGTGCCCTGGCCTACCTTGCACGATGAACTTGGATTTGGGCACGGTGGAGTGGGCCCCGTTATGACAATGTTGGGCGGCGGCCTTGCTATAGAGAAGGCGCCAGCCGAGCTGCACGAGGTTCCCATTCCGCCGTTCCAGCTGGCACACACAATAGCATTATAGGGACCCGGACTCAGGCACGACGGCGAGCCTGGAGTGCTGCAGAGCGAGAATGACAGGCTGCTAGTTATTGTAGAGCCGAGCTGTGTGCTGCTCGCGGTCGGGGTACACGCTCCGGAACAGTAATATGCATTTGCTGTATACGATGACGGCAGGCCGCTCTCGGTGGAGCTCATGGTATAAGACGTGTCATACGTTGGATTCGTCGGCGCTACCTTCGGAGCTGTCAGAGCCGGATTTGAGACAGACAATGTTGTATAGGTGCTGCTGCACGTAGTGGTGCTTGAGTATGTTATGCAGGCTATTATGTTGTATATGTTCTGGGTCAGGCACAGTGTGTATGTCGGAGATTCGCAATAAGTGGATGAAGGGCTTGGATTATTCGTGAATGAGCCCATCAAAGTGCTGCTCGAAGTCGGAACACAGCCTGATCCTGCACAGTAGCGGAATGCCACAGTATACGAAGATGGGGGATTTGCTACAGATGCGCTGACAGTATATTGGTTATCGGGCTGGTCGGAAATCGGCATTACTGTAGGCACAGATATTGCCGGCGCGCTCTGTATTGTTAGCGTAGCCAGATTGCTGCAGTCGGCTCCATCGCCCATACAGGTGATAAGAGTATAAGTCCCGTCCTGCAGGCACGTGGGGTCAGAGGATGTGGTGCAGATATAGATGGTCTTCGTACCAGTGCTATAAGTACCAACAGTTACTGAGTTTAGCGGAGTTGCAGTGGAAAGGTCGCCGCACGACGTTGAGCTGCCGCATACGTAGACTCCTAGAGTCGTCGTCAGCTCCGAGTTGTATGTGGCGGTCACGCCGATTTCAGTGCCATATACTGCAGTGCTGGATGATAGAGTCATTGTCTCTGGACCAGCAAAAGTAAAGTTTGCTGGACCAGACTTCTGGCATGCGCTGCCGGCGTCGCTGGCTACTATGTTTACCGTGTAGCTTTGTGCGGGCAGCGGCAGTGGAGCAAGATCCTCATTCCATGCGCAGGAATTAGCGGAACTGCGCGTAACCGATAGATATGTTTTCCCGTCACTAACTCCTGTAACTGTTAAAGTGATCTGGTCTGGAGTATTCAGGTGGGAAAATCCGTCCAGCACGCCTCCGCTCCATGAGCACGTAAGCGTGTTGCTTGTGCCAAGTTTTGCAGTTACTACAAAGTTGGAGCAGCTCGGGGTTGCTGCACTGTAGAGCTGCATCGGAACCGCTAACAACAGCGCTGCAATCAGAAGCATGATTTTCGTATTCATGTTATCAATGACTTGATATCATTTCTGTCTTCCGATTTTCCGAGACATTAGATAATAGTTACTATCAATTAAAAACCTTCGCACCTCGTTTTCTGCCCAGTTTCATACCGTATCTGTACAATGCATACATCATGACCGCAAGGATTGCTGCGCTTATTATAACCAGTGTCACATTGTCCGATGACCTGCCTATGTAATAACCAAATCCAATGAGCGCCGCATTCCATATCGCGCTTCCGAGCAATGAATATCCTATGAATCTGTGGAGGGGCATGCGCGCGAATCCAGCAGGAAAGCTGATCAGGGCCCTTGCAATAGGAACTAGCCTGGCTATGAACACTGTGAACGCACCGTTCCTTGTGAACCAGGAGTCAAACGCGTTTATGTCAGCTTTCTTTATCCTGAGCAGTGCCAAGTGCCTGTAAACCACCCTCTTGCCAAGATAGTATCCTATCGCATAATCGATCGATATTCCGACGAGGCTTCCGAACAGCGCCACGGCAAAACCCAGATAAACGTTCACTATGCCACGCGATGCTAGTATCCCAACAGCCGGCAGGAGGGCTTCGCTAGGGACCAAAGGAAATACTATCTCCACCATTGTCAGCACGAATATTGCTGCGTATCCGTACTGCCGCAGCCACGCCATTATCATGCCCACTGATGGCGGTGCCAGTTGCAATAGGACCAGCAATCCAGTCATTATACGCCCCCAATAGATAGATTATGTAAACATTATTAATGTTGCCTTCACACTTCTCTGAATACATGAAAGTTATAAGATACAGGGAGCAGGAAGGAATCCTAAAGGTCAGGATAGATACGCCATATGACCTATGGACCGTCCAAAGAGTTGTATTTCCTGGCGACCTTGTAAAGTCTGAGAGCACAAGAAGGTTCAAGGCCAGCGAGAGCGATGTTGGCGAGCTCAAGGAGGTCGTGATAAAACTGAAGGTAGAAAAGACAGAGTTCGACAAAACGGCGGTAAGGCTCAGGATAATGGGCAAAATAATTGATGGAAGGCCGCTCGATTACATAAAGCTAAACAGCTATCACACTCTCAACATAGGACCAAGCGATGAACTGGAGATAACAAAAGAACTGTGGCATGGGTACATGCTGGATGTCATCAGAAACGCAGTGAGGGACACCAAGAAGGCGGTACTCGGTATCATAGTCGTAGATGACGAGAAGGCGCTGCCGGCGTATCTTCTTGGATATGGGGTTGAGCTCAAGCCGGAAGTATACAGCAAGCTGAGCAAGAGGATGTCGCAGAAAGATTTCACCGAACGGCAAAAACATTATTATGAAGAGGTTTTGGATTTCGCGGCTGGAATGAAAGTAGACACAGTAATAATAGCAGGCCCTGGATTCACGAAGGACGACATAAAGAAGTTTGGAGATGATAGCGGGGCGATAAAGAAGATTGGCAAGAGATTATTCTTCGAGTTTGCCAGCAATGCGGAAAGCTCAGGGGTATACGAGCTGATAAGGAGCGAAAGAGTGGCAAAGGTCCTTGAGAAGGAGCGCATAAGAATGGAATTTGTACTCATGGAGGAATTCCTCAGCAACGTCGGCATGGAGAGGGCAAGCTACGGGCCCCATGCCGTTGGCAATGCGATAGAAAGCTATGAGGCGAAGACCGTAATTGTAAACGACAACGTTATCGGCCAGAAGGAAATACAGGAGGTACTTGCAATGGCCGAGAAAAACAAAATCAGGATAGAGGTGTTTAATTCCGGAGACGAGGTAGGAACACAACTTCATTCATTTGGAGACATCGCTGCAATATGAAATCAGCAAAAGGCGTAGGTGTACAAAACCTTTATATAACTGACACGCTCATAACGCTTTGTAAGATTCAGGTACTGGACATTGGTTCCAGCAAACCAAGTGGTATGATGGCGCAATCGCTGCAAAGACACTTTTTCTGGTACATTGGCAGCGACAGCACTAAGTCAAATTGCGTCATTAATATGCCTATAGGTTTGGCCTCATAATCCGCTTAAGTTTTTTAAAAAACGATTTTAGGTGGGTTTGTGGGCCAGATGTCTATAACAACTAGAGTGGAAAAGATGCGCTTGGGCAAGCGCGAGCAACTGATAATCCTAGAAGTAGGAAGGGATAGCATAGACAGCGCTTCCGCATTCGTGGATTATATCACTGAGAGCTACGGATACTCGAAGAGTTCCATCTGGTACAACTTGAATAGGCTCAAGGAGCTCGGGCTTGCTGACTTTGCAACAAAGGAAGAACCAGGCAAAGTATTAATGCTGACACGGGATGGTTTGCGGGAGTTGCAGAGCCTGGAGAGATCCGGAATAAGGATTTCTGACTTCGAGGCCGGAGCGCAGGAAACTGCGCCCGTCCCCGATAACGTATATCTGAGCGCTTGGAGTCAGCGGAATAATCTCATAGTAGGAAGAGCGGTAGCCGGTATGTGAATTGGGTTGTTACAGAGACTAGGCAAATATCCTAGTGTCAACTCCCTCTTCCTTTAGCATGCGCAGCTTCTTCCCAGTTCCACCAGGTGCTGAATAGTTTCCAGCAGAACCGTTGCTGCGGACCACTCTGTGGCATGGAACGGCAGGAGCAAGTGGATTTATCTTCAGCGCGCTGCCCACCGCGCGATAAGCATGAGGATGTCCTATTCTCTGTGCTAGCTGCTTGTACGTTACAGTTTCGCCTTTCTTTATTCTGTTCGTTTCCACAAGAACTTTTATCTGGAAATCGGTGAATCCTTTCTGCTTTAGCGTACTTGATACATCTGAGTCTTTCACATAACCACCATTTTGATATTGCCAAAGAAGGGTTATTAGCTTTTCCATCTATCATGATACTGATAAGATGCAGAGCCCCAAATTGAAAGTCTGGCTTGACGGAAAGATCATTCCATATCCAAAGGCAAGAGTGCCCATACTTACTCATTCGCTGCAATACGGCAGCGGAGTATTCGAAGGAATTAGGGCATATGAAGCAGAAGACGGGCCGGTGATATTCAGGCTGCAAGATCATATGAAAAGATTCCTGAGTAGCATGAAGATCTACTTCATAGAACAAAAATACTCACAGAAACAGCTTGAGAAGGCAGTAATTGATGTTGTCAAGGCCAACAAACTAAGCTCATGTTACATAAGACCATTTGCATTCTACAACACAGATGAGATAGGAGTTGGGGCATACGGAAAGCCAGTAAGCATATTTATTGCAGCCATACCACTTGGAGCGTATTATGGAAAGGGCAAGGATCAAGGAATACGATGCAAGGTTTCATCTTGGCGCAGGATAAATTCAGATATACTCCCAGTTGAGGCAAAGGGAAGTGGCAATTATCTAAACTCCATAATGGCAAACTATGAAGCAAAAGATTCCGGATTTGAAGAAGCAATACTTCTTTCTGCAAGTGAAGGATATGTGGCAGAGGGAACGGCAGAAAACATATTTCTGGTGGAGAAGAATGCGCTGGTTACACCGGATAAGGGATCGGATATACTTCTGGGAGTTACAAGGGATAGTGTTATGGAGATAGCAGATGATCTTGGCATAGGAATTGATGAACGTCAGGTTCACAAAGAAGAGCTTTATTCTGCAGATGAAGTTTTCTTCACCGGAACGGCTGCAGAGATTACTCCGGTAGTAAACATAGATGGGATAAAAGTTGGAAATGGAAAACCAGGAGCTATTACAAAGAAGATCGCAAAGAAGTTTGATGATGTAGTGCATGGAAGAGATCATGAATACAGAAACTGGCTCACTTATGTGAAGTGAATTTTACATTAGCTTTAACTTTCCAGTAAACTGATCTATTGCTGCGCTGTCCCATGGGCCTATGCCAAGAGTTGTTGTGGTTCCTGGCGGCAGCTGTGTTAGTCCAGCGTCGTTGATCAGTGCGCATGGAATCTTCTTGAACTTGAATGCTTCGTATAGTTTCTTTAATGAATCTTCATCCTCTACCTTCAGCACTATCTTCTTCTGACCAGAGTCAAGCCACTGCCTTGCAATATCTTTGTCCACACGCTGTGCTTCAAGAAAGCTTAGCACTGATGCATGAGCGCACTGAGCTGCCAGCTTTCCTGCACCCATGTCAAGATCTTTTCTGACTATGATTGTCTGCTTGACTTCCATAAGATCAAATGTCATTAGAAAATCAGGTTTTTATGCATGCTGGTCAGGCAATGTTTTCATTAAGCTCGGAAAACGAGAACCATCCATGATTTGTTTCTGTGAAACCTGTCTTTGTCTTCTCTATCAATTTCATTGTTTGCAGGTGTCCAGTTCCAATTGGTGCTATAAGCCTTCCACCATTCTTTAGTTGTGCCAAAACATCTTTACGGATTGTCGGCGCAGCAACAGAGAATATTATCTTATTGTATGGTCCGTTTTGGGCATATCCTTTTGATCCGTCTCCAAGTATCGACTTTATGTTCTTAATGCCATACTTCTTGATGTTTGCCTTTCCGAACTCCATGATATCAGGATCTATCTCTATTGTAGTGAGCTTTCCCTTTCCTATGCAATAAGATATTATGCATGCCTCCCATCCGCTTCCAGTTCCGATCTCAAGTACATTATCACCTTCCTCAAGATGCAGCAGTTCAAGCATCATTGCAACAGTTGAAGGCTGTGATATAGTAGAATCGTTTCCTATCTGCAACGGAGTATCTTCATAAGCCCATCTCTGATCCTCTTCTCTAACAAAATCCTTTCTATCAAATCTCAGAAATGCATCAGATACTTTCTTCGTGCGTATAAACCCTCCTTCTATCAGCATTCTAGTAAGATCTTGCATTGTAAATGAGCTTGCCATGATTGATCTTAGATGCAGAGATATAAATTATCTATTTTAATAGATGATATCGGTTTGTTCATGGGAGCAGACAAAAGAAATAAGGTATACCTGGCAATAGCGATTGCTGTAACTATACTTAGCGCTGCGTATTGGTCAGCTTATGGAATAAATGCCTATAGCACATTCAATGAATTTGGCGATCTTGGAATAAACGCATATGCGATGTACTATCACATACATTATCCATCAGTTGTCGGTGGCCTTGGATATTTGGTTTTCTGGGGACATGTTGCACCTGATCAGCTACTTGTGCTTCCAGTATTCTTTCTCTATCAATCGGCCATAACGTTGCTCTTATTCCAAGCAGTGCTTATGTCGCTCACTGGGCTCCTGATCTTCTTTGTAGTGCAGAAACTCCTTGGAAGCTCGGCTTGGGCACTAGTTTTCTGCATAATTTTTCTAATAAACCCCGGAACTCACGGAATCATGATATTCGACTATCATGTTGAAGATCTGCTCGTTCCTTTCACGATACTTGCCTTTTACTTCTACATGAAGATAAATAGACCATGGTTCTTCGCATCGTTTGCGCTTCTACTTGGGGCCCTTGAATTTGCACCGATCATTGGCTTTTCGCTTGCGCTTGGGCTTTTTACGTTTGATTTCCTTCACACAAAAGACAAACGCATCAGAACTGAGAGAATTAAGCTTGCTGTTTCAGCAATATTGCTTTCTGTGCTTGCTTTCCTAATTTATCTTTACATAATATCTAACCTATCATCTGCTTATGCTGCATCATATGCTAGTATACCAGGCTACTTCAAAGTCATACAACTGCTTCCGCAGCAGCTAGGTCTATTTTACCAGAACGTGGCATCAGGAACCTCGGGACTATCTTATGGCGCCTATGGAATTTACATATTTTATGGACTCCTTGTGGGAATATTCTGCTTTGGAATACTTGTTCTTTCAGATCCTTTAGTAACTTTATTGCTCACTTTGCCATGGATAGTAGAAGTTCTTATAATCAAAGACTTCAGCTTCACATTCATATCACTCCAGGATTATTCGTATGTGCTAGGTGGAACTGTAGTTGCAGCAATATTGGGACTTATCTTGATTAGCGAAAACAAGGGCATTATTGTAAAGATGCTGGGCAGAAAAAATCCCGCGATATTGCCGCTGGTCAAATCGACTCTTTTATTCATCAACTTTGCGATACTTGCTTTCTCCCCGCTGTTGCTGGTATCAAATGTCAATCCTCATGTAACTGACATATGGCAGGCATTCTTATTTCAGAGTAATTCAACCCAAGAGCAAGCTTATTCTCAACTATATTCAATAATAAACATGATACCGGATAATGCCAGCGTCATGGCACCTCACTATCTTAGCCCGCATCTCTTCGCCAGAGAGTACTATGAATGGCCGCAGGAGCAGTATGTGTTCTTCAAGCCAGAATACATTGTAGTTGATTTCAACACTAGCGTAGCTACGTTGTGGCAATTTGGCTACGCATATCCAATGAATGAACAGCAGTTCACTGCAAATTACATCAATCAGAACGGTTACTATCTATACGCTGAGAATGGCAGCGCACAGCTTTGGAAGGCCGCCTGATTATGCGGCAGCCTTCCTTGCTATTATCTCAAGAATTCCATTCTCGAGATTTGCCTTTGCACTCTTCGGTACTATTGGCTGAGGCAATGTCACAAGCCTTTGGTAGCCCATAGTTGAGCTCTCCTTGTAGTAATAGCCTGCTGTGTTTTGCTCAGTTCCATCCGATCTCGATGCCGTTATCCTTATCGTTTGATTTGAGACCTCGAGATCTATGTCCTTCTCCTGAACTCCTGGAAGATCAACCCTCACTTCTATGATGTTTCCCTTGTCCATTACATCTGTCTTTGGCATGCCGCCAAATACGTTCTCAATGGACGGAAGGCCAAATAGCTGCATGGGCTGTATCCATGAAAGCTGGAGCTGAGGCTGTTCCGGCTGCTGTTCCTTCTCTCGTATCCTTATCTTGTCGTCGTTTCTTGTCTTCTTTGGTTGTTTTGCCATTGCATCACTTGTCAATTATTTTTCGATATTTCAACTAATATTATTATAAAAGCAACATTATTTAAACATATCGCCACATAACTATACTCATGGGGAAGATAGTAATCAGAACAGTAGACATGCCAAGGCAAGACAGGCCGGATCAGATGATAAAATGGTTCTGCGAGGCACTAGGCCTTACTGCAGACAGCAAGAGCATAAGCGTAGAAGAACAGATGCTAAAGAAGTTTGTTGAGGCCGCGCGCGAAGACGTAGGCCTTTCCAGTTCACAGTTCAGCTTCAAACCTAAGCTGGCTAGAAGTACAGTTATCTATCATCTCAATAGGTTCATTGATGCTGGATTGGTAGTAAAGAGGGGTCATAAGTACTATCTTAGGGCAGCAGAGATGACAAGAACCATAGAAGAGCTTGAATATGACATAGAAAGGGAGATGCACCGCATGCTTGACATGGCCAGGCAGTTTGACAGAATGATGATAGAACATTTCGGTGACGATGAAAAGTGATTGCTTTGGCTGAAGAGAAGGAAGGAAAGGAAGAGCAGGAGCAGAAGAAGGAAAAGAAAGAGGCTAACGAACCAAAAGAAGATTACAAAGACAGACTCTTGAGGCTTGCAGCTGAATTTGATAATTACAAGAAAAGAATAAAGACGGATATTGAAGGAGCAAAGGGAATTGGAAGAGCAGAATTCGCAAAATCTCTGCTCCCGATCCTAGATGAATTCGAGCTTGCGCTTGTAGTAGTAAGAAAGTCAGATGACAAGAACATGGTCAAAGGCGTAGAGCTCCTGTATTCGAACTTCTACGATGTGATGAAGAAAAGCGGTCTTGCGGAAGTTGAATGTAATGGAGTGTTCGACCCATACAAGCACGAGATAGTAATGACACAAGAAGACGATGCTAAGCCGGGGACAGTAATCGAGGTAACAAAGAAAGGCTACACGTTCAACGGGATATTGCTTCGTCCCGCATCTGTGATAGTTTCAAAGGAAAGGGAAGAAGAAGCAGAAAGGAAAAACGATAAATAAGTGATAATATGGCAAAAATCATAGGAATAGATTTGGGAACTTCAAACTCAGCGGCAGCAACGCTTGAGGGAGGAAGGCCGGTTATAATACCGAGCACTGAAGGCACTACGCTCTACGGAAAGGCATTTCCTAGCTATGTTGCTTTCACAAAAGATGGACAAAGACTCATTGGAGAGCCAGCAAGAAGACAGGCGGTGGCGAATGCAGAAGGGACGCTCACAGCATTCAAGAGGAAGATGGGAACTGACTACAGATACAAGATATACGGCAAAGAATACACACCGCAGGAACTGTCAGCTACGTTGCTTCAGAAGATAAAGAAGGATGCAGAAACGTTCCTTGGAGACGAAGTAAACGAGGCAGTCATAACAGTGCCTGCTTACTTCAACGACAATCAGAGGCAGGCGACAAAGGACGCAGCAGCAATTGCAGGCTTCAAGGTATCGAGGCTTGTCAACGAGCCAACGGCAGCAGCGCTTGCTTACGGAGTGGACAAGCACAACAAGGACATGAAGATCCTTGTGTATGACCTTGGAGGAGGAACGCTTGATGTAACCATCATGGAGTTCGGAAAAGGAGTATTTGAAGTTAAGTCAACAAGCGGAGACACTCAGCTAGGAGGGACTGATATGGACAACTCCGTAGTCAATTTCCTCACTGATGAGATAAAGAGCAAGCATGGAATTGATGTGACTACGGACAGGCAGGCAATGCAGAGGATAAGAGAGGCAGGAGAAAGGGCGAAGATAGAACTCTCGACTGTAATGAGCACAGAGATAAACCTACCGTTCCTTGCAAAGGACAAGAAAGGGGGCCCATTCAATTTCACATACGAGTTCACAAGGGCCAAGCTCGAGAGCATAGTAGTTCCAACCGTTGAGAGATCGGCAAAGCCCGTTATGCAGGCGCTCAAGGACGCGAAGATGGAGCCAACCGGCATCGACAAGGTCATCATGATTGGGGGACCGACTAGGATGCCGATAGTGCAGAGATACGTTGAGCAACTGCTCGGCAAGAAAATAGAGAGAGGAGTAGATCCTATGGAAGCAGTTGCGCTAGGTGCAGCCGTAGAAGGAGGAGTTCTTAGTGGAGAGGTCAAAGACATAGTGCTTCTTGATGTTACTCCATTGACATTGAGCATAGAGACATTGGGCGGAGTTGCAACAAAGATAATAGAGCGAAATACAACAATCCCAATAAAGAAGTCCCAGATATTCTCGACAGCTGATGACAACCAGCCTGGAGTAGAAATCCACATAATACAAGGAGAAAGGCCGATGGCAAAGGACAACATAGAGCTAGGAAAGTTCATGCTGACTGGAATACCGCCAGCTAGGAGAGGAATCCCTCAGATAGAAGTAACTTTTGACATAGACTCGAACGGAATACTTCATGTAACTGCAACAGACAAGGCAACAGGGAAGGCGCAGAGCATGGACATAGTTGCTCCGCATAAGATGGACTCGAAGGACATAGAGAGAAAGATGGAAGAGGCCAAGAAGTACGAAGAGGCTGATAATAAGATACGTGAGCAGGTAGAGCTAAAGAACAACGCCGAGTCACTAGTATATACTGCGGATCGTGCGCTTGAAGAATACAAAGACAAGATACCAAGCGATGTGGCAGAGAAAGTAGAGAAGGCAAAGGCAGAGCTTGATGAGGCAGTGAAGAAGGAGCAGCTGGACAGGCTCAATGAAAAGATAGAGAGTCTCAAGAAAGCATTGGAAGGCATTGGGGGCAGTATGTACAAAGGAGGGGCGCCAGGAAGTGAAGGTCCTTCAAGCGGAGGAGGCGATGGAGGAACTACTGATGGTGCGCAGGGAGGCCCAAGGCCCTCTGATCTCTGAGTGAATGAATGGCAAGAGATTATTATGATGTGCTAGGAGTCAAGAGAAACGCTAGCGCTGATGATATAAAAAGAGCTTATAGAGACCTTGCCATGCGCTACCATCCAGACCGCAACAAGGAGAAGAGTGCAGAAGAGAAGTTTAAGGAAATAAATGCAGCATATGCTGTACTTGGAGATCCAGAAAAGCGCAAGCAATACGACACATTCGGCCCTGAAGGGTTTGGACAAAGGTTCAGTCAGGATGACATATTCAGGAACTTTGACATAAACGAAGTTCTCAGGCAGATGGGCGTGAACTTCGAGGATATGGGATTCAGTGGCTTCGGAGGAAACATGTTTGAAGAAGGCATGGGATTTGGACAACCACAGGAGGCAAGCGGTGTAAATGTCTATCTCTCATTCAACGACATAGAGAGAGGAGTGGAAAGGGAATTCGAAGTTCAGCGGAGAAAGGTATGTGATAATTGCAAGGGCAATGGAGCAGAGCCAGGATCCAAGCAGAGCAAATGCCCGACTTGCAATGGAAGAGGAAGGATTCAGTCAAGACAGAGCGGGCCGTTTGGAGTCTTCATGTTCGACACTATGTGCAACAAGTGCAAAGGAAGAGGAAAAGTCTATGATAAAGAGTGCAGAGAGTGCAGAGGAAGGGGTAGCATAGTCGTGAACGAGAAGTTCAGGATCAAGGCAGAGAAATCAGGAAAGAAATCTTTCTTTGGTTGAATTCTTACTTCAATCTTATTGAATCCAAGTCCATTGGAGCCCTTGTATCTGCGTGTAACATCCTTCCCGCCATCCTTGCAAGATCTTCGCACTTTTGTTCTTCTCCGTGCATAGTGTAGACATTCTTCGGCCTTGGCCTCAGGTTTTCCAGATAATCGATCAGCTGCCTTCTGTCAGAATGACCAGAGAATCCTTCTACTGTCTTGACATTCATCTTTATCTTGATCGGGCTTAGTTTTCCAT
>JASHSJ010000030.1 GCA_030040895.1 Microcaldota archaeon | reverse complement strand
AGGCTACCGAATATTGCAAATAAATCAGCGAACTTTGCGTCCTCGCACATCTTTGGCAGTGCCGCCAGATTTATGAATCCCGGGGATCTTATCGAAAGCCTGTATGGTTTCTGCTTGTCTGGTATCATGTATATCTGGCCTTCCCCCTTTGGCAGCTCCCTGCTTATTATCACCGGATCCGGCTTTGCCGGCGGGTTTATCAACTTTATTGGCTGTCCCACCACATCCACGTCCCCTTGCATCATGTCGAGGCACTGCCTTATGATTCTTATGCTTTGGAATATCTCCTGCATCCTTACGCTGTATCTGGAATAAGCATCGCCTGCTGTCTTAGTAGGGATTTCGAAGCTTACTTTCTTGTACCCGTAGTAGGGCGCCGACTTTCTTATGTCCTCTTCAACTCCCGATGCCCTCAGAACAGGTCCCGTAACTCCGTAGTTTACCGCATCATCACGATTTAGAATCCCGACCTTCTCTAGTCTTTCCTTGAATATCGGATTGTCATCAAGGACGTCCCTATATTCGGTGATCTTTGGCTCTATATAGCGCGTTAGATCGTATGCCCTTTGATAGAAATCATCAGGCAGCTTCCTGTTGAGCCCTCCCACCCTCATGTTTACGTAGAACATTCTTCCCCCCGTTACATCTTCAAGCAACTTAAGAACTTTTGATCTGTCCCTGAACGCCCACATGAATACAGTGAACATCTGGCCTATGTCATTCGCGAGCGTCCCGACCCATAGCAGATGGTTTGCTATCCTCTGGAACTCCAGTAATATCATTCTTGCATATTGAGCCGGTTCTTTACACTCTACTCCCATTGCCTTTTCCACAGCAGCAACGTATATTTCATCCCAGCTCATAGGTGATATGTAGTCAAGCTTTTCGAAGTATGAAGGATTCTGCATGTACATTCTGGTTTCGCAGAGCTTCTCCACGCCCCTGTGCAGGAATCCTATGTGCGGCTCTACCCTCTTTATCGTGTCTCCGTCAACATCAACCACCAGTCTAAGGACTCCGTGCGTGCTTGGATGTATTGGCCCAACATTTATTCTCATTACTGCCATGATCAAACCTTCTTGTAGTCCTTGCCCCATGCGAAGCTCTTCCTAAGCGGAGGGTCAACCCCATCCCATTCTTCAAGCAGAAGTCTTTTTGCATCCCTTCCCAGTATCTTGATCCCAAACATCTCGGATAATTCTCTCTCATACCAGTCGGCAGCAGCGAACAGTCCCATCACGCTATCGATTTCTGGACTATCCGGCTTTAGCTTGACGAATATCTGCTGCTCTTCCTTTGTGTCGAGATTGTAGAGAAAATAGACTACTTCTAAGCGGTCAGTGTAATCAACGGCCGTTATCTTTTTCAGATAATCAAAGCCCTTGGCTCTCAGACCGTCTAGTTGTTTCACTAATGTTTCTTTCGGTATTTCCAGCAATATCCCCACCTACTTTCTTCTGCAGCTTCATGAGTGCAGTGAACAGGTTTTCAGGTCGCGGAGGACACCCCGCGACATAAACATCAACAGGAAGAACTTGGTCTATGCCCTTGACTATGTTGTAGCTTTCCCACCAAGGCCCACCGCACGTGGCGCACTCACCAAATGCTACTACATATTTTGGACTTGCCATCTGTTCATACAACCTTTTTATCCTTGGAACAACAGACTTTGTAACCCATCCGGCCACGAGCATAACATCGCACTGCCTCGGAGTGGCTCTGAAGAGAAGAAACCCTTTTCTCTCCGCGTCTATTCTGGCAGCTCCGAAGTCCATGAGCTCTATTGCGCAACAAGCAAGCCCGAACTGAAGTGGCCAAAGCGAATTCGTTCTCCCCCACTTGAGAAGACCCTTTGACATCATCTTGGAGAAGTCGCCGAGTTTCAGGAACATGGCATTTGTTGGCCTCTTCGTGCTCTGCAATGACTGCTCAAGCAAGAGGTCCATCTTCTGCCTTGCGTTCATGAACTCTTCCTCGCTGTAAGGAGGCCCTTGCACTTCAATCGCATCTTGCGTTCCTTCAGACATGTTTATCAACAGCCATTTTGTATCCCAGCCAGGCAAATGCCATTCCGAACAACGGCAGGCCAATCGCCGCTACATCTATGAGAGCAGGTAGCTGCCTGCTTGCTATAGCCCACAGTATTGTCATCATGCTAATGATTTCAAACGGAAGAAATATTGTGAAGAAAGGTATGTATTCATTGACTATGTCCTTGGTTCTGCCGATTGGAGCCTCTGCACTCTCATATGAAGTGCCTTTTACTGGATTCTTGGGAGGATGAGGCCTCAAAAACCATGATGTAACTAGAAAAGATATCGGCACAGAGGCCGAGAATAGGATGAATATGAACAGGGCTATGTAGTTGTAGCTTTCAAAAGCCATAACCATACAGGGTAATCGATACTTTTATTGTTTTCCATCAGCCGTGAAGCTTATTTATACTTGTTTTGCGAAACCTCATTATGGTAGAGCTAGTGTACTCTCTCATGGATACAGTGTCAAAGGCAGCAGCGGAGCAACTCAAAGAAATGACAGGAGCAAAAGAAACGGGCAAGGTGGAAGGAATGCCTAGCTTCAATTGCAACGGCACACGAATGCTTGAACTTAGCGAACACCATCTCCATTCAGAGTTCCTTGACAAGGCAATATCAACGGATTGTATAATATTCATAAGCAGACACAGCAGTGCAAAGGGACTTCCTGCATTCACTGCCCATCCTGAAGGAAATTGGTCTAACGAAGCAAAGGTCGGAGGAAAGCCAAAGGAACTTAGTACTGCAGCTCCAGCCCAGATGTTAAAGATGCTTCTTGCAATGAAGAAGAACAATGATACTGATGCTCCGATAACATACGAAGCAACGCATCACGGGCCTCTTCTTAAGACTCCTTCACTATACGCCGAGATGGGAGGAAACGAAGAAGTATGGCAGAACAAGAAGATGGCAGGCATATTGGCAAAGTCCGTTATTGATTCTCTTGAAATAAGGCCTGAGTTTGATAAAGTGGCCGTTGGCATTGGAGGACTTCATTATGCTGACAAGTTTACACGCCTTGCCCTTGAAGGAAAGTTCGCGTTCTCGCACATAATGCCACGCCACTTTGTATCAGAAGTTGACATGCTTGGCCAAGCATTTGAAAGATCTAGTCCAAAGGGAGAAGTAGCTGTTATAGAGTGGAAAAGCCTTAAAGCACAGGAAAGAGAACTAGTACTGAAGAAGCTACAAGAGCTCGGATATGATTACGTAAAGGTTTAGGTGGTATAACGCAACCGGTTTATGCGCTATTTCTGAAGAAGTATGGAAAATACACCGACATACAGGAAAGGTCGTTATCAACAGTGGAACAAGGAAAGAACTGTATAATAACTGCGCCAACTGGTTCTGGAAAGACAGAAGCAGCTGTTTTACCAATTCTTCAAAGGATATTAGATTCTGAAAATGGCACAGGAATAAAACTTGTCTACATAACGCCACTCAGGGCCCTCAACCGCGATATGATAAAAAGGCTTGAAGACTTCTGCAAGGAGCTTGGAGTAAGCATAGCAGTAAGGCACGGAGACACACAGAGTAGCGAAAGGCAGAAACAGGCAAGGAAGAGCCCATCAGTGCTCATAACAACTCCAGAAACTTTGCAAAGTATACTTCCAACCAAGACTATCAGGCCTTCTCTCAAGAGCGTAAATGCGGTCATAGTGGATGAGATTCACGAATTGTACAACAGCAAGAGGGGAGCACAGCTGTCAATAGCGCTTGAAAGATTAGAAGAGCTGGCTCCAGGTTTTCAGAGGATCGGGATAAGTGCAACAATCGGGGACACTGAAACAGTATCGCGATTCCTATGCAACAAGAGGCAGTGCACGGTTGTGTCATCTGCCACAAAGAAGAACATAAAGATATCAATCGAGATGCCAAGCAAGTATTCCGGAAGGAATCAGGCACTCATGGAGAGAATGGGACTGGACAAAGAATCGATGACAAGACTTGAGTCGATCGCCGGTCATATCAAGCATTCTAAGTCAACTCTACTCTTTGGCAACACAAGGCAGGTGGTAGAAGCACTTGGCAGCAGGCTGATAAACCTGAACCAAGCTGAAGACTTTGGAGGAATAGGGGTGCATCATGGTTCTCTTGACAGGAAGGAGCGCATAGACATAGAAGATAAGTTCAAGTCTGGCGCGATAAAGTCTATAATCGCCACTAGTTCGCTCGAACTTGGTATAGATATAGGCAGAATAGACCTAGTCATTCAGTATGGTTCACCACATCAATCATCAAGGATGATGCAGAGAATAGGAAGAAGCGGTCATTCAGAATCTGGTGTTGCAAAAGGAGTCATTGTTGCGCTCAATCCAGTCGATGCGATCGAGGCGATATCTCTTGCCGAGAACGCTAAGGAAGGAAAAAATGAAAAGTTCAAGGTCAGAGAGGGAGCGCTCGATGTCCTTGCAAATCAAATATGCGGAATCGCGCTAGACAAGTCACAAACAAGCCTCGACGAAATCCAAAAAATCATAGAGCGGTCTTATGTATACAGGAATACTACAAAGGAAGAGACAAAAGAAGTCATAGAATATCTAAACAAACAACGGCTCGTTGGATTTGATGGATCTATTGTCAGCTCAGGCGGAAGAACAAGAATGTATTATTATAATCATCTTAGCGTGATTCCAGATACAAAGAGGTTCATAGTCAAGAGCATGGCAGACAACAGAATCATATCAAGCTTGGACGAAGGATTTGTATCAAGCAGCGTGGAAGAAGGAACTGTATTCATAACAAAAGGCCTTCCATGGAAGGTCATAAGCATAGATGAACGAGTTATCAGCGTTGAACCATCATCTGATCTTGAAGCTGCTGTGCCGGATTGGAGTGGAGAGGACATTCCAGTTGCAAGGCAGACAGCACAAAAGTTCACCGAGCTATTGAGTGAACATGCAGGACATGGCTCCGCTGAGATCGACTCTGATACTAAAGAGACGATAGAGGAATTCAGAAGAGAACAGCGAGCGTCTTTTCTACCAAGAAAATCTTCTCTTGCAATAGAAGAGGGCAAGGACTACAAGGCATTGCACACAATGCTCGGAACTCTTGGAAATGAAGCACTATCAAGAATCATTGCATACAGGGCAACAGCAGTCCTTGGTAGGAGTATCAGCATAAAGGCAACGCCATACATGATCTTCCTTGAACTTCCGTCAAGTACTGACATAATGAAAATACTCAAGGACATAAAACCACAACATGTTGAAAGACTCCTCGAAGAGGCAGTCACAGAAACAGAGATATTCAGGTATAGGTTCATTACAGTAGCAAAACTGTTTGGGGTTATTGAACGTGACGCAACAGTCTCTAAGTCAATAGCAACAAGGCTCATAAAAGTGCTAAACAGCACACCTGTCTATAAAGAAACTGTTCGAGAGCTGCTCAAGGACTATTTTGATACGGAGGCAGTTAGAGAGTTCTTCGATGGCCTTTCATCCGGAAAGATAAACGCAGAGAGATTTGCTGCATCTTCCATGTCTCCGCTCTCTAAGACAATACTCAATGCTGCATACTTTACCAGAGAACTCATGATGCCACTACTTCCAAAGGATGAAGTGCTGGAATCCTTTACGAAGTTCATGCTTTCAAAGAAGACAAAGATACTCTGCACATACTGCGGATTCAATTTCACCAGAGAGCTTGCTGAACTCAGCGAGAAACAAAGAATAGAATGCCCGAGCTGCAGCAGCCCTATGCTTTGCCCCTGCACCGACGAATATCAGAATATAGTAAGGAAGAGAAAAGAAGTGAAGAAGCTCACAAGAACTGAGGATAGGCAGTATGATGAGATGATGAAGCAGGCCAGCCTGTTTGATTCATATGGCGGAAGAGCGGCAGTGGCGCTTGCCACTTACGGCGTTGGTCCAACAAACGCGGCCCGTGTCCTGATGATGCTGAGAAGGCAAGATCGGCTTTTCTATCTAGACCTGATCGAGGCACAACGCAACTTCATAAGAACAAAGAAATACTGGTCTATTTAAAATTAATAGTATTCATAAGATAACGTGATATTTTGGATACCAGTGCACTGGACTTCAGGCAAAACCTTAGGATATTGCTTATGTTCCTGATAGTCCAGTTCACGGCTCTTTTCTTTGCAACGTACATATACAGCGGCGCAAGCCTGCTGCAGCAGAGCGCACAGCAGTATAGCCAGTCGGTGAACTCTGCCTTTACTTATATAATAATCATAGCCCTCTTCGCCTTCGTTGTGATCATGATAATAAGGTACAACAAGAGCGACAAGATATTCATAGCGCTTGAGGCAATAGCGGTAATCGGATCATCGTTCTTCCTGTTCCTCATACTAGTTGGAATATTGACCAATAGTCTGGCCCAGGTTCTCTATTCCACAACCATCACCTACCAATACATAGTTGCCATAATCCTGGCTATAGCCCTACTGGTTGCAAAGAACAAGTGGCCAAGGCTAAGGAATACGGTTTCAATAATCGCAAGCGTTGGAATAGGGCTTGTTATAGGGATCAGTCTCGACTTCATTGTCGTCATGATATTCATGGCGCTCCTTGCAATATACGATTTCATTGCAGTTTTCATAACCAAGCACATGGTGACGATGGGTACTGCCATGGCAAGGATGAATCTCGCATTCCTCGTTGGGACTTCGGAGGCCGGAGCAATCCCTGCAACACAGATGAGCCGCGATGAGAGGAAACAGGCTGCAATGTTCAGGCCAGCGTTCCAGGAACACAAAGGAGTGCTCAAGGATCTTGACAAGCAGAAGATGGTACCAGTCATTACTCCAAGGCTGCTCGGCAATGGCGATCTTGCGACGCCGGCAATGGTGGCGGTCGCCGCATTCAAGGTAATGGGGGGATTCGGGCTAAGCATAGCGATAGTGATCGGTGCTTCGTGCGGACTTATGCTGACGTTCTATATCCTCAACAGATACAGGAAGCCGTTGCCGGCAATACCACCGCTGCTTCTAGGCGTGGTATTCGGTATTATAGTTTATTCCCTGGCAACAGGAATACTTGTTTTATAACGAAAAATTTCGAAAAGCTTATGAACCTTATATGAGATATGGGCACGAGGGGAATTATGAGAACAATAGTGTTTCAAATCTTCTTCGTATTGGCTCTCGCGTCCGGAATGGCAAGTGCGCAGGTAGTGGGCAGGGCATCGATACACGCCCCGGCTGTGCTGATACAGAACAACACAGGAACTCTTACGGTGATAAATCTCACTGTCAGCAAGGGCAACGGAAACGTGAGGGTCATAGGCCCCGCCATAGTGGCCAATTCAACGCTCCAATCTGCCCAGACGGCTGCGTATTATGCTGCAAAATATGCCGGGCTCAGGGCCAGCTCGTACAACTTCACATATTCCATAATGGATGCAGGGTCAAACGTGTCCGGGCCGAGTGCCGGAGCAGCAATGACCATACTTGCCGTATCAGCCCTGACAGGACGGCAACTGATTCCGAATTTCACTATAACCGGGACTATATCCCAAAACGGCAGCATAGGAGAGATAGGCGGGGTTTATGACAAGTCATCTGCAGCCAAGGCCGGCGGTATGTCGTTCATAATAGTCCCAGGAACCAGCGACAGGCAGGAACTAGAGCTTTATCTCCTTGTGCAGGATTCATTCGGTATACCGCTCGTGCAGGCAGCAAACATAAGCCAGGCAGCAGAATACGCATTTGGTTATCTCAACGCATCAGGAGCAGGAACATCTGTCAACCTTTATCAGAACATAAATCCAGATTCAATACAAATAATACCATACACGTGCTCCAACGGCTGCAACATGAGCGGATTCGCAGATCTTGCGGACTATACCTTCAGTTTCACGAACAGTTCCATACAGTCGATCCCCACCTCCACAATGGCTGGCGTTGTGGCACAGATGAAGAGCGCGATGTCACAGTACGCGCAACTTGAGAACAAGGGATATCTTTACGCCGCATCTAACTACGCATTCAACGTTTATGTTGATTCCTTCTTCTTCAACAACTATCTCACCAATCTGGGGCAGGCGATATCAGTTGCATCAAGCACGCAGGATTATTGCAGCACGATTTCAGCGCCCCCGATTACGGCATCGAACTACGAATATGTGACTGCTGGAGAGCTCAGGCAGCTCTGGGGGTATACAACTGCAAATCTAACGTACCAGGCGCTGAACTATTCAAGTGAGCTCACAACCGATGACATACTGGCATACCTTTCACAAGTTGGGGAGGCAAACGCGTGGTGTCATGCGGCAGCACAGATGTACGCGCTGCCGGACAACGGCGGGCAACAGCTGGTTCCGTCAAATGCACTGGCGCAGATAGCTTCCGAGAGATTGCTGAGGGCAGAGCCGTACGGGGCTGATATGTACTACGAAACCGCGGTGCAGGCAAACCTTGCCCAGAACTACCCTGTTGCAATACTGGACGCGGATTATGCGTATGCCAATGCATACGCAGACCTTCAATATTCAAGGCCCACGTCGCAGCTCATAGCCATGTCGCAGGAACTGGCTGTGAATTCCACATACGGGGCGTGGGCAACGCAGTTTGCTAACGAAGCCGCGTATTATGTACAGGAATCAAGCAGTGCTCCAAATGCCACTTCAGCCCACAGCTATGCAGAATCTGCCTATTTCGTGGCCCTGCTCGCCAGCCAGATAAGCAACGACACCGCAAACATATACGCGAATCTAGTGCCGGGAAATGCCACGCCAAGCCTTGGAATACCGGTGGCAATAACGAACAGTACATCCGCGCCTGCTCCAAGGCATGGAGCTGCCAACGGGATAGAGCAGGCAACAGTGAATATAGTTACTGGGATACAGCAGCTCGTGCTCGACATCTACATAATAAACATCATTGACATACTCCTGACCCTGGTCCTTGTCGTCTCGGTGCTGATGGTGCTTCAGGCCCTTCTGAAGCTCATAAGGCTGCAGCAGGAGCTCGGAAGCGCGCCGCAAAAGCCCAGGCAGAGGAAGCGCGCCACGGCAGAGTAAATTTATTAAATGCTAAGGATAAATATTATCCGCTGCTTTTGACTGTTCAATCGTGAGCTAATGGGAGTATTGCCAGGAAAAGTTTGCGTTTCATGCGGCAGGCTTACTCATGAGTATACAGAGTTCATGTGCCCGAAGTGCGGCAACGTCAAGATAATAAGGTGTGCCCATTGCCGTGAGATAACAAACACGTACACGTGCAGCGAGTGTGGATTCGAGGGACCATAATGTCGCAGGTAGCAGTCGTTTTCAAGATATACGCCAGGGATGGCATGTTCGACGAGGCCGTGTCAGATATAAAGAAGAAAAGCCCTGCGGGCATGCAGACCGAGGAAATAGGGTTCGGCATAAAGGTCATAAAGGCACTTTTCAAGTTCGATGATTCTAGCACGTCATCGTCAAAGATAGAAGAGGAGCTCAAGTCCATGAAGAGCATAAGCGAAGTGGAGGTTTACGAGGAGAGCCTAATCTAAATATTAATCTTCAATTCCTAATTATTCGGGGTTAAATGCTGAAGTCTCTTCAACTCATCAACTGGAAGACGCACAGGGACACAGTCCTGACTTTCAGGAAAGGAGTAAATGTAATGATAGGCGTGATGGGGGCAGGAAAGAGTTCCGCGATGGACGCCATATCATACGCGCTGTTTGGGACCTTTCCTGCGCTCAACAGCAAAAGGGTTTCCATAGCTGATTTGATATCAAACAGGCCGGCGCGCGGCGACGAAGCGGAAGTAAGATTGATATTCGACGTTGAAGGCCAGGAATACAAGGTCATAAGGAGGATATCAGGCGGGAAGGCTTCGGCAAGACTGGAAAAGAACGGCGCATATCTGCAAACCCAGCCTACCAAGGTGACCGAGGAAGTGGAAGTGCTCCTCAAAGTGGATTATGATACATTCAGCAGGGCGGTGTACGCAGAGCAGAACAGGATAGATTATTTCCTTGAACTGCCGAAGGGCGACAGGAAGAAGCAGATAGACCACATGCTAGGACTGGATACATTCGTGACAGCGGAAGAGAACACAACAGCGTTGGTAAATACTATAAAGAGCAGCATAAAGTTCGAAGAAGATGCTCTTTCAAGGATTGACGTGAAAAGAATGCGGGATCAGCAGCAGAAGCAAAGGGACGAGATGGCGGAGAAGAAGAAGGAACAAGAAGGGCTGGCAAAAAGCGAAACTGAAGCTAAGACGAAGCTGAGGGCTCTGAAGGGAGAGTATGAAAAAGCGAAGAAGCTACTGGAAAAGAAAAAGGAAGTAGATACCGAGCTATCAAAACTCAATTCAAGGATAAGCACTATAAGAGACGAGCTTTCAAAGATGCCGAGGCCGGATCAAAAGCCATCAGAGATAAAGGCCATGATCGAACAGCTTGCTGCAAGAGAAAAATCATTATCAGGAGAGATAAGGGGCCTGAGGGAAAGTGAGCGCCGGATGCGAAGCAGGGCCGGCGAGATGGAGGCAGAACTTAGGCAGGTAGCAGCAAAGGCGAAGGAAAAGGAAAGAATCGAGAAAGAGCTGAAGGAATACACGCTGGACAGAACAAGGATGGACCTCGAGAAGGCGGAGAACGAACTGAGAGACATTATAGAGAAGTCCGCGGCGCTCAAAGGGGAGGCCGCGGAGGCACAGAGATGGAGGGACGAGCTCGCAAAGCACATAAGCAAATGCCCCGTCTGCGAGACCGAACTGAGCCCGGACAGGAAGAAATCATTGCTCAAGGGAAGGGAAGACCAGCTTTCAGCGTTGCATATAAGGGCGAAGGAAATGGAGCTCATGATAGTACACGGGACTGAGAGGAGCAAGATCCTGAGAGAAAAGCACAACACCGTAGAGGTTGCAACAAAAAGACTCCTTGAATACAAAGACATCGAGGCAACCGCCATCAAGCTCGAAAAAGAGAAACAAGCAAACGAAAAGGAACTCACAAAGGCATCGGAAGACATCAAGAATAAGGAGCAGGAGCAAGTAAAGCTGGCAAAAGACAATATGCAACTCTCATCCAAGATGGAGATCGCAGAGCGAATGCACAGGTACAATGATGAGATAGAAAAAGATGTACGGCTGGCCGAGCAGAAGAAAGAAGAGGCGAAGTCCATAAAGGTGGACGAGAAGGAAATATACTCGATGCAGGATAATCTCAACAGGCACAGCGAAATAACCGCAGAGCTTTCAGCAAAACTTCAGGAATCTGAGAAGTACATGAAGGCGCTATCGGAACAGGCAAAGGAGCTCGAGCTCCAGATGTCGAAGGTGGTTGATATGGAGAGTGCGATAAGCAGGAGGAAGAAGCAAGCAGATAACATGAATAAGTTCAAGGCATCGCTGCTGGAGACAGAGGCAATCCTGAGATCAAGACTGATCGGCGCAATAAACGGCCTGATGCAGGATCTTTGGATAGGAATATATCCGTACAAGGATTACTCCAGCCTCAGGCTTGACGCGAGGGCCGATGATTATGCCCTTGAGCTCGAAGCTCTGAACACGCCAAACAGGGAGTGGCTGCAAGTCGATACGATAGCGAGCGGCGGAGAGCGCAGCATCGCATGCCTGACTTTGAGGATAGCGATGGCGATGGTTGTAGTTCCAAATCTCAAGTGGCTGATCCTAGATGAGCCAACCCACAACATAGACCAGCAGGGCATATCAAAGATGGTCGATGTCCTTAGCACAACCCTTCCAGCCATAGTGGAGCAGGTATTCATAATAACCCATGACGAGAGCATGAAGCAGATAGGAAGTGCTAAGATATACCAGTTTGACAGGAACAAGGAGCTGGGAGAGCCCACACAAGTAGCCGAATTGTAGCGATAAGCATATAAGTGCAGTCAAATAAGCACATCTCGATCGAATGAAAGACATTATGTCCATGCGGTCAAGCACAGTGGCGCTGCTGGCTATTGCGCTTATGTCAATTGTTTTTGCATTTGTGGGCGCCTCATCAACGCAGCAGGTTGTCGCATCAGTCAACGTCATATGCCCATTCAGTTTGACGCTTACTCCAACCGCCCCATTCTACGTGCAACCCCAGAACATAGTCATAAGTTACAATGCAGTGCTACTCGGGTCAGGATGCTCTGCGCTTACATCGGTGAGCGGCGACATGTACGTGCAGAATTCGGTCACCAATACGGTGTACGACGTCGAATCCGTGGCCATCAACACTGTTACATCAACTCCCTCAACAGGAAACGTGGTGTTCAATTCCGTCCTTACCTACAACAATGGCGCTTTCCCGCAAAGCAGTGATGTCGCAGAACTGACGCTTTCATCAGGCACGTCATCCAATTCTGCGTTCTCTAGCGTATTTGACGTGATCCAACCTGCCAATATCATAGTAGATTCCCTTGCTGCGAATCCCCAGAGTGCAACTCCGGGATCTTCTATAGGCATAGATTCAGATCTTGTCAACAACGGGGGCCTCGCAGCCATCAATACAGTAGTCAATATAGCGGTCACCGCGCCAAACTCCCTGATCTACACGACGAACCAGGCTGTCGGGAACATATCGCCAACAAGCAACCAGATAGAGCTCATAACAATATCAGGCAATGTTTTCACCAGCACCGGAACCTATCTGATTCAGGAAAATGCCTCTTACTATAGCACGTATTCATCAGGCAATACAGTATACCAGAGCAACATCATATATTCGAGCAACTACACCACATCTGTTTCCATACAGAATCAGAACAGTGGCGGTGGCGGAGGGGGAGGCGGGTCGGCGCCGGTTCCACCTCCTTTACCTCCAGCAACAATAGCACAGGTGTCGTTCGCATCAATGCCGCTTTTCACTGACATAATAGCCGGAAACAGCACTCTCCAGCAGCTGGGCCTGCAAAATACGGGAAACACGCCAATATGGGTCAATCTTTCAGTGCCAACGCTTTCATTCGGGACCATAATGCTGTCAAGCAATAGCGTGTATCTGCTCCCGTACCAGACGCTTTCCATAGGAATATTCATACAGACCAATTCCAATGTGGTGCTAGGAGATTACTACATACCAATAAGCCTTTCAGTTTCAAGGAGCGGGACATCGCAGGTATCACACGGAACTACATACATAGAAACATCGCTCCATTCCCCAAACCCATTGGTGCCAACAGTAACCAGAAGCATATTGTTGTCAAATAGTTCGCAAAATCTAACATCAACGGTCCAGGTATACAACCCGACAAATTCCACAATATACGACGCACTTGTAACTATTCGAATACCCCAGTCTTCCGTGCCCGCCGAAGACTATCTATCGTACGGCGGCGCATTCAGCTCATCTACCCTTGAAAACGGCACATACGTTATAACATGGAAGATACCGTCCCTGCAGCCCGGCGGCAGTGCTATACTATATTATTCAATAAACAACGTGCTGGATCCGCAGACGCTGACTGATACCCCTGTATCATTATCAGGATATACGCAGCAGGCATCTGGAACGGGGTTCAGGATCATTGACATATCGGCGCCAACCGGATACATTAACAGCAGCGCCAGCATAAGGGTAAGCGGCATATATACGGGACCGAATGCCACCATACTGACACTAGTGCTGATAGGTCCTACCGGCTTGTATATAGACAAGCCCACACAGCTTGTGAGCGTGGTTCCGAACGGCGCGGCGGAGGCAACATTCCAGGTCGGCCCATTCACATCTGCTGGAACACAGCAGTTCCAGCTGACAGTATATGGCAACTTAAAGAACCAGACGTATTTGGTGCCTATGATCGTGCTGCAGCAATCACAGTCCAGCCCTCCTGTTCCAGTGCAGGGCACAAAAACCATAACAATATATGGATTTTACATAGGAGTTTCAGCAATAGCGATTCTTGGGCTTATAGTGATAGGGGCTGTTACGTGGCGCATCAGGAATAGCCTGAACAGGGCCAGATACGACAGCGCGAGGGCGCAGAGGCTCATGAGGATGAGGGAGAGGGTAAGCAGGGACGAAGGGCCGGAGCCGCACGAGCCGAGGGGCCCGATTGGAGAATGAAGGGGCATACCTAACTATTTATAGATTTACCGAGAGAGTCATAGCCAAACATAGCGACCGTGGAAGATGCAATGGCCTCACCATACATAATAAAAGTGGGCTCGCAGAAAGGCGGAGTGGGAAAGACTACCGTATCCGTGAATCTGGCTACAACTCTCAGCCTAATGAACTACAAAGTGCTTGTTGTAGACGCCGATACGATAAACCCGTCAGTTGGATTTTATCTAGGCCTTGAGGACGTGAACATAGGATACATGGACGCTGCGAAAAGAAAAGTCTCGCTCGCCAAGTCCATAATAAAGCACGAAGTGACTGGCATGGAGGTGCTTCCAGGAACACCGCACTCAAATCCCACTCTTCCCACGCATTCGCAGCTGGCAGGACTTACGTGGCAGATAAGGAAGATGAGATACGATTTTGTGGTTGTAGATACCCCTCCCGGAATGTACGTGCCAGGTACATCGAGGCTATACGACGAAGCCGTAATAATAACTACGCCAGAGATGTCATCAACCACTACTGCCGCTAGGCTGGGTCACATATACAGCAAGGAAGGCCTAAGGCACAGCCTAATAATAAACAGGGTCAGGGACAAGAGATATGAACTGAGCATAGAGGAGATAGAAGAAGCCTATAGATCCAAGGCGCAGGCTGTGCTGCCGGAAGACGAGATAGTGCCCAAGAGCATGTCGCTGCACGTCCCGGCCGTGCTGCTGGGCCCCAGGGCGCCATTCTCAGCCAAGGTCAAGACCGCAACAAGGTTCTATGCCAGCAAGATGGGGAGCGAGGCCCTGGCTGAAACTGCTGCCGACGTCAGCCTGCGAAGCTCGTCTGGCGGAGGCATACTTGGATGGCTGATGAGGCTCTTCAGGCTCAGATAAGAAAAGATTTATACTATAACTACTATTGTCTAGTGCGGGAGCTTTTCTATGGAGGAGGGAGGCCACAGGGCCGCTGTGTTTTTCTATTCTGCGGTAGCCATTATGCTGTTCTCCAACGTGATAATGGTTACTGGCGCGTCTGCATGGGCATCCGGGCCTTATAGGATATTCTTGTACATGGTTGATTATAGCAGCAACATTGCGCATATTTCATACGACCCCGCAAACGCGGTTCAAAATTCCACATCGTTGTCCACGTCCGTCACCACTTCGGCCACCACATCCACCACAACGTCAGCGACAACCGCATCAACAACCACCGCCGCATCGACCACCACGGTTAATATGACATCTTTGACTACGGCAACCACTAGCGCATCAACTTCAAGCACGACGATTAATGTGACCACCGCATCAACAACCACTGCCAACTATACCACTGCCTCCAGCTCGTCAATAACGTCGATATCAACTACAGTGCAGTCTACATCCACTACCACAATATCAAATATAATTTCCAACAATACAAATTCAACTACAACTCCGTACTCCGGCCCCCCGTCAAATTCCCCATTTGTCAAAAGGCTGGTGCACAGGCATTACATATACATAAACAGCACGCTTCCTGTCCTGGGCTTGGGCCAGCTGGCAAACATGACTGGCATGAATGCACTGCAGTATAATAGCACAATTGCATGGTTCGAAGCGAACCAGACAAACCTTGCATATGAAATAAAATACAGCGCGGTTTACGGTACCTTTTCCACGAACGGAGTAATGCAGTCGGCGGGACAGACGCTGAATTATCTGGCGTATAATGGCAACGGCACCATAGCCCGCTATTCTGTCGCAATAACCAAGGCGGTACCAAAGGTCAGCATAAACGTGGCCGGGGTGACAGTCTCAAAGCCGAATACAACTGAAACCATCCGCGTCCCAATACTCCCGTCGCAAAGCACGTACAACCTTACCATAGTGCTAAACGGCAGCGCGCTCAACAATCTGGGTTTCAGCTACAATATATCGTACGGCGGTGCGCCGGTTGGAGGATATTCTGCAAATATAACTTCATCGTCGGTTAACAGGACATTGAAGCTGGACGACCTGCCTGCCGGAAAGCCCACACGGATAACGTTCGACGCCGCTGGAAACAACAACTACACTGCCGTGGATCCGACCGCGAGCGTAATCCCTACCGGCATAGTGTATTACGTGCCAATCACCATAACCAATTCTCAGACTACTGCGACAAGCGGCAATTTCCAGCAGATGATAGAGTTCAACAGCCTGGCGTACCAGCAGTACGAAAGCAGCAACCTGCAGAATATAGTTTTCTTTTATACTAATGGAACCCTCATACCGAGTTGGCTGGAAGGAAACTATTTCAACGAGATGCAGACCCTAAATCTCTACACTTCGCAGAACACCATATACTGGATATTGGTGTGGAACTCAATAAAGCCCGGGTCAGCAAACGCGATAACTGTGTTTCTTGGATTTGCGTCCAACACCGTCAGCCTTT
Source organism: Microcaldota archaeon (assembly GCA_030040895.1). Taxonomy (GTDB): domain Archaea; phylum Micrarchaeota; class Micrarchaeia; order Micrarchaeales; family Micrarchaeaceae; genus JAJZYD01. Next base: position 66,972 of record JASHSJ010000030.1, on the reverse strand, counting down.
TTGACGGGGTGACAACCGGGACCGCCCCGCAATTGTACTGCGCGAACGGGTGTCCTGAGACATACTACGGGCAATATGACGACGGCAACAACGTATTCTCGTTTTACGACAACTTTGTCGGCACAGGAGGCAGTACGCTGTCCAGCGATTGGTCCTCAACCATAAACGCTGAATGTGGAACACTGGTGGTGGCAAACTCCCTCGAGATACCCACCGCCACCACAAATTCGTGCGGCATAATATCGGCAAAATCATATTCATCGTATCCGTACTGGTTTGAGGGCCTCCTTCTTTCGTCAACTACGCTTGGCACCACAAAATTCAGCGCGTTCGGCGAGGGCACCAGCACAACATTCCTCACAACGGCACACGAATCGGGTTATGAAGACTCGCAGTATCTTGGGATAAATGGGACTTCCGGCACAGCCAACGTGCAGGCGTTTTCGGTCGGATCAGCTGCTGCAGCAAGGACCAAGACATCTGTCACAGCAACTGCCAATGTCCCGTCCATACTGGGGGTCGCGTGGGCCGCGACCAGCAAGCAGAACAACGAGTATAATTACTTCACCAATGTGATAACTACGAATGCACTGACCATAGGCTCACAGTACTTCTCTATCGGAGTGCTAGAAACTGCCACAGGAACCTATAACATGTATGTCCAGTGGGCCAGGGCGCGTGAATATCCTCCGAACGGAGTGATGCCTGGCGTATCCATCAGCAGCTCGGCGACCGCTGGACGGCCTTCAGTGACAATAAATCCTGCCAGCCCGGTGCTTACAACGGGCGGAAACGTCGTTCTTACGGCAACTGCAACTGGTGGGTCTGGCACGTATTCCTCATATCAGTGGTATTCGAATACTATAAGTAATCCGTGCGCCACAGCAAACTCCATAAGCGGAGCCACGCAATCAACCTACAATACCGGACCGCTGCTCGCTACTATAAACTACTGCGTTGAAGTCACGGACACTAATGGAAATAATGGATTTGCGAACGTAACCGCATACGTTCCGCTGATACCTGGCAACATCATATATCTTGTGCCTGTCAACGTGCTGAATACCCAGACCGTCACTACGAAGTCGGACTTCCAGCAGATGGTTTCCGTGAATAGCCTGTACTATCAACAGTATGAGGACAACAGTCTTAATAACGTCGAATTCTTCTATTCGAACGGCATCATAGTGCCTTCTTGGCTGGAGGGAAATGTACTAAACGAGGGGCAGACCACAAATCTCTACGCTTCGCAGAACACCATATACTGGCTTAACATATCTTCAGGGGTGCTGCCCGGTGCTCCTGGAATAGTCCAGGTATTGATGGGTTTTGGCCCGTCAAATACAAATCTATTCACCGGCGCGAATGTCGGGGCAGCGCCGCAGCTCGAATGCGCATCAGGATGCCCAGAGACATACTACGGGCAATACGACAACGGCGGCAGCATATTCTCATTTTATGACAATTTCATCGGCACCACTCTATCAAGCAAGTGGACAACCAGCAACTCTGCAGGAATAACCGTAAACAACGGGCTGCTGATAGGCGCGCTTGGCACATCGTCAATAGGGATAGCATCCGCATCAGCATATTCAAACTATCCTTACTGGCTGGACGGCCTTGTAGAATCATCTACTACGAGCGCAAGCCAGAAGTCCGCAGGATTCGAACAAAGTACTAGTGCAACATTCGGAAGCAAGGCATATGATTCCGGATATGAAATAGCCACATCGGTTACTGCTAACACCTACAATGGCATAATAACCTCGGCAGGCGCACAAACCCTGAATACATTGGTAACAACGGCTACAAGGCCAGCTGTGCTCAGCATAGGATGGTACGGCAACGGATTCCAGGCGTATACAAACAACTATGCGAACCTGGTAACGGCCTCAAACATGCTCAATACCATAGGAAGCATTTATTTCGACGCAGTAGTATCGGAGAGCTCAAGCGCAACGTACGATCTTTATGCGCAGTGGATAAGGGCGCGCGTGTATCCCCCTGGCGGCGTTATGCCGCAGGTCAGCTTCTCGGGCACTATGCTGGGCGGAACCAACTTCACGGAAACCGGGCTTCCGGCTGGCGCGCAATGGAGCGTTACTTTCAATAGCATAACCGAAGATGCTATAGCCCCAAACAGCATCACCTATACCGAGCCGCTGAACACGTATTCATTTACCATTCCCAATGTCGTATATCTGGGCGCTCCTTACAATGTCCTGACGCCGAGCGGAACAAGTTACTCCGCCAACATATTCGACGTCCAGTTCGCTTCTCCGGGCTGTTCGCTAATACTCAGCAACACCGCCATAACGTTCGGCAACCCGATTAACCCGAACAGCAATACAGCAACCGCCAACCTTGTTGTGGACACAAATACCGGAGGTACCACGGCGAACATATTTGTGTATGGTTCGAGCTGGGTCTTCAGTTCAAACAGCTTCGGCGTTGGCAATACGCTCTGGAATCCGACTTCATTGGCCTCCTATGGCGGCAACGCTCTCACGGGAACGTTTGTGGATACGGCGATAAGCCTGCCCGCTAACACCGGAACAGCGCAGTCAAACAATATATATTTCGGACTGGAAATACCTTCTACCACGCCGGCCGGCATTTATACCCAGAACATAGTGATAGAGAACTCGTGCTGATCTGCCGCTAATCGACCCCATAGCAACATTTAAATACTCATATAGAAAATGATGATATGACCTTCATGACAAAGCAGACGGGCAGAATACCGGGTTTAGTGCTCGGAGTAACGGTTGGTGCAGCGATAGTTGTGCTGTCCCTCTTGTTGTATATTCCAAATGGAAACGCCTCATCTTCCAATAACGTCATAGCATCAGCCAACGTCGGCTATCTATGCGATATAACGCTTAGCAACACAGCAGTGACATTGGTCGGCACTGGCGCGGCCGGGGCAATAAACCCAGGCAGCAACGTCATCACTGCAAACCTTGTAGTGGATACAAATACCAACGGAAACCTGAACGGCAACCTTATAATATCGGCAAACGGGATCTGGTACCAGGCGAGCAACCCGGCAAACACTATGTTGGCAGGACAAACGCTCTGGAACCCGACATCATTGAGCTCTGCGGCAGGAAATGCCCTTACAACCAGCAACACAGATACAAAAATATCTGTTAACATCGGCGCAAGCAACGACATATTCTTTGGCCTGAGCGCGGTGCCATTGGACACCGGCGCAGGAATATACACGCAGAATGTAGTAATATACAATTCATGCCCAAGCCCGCTGACAAACTCGATAGTAAAGACGCTAGTATTCACGGCCAACATAGCAGGCTCGTGCGGCACGCTGCTCAGCAACACCGCCATAACGTTCAGCGGAACCACCGGGATAGCACCGGGCAGCAATGTTGACACCGCAAACCTGGTGGTTGACACTAACCTGGGCAGCTCGACTACGAATATCATAGTCTATGGATCTAACTGGGTGGTAAATTCAGGAACCGCCAACTTCTTTGTAACGAATACTGACTGGAACCCGACATCGCTTGGCAGCTTTGCCGGCAATGGGCTACTGCAAAGCCCCGGAACTGTTACCGACATAACGATCGCAGGCAACACAGGAACCGCAGTAAGCAACAACATATACTTTGGTCTTCAGATTCCAGGAGGCACGCTGGCTGGCATATACACTCAGAACATAGCGATAGAGAATTCGTGCTAATGGGGATCCCTTGCAAGCACATGATAATGGCATGAAGTCCAGGTTAAGCTTGCTCCTTCCAGCGATTCTGTTCCTAGCAATCATGGTTATAGTTCCTTTATCATATTCGCAGATAGGAGAAGTGGCAGGCCATCTTGATTTTTCGGTGCAGGTAGGCCACAACGAGACGCTGCAGTGGACAATACTGAATTTCGGCTCTAATACCATAACAGTAAGCATAACGCCGCCGCCCTCTTTGCAACTGACTTCAAATGCGAGCACCGCGAACCAGCCATTGCCAACATATAGCGTTTCGCAGTCAGTCGTTGTTGTCCCTCCGGGGGGCAGCAAGATAGTCAACGTTACCGTAACCATGCCGCTCAACGATACCCCGAACTTTGCCAGCTGGGAAGGAATACTGTCTGCCGTAACAGTATCGAATTCCAGCAACCCGGGTGGAGCCAACATAGAAGGAGGGGTTGCGAAGATATTCTCAATAGTTGCAGTCCCGTCAACTACGACAACGATAGTTTCTGAGGGCTTCTCGCTCGGCAGCCTGGGCGGAACTACCACATACATAGTGATAGGTGCACTTGTTGTTGTCATAATCGCGATAATCGCATACTATCTACTCAAGGGCAGGAAGCCATATGCAAAGAAGCAGAAGCCAGCCCCAGCCGGGAAGCGGCAAGCACAGAAGAGGCCAGCACGCAGCGGACGTCGCACTGGCACAAGGCAGCGTGGATCTGCGGAGCGGAGCAGGTTGGCTAGATTAGAAGCGGAGAACAGAAAGCTCAGGCAGCAAATTGGCAGAGGAAGGGCAACACGCAGGAGGACAAGGAGAAGATAATACGGGATCTTTTAGAGCTGATAGAGCCCCGACACTCCCTGCTGATTCTCATCCTTCTTCATTCCGTATATATTTTCGTTTCCTTTTATTCCAGTGAATATTGCTATAACAGATACCCTTCCATTGTATGTCGGGTCTATTCTTGCACCCCATATCACGTTTGCATTCGGGACAGTCAGTTCCGTTATCTTGCCGCCTATCTCATTGGCTTCTCCGAGTGTCAGGTCATCCCCTCCGGTTATGTGCACGAGAACAGAGTTAGCGCCCTCGTAATCAACGTCAAGCAGCTTGTTCCTTAGAGTGTCCTTTACCGCATCCTCTACCTTGTTGTTGCCCCTTCCTTCTCCAACGCTTATGAATGCGAGGCCTCCTCCGCTCATGATAGACTTGACATCAGCAAAGTCAAGGTTTATCAGGCTTGGGGTGTTTATGGCCTCCGTTATGCCCCTGACAGCCCTTGACGTTACCTCATCCGCAACCTTGAATGCTTGTTCCATTGCAAGGTTTGGATACAGCTCCACTAGCCTCTGGTTGTCAATCACTACAAGTGTGTCTACGTACTTCCTGAGTTCTTCTATTCCAGCCTGCGCTGTCTTGAGTCTCACTCTTTCAAGCGAGAATGGAAATGTCACTATTCCTATTACCATTGATCCTCCGGTCTTTGCTATGTTGGCAACAATAGGTGCAGATCCCGTGCCCGTTCCTCCTCCCATTCCAGCGGTGACGAACAGCAGGTTCGTGTCCCTTACCGCATTTTCTATCTCTGCCCTTGAGAACTGCGCTGCCTTTGCCCCTATCTCAGGAAAGCCTCCGGCCCCCAGTCCTCTTGTCAATGCTCCTCCAATCAATATCCTGTTTATTGATGTATCAAGAGTCCTGAGATGATTGGCATCAGTGTTAACTGCAATAAGTCCTGCGCCCCTTATTCCGCTCTTTGCAAGCCTTTGCATTGTGTTGCTGCCTGCCCCTCCGCATCCGCATACTGCTATCTTAGCCTGAAAAAGCTCATCATCGCTCTTCTGCTGTGTTCCGAGCGCACTTTCAACTAGGTCTTCTCCCAAGGTCGCACCTTACTATAAAAATGCAGGTCATTATAAAACTATAAACCTTTTTATCTCGACCAGATGCATTTGCGATAACGCTTTTATAATCAAATATCCATGATATAGTGGTTCTATGGCTGGCAAAACCGAAAAGATAGTGCTCGGCGGCGGATGCTTCTGGTGCACAGAAGCTGTTTTCTCAATGTTCAAGGGAGTGGTCAAGACTATGCCGGGATATGCAGGAGGCACAGCCAAGAATCCAAGTTATGATGACGTTTGCACAGGAGAAACAGGACATGCAGAAGTGCTGCAGATAGAATACGATCCGTCAATAATAACGCTTGACAAGATACTTCATGTGTTTTTTGACATGCATGACCCTACGACAGTCAACAGGCAGGATAATGACGTGGGAACGCAGTACAGATCGATAATATTATATGAAAGCGATCCCCAGAAGAAAATGGCAGATGCAGTAATCAAAGAGGTGCAGAAGAAGTTCTCGAAGCCGATAGTGACGGAAGTCAAGAAGCTTGACAGGTTCTATCCAGCTGAGGATTATCACAAAGATTATTTCAAGAAGAATCCACTCCAGCCTTATTGCATGTTCGTGACCAGGCCAAAAGTAGACAAGATAAAGAAGCTTTATGGAATAAAGTGAAGTGAGCATGGAGAAGATAAAAATACTTGGATTTGGCGCAAGCCTGAGGAAAGGAGGATACAGCACTATGATACTGGAGAGTGCAAAGGAACTCCTTCCAACCAATGCCACGCTAGAAATATTCAGCCTAGAAGGGATACCGGCATTCAATCAGGACCTTGAAGGGCCGGATACATTTCCAGAGAGAGTCAGGGAATTCAAGAAGAGGATAAAGGAGGCAGACGCATTGCTGGTAATAACCCCAGAATATAATCATTCGGTTCCCGGATACTTGAAGAATGCCATTGACTGGGCAACGAGGCCATCCGACAATCCATTCGCAGGAAAGCCAGGCGCAATAATCAGCTCATCTGACGGGAGGTTCGGAGGGGTTCGCGCATATGCGCACATGCTTCAGATCCTGATGGATCTTGACATAATGCTGCTCCCAAAACCCGAGGTATGCATTGCGAATGCCCCAGAGAAGATAAAAGAGGGAAGGGTAGCCGATGAAAGAACCATGGACCAGATGAGGAGGATGCTGCAGGGGCTTACTGATCTTGCAGCCAAGCTATGATTGCAAGGTTTTTATATCTGTATTACAGAGTATAATTCGCTTGTTCTTTGTTTCAAAGACAGGAAGGAATGTTTATGGCAAGATTAAGGCCAGGAAGGACGTGCAGAAGCCCAAATTCCCAAGCCTGGGCTAGATATTCGCAGAGCAAACCAAGGAAGAATTACATAAGGGCGCTCCCCCATACCAGCATACAGATATTCGACATGGGCAAGATCAAGCCAGAATACGATGCCAGGGTCACTCTTAACACTGAGCAGCCAATACAGCTTAGATCTAACGCACTCGAGGCGGCAAGGCTGGTCGCCCACAAATACCTTGAGCTCAACATACCGACAGAATATTATCTAAAACTTCTGGTTTATCCTCATAACGTAATAAGGGAGCACAAGATGGCAGCAGGGGCCGGAGCGGACAGGGTATCAAGGGGCATGAGCCTGGCATTTGGCCGTCCAGTATCTGTTGCTGCAAGGTTGAGGTCACACCAGCCAGTCTTCATGGTTATGACCAAAAGCGCAAACAGGGAAGCAGCCGCAAGCGCGCTCAAGAAGGCGGCGGCTAAGTTGTCCGGCACTTACAAAGTCCATTCATGATAATGCTGATTGAATGCGGATCCTCCTCCAATTTCCTGAAGGGCTAAAGCAGAAGGCCCTCGAACAAGCAAAGAGATACGAGAGCGAGGGCCACGAAGTCATAGTATCTGCTTCTCCAACATTCGGCGCATGCGACCTCGCAATAGACGAAGCAAGATCTGTCAAGGCAGACAAGATAGTCCATTTCGGCCACAACGAATTTCATAAGGTCGACTTTGATGTCGAGTATGTGCCATACGCAATAGACGCACCGCTTACTCTTCTTGATAATTCATTAGATGTACTTGGGCCGTATCAAAGGATATCGATAATGACCACTGTGCAGCACATCCATCAGCTAAAGCAGATAACAGAGTTCTATGAGAAGAAAGGCAAGACAGTTGTGCTCGGAAAGCCTTATGGATTTGCAAAGGAACGCGGGCAGATACTCGGATGCGACATAGGCAGTGCATCGACGGTTGACAGGGACGTTGATGCGCACGTGTACTTCGGCGGCGGGCTGTTCCACCCGCTTGGCGCTGTGCTAGCTACAACCAAGCCTTTCTTCGTAATCGAGCCGTTCCAGAACACGATCAAGCAGATAGACGGGCTGAGGGACACTTACAAGAAGAAGTCGAGAGGCAAGATACTTTCATCGCTCAGGGCGAAGAACTTCGGGATTCTTGTCAGCACGAAGAACGGCCAGCACAACATGAATCTTGGCTGCATAATAAAGGCAAAAATAGAGAAAGCAGGACTAAACGCCGCCATACTGGTAGCCAACACATTTGACTTCACGTCTCTTGACAATATGCTAGAATTTGACGCATTCGTCAATACCGCATGTCCTAGGATAGCGATAGACGATGCGACCAGGACCAGAGCCCCCATCCTAAGTGCAAATGAGCTGATGGAACTCCTGCAGATGAAGGTGGAGCAGCAAATAAGTAAGCGATTGTGATCAGCTTACCTTGACTGCCAGCGTAGCAATTTTAACCGAGTAGTACGGGTTGTTTGTGTTTGACGGCGGTGACGAGTTGAGAGTGTAGTTCAGCCATATGTAACCGCTGTACACAGTTCCTATAGGCGAAGTGCCAGTTGGCGGAAGTCCCCCAGAGTAGCACGGCCAGCTTGATATCGGCACAGTAGTTCCAGAGTATATCGTGTTTCCGTATATCAGGCTGTTGTACGGGGCTCCAGTGGCGGATAGGGAGTTAAATGCCATGACGTTGCTTGGAAGGCCAAGGGTATTGGACGTTGATGCGCAAGCCATCTGTGCATTGTAGAATGTGGTTCCTGTGCTCTGTCCTAGCGTGAATGTCAGAAGCCCTCCGGTGTTCAGTATTGGCTGCTGGCACTCGTATCCTGGTATTGTTATGCAAGCAGTTACCAAGCCGCCGGCATTGAATATGTTGAGCGAGAACAACGCGCCAAGGACTACTCCGATTATCAGAATGGCCCATCCATATGTCATAAGGTACTCAAGAGCGCTCTGCGCCCTCATCATAGAGGCTGCCATTTGTACACCTTTCACAAGGCTATAATACAAAAGATAAGTATTTAAACCCACTATGAAATCTGCAAAAAACGTAGTAGGCATCAAGCCCCGCATAATCAGGAATATATATTTTGTGAGATTATAGGATTTCAATATTGTTCTGTTTTTGGGTGACTAAAATGGCAAAAGGCAAGGAGGAGCTCAATCCTTTCAAGATAGCACAGGAGCAGCTGGACAAGGCTGCAGAGATAATGAAGCTAGACAAGCAGGCTCACGCGATATTAAGGGAGCCGAAGAGAACGTTGGTAGTAAACATACCGGTGAGGATGGACAAGGGAAACGTTGAGACGTTCACTGGATTCAGGGTCCAGTACAACGACGCGAGAGGGCCGGCAAAAGGCGGCATAAGATTTCATCCAGAAGAGACACTTGACACAGTAAAGGCACTGTCAGCCTGGATGACATGGAAGTGCTCGCTTGCCGACATACCGTTCGGAGGAGGCAAGGGAGGAATAATATGTGACACTAAGAAAATGAGCACTGGAGAGCTGGAGAGGCTATCCAGAGCTTACATAAGGGCAATCGCGGAGTTCGTAGGGCCGGACAAGGACGTCCCAGCCCCCGACGTATACACAACGCCGCAGATCATGGCATGGATGATGGATGAATATGCCACGATAGTAGGGCATAATTCATTTGGCATGATAACCGGGAAGCCGGTAGAAGTCTGGGGATCTGCAGGAAGGATGGACAGCACTGCGATGGGAGGCATGTACGTGCTTAGAGAAGCAGCCAAGATGATGAAGATGGACCCAAAGAAATCTACAATAGCTGTCCAAGGGTTTGGTAATGCAGGAAAGTATGCATATACGCTGTCAAAGAAGATACTAGGGGCCAAGGTGGTGGCCATAAGTGACTCTGAAGGAGGAATATACGATCCGGATGGCCTTGACCTTGACAAGCTAGAGGCTGCAAAGGCTAAGACCGGAAGCGTGCAAGGATACCAGAGCAAGAATGCGCAGAAGATATCCAACGAGAAGCTACTGGAGCTGCCGGTTGACATACTGATACCAGCTGCGATAGAGAACCAGGTCAGGCAGGACAATGCGGACAAGGTAAAGTGCAAGCTCCTTCTAGAGCTGGCAAATGGGCCAGTAACTCCGGAGGCAACAGACATACTTTTCAAGAAGGGAATAGTAGATCTTCCAGATTTCCTTGTCAACAGCGGAGGAGTGATCGGAAGCTACTTTGAGTGGGTCCAGAACACTAACAACTATTACTGGGACACAGAGCGATTCTACACAGAGCTTGACAGGATAATGACAAGGTCGTTCAACGCAACAATTGCAACGCAGAAGGACTACGCCGCAAAGGGCAGGAAGATAAGCCCAAGGATGGCTGCGTACGTCATAGCGGTCGACAGGGTGGCAAGAGCCATGAAGGCAAGGGGATGGTACTAGAAAAAGCATTGATGCTTCCATGAACAGGGTGTTCATAGTCCACGGGTGGGAAGGAAACCCAAACGAAAGCTGGTTTCCATGGCTTAAGGTGGAGCTGGCCAAGGCAGGCTTCAGGGTAGAAGTGCCCCAGATGCCGAATGCCATGCATCCAAAGGAAGCAGAATGGGTACCCTACATTTCAAAAATTATAGGAAAGCCAGACCAGAACACGTATCTTATAGGCCACAGCCTGGGCTGCATAACTATACTGAGATATCTGGAAACGCTCAAAGTCGGAGATAAGATAGGAGGGGCAGTTCTTGTTGCTGGCTTTTCAAGCGACTTGGGATATGATGACATAAGGAACTTCCTGGATCATCCGGTAGACTGGCAAAAAGTAAAAAGTCACTGTACCAGGTTTGTCGCGATAAACTCTGACAACGACGAATATGTTCCAGTGCAACATGGCATGACATTCAAGGAGAAACTGGGCGCAAAGCTTATAATAGAAAGCAAGGGCCATTTAAATACCGAAGCAGGAGTGCTCCAGCTTCCACAGGCATTGGACGCAATTGTAGGTTTTTCAAGCAATAAGTGATATCATGGTAACCTGGGCTACCCTTGTTGTGATAATCGACAAGGACAAGCGAATGCTTCTAAAGAAGGCTTCAAGGGGCATAAGCAAGGGCAGGTGGAACAGCGTGGGAGGCAAGATGGACGAGGGGGAAACTCCAGAAGGCAATGCGAAGAGGGAGACGCTTGAAGAGACAGGGCTAGAAGTGCAAGGCCTTTTCTATCACGGAGTCCTCAATTTCCACAACTTCGGCAAGCAGGAGGTTGATTTTGCTGTCCATCTTTTCTCGACAAGCGATTTCTCCGGCAGCCTTCTTGAGAACAGCGACGACGGCGGTGAGCTTCGGTGGTTCCCGATCAGCAATCTTCCAATGGAGGACATGTGGAAGGATGACGAATACTGGATGCCACACGCACTAAAGAAGGAAAGGTTCAACGCTGACTTTTACTTTGACAAGGAGCAGAAGAACATAGTGCGCCATGAGATAAAGGTTATTCCTTCCTGAGTGCAGGATTTTAGAGCAATGACACGGCGTCGCCTGGCTTGACCTGCCCTTCTGTTACAACGTTTGCATATATTCCAGCAGCACCGCCGCTGCAGCGCAGGTATGGCATTAGCTCAAGGTCCCTTTTTCCATGATCAGGATTAACGTTGATCACTTTGCATCTTATGTTTTTCTTGGTAACGCGTAGCACAGCCCCGCCAACTGCAACAGTGCTGCCCACAAGTTCATGTTCATAGAACGGGCTTCTCTTCGGCAAGCTAACATACAGATTTGCCCTAAACCTGTGATGATTTGGCAGCGGCTCATAAACTCTATCGCGGAATGCGGTAAGCGTTTGCATACTGAATATTGAAACAGGAGATGAATCATGATGTCCGGTTTCTGACCATCTTAGTTGCACTCTGCCAGTTGGTTTATCTCGCATTCCTGCCTCTATCATTGCGCTGAGCTCTTCGCTCTTGAGCGGCAAAACTCCGCCCCCAGGTGTCCTCACCATTAGGGCGTTGCCTACGTGGACGGGCTCGAAAAGCACAATTCCAGGAAAGTCCCTTATATTAACAGATGAAGAACTTGGGCTTCCAGTTGCTCCTGGCTTTGCAAAGAAATAAGCTCTGTCAAGAGGTATGCCGCTTTGGCCAACATGCGTGCTTGCCATCTCTTCTCCCTTCATGCCCTTTACAGGGTATCTCATTACACTGTGGACGGTTCCGATTCTTTCCATAAAATCCCTGAGAACTGAAGAGGAATTGGTATTTATTTCTTTTGATTAAGGATTTGAAATTCGTAGGCGCCGGGTACGAGATTCGAACTCGTGAAGGCCGTTTCCAGCCAAACAGCTTAGCAGGCTGCCGCCCTACCACTAGGCGAACCCGGCATGAGGAAGATTAAGAGTCATTGTTATTTATTGGTATGTCAATGCCTTCTATGCCATCAAGCCTGATACCAAGTTTGTTCAATTTTCTGTGGTCTTCTATATTGTTCTTGAAGCCCTTGTCAACCTCAGTAAGTCTTTTGAGTTTTCCATCTTCCATAAACAATGGATCAACATATCTGAACTTTGAATATAGCACAAGCCTCGGTTCGTCTTCAGCAATCTTGAACTTTATTGGTTTCTTCAAAATTCCAAAAATTTTCTCTATCTTCTGATCCTTCATTCTTTTTACTCTTTCTAATACATACGAATCTGTATTCATGAAGTCCTGCTGCGTTATCGTTCCTTTATCTATCGCAATACGAAGAGCTTCACCAAACAGATACCATCTAATTCTCATGTCAAACTGTGTTCCTCCCCATCCCTTCCATTCGGGTTGCCATACCGTATGCCTAAATGCGAATTCATGTGCAGCATCTTTGCTCCTGAGAACTATTTTTCCATCCCTTACTGCGAGTGCTTCTAACGTATTCTTCGCGAAACCTGATTCTTTCATAGTTACCCAGTATCTCATCGTATAATCTACTCTATCGGCACAGAGTTCAGGCTGTTCTTGCTCGAGGAGTCCGTAAGACTCTAGATTTGAAATTCTTTCAGGGTTAAATCCATTCTCGCTAAGGATTTTTGACAATTCTGTTCCTTTGCCAAAGAATTCGTGATGTATCAGATCCTGGTAGTTCTCCTTATTGCCGCCGCCAAATACGTAGTCAATCAAATGCGAGAAAGCAGTATGAGATACATCGTGCAAAAGTCCTGCAACCTGCTCTTCTAGTCCTGCACCGAGTCTCTTTAGCAAGAGCATGGTGCCCATGGAATGGTCGTATCTTGAAAATGCTGCTTGTGTTGGCAGTATGTATTCCTTTGGCACTCCCTGCTGTGCTATGTCCCTCAGCCTTTGGAATGCATTTGACTCTATGAGTTCTATCAATACCTTTTCTTCTATATCGTGTTTTCCATAAACAATGTCATTCACTATCACAGAATCACGTGGCAGAAGCTGATGCTGCCCCCGGTTCGCGCAGCAAGTGATCCGCGCATTGGCTCGGCCCTGTATCCTGAGAGCATAGATCATACATGCTTAGGGTTGCTCCTTCCGGCCTGGCCCGGTTCGCAGATACTACTACCGCCCAGGGCAAGGCGTCTACGCCTCCGTGCAGGCTTGAAGCGCGCACATGGGACTCAATCAGCATTGGCCCGCCCAAAGGGATTTGCGGATAGGGAACCCTTAGCTCCCAGCCTATCTGCCGCTACGCATTGGTTTTCTGCATATAAATAGGTTATGAGCATATCGCTTTGCTCACGAGGGCTCACATACGTAATTCGGGCCAGGGCTGCCGAGATGGGTGCATTCTCCCGATTCTACACACGTATCACCCGGAGTTTGGCATTGCCCGTTGCCCTCTTCAGTACATCCGGGCGCTATTATGGTCCCGCACCATATGGTAGTCGAAGCAGAAGTCAGCCCGGTTGAAGTGCTTGATGACACTGTGTATAGGCATCCGTATTGAACACCGCAGCTGTTTCCGGTATTTGGATTTATGATCTCACATGCCCCGCCGCTGCCGCAGGTTCCGTACAAGCATCCGCCGTTCGCACCGCACGCGTTCGGCACAGTGGTGGTGCTGCTCGATAGTGATATCAGCGTGGTGGACTGCGATGTAAGTGTCGATGATGACAACGATGACTGTATCACTGGAGATCCAACTATTTTTATGTAGCCGGGCTGCGCGTACGGGTATCCGCTCAGTTGCGTGGCTGAAGCCTGCTGGCCGTTGTTGCCGTTGCCGCTGTAGTCAGTATAGTTCCCATTGAGCGGCCACCAGCCCACAAGATTGTTGAGATCTATCGGGACTCCTCCCAGCCCGCTGTCGTACATTATCTGTATGTCTGCAAGAGGGAGCGATGTATTGTAGAACTGGAAATTTGACATATAGCCCTGCATGCTGTTCGTGCCTGCCGAGGGTCTTCCAAGCAGCAGCCCGTTTGCAGGCGGGAATGCTGCGGGCAGGGTGCACCATTTTGTTCCATTCACGTAGAGTATTGCGTTGTTGCTGTTCGAGATGTTTATTGCTATGTAATACCACATATTCAGCTGGGGCGTGAAGCAGCTAATCGAGCTTCCGCCAGACTGCCCGAGTTTTAAGGTATTTGTAACAGCAAGCGAAACCCCGCACGCCCCGCTGCAGCCCGGATTTGTGAGCAGTATCTGCGCTTGCGACGATGTGAAACTGGTGAAATATATCCAGCCTGTTATGGTTGCCTGCCCGGATTTCGACGCGGTCACCGCATTGGGGATAGTAACAGATGACGGTCCGTCAAAGACTGTCACGAATTCAGGGAGGGCTCCATTACACAAGCCCGTCAGTGCGCTCTTCACGGATCCCTGGCTGCTTATCTTCTGCACGCTGCAGGATCCGGGAAGGGCCTTGGGCGTTATCCCCTGCGGATTTAGAATTCCAAGCGCGTACAACGATACCAAGACCACTGATATGATCAATACTGCCCAGATGTAGGTGGATAAATACTCTAGCGACTGCTGAGATCTAGTATATTTCATTATACCAGCAGGTTTAAGTTACAATAAATAAAGAACATATAAAAGGCTAGTGCAAGGATTCGATGGCGAAGCTGTTCTCGAAAAGGAAGGAAGATTTCAGGTGCGCACACTGCGGCGCGATCATGGCAGGCAGCGGCTACACAAATCATTGTTCTGTATGCCTTTGGAGCATGCACGTTGATGTAAATCCAGGCGACAGAAAGGAAAGCTGCGGGGGCATGATGGAACCAATTGGCGTGGAGCGGAGCAGGACAAAAATCATAATAATCCACAGGTGCACAAAGTGCGGCAAACAAAGGAGAGTATCGGCATCTTCGGATGACTATGACGCGATAGATAAGATATTCCCCCAGCGGTAATAAACATTTAATAATCAGCGCACAGAATATTCATCGGTGCGGGAATGGCCGACGAAGCAAAAGATACCCCAATAGGAGAGTACAACATTGGGGAGGAAATAAGGTACAGCACTCTTAAGGTCATAATAAATGCGGTTGCCCAGACATCAGCCCAGATAGTGGCCAACGAGTTCGTGCGCGCGATGGGCAGCAGCAAGGTCAAGGGCAGGATAGACGAGAGCATAATGCCGTATCTCTACGCAGCAGGATTCCTGAGCTTCGCGGGAAGGGAAATAGATTCAGATAATGTCAAGCGCATAGTGAAATCAATAGGCATAGAGCCGGATGAGCGCTACATAAGCGCGCTGATGTCAGTGAAGATAGAGAGCCATCTTATCTACGTCTACGCCTTCTATTATCTTATAGCAAACGGCAAGCAGGCCAGCGAGGATAACATAAGCAAAGTAGTCAAGAGCCTTGGCATAGAGCCCAATTCTGAAAGGATCAGATACGTTCTCAAGATGTCAAGCGTTCCGTGGCGCATGCCATAGCGCAGGTTCTTATACCTAAAATCCCATTACAATATAGCAAATCGAGTGACTACTTTGGAAGACAATGAATACATGAAGATGCTGGACAGGGCGTTCGAGAAGATGCCGAAGCTGGCCGCAGAAGTGTCTGATTTCAAGATACCGGTTGTTGATTCAATATCGCAGGGAAACAAGACGATAATAAGGAACGTGGCCCAGATAGCCGATAAGGCGAGAAGGAATCAGGATGAGATAGCAAGATACCTTAGCAGAGAGCTGGCAGTTCCCGCAAACATGGAAAGTTCCGGCCTTGTCATAAACGGGAAGTTCAAGCAGGAAGAACTAACGCCGAGGATCAAGAAGTACTTCGATACGTATGTAATATGCAAGGAGTGCAAGAAGCCGGATTCAAGGCTAGAAGTCGCAGGACGTGGCATGTTCATGTTCATATGCGAGGCGTGCGGATCCAGATACGGGATAAAGAGCTACTAAAAATGTGAATAAATGCCAAGACCTAACCGAGACCATGACATGAGGAGGGGGGCTCCAGTGGAGTATAGGCTGAAGCTTCCAGGTCCAGGAGAGGTCATAGGCAGCGTGGTCAAGCTGGTTGGCGCAACAAAGTTCGTGGTCAGGTGCATGGACGAGAAAGAAAGGCTTTGCATAATACCAGGTAGGCTCAGGAGGCAGTTCTGGATAAAGGAGAACGACGCCGTCATAGTCAGGCCGTGGGTAGTGCAAACAGACGAAAGAGGGGACATAGTATGGAGGTACAGCATGCTCGACATATCAAAGCTGAGGGAGCAGGGCAGGCTGAAGTGAGAAACTGGTAAAGTAAAATATTTAAACAATATTATTGAATTATAGGCTTATTGGACTCTGTCCAAACTATATTTTGGGGATACAGATGGATATATCGTTATTGCTACAGGCAGCGATGCCTTCTAGCCTAAGATTTTTGCTCCCCTTTGGAGCGGCAATACTGGCATTGTTGTACGCAGCGTGGAGCGCAAAGTTCGTTCTCGACCAGCCAAAGGGAACTGAAAAGATGAACAAAGTAGCAGCTGCAATACAGCAGGGAGCAAATGCATTCCTAAAGAGGCAGTACACAACAGTTGCAATATTTGGCGTGATCCTAGTAATAATATTCTCAATAGCGGCATATCTTGGAGTTCTGCCGGCGGCAACACCTGTGGCATTTGTTATAGGCGCTGTTGGATCCGCACTGGCCGGATACGTTGGCATGCAGATATCAGTGAGAGGAAACCTAAGGACGGCAAAGGCGGCTGAGAAGGGATTGAAGAATGCGCTTAATGTTGCGTTCAGAGGAGGAGTGGTAACCGGAATGAGCGTAGTAGGACTTGCTCTCCTGTTCTTCCTAATCGCATTTGAAATATATCAGAACCCGATAAGCTTGATTGGCTTTGGATTTGGCGCAAGCCTTGTGAGCCTATTTGCAAGAGTAGGAGGAGGAATATACACAAAGGGCGCGGACGTGGGTGCTGACCTGGTCGGCAAGGCGGAGATGGGAATACCAGAAGACGATCCAAGGAACCCGGCAGTTATAGCAGACAATGTTGGAGACAACGTTGGAGACTGCGCCGGAATGGCAGCAGACCTCTACGAATCATATGTCATAACTGTTCTTGCAGCAATGCTTCTTGCTTACTATACTATGCCTACAAGTGCAATCGCACTATGGCTTCCACTTGAAATCGGAGGAGTTGCAATAGTGGCCAGCATACTCGGAACTCTTTTCATTGGCACTGACAAGAAGGACAAGATATGGAGTTCCCTTAACACAACGATAAGAGTATCGGCAGTTCTTGCAGTGATTGGATTCTTCCTTGTCACACTTAGAGCAGGAGCACTTCAATACTTCCCAGCACTACTGGCAGGCGTTGTTGTGGCAATACTGCTTGCAGAGATAACAGGACATTACACAAACAAAGATACAAAGGCAGTACAGGAGATCGCGGTCGCATCGAAGTCAGGAGCAGCCACCAATATAATATACGGGGTGGCGAATGGCATGAGGGCAACGATGTATCCAATAATCGTGATAGTGGCAGCAGTTCTCGTATCGTTTGCAACAGGAGGGCTTTATGGAATAGCCCTTGCATCTATGGCAATGCTATCGTTGACAGGAGTAATAGTTTCTGTTGACAGCTATGGACCAATAACGGATAATGCAGGAGGAATTGCTGAGATGTCTGGCATGACGAAGAAGGTCAGAGATATAACTGATCCTCTTGATGCAGTCGGAAACACGACGAAGGCAGTGACAAAAGGATTCGCTATCGGCGCGGCAGCGCTAGCTGCGCTCTCGCTGTTCGCAGCGTTTGCCAACGCTGCTGGCATCACCACTCTTGACATACTGGATCCATATGTCATGGCAGGATTATTCATAGGGGCCATGATACCGTACGTTTTCTCTGCAATAACTATGCGCGCGGTAGGTAGCGCAGCGTCAAAGATAGTGGAAGAGGTAAGGCGACAATTCTCGACCATAAAGGGGCTAATGAAGGGCACAGCAGAGCCAGACTATGCCAAGGCGGTTGACATAACAACAAGAGTGGCAATATCATCGCTGGCAGCGCCGGCACTGCTTGGAGTAGGGGCACCGATACTCGTTGGCTTCATACTTGGGCCGCTTGCTCTTGGGGGACTGCTAGCAGGAGCGATAATATCCGGACTGGTTCTAGCGCTCATGATGACAACTGGCGGAGCTGCCTGGGACAATGCAAAGAAGTACGTAGAAGAAGGACATTTCGGAGGAAAGGGCAGCGACACCCACAAGGCAGCAGTGGTTGGAGATACAGTTGGAGATCCGTTCAAAGATACTTCTGGACCTGGCCTCAATCCGTTGATCAAGGTCATAAACATGGTCTCGTTGCTGATAGCGTCCTCCGTGGTAATGTATTCCGTGCCAGTGCTGTTACATCTGGTAATCTAGAAACAGGTTATTGTTATTGTTCGTTTACGCACATGATCGAGGCCCTGCTCTCGATTCTTTCAGCTATGGCCCCATCCTTGTCGTACAGGAAGGCCCTTATCTCGAACTTGTAGTTGTCGGGGTAGTTGTTTGGCCTTGTGTAGAGCCTGATCCTCTTGCCGGATGTCTCTCCGGGCCCTATTATTCCTATGCGCTGCCTTCCAACGTCAAGCTGCGAATCCTGAGAAAGGGAAAGAGGCGAGGACACCGTTATATCGCATTCGCACCAGTACGTGTTCTTGCTGTTGTTCTTGACATTGACAGTCGCCATTGTGTCGTTGTTCCTGAACGCCCTGAGCCTGTTTGGCGCGAATTCAACCCTTATCTCGGCATCGGCCATTCCTGCACCTCACTAAGATTGCAGCATAAAATATAAAAAACATGTTTATAGAATATGAATAATAAGGGTATCACGCCTACAGTCCGGAAATGATTCAGGAATCTTGGTGCATAGATGGAACTCAACGAAGCAGACCTCATAGAGCACGAAGTAACAATAAGGAATCTTAGATTTACGAAGGAAGTGGCGGAGACAAGGAGATCTCTGATAAGATGGCTGGCGCTTTCGCTCGGCGTCATAAACCCCGGTGAATCGAGGCTCAGCGCGCTCGCGGTGCTGGACTCCATGCTGCACTTCCAGTTCAACCAGAAAAAGGACCCGAACGTGGAAGAGATCCTTGAATACATAAACAGCGCGTGGGGCGACCCGATGAACGAGAAAACCCTCAGATACCATCTGCTCCAGCTCAGCAAGGCGAAGATAGTCGACCATTCAAAGGGAAAATACTATCTTGTTCATCCGCAGGTGGGCCGGGAATACGATGAAGAAGAATGGGTCAACCATTATTTCAGCATGGAGATAGCCCCAATAAAGGAAAAGTTAATAGCTGCTATGAAAGAATTAAGGAACAAGTGAAGTAAAACTGTGGGATATTGGTAAGCAGGAACACTTTGATAATATACGCGATAGTCGCCATAGTCGTGGCCCTCGGAGTTTTCGCTTACATATACCTGCAGACGCCAAACGTTTATTCAGTGACGATAGGCATGAGGAACCTTAATCCCTATTCCAGCACCTACCCGCTTGAAACCCAGGTTGTGCAGGCCAACCTGACCAACACCGGGCACACCAACATACGCAACATGACGGTTGTGCTGTACCTGAACAACACGGAGCTTGACACATACTCCGTTTCGGTAGGGGCTGGCCAGTCTGCGCTAATCAACGCAACATACACATATACCGCGCCGGGCAACTATTCGTTCGACATGGTGGCAGATCCGGCAAGCCTGCTAAACATCCAGAACAGGCAGTCAGCGCATTCGCAGGTTAGCGTTTCAGTGCTAAATCCGGAGAGCCCGAATCCGGGACTCTATGAGAGCATACCAAATACGGGAGTTAGTACTGTGCAGAGTTTTGCGCTGGAGCCTAGCGGAATACAGACAGCCGCATTTCTGTCAACAAACTACAATCTCTCGATATTCAACAGGCTCACCGGCAATGACCAGAGAATAATCGTCCAGATGCTGAGCGACCTAACGAACTACACCAGCATAGCGAACGGGGCGTTCGTGGGCTATAACGATTCATCATCGGCATATGTGCTCTGGCTCCAGGGAGAGTATGGACCATCCACAATAAGCACAATAGTAAGGAGCTTTGGCATAAGCGTGCAGAACCGCAGCATTGCAAACAATACCGTAACTTTTGCGCAGCTCAGCAACAGCACAACCATGTGCTATTACTATGGCAACGGATGGTCGAAGATCATCGAATACCAGAGCACGAATGCATCGCGCAATTGCGCTACTATCATGCAGTCAACGTACACGCCAGCCATAAACAGCACACTGACAGCTGCCCTTGAGAAAGACTCCAATGTCGCAACATACCAGAGCGCTTTCCACTACGTGAATTCCACGAATCTCGGCTCTGCACTGCTGTATTCAAATGGCTCGGTAGGGGCCATGAACCTGTTCGTGCAGCCAGACTACAAGATAATATTCGCTAGCGCGGTGAGGGAGAAGCCAAAAGGATATGACGTGTATTCCAGCACCTATAATCTGACGTGCACAGGACTAACATACGACATACGCAATTCATCGGTCATGTGCGCAACTGTCAGCATACCAAGGAACGGCACGTTCGGCTCTGCGTTCGCGATGCTGAACTCCACGCTGATAACCAGCAACTATATAGTGAGCCTGTATTCACTCGGCAACTCGTCCGAGGTACTTTCATCATATTCGAGCTCAGGTGCGCTCCTGCAGTATCTGAACATAAGCGGAACCCCGTACGTCTGGCATTCGCTCTATCGCAGCAGCTGCACGCTCTCCAATCTGTCAATTGGATGCAGCGTGGCCGCATTCAACCTGACCACAAAGCTCGCAACCTTCAACATCACCAACTATCTGGGCAAGCCAATACAACTCAATCAGATATCATGCTATCAGACAGGTTCAGAGCAAAACTATACTGTCAATATGACCATCGCGGCCGGAAAGTCACTGGATGTTAACACCACGTGCAATGCATACTACATACAGAATACTTTCAGCTACTATACGCCGTACTATCTGCTTCTTAACTACAGCATAAACGGGGCAACGAAGCTGGTTTTGGGAACCACCAACATAACGAGCTTCCAGCAGACTACCTGATCACAGGCCGGCGTAGTCCACGGCTCCCCTTCCACTGGGAAAAGCCCTTCCGTTCTCTGCCTCTATTGGCAATCCTGCCTCGTTTGCAAGCCTTGTAAGCTCTCCAATGTCCACTACCTTTCCCAGGAACAGCTCGACGAACTCGTCGTTTCCCAGCCTCACCCTTCTTATGGTAAACGTCTGCACCTGGAACATGCCAGCGCGCTTCAGCCTCATCTTCATGCTGCCAGACTTTATTGCTGTCCTGGCAGCCTCGCTAAGCTCCTCAAGCTTCATGTCACTACCATCTACCTTTCTTATTTAAATCTTTTATACTATTATCATTGGGTGGTCAAATAAGCATAACATCCCCGTATGTCGCATCATTATACGGCGCCGTAGAAGGATATATCGCTGGAGCGCTGGGCAACGTCCCGTATCTGAGCGCGCTGTCGCTGCTTGTATCAATCGTAGTCTACCTGGTGGTGCTGTCAGTAATATTCTCTATATTTTCATACGTATTCGGGTGGATAGAGAGGAAGCTGATGGCAAGGTTCCAGTCCAGGCACGGCCCGACATACGTTGGCCCATGGGGCTTCCTGCAGAATCTCGCAGACCTTGTCAAGCTGATTTCAAAGGAGCACATAACGCCCAGCGATGCAAACGCAATAATATTCGAGACATGCATACCGGCGATGCTGTCGCTCTTCGTGCTTATGCTCACTATAATACCCCTGTCACCGACCTTTGTCGGCCTTGACACCAGCATAGGCCTGATCCTGGTATTCGTGCTGCTCTCACTGACTCCGATAATAGTGTTCTTGGCTGGCTGGACCAGCGGCAATAAATTCGGGTCTATAGCTGCGCAGAGGTCCGTAGTCATGATGCTCAGCTACGAGATACCGATACTGATGGTCATAGCGGCCGTCGCATTGCTGGCAAACAGCTATGACTTCTACAATATAGTCAATGCGCAGTCGCATATCTGGTATTTCATACTCATGCCGCTTGGCCTTGTTGCATTCTTCGTGTGCATGCTGGGAGAGCTCGACAGGCCTCCGTTCGACCTGAGAGAAGCAGACAGTGAGCTCATAGCAGGTTGGCTCACCGATGTCAGCGCTCCGTACTATGGACTCGTGCTGTTTCTTGACTATGTGAGGGTCCTTGTTGGTGCTCTCCTCATAAGCATACTGTTCTTCGGAGGCTGGCTGGGCCCATCGTTCCTCCCGGGCATATTCTGGCTCTTTCTCAAGGTGGTACTGATAACGCTGTTCGTGATAGCAATAAGAGCAACAACCGTCCGCATGAGGATAGACAGGCTCCTCAGGCTTGGATGGTCATACCTAATGCCGCTTTCAGTAGTTAATTTATTACTTACATTCGTTCTATTTGTGTACTAGTGATATGATGGCTTTCGGACCTGTTGAAAAGGTTGTCAAGCAGGCGTTCAAGGAACCCTTCACGCTCGAATTTCCCGAGCACAAGGAAGAGCTCACTGATAACTACAGGGGCATACACAAGCTCGACATGAGGACTTGCATAAACTGCGCGGCATGCGCGAGGATCTGTCCAAACCAGACGATAGTCATGGTCGAAGGCGAGGCGGATACCGCGTTCAAGCCCGCTGGAACAAAGCTGTTTCCTGAGATCAATCTGGAGAGGTGCCTTTTCTGCGCGCTTTGCGAGGAAGTATGCCCCACGGATTGTTTGGTACTTTCAAAGAGCACAGATTTTGAGGTATATGACAGGAGGGATCTGATAAAGAGGCCCGAGGAGCTGAAGTAAGGGCCGCTGTGGTAAGATGGTAGTATTTGAGGCGTTCATACTGGTTTCTCTAATTACTGTCATTGCTGCCGTCCTGATGTTCCTGCTCAAGGATGTGTTGCACATAGTGCTCTCGTTGTCCATGATCTTCCTCCTGAACTCATTGATATTCCTGTTCATGGGGCAGACGCTGCTTGCAGCCATACAGATATTCGTGATGATAGGGGGAGTGTCCACGTTCCTGTTTGTCGGGGCCGCATCAATGCAGTATTCAAAATTCAGCTACAGCAGGGTGGCAATCCTCTCCGCGATGAGCATACTGCTGTTCGCTGTAATAGCGTATCCGCTCACGACCATGAACTTCACAGGCATGGCGCAGAGCCAGTTCAACAGCGCAAGCATAGCGCAGCAGTTCGAGGGATCCACTCCCATATTCTACATAATGGCTCTCACGATGTTTGGCGTGTGCTTTGGGGCCGTGCTCATACTAAGGAGGATAGGTGCGGCAAAATGATACTAGAGATATATTTCATACTGGTGAGTTTCGCGCTCTTTGCGATAGGAGTGGCGGGGATAGCCGCAAGCAGGCACTTCCTCATAATGATACTGTCGGTTGAAGTGATACTTGTTTCCGCATCATTGCTTGGTGTTGTGTTCTTCTTCTTTAACGTTGGAGGCGGAATCATGCTGCCGCTGTTCCTCGTCTGGACGATAGCCGCAGCAGAGGCCATTGCACTTGTTGCTTTCTACAGATACATGGCAAAGTTTGAACTGAGCCTGGACGTGTCAAAGCTCTCAAAGTATGGTGAATGATATGCTGCCTATTCTAGTTGTTGTCCCATTACTCGCCGCCGCCGTGCTTGCCCTGCTGCTCCGTAACAACCCCGAGCCAGTCAAGTACATAGCGCTGTTGGCCAGCCTCGCATCACTTGCCATTGTCGCCTACATCACCGTGTACAACCCGAGCGCCACCGCATCATTCGACTGGTTCAACTTAGGCAGCTACCAATTCATAGTGTCGGTTTCTACTGCCAGCACGTACCAGTTGCTACTCCTCATCATAGTTGCGATAATAACGCCGTTGATATTCCTCTATTCGATAGGGTTCATGGACGTTCCGAGCGAGCAGCCGCGATACTATTTCGAGATGTGTGTATTCGCGGCATCGATGATGCTTTTCGCAATGTCTACCAGCCTTATAACGCTTCTCATAGCCTGGGAAATGCTCGGTATAACGAGCTACCTTCTCATAGGCTTCTGGTACGACAGGGAGCACGCGCCAACGGCCGCAAGGAAGGCAATAACCACGATAATAATCGGGGACGTCGCACTGCTGCTTGCTGTTGTGATACTGGCAACAGCGCAGGGCGGCTTCCAGTATCCTGTTGCTGGCGCAGGAACCGGCGTGTTGTTCTTGGCCGGCATTCTTATGCTTATAGCCGCGTTCACAAAATCTGCACAGTTTCCTTTCCATGAATGGCTATCCGATGCCATGGAAGGCCCCACTCCTGTCTCTGCCTTCCTGCACTCGTCCACCATGGTCAAGGCTGGAGTGTTCCTGGTGATATTGATGCTGCCCCTGTTCAACACGACCTACCTCCTGTACTTGATACTCGTAGTCGGGATGGCGAGCGTGATAATCGGAGTGACGAATGCGCTGGTTTCCAGGCACATAAAGAAAATACTCGCATATTCGACGATAGAGGATCTCGGGCTAATGCTCATACCGCTTGCCTTCGGGCAGGTGTATGCTGCCCTCGCACTGTTTTTCGTACAGGCCTTCTATAAGGCCCTGCTTTTCATGAGCGCAGGATCGATAATCAAGGCAAACAAGGGCGAAGAAGACATATTCAAGATATTCAACACCGGACAGAGCAAGGTGGTATTCATAACTGCGTTGATAGGAACCCTATCAATAGCCGGGTTCTTCCCGCTGAGCGGTTTCTTCGGGAAATACGCCGTTGGATCAGCTGTATCTTCAAACGTGGCTGTATATGCGATATTAGTGCTTGCCGAGCTTGGCACAAGCGTATACATATTCCGCTGGCTGTTCCTGCCGATGAGAAAGAATCCACAGCACGAAATAGGGGCCGGCGCGAACAGCGTGCCCCTCACGATGATCATCCCCGCGATAGTGCTCGCCGTACTCGTCCTGTTCGCAGCTATCGTATTCGCGCTTCCTCATTCTGGCGTATTGGATGCATTAGTATTGCAGAGTACCAACACGACCGAGGCGCTGGTGGTAAACGCGGTTGCGGCTGCGGGGCTGATAATCGCCTATCTGGTATACGTGAAGGGCAACAGGTTCTACCTTTCGATGAACAATTCGCACATATTTGCAGCGCTCAACAACAACGCCATAACTAATGGGATCTATCTCGCAATATGCAGCATGTTCCTGCACGTTGGCAAGATCATGGGAATGCTTGATTCTGATTTTGATTACACCACCTACCGGCTTTCATATAACATAATAAATTCCGGAAAGCTCGCAAAGCCGCTGATAAACGGCCAGACAAATAACTATGTGATCGGCTTTGTCATAGGCGTATTGGTGCTGGCTGCCGCGGTTTTATATGTCGTGATATGATGTTCCCATTCATAGGCGCAATAATGCTTCTGCTCTTTGCCGGGCTTCTCGCAGCAATTGCACTGCCCAGGCGCTCAAGGGCCGTTGGTTCACTCTTCTCCGCCGCTGCCATGCTTGTTGCAGTTTCCGCGCTCGTCAGCTCGTTTCTGTCTGGCGCTGTTCCAGCCCCTGAGCAGTACTTCAATTACATAAGCCAGTTCGGCATATCGTTCACGCTGCAGTTCACTCCGATATCGCTTGCCCTGACAGTCATGGCGTCCATAGTGGCATTTGTGGCAATATATTCCGGAAACCCGGAGAAATCGAGCGAGCATACGGCCACATCATTGCTCTTGCTGTTTGAGATATCCGCGATAGGGCTTTTCTGCTCTTCAAACCTCTTCATATTCTTCATATTCTGGGACGTAGGGGTTATCACATTGTTCTTCATGATATACCTGCTCGGATCCGCAAACAGGAGAAGGGCGGCGATCAAGTTCATAATATATGAAATATTTGCGAGTTCACTCCTGCTCTTTGCAATACTTCTGATCTATTTCTATACGCCTATACACTCATTTGACATATCTACAATAATTGCAGGCGCATCATCCATCCCTCAGCACGTCCAGATCCTCATATTTGCGCTTCTTTTCATAGCCTTTCTGATAAACATGCCGGCATTTCCGCTCCATCTTTGGCTGCCAGACGCTCATACTGAGGCATCAACCCAAGGATCCATGGTGCTTTCAGGAATCCTTACAAAGTTCGGAGGCTATGGCATGATACTCGTTTTCCAAATGTTGCCAATATCAAGCACATATTCGATATACATAATGGCACTGGCAACCCTATCAGCCATCTACATATCATTCGTGCTCATGTCGGAACACGACATCAAGAGGATCATAGCGTATACAACGATAGTAGAGATGAGCATAATACTTGTTGGAATATCAAGCGCAAATCCGTACGGGATTTATGGGGCGGCATACGCAATGCTTGCGCACGGATTTGCAATATCCTTGCTCTTCCTTGTCGCGGGTTCAGTGAAGCACACTTACCAGGAGCGCGACATAAGGTCGCTAAGGGGCGTAGTCTCCGGATCAGTATCCAGCGCTTATTCATTTATCACGGGCATATTTGCAACAACCGGAGTTCCGCTTACAGCAACGTTTGTCGGCGACATAATGATATTCATAGGCGCTGTAACGGCTTTTTCCGTTTATGGCGCAGTTTCAATTATTGCAATAATACTCATTGGCGCGTTCCTTTACTATGTTGCAAACAAATCAATATTATCAACAAAAGAGAAGCTCCCGGTCCAGGAGTACATAGGGTTCAGCCAGAAGGCTGGCATGGCAATACTGATATTCTTCATATTTCTGTTCGGAATGCTTCCGTTCATCGTTACAAACCTGTTCAATGTGTGATAACTAATGCCTGATATCGGATACGCGATCGTGGCCCTGATGAGCCTTCTGGTCTTCTCTTCGATAGGGGGGGTTTTCCACAGGAAGAAAACGATCCAGCTAGCGGCCAGCAGCCTGATACTCGTGGCGCTCGCGGCCGTTTCTGCATGCGCACTCTATCTGCAAGATTCATACTCGGTACTTGGTGCGCTGCTCATAAACCCATTCTCCATGCTGTTCGTTCTCCTCTTCTCGTTCACCTTATTGCTCATCAACCTGCTATCATACGATAGATCATCAGACTATCCGAGCTTCTCGTTGCTGTTCTCGTTCGTGGTGGTTGGCGCACTGGTCGTGGCTATGGCAAACTCCATAGTCACGATAGTGCTCGGGATAGAGCTGACCGTGCTACCGACCGCTTTTATGATAATAATAAACGGCAAGAACTTTGTCGAGCCGGCCGTGAAGTTATTCATAATGTCAGCGGTTTCAGTATCTATGCTCGTATTCGCGGTCATTCTGATATATCCATATGATCCCGCGCTGTCCCTCATGGGCTATATAGCAAACCCCGGAATAGCGGGCAGCTATCTCGTGATGCTGTCCTTGCTGCTTTTCATAGCAGGAATATCGTTCGATGCGGCGTTATTTCCATTCAATATGTGGATACCCGACGTTTATCAGGGCGCACCGGCGAACATAACGGCGCTTCTTTCCGGAGTTAACAAGAAGGTCGCGTTCGTCGCCATGCTCGAAATCCTTTTCGTGCTGCTCCTGCATCTTTCACCAATATTCTCGGTCATGATACAGGCACTCGCAGTCATAACTATGTTCTTCGGGAACATAGTTGCGCTGGTGCAGAACGAAGTCAAGAGGCTTTTCGCATATTCATCAATATCACAGGCTGGCTACATAGCGATCGGGATAGCCGCTGCGTCGCAGCTAGGCGTTGAGTCCAGCATGTTCTACCTGTTTGCGCATGCGTTCATGATAATAGGCGCGTTTGCCATAATCTTGTGGCTTGAATCTAACAATGTAAGAAGCATACAGGAATATCGCGGACTGGCTTCCAGGAACCGGTGGGCTGCGCTCTGTCTTACAGTATTTATGCTGTCACTGATAGGCATACCTCCATTCATAGGATTTATAGGAAAGTTTTTGCTGTTCTCTAGCGCAATAAGCGCAAACCTGGTTTGGCTGGCGGCGATTGGTGTGATAAACAGCATCATATCCGTCTACTATTACGCGAAGGTAATCATATCCATGTATTCCGGGATAGAAAAGACGCCGTTGAAGATGGGCACTTCGATCGGAATTGTCGTGATAATATGTCTGATAGCAGTAGTGGCAATTGGACTATATCCAGGGCCATTGATATCGGCAGTCTCTACGGCGAGCAATACCCTGATTGCGATGTGATCAGATTGATCCTCTGAAAAGTATTCTCTTGAGGATGAGGCTCGGCCTGTCCATGTCGCCATAAGCGCCGAGGAAGTTCTCAAAGCCCATGAGTTTTGCGCTTTTCATCATGAGCTTGAAGCGCTTCTCTCCAAGCGCAGAATAGTATGAATGCAGCATCTTGTGAAGCCTTAGGTCAAGGCCGAACGCCTTGCGCCATTCTTCCTCATAGGCCCCCAAGCCGATCCCGTTGTCTATGTACTTCTTTATGCATTTTGCGGCTATCCCTGCACACGAAACGCCGAATATTATGCCACCGCCCGTGGTTGCCTTTACCTGGCCAGCCGCGTCTCCGACCAGCAGCGAATTCCCGATTACCGTTTTCTTTCTTGCGTCTATAGGTATTATGCTCGCATATCCTGCTGACATCTTGGCCCCTTTCAGCATAGACTTTATGTCAGGATTGGTGAGTAGCCTCCTGAAAGCGGTGTAACTGCTGGCCCCTTTCCTGTTGCTTATCCCTATTCCCACTTCCAACTTGCTACCGGAGTATGGGACTGTCCACCCGAAGAACCTGGTTGTCAGTCCCTTTGAGAAGAACAATTCAACTTTGTGCGCATCTTCTATTACTGCGTCTTCGTATTCGGCCTTGTAAGTGAGCACATACTCGTTCACTGGCGGGAAACCGCATGCGCTTGCAACTGTAGATACTGCCCCATCTGCTCCGACTACCACTCTGTAGTCTTTTTTGAGCTCCAAAACGCGTTCCCTTGTGACTCTGTCTCCAAGCACAATGCTGGCCCCCGCCCTGGCTGCCTCATCAGCGCATATCTCGGCGAATATCCCCCTGTCAAGAACATACGCCTTGGTGCTTCTTGAGGATACGGAGAAGAGCTCTCCGCCTGCGTGTATCTTGGCGCCATCAAGCGCATTGACAACCGCTCCCTTGTACTGGATACCTGTCCTTGCAAGCCCTTCCACGGAGAATATGCCAGATGCCTTGGCAGCCCCCTGCTTTACGTCCCCCTTTGAGTCGTAAACGTCCACGTTTATTCCGGTCTTTGCAAGCTCCTTGGCAAGAGAAAGGCCTACAACGCCTGCTCCGACTATCGCCACTCCCTCTTTCATAGATCTATTTTCTAGCTCAGGATTAAAATTCTATTTGGAAGGCCTTATGGCATATAAATATCCTATTCCTTTCCTGAAGGTATCTTTGTATGTTACAGAAAAACCCTTCTTTCTGAAAACCTTTGCAAGGCGGGCGGCGCCGCTGTGATATTCCATCTGCACAGCATAGACGTTTGCAAGATTAACCTTTTCAGTGAATATACTGTATTCAGAGCCTTCGCAGTCACACTTTATCGCAACGTTTCTTAAGCCTCTGATCTCGTTTTCAAGGGATCTTGACTCCACCAGTCTTCCGTTCAATGAGTCCTTCCTGCCAGAGTATGAGCTGACGTGGCTGCCCTCGTCCCTCGGCAGCCTTTTTACGTCCGTTGTTCCTATAGCCGCGTTCTTTAGGCTTATCTTTGCCTTGAACGGCACCATATCTATGTTCCTCTTTGCCGTCACATACAGATTCGGCATAGGTTCGTACGCCACTACTTTCTTGATATTTGCGAACTGCGCGAAATATATTGCAGTATCCCCTATGTTAGCCCCTATGTCTATCAGGGTCGTGGATGGCATAATATGGCTTGCCAGCCAGAAATACTCCTGCTTCATGAAGGTCTCGCTTATGGTGGCGAAGTCTGCGGCTCCGGCCAATATCTTCGCTATCCTTTTGGTGGTGCCAACTGGCGAAGCCGCCATCACCTTTAAGTAATGGGTATATTTTTCTGTGTCCATCTGTTCACTCGATAGGGCTATAGACTTGAGGAACCCCATTTTATAAAGCTTTTACAGTAAAGGCCCTTTCCTATAGCCTTTTATTTGCTCCCAAATAAGTTAATAGGAAGTACAAGGGATTAGGCTGGATTTTATGGCAAAGACGGGCAGGGGAAGTAGCAACAACATACCGATGCCGGTGATAAAGATACAGAACATAGTGGTTAGCGCAGACCTTCATGCGATAATAGACCTATACGCGCTTTCGAAGGAGGTGAAGGCCGTTGACTACGAGCCGGAGCAGTTTCCCGGTGCGATATTCAAGATAACCGAGCCAAAAGCCAAAATAATACTCTTCAAGAACGGCAAGATGATCTGCACAGGGACAAATACTGAAGCAAACATAAGGAGGGCTCTGGATCATGCCGCCAAGGTCATATCAAAATACGCGATAGAGATGAGGCCTCCGGAAACGAAGCAGAAGAAGCCGGAAAAGCAGGAAGAAGAGGAAGAGATCTGATCAATCAGGACTTGGCCACCTGCCTGACCTTTTTGTCATACACCTCGAAGAACTTCTCGTAGCTGTAGCGCTTCTTGACGCGTTCTACGCCCGCCTTGCCCATCCTTCTGGCCAGAGATGGATTCTGTGCAGTCCAGAGCATCTTATCAGCCATCTCCCTCGGCGTTCTAACCAAAAATCCCGTTCTGCCGTTTTCTATGGTCTCGCGAGGTCCGCCTTCATCAAGCGATATTATCGGCTTGCCGCTTGCCATGGCCTCCAACGGTATGAGCCCATAGTCCTCATGGAGTGGCGGATAAAGGGCAGCAGTGCACGTTCCGTATAGCTTTCTCAGTGCCTCATCGCTTATGTTTGTTAGAACCTTCACGTTTCCTGCGGCCCTGGCGGCTTCCAGAACTTCATCGTAATAAGACTGGTATGCCGAATCTCTTGACACCGCGCCGGCAAGTACGAGTTTGTATTTGTCATTCTTCGCCATTCTCCTGAATATCCTGAATGCTTCAATTGCAAACAGCTGCTGCTTGTTTGGAGAAAATCTTCCAGGATAGAAGAAAAACTTCTCGTCTCCCCTGTATTTATAATTTTCATATTCTAGCGCACTATCAAGTGTCTGTGCATCAGTCCTGCCGAAGTACTCAATGACCCTTTGCCTTGTATATTTGCTGTTTGTGAATATGAACTCTATGTCATTGACAACCTTTCTATCTATGGTGCGTATGACTCTTGCTCCTGCGCCGTGTATTATTCTCTGGTGCAATGGCTTCATCTGCATCCTATATTTGTAGAGGTCCCAGACCTCGCGGAGAGGAGTATGGCAGTACCACAGCACTCTTTCGTTCTTGTTCCTGATCCAGTGCGATGGCGCTATGTGCGC
Source organism: Microcaldota archaeon (assembly GCA_030040895.1). Lineage (GTDB taxonomy): Archaea > Micrarchaeota > Micrarchaeia > Micrarchaeales > Micrarchaeaceae > JAJZYD01. The sequence goes on along the minus strand of JASHSJ010000030.1, from coordinate 35,240 downwards.
GTTTATGACATCATAGTCATCCAGCTTTAAGCCATAGAAAGAGAGCCCATAGTGGAGCCCTTGCATGGCCCTTCCATATGGAAGTACGCTGCTTATCATGCCCTTCTTCACCACTTCAACGTCAAGGTCGGCGTATCCTGGAAATACGCCCCTTGGATCATATTCAGCAGTGTAGATCTTGGCTTTGTAATGCTTTGCAATCTTTAGCAGCGTCCGCTCCGCTCCTCCTATCAAAGTGAGGTTCGCCTGCGTTATAATCATCTTCATAATGACCATTTATATAGGCATAAATAAAAAGGTAAATATCAAAAGGAATTCATCTCATTATTGATTCCTATGGACTTGGGAGAAGGATTGCGGCAGGCCATAGCAAAGCTGACGCGGTCTACCATTATAGATGCAAAGACCATCAAGGAGTTCAACAAGGATCTCCAGAAGACCCTGCTGAGCGCAGACGTAGAGGTACAGCTGGTTCTCAACTTCACAAAGGAAATAGAAGAGAAGGCGCTGGGGAGCAAGCCACCCCCAGGACTGGCCCCGACTGATTATATAACCAATATCATCTACGATGAGCTTGTCAAACTCATGGGCGCAACATATACGCCCAAGCTCCAGAAACAAAAGATATTGTTACTAGGACTGTACGGATCTGGAAAGACAACAAGCGCAGCAAAGCTGGCCAAGTTCTATCAGGACAGGGGACTAAGCGCCGGAGTAATATGCTGCGATGTGTCAAGGCCTGCAGCATATGAGCAGCTTGAAACGCTGTCAAAGACAGCAAACATCGCTTTCTTTGGAATGAAAGGGGAGAAGGATGCAGGAAAGATAGCAAGGGAGGGCCTCAAGGCATTGAAGGACAAGCAAGTGGTTATCTGCGATACGAGTGGCAGGAACGCGCTCGATGGGGCACTGATAAAAGAACTGAAGTCAGTCTCAGATTCGTTCAATCCAGATGAAAAAATACTGGTCATAAGCGCCGACATAGGCCAGGTGGCGGGCGCACAGGCCAGGGAGTTCAATAATGCGGTGAAGATATCAGGGGTTCTTGTAACAAAGATGGACGGATCTGGGAAGGGGGGTGGCGCACTGAGCGCGGCAAATGCGGCAAAGGCGCCAGTCATGTTCATAGGAATTGGCGAGAAGCTAAACAGCCTTGAGCAATATGATGCCGACAAGTTCATTGGAAGACTGCTCGGAATACCAGATATAGCTTCTCTTGTATCACATGTCCAGGATGCGGTCAAGGAGGCAAACCTTACCCAGGAGGAAGTGCAGGCAGAGGAACTAAACTTCGATACCTTCTACAGCCAGCTAAAGGCCATAAACAAGATGGGGCCTCTAAAGAACGTGTTTGGAATGCTGGGCGCTCCCGATGTGCCAAAGGAAATGATAGAGCAGGGGGAGGAGAAACTAAACAAATATAAGACAATAATAAGCTCTATGACAGTGGCAGAGAGGAAGAATGCGAAGCTGCTACACAATCCGGACAGGATAAGGAGGATAGCAAAAGGCAGCGGAACATCAGAAAAGGACGTGCATTCGATGATATCAGAGTTCAACAAGATGAAGAAGATGTTCGATACAATGAAGAATGACAGAAACTTCAAGAAGAGATTCGGAAAGATGATGTGATATGATGCAAAGACAACACAAAATACCGATGGAGGGCAAGTTCTGGCTGGTCGTGCAGCTTCTCATAGTAGTAGCCGCGGTTATTTCAATAGCGCTGGACCGCTACGATGTGCTGCTGGATTTCAGCATATTGCTTTTCACGTTCGGGTTCCTAATGTTCCCCTCAAGGAGCATTGAGGAAACCAAGCCCGGAAGGATAGTCGAAGATGCGCCAACCCACCCTGTGCTCATACCTGTGTTCCTGATAATGATATCCGTAATCCTAGTGTTATTGAACAAGGCAGAGCTGGTATCAGGAATATTCGAGATTGCATTCTTTTTCAGCCTGTGCCTATACATATACAAATACGCAAGCTATGCGTCTAGGACATACAGGATCCACACGTAAGGGTAATAATGATGAAAGCCTTAGCGCTCAGCCAACCTTGGGCAGAGCTTTTGATTTCGGGAAAGAAGAAGATAGAGACCAGGAACAAGAACACAAGTCACAGGGGCTGGTTCTACGTTTATGCCTGCAAGAGCGGCACAAGTCCGGATATACTAAAAGATTTCGGATTTGATTCTCTACCAACTGGCATGGTAATAGGAAAGGCGTTCATAAATGCAGTAAAGAGATACGATACTTTCGAGGATTTCGCGGCGGATGCCAATCTACACCTTGCTACAAAGAAGGAACTAGAGTCAGAGGGCTGGGGCACAGCTATGCCGAAGTACGGTTATATAATATCAAAAACCGAGAGAATAGAACCAGTCCCATTCCGCGGAATGCCCGGTTTCTTCAACATCAACATGTGATATTTTGCCAGATAAGAAAGCAGCACTTGAACAAAAACTCGAAGAGCTAACTGAAGAGGTATCCAAGACTAAGGACAACAAGAAGACAAACAAGCACATAAGGATCCTCAGGGCTAAGGTAGCAAAGATAAAGCGCGACATAGTAGTCGCGAGCAGGAAGGTTCACGGAGAAGGATTCTTTGTGAAGAAGACTGGAGATGCGACAGTTGCCCTGGTGGGTTTCCCAAGCGCCGGAAAGTCATCGCTCATCAATGCCATAGCAAACACAAGGTCCAAGACTGCGCAGTATGCATTCACTACCACAACGATAATACCAGGAACGATGATATACAAGGAAGCCCACGTACAGATATTCGACATGCCCGGGCTCATAGAAGATGCGCATCTTGGTGTGGGCGGCGGCAGAATAGTAATGGCAGCACTCAAGCCCGCAGATCTGATTGTTTTTGTAATAGACATAAATAACATGGAGCAGTTCGACAAACTTCTAAACGAGTTCAAGCAGCTCAAGATAAGGCTGAACGAGAAGAAGCCATCGCTGCAGATAAGCGAGCGCCTGATTGGAGGAATAAAGATAGAAGTGAACAAGTCTGGATTGCCTGGCCAGGACATAGAGACAATACTCATAGGCCTTGGGATACACAATGCTGATGTTTCAGTATGGGACAAGGTCGACGAAGACACATTCATTGACATAGTGACCGGAGATATCCACTACATGAGGGCAATTGTCGTCCTCAACAAGGTGGACACAAGGGGCGATTACCAGAAAGTGGCGAACGAGTTCACAAAGAAGTATGGCATGAAGACAATACCAATAAGTGCGACTGAAGGAATCAACATTCCGCAGCTCAAGGCAGCGATATATGAGGGACTCGGCATAATAACGATATATCTAAAGCCGAGAATCGGCGAGGAAGGCCATCCCATGATACTAAAGAAGGGGGCAACTGTGGGAGTTGCGGCAAAGAAATTCCATACTGAGATAGTAGATGAGCTAAAGTGCGCATACATAACAGGCCCGAGTGCAAGGTTTTCAAATCAGAGGGTAGGCATAGCCCATGTACTGCAGGAGGGCGATACCATAACATTTATTAAAAACAAGTGAGCAATAATATCGGCCAGTCACGTGATAAGATGGGCATCAAGTATTGGGAGTTTGAGGATGCTCCGCTGAAGGACAAGCTCAAGGACGTAAAAGTCAAGGAGATAGCCAAGATATTCTACGACAATGAGACTGAGGCATATAGATTCTCATTGCTTCTGCTCGAAGTCAAGAAGAAGGGCCAGCTCAGATTAAAGGAGATTCCTGCAGCAGTTCCAGTAGCTACTGCAAAGAGGTATCTTGACTACGCCGTACAGATTGGCCTCCTAAAGCACGAAGGAACTGCCTATATGCTCACAGACAGATACAGCAAGCCATTCAGGAATATTGCAACTTACATAAAGGCGTGGATGGACAGCACAGCAGATGAAGATCTTTCTATACAGTTTGCAAACGCTAAGACCGACAAGCAGGCAAAGAGGGGCGGAAGGCAGAGCAGGGAGGGCTCAAAGCAGGATGAAGCAGACAATGCGCAAGGTGAACAGACAAACTAATCTACGCATGCTTTTCTTCAAACACCATTCACTTTGAACGGGCTCGGCGGGATTTGAACCCGCGACCTTCAGCTTAGAAGGCTGTCGCTCTATCCAAGCTGAGCTACGAGCCCATCATGATCTGATGGATCCAGGGCCTTGCGGCTTCGGATGAATATTAAAGAACCTCTTCGTATTTAATGTTAGTGCCTCTGCCGCCCTGTCGAACGGAATCTCTTTTATGTTTGCAACCATCTGCACCGATATATCCACTTCCTTAGGACTCTTTCCTACAACTGGAGAATCGCTCTCTGCCATAAGATTGCTTATGTCGGTGTATTTTATCACTACCTTTCTCTTCGTTGTGAGCGCGGGAGGTATTGATATCATGTAGCCTAGTTCAACCGCCTTCTTTGCTTGATCAGAATCTCCTTCAAAATAGTGCAACTGAACTTTCTTGAGCCCTTTCTTGTGCAATATTTCAATTACATCATTCATGGAATTTCTTGAATGCACGCTGACTGGCAGATTGAGTTCCAGCGCCAGGTCAAGCATCCTGCCGAAAACTGTTTTCTGCCTTGCTATCTTCTTCTCCTCCCATGCTTTCATGTAGTCCAGCCCTATCTCTCCTATTGCCACTATGTTGTTTGCATTGGCCCTGATCAATTCTTCTGTTTCAGATATCTCCTTCTCGAGATCGTGCTCTTTTATTGCCAGAGCGGTCTCTGGATCCATGCCGAGCGCAGGAAATATGTGCTTCCAGTCCGCAAGCTTCAGCGCCTTTCTGTTCGTTGCAATGTTTATGCCATCGGTTATGATTGTTGAAACGCCTGCCTCTATGGCATCATGGATGATTTTGGTATCGCTGATCAAGTCAAGGTGGCAATGTGCATCTGCCAGGTCTACTTTCTGTGCGGTTCTGTGCGTAATGTCCTTTGCGATCTGCAAAAGCATCGACTTCTCTGGCATAACAACCTCTAGATTGATGAAGAGATAATAATAAATACATCTGCGCACATCTTATAGATGTAAAACTCCTCTCGCCAGTTTATTGGCGAATGATTTAATGGCAGTCGTAAGAAAAAATAAGGACATAGAGGGCCTGCGCAGAAGGTTCAATATACTGCTGGGCATAAACACAATCCTGATACTCGCTGTTGTCGGGATAGTCTTGTATCTGGAATATCCGGTAATACGGGTTGCAATATACGGTCCGCCTCTTGGGCAGACCCTGGCGGGAATAGACAACCCGCTAACTCCGTCCCAGCTAAGCGTGATAAACAACGCGCCGAACGCATACTTTGAGACCGCCGGAGCGCGGCTCCTCAACGGGACGCTTACCGATACTGTGGGCAGCGGCATATCAAATACCCTGAACTACGCGCCAATAATGGTGAACGGAAAACCAAGCGTAATATACATGGGTGCAATATCCTGCATATTCTGCGGTGAGAACAGGTGGGCAATGGCACTGGCTCTCTCCAGATTCGGCAACTTCAGCGCACTCTACACGGGATATAGCTCGTTCGGGGACGGAGACGTGCCGACTCTTTACTGGAACATAAACAACTACACCACAAGTTCCGGCGCTACGTTCGGAAACCAGTATCACAGTGACTTGATAAACTTCTACTCCATAGAATACGATTCTCCAATAAAGGGTGGCTTTGAGATGCAGTCGCTGCCATACTTCGTGCCGCTTGCCCCCAATGCGACATACGCCTCTGCAATAGAGTTCATGAACTCTACGGGCGAGTATCAGGGCACTCCATTCACCTACTGGGGCACATACCTGAATGTTGGCGCCGATGCAGAGGTATTCGGCAATAGCACTCCGACTACGGCCGGAACCCTCCCACTCACCAACATGACCCACCAAGATGTCTTCAACCAGCTGGCAAGCTTCAACGACCAGTTTGCATGGGGCGAATACGCTGCTGCTGATGTATACATAGCAGAACTGTGCCCGTCAATCGGGAATTCAGCTCCGGTGTGCAGCCTTCCTGCCATAGAGGCGCTTGAACATGCCTATGGTTTTGATTGAGATGTGCATATGATATCAGCAAGAAGGATTGCAAGCAGTCTCAAGCGCATATACGGGCCAAAGTACATCTTCATCAACGTCGCCGCACTGGTCATCTACTACTATGTCTTCAACTTCCTGATCGGAATCCAGGAGCACGGTGCAGTAATCGTTGTCCTTCCCCCGTACTTGATCTATTTGCTACTTTTTACTTCATCGATTGCCATGACCATAGGCATATACGCAGTAGGCAATAGCATAAACAACGAAGCCAAGTACTCCTCAACTTCAGTTGGGACCGCGACTGCAGTGCTGGGCACCATAATCGGCGGCTGCAACTGCACCGCTCCACTGCTGTTCGGGCTTACGGCAATAGGCATAAATTCCATAGCGATAACGTCGCTGATAAATTTCATATCAGCGTACGAAATCCTTATATTCGAAGTTATGTCGGCCGTCAACATTGTCATATCAGTGTATTATCTTGACAAGCTCTCAAACCCCGGCTGCATGCTGAAAAAGAAGGCAGTAAGCAGGCACTCCAGATGAAACCTAGAGTTTAAAACCTTTTAGAGTGATATCTAATCCTATGGCCAATGCTAAGAAGGTCGGGGGAGCCGGGGCCAAGCACATTACAGTCAAGGCGAGGGCAAAGCTCAAGGCCAAGCCCAGGCGCAAGCCCGTAATATTCAACCCGCTCCCTCAGGCTGAGCCTGTCGGAGAGCAGCAGATAGCCGCTTATGAAGAGAGCATGCTGAGAAGGATATCGGCAAGGAAGGCTCCAAATGAAAAGGACATGGTCCCGTACGATGCCATACTCATGTGCTCCGCGGTATCAAGCATGAGCAGCGAGATGGAAAATATCCGCTACAACTTCGGCGTTTATCTTGGGAGGATGCTGTACAGGCAGAACTACCAGATAAAACGTTACACTCTTCCCGAAGAGCCCATACCGGATCTTGTGTCGTTCATGGAGTCGGCGGGATACAGCCATCTAACATATTCGGCATTCGCGGACAGGCCCGAGGTAAAGATGTTCAATAAGAGCGCAACCAATCTCTCGATAAACGCGCACGCGTTCGAATCCGGCATAATATCAGGATACATAAGCGGGATAACGAACAAGCTGGCGCCGGTGTACGAAATCACATGCACCAGCAACGGAGCAGAGCATTGCTGGTTTGCCTATGATTACAACAGGGCGCAGGCGGCGAGCAGCACGCCGAGAATAGACACGCTGGACAAGTTTGCCGGAGTGCTCGTCGAGCATTCGGCGGAAATGCAGGTCCATCCCTCGGGACAGCGCGGAGTTTCTCGGGACTACCTGTCCCTTGCATGGACGCCGCTGCTTGACCGGAGCTACAACGAAGAAGTCGGCAAGATAGTCTATTTCATAGGATACAGCGCAGGCGCAAAGCTATTTAATGAGCAACCAAGAAAAGGTAATCTGCAGCCGTTGTATGAGCGGGCGCTCGGCATAGGAATGTCGTTAGGCTTTGGCATTCCAAAGCTTGTAAGCGCCAAGCCCCTGCGTTTCAGGATAAGATTTGATATGGTGCTTTCGAGGACAGAGTTTGTCAATATCGCGCTCTCATTCTATTATGGCATTTTCTCAAAGGCAGGCGTGGGGGAACTCTCAGCATCCCAGACAACCGGAAGCGCCGGAACTTATACGGCTGACATAAAGGAGGCAGTAAAGATCGCAAACAGGTAGCAGCATGGCACTAGAGTTCATAGATAAGATAAGCCCATTCATACCGACGATAGCTCCGCCCAAGAACCAGCTCTCGCTCAGGGAGAAGATGTACTGGACGGCCGGAATCCTTGTCGTATATTTCGTACTGTACAGCACTGTTGCGGTTGGAGTTAGCTCCACGGCGCTGTCCCAGCCAGTGCTACAGCTGATCAGCATAGTGTTCGCAGGGAAGATAGGCAGCCTGATAACCGTTGGAATAGGGCCAATAGTGCTGGCCAGCATACTGCTGCAGCTGGTATCGGGAGCTGGCCTTATCAACATGGACATGACTGACATGGTGCAGAAAGCAAGATACCAGACGCTTCAGAAGCTTGCGGCGATGGGCATTGCTATAGTGGAATCGGTCATATACGTGGCCACTGGATTCGTGCCGCTGGCAAGCCCATCGTTTTTCGGGATAGTGGCCCTGCAGATGGCGATCGGAGCCATAACGATAATATTCCTTGACGAGATAATGACAAAGTACGGCATAATGTCGGGGATAAACATATTCATAGCCAGCGGAGTCTCCTATTCGATAGTCGCCGGCACAATAGAAATACTCATACCCGGCGCCGTATCTGCAATACAGGCAGGAGGATCTGCAGCGCTCGCAAGCGCACTGCTCGCATTCGGGCCGCTGTTCTTTGCGGTTCTTGTGTTCCTCGTAAGCATATATGCCTATGAGACAAAGGTGGAGCTTCCCCTGGCGTTTGAGCAGCTCAGGGGCATAGGGGGGAGGCTTCCGATTCCATTCCTTTACGTCAGCGTGCTCCCAGTCATACTCGCATCGTCGCTTGAGCTCAGCTTTACGGTCTGGTTCAGGTTCCTTGCAGGAGTGGGTGGGCAGTTCGCAAACCTGGCCAGGTTCATAGCGCTGTATACCCCGGTAGCAACTACATCAGGGACAACCCAGGAGCTCACCGGAGGCCTGATATATCTAATATCTCCGCAGTTTCCCAATCCGTATCCAGCGCCATACGGGATAGGAGGATATTCAACTTACTTTAGCTATCTTGCCACGCAGACTTCATCGCTGTATCTTCCATGGGGCGGCATTATTCTTGTCCCGGAATGGATTCACGTGATAATATATACCATAATTCTTGTCATATTGTGCGTCATATTCGGCAAGTTCTGGATAGAGATGACGGGGCAGAGCCCTAAGAACATGGCGGAGCAGCTCGGTGACATGGGCTGGCAGATACCCGGGTTCAGGAGAGATCCAAGAATAATAGAAAGCGTGCTAAACAAGTACATACCTACTGTTGCCACGCTTGGCAGCATATTCGTTGGGTTGCTGGCAGCGCTAGCCACGCTCACCGGAGCCATAGGATCGGGCATGGGAATCCTTCTTACGGTTGGCATAATATACATGCTGTATCAGCAGTTGCAGCAGGAAAGGCTCTTTGAAACGTATCCAATTCTTGAAAAGATAGCCAAGTAGGAAAGCAAAAGTAATAAAAGGACAGAAACAGGAAAACAATAGTGATATCAATGGCAGTATCAGATGTGAATGAAGCTTCTTTTGAAGAGGAGGTAATAAAGTCGAAGATGCCGGTGCTCGTTGACATATGGGCGACCTGGTGCGGGCCGTGCAGAATCTTTTCTCCCATAATCGAGGAGGTTTCAAAGGAATATGAGGGCAAGGTCAAGTTCGTGAAGGTGGATGCTGACGCTAATGAGGGCATAGCAAGAAGATACAACATAATGAGCATACCAACTGCGCTGCTCATAGTGAACGGCAAGACTAAGGCGATGAACGTCGGCGCAGTTCCAAAGGACACGCTCAAGAAGTGGATAGATAAGAACCTCTGATCGCAGTGATGGTAAAATGGCAGATATCCCATTTCCTAGAGGAGTTAGAGACCTGCTGCCCAACGAGGCCCTTTTCAAGAACGAAGTGCTAAAGAAGCTTGAGGTCATATTCCAGCAGTTCGGCTTCATATCAATAGACACTCCAAACTTCGAGAAGATGGCTCTGCTCAAGTCAAAGGGGGGCATAGGGGAGGATACAAAGCTGATTTTCGAGCTGAAGAACGACGATCTTGGCCTTAGGTATGACCATACAATGTCATTGGCAAGATATATCAGCATGCACCAAGAAATACCGCTTCCTTTCAAGAGGTACTACATAGGCAAGTGCTGGAGGAGGGAGGAGCCGCAGAAAGGAAGGTATTGGGAGTTCACACAGGCCGATGTTGACATAGTGGGAACCAGGAGCCCAGCGTCAGACGCCGAGGTCATAGCAACAGCGGCAACATTCTTCGATATTATGGGAATAAAGTACAGGGTGCTGCTCAACAACAGGAAGTTCATGAACGCTTTCTTTGCAAAGATAGGGATAAAGCAGGAGCTGATCATGCCAGTGCTCAGGGCGATAGACAAGCTGGAGAAGATAGGAAGGGACGGAGTTCTCGAGCAGCTGAGGGGCCTCGGCATTGGCAACGATGCGGTTGCAAAAGTGGACGAGCTAGTAAGCCTGGGCGGGTCCAACACAGAAAAACTCCAGCACGTAGAAAGATATCTGGACGACAAGGCCCCGCAATCAGAGATGAACGAACTCATTTCTCTGCTGTCCCTGTACAGCATAAAAGGGGATGTTATTCTTGACTTCTCTCTTGCCAGGGGCTTTGACTACTATACCGATATGGTAGTGGAGTTCAAGATAGTCGGAGAGGGGGATGTTGCAAAAGATTCAATCGGGGGAGGAGGAAGATATGACAATCTGATAGGCATGATGGGCAACAGGCCGCTTCCGGCGGTCGGATGCTCGATAGGCATAGACAGGCTTCTTGCAATAATGGGATATACGAAATCCGATAGGTACACGTACGCCCCGGTTTTCGTTGCGTGGGTGAAGCCAAGCAACTACGCATACGCGCTCAAGATAGCAAACCAGCTGAGAGAGAGCGGAATAGCGATAGACATAAATGTCAGCGACAGGAACATATCAAACCAGCTCTCGTATGCAAACTCAATGAGGTTCAAGTATGCCGCAATAATCGGCGATGGTGAGGAAAAGGAGGGAAAGCTGAAGCTGAAGAACCTTGTCGATGGAACCGAAAACCTTCTTACCCCAGAAGACGCTGTAACAATAGTCCAGAGAAACAGATGAGTGGTACAATGGCAAAGAACGATGTGGAAAAACTCACGGAAGAGAAGATATCGAAAGGAGGCATGCTAATAAGGATGTATTTTGACATGCAGGAAAAGGAGAAGGAGAAGCTGCAGCCCCTGATGCTGGATCTCATCAACGAGAGGCTAATGAAGGAGAAGGGAGTTGTTTACGTGTACGGATCAATCGAGGAACCCGTAGAAAGTCATGGGGTGTATACGACCAGCGGCGTCGTAACTGTCCTGTTTGAGAATCTTCAATACCTGATAAATACTATTTTCAAGTACGCTCCGGCGGGCATAGAGGTGCTCAGGCCCGAGAAGGAGATCAGGCTCAAGCCCAGCGAACTGCAGTCAATGCTCATGGACATGTCACAGATAGCTGTTGACTATTCAAGGTACATATTGGAGAAGATAATGAAGCCTGAGGACCTTGAGCAGGTAAAGCGCAACCTCGAGCAAAGGGCAGAGATAGGCAGGAAGCTCGCGGAAAAGGCCAAGGAGCAGAAGCCCTGATCACGAGCCAGGGGCGAACGTTATGTTCGACGGCTGCACGCTCTGGACCGGTACACTTGAGATCCTGAAATCGCCAACAGCGATGAATCTCTGCTGTGCCAGGGTTCTGGCAACCACCCTTATCTGTATCGGTTTGTTGATTACATTTACCAGCGGAATGCTGGCGTTCTGGAACAGTGATGCCGAATTAGCGGAAATGGTGACATTGTAGGTGTTGTACCAAGCGGTTATGTAAGGAGTGCCATTGTAGAGTACCTGTATGTAGTCGAGCTTGTCATCCGGGCTTATTATCTGGAAGTTCAGGAAGGGCAGCCTCGCATAGAACGGCGATGATGTTATATTGCCGGGTGCGTTGCTGAGGCCGCAGTTGAACGTAGTGGCAAAATACGTTCCATTGTAGTTGCGCCAAGGCGCCGATAGGTAGCAGTTCACGTTTGCAGTATCAGCGTATGTTATGTTGAGCGGCTTTGTCCCAAAGCCAGTGTCATTTACCGTCCATCCAGTGTATTTTCCATCAGAAAAGCCTCCGTTGTAGACCTGCTGATATACCTGTGCGGGCGGCGATAGGGTTTGGTTTATCCCAACGTACGCGTAGTAACATTGTGTTGTCTCAAGCCCGCTGCTTGTATGCGCCCCGGTGGTCAATGATACCGTGTAATATTGGTTTGGAAGAGTGAGGTTAGTGAAGTAAGTCACGCACGGGTACGCTGAAGTCTGGTTAACGTATACGATGTTGTCGCTTACTCCGGTTATAGTGGCAGTCTCCTTGCCGGTTATCCCGCCGCTGACCCATATGCCAACTGGTCCTCCTCCCCAATAGCATTCCGTAGTAACAGTGTTGCTGAGATTGGTCGTAAAGAGCTCGAAGTTGTTGCAAGGCCCATACTGTATCCCGACAGTGCTGGTTGACGAGCTGCTCGTTGACTTGGGAGACACTGTTATTGTTGAAGCATGGGCGGTATTTGTCGACTTTCCTGCCACGGTGAAGTAGTAGAGCGCAAACACTATAGCGATCGCTATGACAACTATTAGCAGTGCCCTCAACGCAGCCATTCTATCGCAAGTAAAATATAATGTGCAAGCTTATAAATCCTCGTTGCGAATAACTAAAGTTTCGGTGTAATATTTGGGAAGCATACCAAGGAAGTGGAAGAAGAAGGGAAGAATGCGCTGGAAGTGGAAGAAAAAGAGGCGGAAACGCTTGAAGCGAGCGCAGAAGAGAAGGGTAGGAGAGCTCTGAAGCCAGTTATCAGTCCGAGGCCTTGAGTACAAGATATAAGGTATCTAGGGCCTCTTCTGAACTGCAAAGCGCATAACAAATTCGCGTTCAGTCTTGGTAGCCGGCTCTTCATCTGCTAATAGGCTTTCCTCAAGTCTTGGTCTCCTCCCAGGAATGTGGTTTTTTGCAGAAGGAGGTGCAATTACTTTTTGATTTCCCATTTTGTCCCCAATCATATTATGCGCTAATGCTTAAAAATATTATCAGGATTATTTTGCGAAATAGGTAAAAGTCCTGCAAAAGCAACATTTTTATTATTTGAAAACTATTACATATTAATGATGATAGTGCACTACACTGAGCTTATGCTGTGAAGACGATCTTGAGTGCTGAACGTGAAAATATCAAATGCAACGATAAAGAAGATAGTGCAGGCAAAGGCAAAGGTCAAGATAAGCGACGACGCTGCCGATGCCATAGCCAAGATGCTGGAAAAGAAGGCAACCATGATTGCAAGGTTCGCCGTGAAGCGTGCGAAGAAGGAGAGAAGGGATACTGTGGAGGAGGAAGACATAGACACTTACAGATTGAAATTTGGTGGATAGATGGGGCCGAGCAGGCTTTCTAGAGGAAAAGATGGGGCAGTCAGGATAGACTACAGCCAAAGCTCAGGCACCAGAGTAGCAATGTGGGAGCCAATCTCGAACGGTGTCATGCATACTATATTCAATGGAGAGGGAGCAATAGTCAGGCGCGACTTCTTCGAATGCCTAAACAGCATTTCAGTAATAGACAAGTGCGTCAGTGACTTTGTTGACTCTGAGAGGATCGCAATAGAAGGTCATGATGATATGCATGAAGTTGCGCTCAGCAAGAATTGCCCTTCTTGCAATGAAACCGGACTTTTGCTGGAAGTGGAGCGCAAGGAAGGCAAAATCACCAATATACCTGTAATGCCGGTGTACAAGTGCAACAAGTGCGGAAAGCGGAGCTACTACCTGACAGACGAATATCTGGATCATCTTGTTTCTGGCAACATCGACCTTTTCAAGGGTCCGGAACAGCGCCAGATGCAAGCCGACAAAGAGGCTTTCAGGAAAGAGCTGAAGGAGTACATAATAAGAATATTTGCATCCAAAAGGATTGTGTGCATAAGGTGAAATCATGGCGATACTGGTATCAGAGCTCTACGGCAAGAAGATAATAACTAATTCCGGACAGATGGTAGGGATGGTAGAAGATGTCATTCTTGACTTCGACAGCGGCAATGTCTCAAGCCTGCTCCTGACAAAGATGGAAGAGCTCATAAGGGCCCAGAACACAGCTGCGATGCTGAAGAAGAGCAGCATAAAGTATGAAAGAGTAAAAAGCGTTGCCGAAACTATAATAGTCACGGCCGGCCCACTGGTCGGAAAATAGCAAGTTCAATCAGTGCTTACTTCCTTTGCCACATTTGGCCTTTCCTTGACAAGAATCCTGTTTCCGCAGAATGCGCATCTCGCGAACTTGTCAAGAGTCTTTATCTTTTTCCCGCATTTAGCACAAACGTATCCCATCATATCACTTCTTTTTTAATCATTAAAAGTTTTTCCTTGCCTTTATCCATTTCACAAATTCTTTGTGCAACGCCGATCTAGATGTGTCTATGACCCTGACCTTCACCTGCGCCTGGTAGTTTTCGTCTTTCAACTCAAGCACTGGCTTGTACTTCTCCATTACAGTATAGTGAGTTTCAGCCCAGTGTATCTTACCAGTCATATAGTCCTTGATGGTATCCTTTGTCCATGGGAGTGAGCTGAAACTGAATAGGAGTCCGTCGCACCAATACAGCGGCACGCTGCCCGCTGGAGTTACCCTCTCCCTTAGCAAATCGTCAAGCTCAATGCTAACGTATTCGTGTATTACGAGCTCTTCTATTGGACTGAAAGATATCTTTGGCATAACAAATCATTACTGCTTCTTTATTCCTTCTATGATTCTTCTTGCTACTTCTCCCTCGGGCGTTGTCATTGAATAGGCCCCTCCGGCATAGGTCGCGTTGCAGTGCTTGCACTTCCATATGCTAGTGCCGATCCTCTTGACAGTCATCCTGCCGCACGCTTCGCACTTGTAGAGCGCGCTCTTCTTCGCGCCAACTACCTTCTGCCTTTTCCTTATACTTGCTCCATATCTTACGCTTGCATTAACCATGGCATCATCTTGTATGCTCAAGCTTCTTGCTTATTTCACCATACTTTCCTAGCGATACATCTACTAATGTTTCTATTTCCTGTGTGGAGAAGCTTCCGCTCTTGCCTTTCTGCATTGCCCTGACAACTTTGCCATCGTTCGCTATAGTGACCCTTGTATCGGATTCTATTTCCTCATTTATGCTTGGATCCAGCATCAGAGTATTGTCGAGTTTTGCGAATGTGGTTGACACAACAGTGCTGTCAAGCTTTAGGGCGTTCTTCTTCTCTGAATATATGGCCTTTCCATTCTCATACTTTGGAACCTTAGTGTGCATTAGCGCAGCCATTGCAGCTGTTGAGCTCGCATCAAAGAGGTTTCCATCATAGTTCAGCACATAAAGATCTACGAACACACTCCACGCCTTCTCGGCTTCTATGAAAAGTCCGGTTAGGTTTACGCAATTCGCTGCTCTTATTCCTCTGTCAACTACTCTTGCCAACTCTATTGCCTCAGGCCTTGGAGGTCCTACTTCAAAGTCTGCATGTGCGAGCGGTAGGAGTTCAGAGTTAACGATCAAGTTTCCCTGATCTGGAGTATCATCCATAGGAGATTCTACCTGCAGCTTAACTCCACAAAGAACTCTCGTTCCTCCAAGATCAACCTGCGCTGATCCTTCAGTGTTCTCAAGAACGTTTGGCTTTATCACTAAATTCCTGAAATCAAGAAGGCCTCGTCCGTCTTCTCTCACTCCCTTGCCTGCTAGCTCCCTTATGTAGTGTCCTTTTACTATGTCTATTGCTCCCATTTCAAGCACCATTTTCCTGTTTCTGGCCGGCAGCTGCCTTGCTATAAACTGCCAGCAGTGCATCTTTCTGCACCTTGCTTATAACCTTTCCAGCGTCAAGTCCCATTCTCATGGCCCTTGCTACCTCTTCCTTTGAAAAGTCTCCGTCCATCTGCAGCAGCAACACCTTCTCATCTTTTGGTGAGAAAGCCATCGGCATGTCGCTGTCAGAATAATTGTCTTCGATCATATTGAGATCTAGAACAAGATGTTCTCCGATCTTGCCAACAGATACCGCATATATGAGATCTTTCATATGGATTCCAGCACTGGCCAGTGCAACTGATGCGGCTGTTATCCCAGCTGCTCTTGTTCCACCATCACTCTGAAGAATCTCTATGAATATGTCGATCTCGCTTCCTGGGAAGTCAGTCAGCATTATTGTGTTCTCGAATGCTTCCTGCGTTACTTTCGATATCTCCATGGCCCTCCTGTTTGGCCCCGTCCTTCCATGCTCCCCTATGCTCGAGAAAGGAGCCATGGCGTATCTGCACTTCACTATTGCCTTTGCTGGATCCTGCATGTGCTTTGGAGTTGCCTCCCTCGGTCCAAATACCGCTGCGAGGACCTTGTTGTTGCCCCATTCCAGATAAGCAGACCCATCAGCGTTCCTGAGAACCGATGCCTCTATCGTCAAAGATCTTAGATCTCCGAAGTCCCTTCCGTCAAGCCTCTTGCCGTTTACTATCAGCTCTGGCTTGTTTGCTTTGCTTGCCATTGAATCACTTGCTACTATTTTCCAACATGACCTTGATCTTTTCAGTGAGTCCTGATGTATGCGCCTCGTTTTCTACCTTCTTTATCGCATATGTTGCGAGCGCAATATCGCCTCCCTTAAGCCAAATGTTTCCGTTCTTGCCCACCACTATGGTGCATTTCGTTGCGTTTGCTATCTGGCCTATCATGGTGTCGTTCTTTCCGATGATCCTTGGAATCTTTACCGCCTTTACGTTGAGGAGCGATCCGCCATAAAGCGTGCGCGGCCTGTCAAGTATTATTGTCCTCCTGTCTTCCACGTCCTTCACTATTGCTTCTATTACCTCTCCCGGCTTGTAGGTCCTCGTGTCGAACTTGCCCCCGATGAGTATGCTTCTCATGAAGGACGATAAGTCAACTTCGTATACGAAGTTCTTTGCGCTCACAACTACGCCGACAACAAGGTCGTCGATCCTGGGGTTCCACGCCCCCTCGAGCGGTATTATCAGCTTGGCTCCTTCTTCGTACATGCCCAGTATCTTCGAGTATGTTTTTCCTTCATCCACGTATGCGTTTTCCAGCTGCATCGGCATTTGTGCGACAATGTCACCAGGCATAACTATGTTTCTCATGAATATCAGTTTACGAATTTTGTGATTGCCCGCCCTTGCGTCGCCTTGTTTATCTTGTCAAAGAATTCATTCTGGATTCCAGCCGGCATCTCAACAGTTGTCTTTAGGCTGCCGTTAGATTGCCATTCCTCTGACTTCAGCCCGTACTGCTTCAGCATTCCATAGCAACGGTTTGCGAACTCCGCCGGAACTATTACCTCAATCCTAACCGTTGTGAACTTGAGCGGCAGGACGACTCTAAGTTTATCTACGATTGTTTCTACCTGCTCCGTCACGTTCTTGAACGGGTCAATCGATACCTTCGCTTCCTTCATCGCGTTTTCTATCCTGAGTGGCGGATTCGGTGCGTTCGTCCTAGGATCTATCGAGTTCCTTGCGATTATGTCTATTATCTGTTTCCTCTTGTCCTCCGCAAGCTTTGCCCTCTGCTCGGTTGTTATTGGCACATCTCCCTTCTTCAGCATTATGTCGGCAACTTTTGAGAGCTCTGTCGTACCAAATGCCTTCCTTATCCTGTCCTCGCTCTGCCGTTCTCCCTTCCTTGCATCCTTGAATATGTCCTCTGCCTCCATCACGCTGAGAGGATCGCTCCTCTTGCCGGTGATATATTCATATGCCATGTCAGAGTCTACAAGTATCTCGAATAACTCCCCAGCATGACTGTACTTCACTATGACCGTCTTGGACATCACAACACAAAAGAAGCATCAGAGCAGTTTCGCAATTTCTTCTTCGGAAAGAAGCTTGAAACCCTCCTTTTTAGAAATATAACCTATGTCGAGATTCTTCTCGTTTATCTTCTGATCTGCTACCTTCCTTATAACTCCAATACCAAGATGTATGGCATCGTCGAACTTCATTCCATCCTTGTACTCGCGCACGAGGATCTCCTGGGCCGCCTGCCTTCCGGCGCCTATTGCGTCTGCCTTGTATCCAAGGAATGACGGTGCAGCATCAATTTCAAATAATTTTGGTACTCCGTCCATGCCTCCCACCAGCAGCGAAACCGCGTAAGGCCTCAGGCCTCCATACTGCGTTACCGCCTGCATCTCATCCGCCATTTCCCAGGCGAGCGTATCAACAGACTCAGTTTCATCATATACCATCCTGTGCGACTGCGTCTTATGCCTCATCATGTTGACAAGGTGCATGCCATCTGATACAAGCCCGCTGTACGTGGCTCCGATGTTCGCGTCTATCTTGAATATCTTCTGCATGGTGTTTGGTATCGCCAGAGGCTCTGCTATGTTCTTGTGGGCTATGAGTATTGTTGCTTCATCTGAAACTAGTCCGACCGAAGTCGCACCTTTCCTTACGGCTTCCCTTGCATAGTCTACCTGAAACAGCCTTCCGTCCGGGCTGAACATAACCCCCCTGTCATACGCTTGTATGTTTGGATACATAGCTACACCATTTAAACATGAGAAAACTCCGCGCATCTTCCCTGCGCTAGCGCTTTTAACGCCTAAGAAGGAGTCTATTACCTATTCTTTATAGCATATTTAAATCCCTTTCCATACGGGGCCTGCTATGCTATTGCCAAAATCAGCACGTAAGGCTTTTCGGCATTCTAAGCTCTATTTTCGGCCTTTTAACCACATCTATGACGCCAGCCCCCTCCTCGCCGCGCAGGCCCTTTCCTGAGCCAAAGCTGAATGCGATCTGTGCTTTCTGCCTGCTCGGGAAATCCCACGCCTTAGCACGTACATCTGTTAGGGTGCCATCAGGCCTAAGTATTGACATGGGCAGCCACCTTTCCCCCCAGTAATTTGCAGTTCTTGCATCCAAAGTAATGTGCAAGTTTGTTGTGTCTATCGGCACGAACGTGGCTGACTCAGCGTACAGCGTGGCGCCCTCGTAAAAGGTGACAGCGCCAGTACTGGTGGAGATTGCTCCATTCGCCCGGATCGTAGGCCCGGTCCCCACTCTTGTTACATAACTGCGTCCACCGAGTAAGTGTTTAGTAGGCCGTTCATCTATTGGCAAGAGGTATGTTGCTCCGTGCGTGAAAGTCGGTTCACATCCAGATTTCAGGCTCTCTTCAAAATAGTGTTCTGGATAAGCGGATATCCTGCCGTGTTGTCGGTCTGTGAAAAATTCCCATACGGAGCGCCCTGGTTGCTGCCTGAATTGCGCATTTACCTGTGTTGCGACCAGTTCTATTCCACCTTGGCCCTCAGAAACTATGGCGTATGTGGTTCCTCGCAGCCTGATACCAGATTCCGCAAATACCTTGTCGCCAGGCCTGAGCATTAATCTGTTCCTTACCTCATCAGAGTACCTATCATTCGATTTTATGGGGTCCGTAAACGTGTACGAAGATGGCCTTGAAGCAGCTGCCATTTTACCACAGCTGCAACTCTATTTATCTAGATATTTATACCTTGCTGGGGCCTGAACTTTTGTTGTATTCTTTGAGAAAGTCCTCCACCATCTCCTTGCCTTCTTTGTCTGTGCTGCGCTTTGGGGCAAAGCCGAGCTCATCTTTTGCCTTCTTTATGCTTATGACTCTGTCTCCGGTCATGTAATCAAGCTCAGCCTGCATTATCCCCCTGGTTCTTGCACCGAATGTTGCTATGAAAGGATGGAGTTTCTTCTTTGGCGGGTCCACTCCGAGGAATGTGGCACCTTTCTCAAGAAGCTGCCTCATCGTATACGCCTCTCCGTCAGAAACGTTGTAGGTTTGATATATTGCATAGGGGCTCGTCAGTGCCAGCATCATGCAGTCTATGACGTCGTCGACGTGCACGAGGGTTTGGTGATTGCCGCCATCGCCAACATAGACCATCTTCTGCTGCATCTGGAGCTTCCAGCTTCTGTGGAACTGCTTCTCATACGAGGGCCCGTACATGTTTGCTACCCTAAATATGGTGTATCGTATGTTCTTGTGGAGCTCAGTGTACCTCTTGATGTGCTGCTCTGCCATTAGCTTGCTCTTGCCATATGGAGTTTCGGGTCGCGGCATCGATTGCTCTGTCAGAACCTCGCCCTTCCTCTTGTTCCCGTAGACCGATATGCTGCTCACGTACATGAACCTTATGTCCCTCTCCTCGCCATTGACGGCGGTGCAGGCCTTGAGCAGCGCATCCGTGCCCTCAACATTTACTTTCATGAAATCCTTCTCCGGCAGGTCACCTTTTAGATTAGTGATCCCAGCAACGTGAAATACTGCATCTACCCCCCTACACGCTTCCTCAAGGATTTTTGTGACGTTGGGCCCCCCAGTAAGGTCCGCTATATAGACGAGCGCCCCGTGTGGCATTGGATGCGCTTTTGGGCTGGTTGATGGCCTTCCAGAGAGTATTATCCTCACTTCATAGCCACGCTCGCCCAGCCTGGCTGCCAGTCTGGCCCCCAGCCCCGAGGTACCTCCCGTAATAAGACATTTCTTTATTGCCGCCATTCCCCCGCTAGGTTATCGTCTTGTTAATTTATAAGCATTTCGACTGCCATTTTCGTCGAAGATAAGTTTAAATATTTTATTTAACTATAAATAAATATACTAAAGTAAAAGTAAGTGTATTTAGTGTTAAAGACTAATAGCCAGCAAGGTGACGTACCTATCTCCAGGATTTGGATCAGCGCAACTGCAAAGAAGGATATCAAAAGCATACACGAGAAATTATCACGACTTCCTCTTTCCACTGCAACCCAAAATTATATGGATGTTGTGCTTGTTTTGCATCGGGAGGGCAAAGGTGAGAAGGAAGAAGCAAGAATGCATTTCTATCTGGACAGAATACTTGTGGAATACGCAAACTCGCATGGAAACTTGGAAAAGATAAGGTTCATGATAAGGCTTCTTTCCGTTTTAGGGTATATAGGGGATTCCTATAGCATAGAGCCGGATGCCCTCTTTGCTAAGGTAACAGAAGTTTTGGTGGCTGCGCAGGAGGCCAGTTCATATGCGTCATCAAAATTAAGCCCAATGACCGACGAAATGTGCGCAAGAATAGATGCACTGTCGCGGGTGAACGTGGCATTATCACATTTTTTTCTTTCTGTCGAGAATAAGAACGCTGCGCTTCTAAGTGACAAGCTTATTTTAACAGAACTTATTTCTACAATCTCCGGTAAAATGTCGGAATCCAAAATAGAAGCGCAGAGAATCTCTGATATGTGTGACAAGATTGGTGTGGAGAAAGAACTGAAAAGCAAAGTTATTTTTATGTACGGTAAGGGTGCCAGCCGTGAATGACTATGGATTTGGAAATATGTCCTACATATTCTTAGGCTTGGCCATATTTGTGGGGTTTAGGTTTATCTCCGCGTGGTTCTCAGGCAAGAAAAAGCTCCGACTTGATTGCAAATCATCAGTTAGGATAGTAAATTATAATGAGAATTTAATCAGGGCAACTTTGGCAGATGCTGCATCAAGGAAGGACAAGGTGAAAATCGTTAAAATGCTGCCCCTACTACCGGAAGAAATACGGGAATTTATACCAGAGGCACACGGCCTGCCATTTGGACTGCAGGAAGAAATCAGAAACATATGTGGCGGTTTCACTGCTTGTAGCAATAAAGCTGCACAAGTGCTAAATGGCCCTAACCTCAGGACATCCATTTCGGCAATGCGGCTATATGAGAATGCCATTTTTACTGGCACAGGGGAAATAGGAAGCGGGCAGCAAGGCCTAATTTCTGCGCAAAATTTGATTAACCAACTTGGCGGGGTTCCAAGATGGACAAACGAAAGGGCATCCGTCACGAGCTGTAGCGCGAGCGAAAGGCGCATGCTCGAAAAGCTGCCCTATCTCCCATACTCCGGAAACTCCATGCTACTATACCTAAAAACATGCAGAATGGTCGATTTGCTTGATGTTTGCTGAGATATACAGGTATCTTCTGGCCATTGTATCGTGGATGGCAGGGCTCTCACTGAGTGCAGGGTCTGCCATACTTGTAGCATCAAAGGTTAGAGCAGAATCTGGCTTTGAGCACATTGGATACAATATGCTTAGTTGCGGCACAATCCTTTGTGCTATATGTTTTGTTATTTTGGTGATCAGTTAATGGGCATGATAATATCCTACAAGCTCAAGGGCGCATTCACAGAAAGACTCACGGTTTTGGCGCTTCTTTTCTCCTCGATGCTCATTTTCTCATATATCATATACACGTTCCTGTCAGTTGTATACTTTGCACAGTGGTCTGTGGCCAGGCTTTTGATTATAGCCAGCGTCGTTGCAGCCCTTTTCATATCCTCAAGGCCAATGCCTCTGCGCCTTGACTCGGCCACGAAGATGAGAATAGCGGCGTCTTTGCTGATCTCCGCCATGTTGACGGTGTTAATATGAAGGACTCGGAGCCTGTTTTATTCAGCAGAATAACAAAAATTCCTTACAAAGGGCTAGACAAAGAAATAATTCTGGATTCATTGGGCAAGGCGCGTTTTTCTATAACATATTTTTTTGATACTGGCACATGCGCGCTTGGAATTTCGTCAGCTACTCCAGATAAAGTTATTAACGAGCTTGAAAAGGCGCTCCCTGGATTCAAGATGGAGGGCATAGAAGATTCATTTAAAGTACAACGCCGTTTTACCATAGCTACCGGATACAGGGTCTCTGATGAGGAAACACCATTCCTTGAAAACACATTTGTGAACGATACTGGGTCGTTATCGGTTATATTCAATCCAGTCTCGGGAGATAAGATAAGTGCTGAAAGAAGCAGCATGGAAAGGTCGTTATCCAGCAAGAAGACTGGGGAGACGCTTTCGCTTAATTCTGGAATGCTTGGAAAACAGTCATTTGGCTCTTACCATACCGAAAATTTTGATGAATCCAGCGATATTCTCCTAATGAAATCAATTTTGGACTCGATAAATAGGTCAATCGCCAGAAACGGGATGTGCTACAAGATAGCGTTTGCCATAGAAGGAGATGATACAGCGAAAATCTTCGATTATCTTAACGCCAGGGTGGCAATAATGTCAAAATGCGAGATAACGGCAAAACGCTTCCCAATTGATGCACCAGAACTATTTGGATCTGTTGTGGCTGGCAGGGATTTCGCGGCAAGGTTGCTCAATCCACATGGGGGTATAAATCTGAGCTATTCTGCAAAGACCCACATTCCTGGATATGTGCATGGGGTAGAGGTAGGAACCTACCTGGATGATGGAGTATCTGAAACTGACAGGGCGGTGTTTATCGATCCCAGCGTATTGAATCTCGGTTTCATAATATCTGGGCTTCCAGGCTCAGGCAAAACAAAAGAGTGCATGGCAATAATAGATGCGTTGTTGAAAGACAAGCCGATGATAGTAGTAATATCCCCCACGAGTGAATGGGCCGAATTTGCAGGTTCGCATGGCTTGAAGCTGGTTAGACTATGCGACGGCGCTACGCCTATAAATTTTTTCAATTGCCCCATGCCAGCAAGCCGATCGAAATTCGCAGAAGACCTTTCAATGCTAATAGCATCGGCGTCGAACTCAGGCCCATACAGGTCGCCAATGGAAAAGTGCATACTCAACGCCTTTAAGAAAGTATATGATTCGGACAAGCCTCCAAGCCCAGCCGATGCGTATAACGCGATAGAGCGCTCGATAATAGAATTTCATGCGAAGGAGTCCAGAGGATCGGTAAGATACACGAAGCACGGTGAGAATATAAGGTCTGCCCTGGAGAACTTAAGGAAAATAATAGCCGTGCCAGAATATTCGGCTTCAGATGGCATTGATATGGCAGAGGCCGTGAAGAACGGCGTGGTTTTTGACATGTCGCTAGTTAGCAATAGTTCAAAGCCGTATCTAAGCGCACTAGTCCTGAATCAGGTATACTCAATAGCAAGTTCCCTATCCATGGATGCAGAGTCGAAATTGAAGCTTTTGATATGCATTGAAGAGTCACAAATTCTTTTCAAGGATAGCTACTCTGCCGCAGTCCAAGATATAAGACTGCGGATACAGGACTTCAGAAAGCAAGGCATAGGACTGATCCTGATGGCGCACAACATAAATGACATTGACCAAGGCATAAGGAGACTATGCCAGAATAAGATATACCTAAAGCAGGCACCGGATGTAGCGCGCATAGCGGCAAAGGACCTGCTCTTTACTTATATGGATGAAGATCAAGTAGAGCAAAAACTGAAACACCTGAATTCCAGAGTAGGGGCATTCAGTAGCGTAATACGGGAAGGAGGCGATAAGATAACTGAGGATACTGTTTTTATCCGCACAAAGGATTACAAATAAGGAAAGATATTAATAAACAACATGAGCAGTGGGTATTCGGGGTGAAGATGCCCGAAGACTACCACATGTTCATAGGCGGAAAGTGGGCAAGCTCTAGCTCAAGGGAGACTTTTAATGTAATAAATCCCGCAACCGAGCAGACTATAGCTAGAGTACCAATGGGCACAAGGGAGGATGTCAGATCAGCAATAGATTCTGCCAGGGATTCTTTCGATAAAGGCGAATGGGCCAACAAAACTCCTGCTGAAAGATCAGCCGCACTCTGGAAAATGGCAGAAATAGTAGAAAATAATTCATTGATGTTGGCGCAACTGGAATCAAAGAACGTGGGCAAGACAATAAAGTATTCCCGCGATAGCGACATGCCATTCATTATAGACAACCTGCGTTTCTTCGCCGGCGCGATAAGGAACATGGAGGGCAAGGCTGCAATGAACTATTCCGGAATGGGCATTAGTATTATCAAGAGGGAGCCGATCGGCGTCGTTGGTGCCATAGTTCCCTGGAACTATCCGCTGTACATTGCAATATGGAAGATTGCGCCTGCGCTTGCAGCGGGCAACAGCATTGTACTAAAGCCGGCAAGCTACACGCCGCTCACGTTGCTTGAGTTTGCAAAACTGACGGAAAAAGTGCTTCCAAAGGGAGTTCTTAATGTCGTGACCGGGCCTGGCGACACAGTTGGGGCAGAACTTGCCAGCAGTAGCAAGGTCGACATGATAGCGCTTACGGGAGACGTTTCAACTGGCAAGAAAATAATGCAGCTTGCGTCAAACAACATAAAGAAAGTGCATCTGGAGCTTGGAGGAAAGGCACCGTTCGTCGTTCTCCCCGATGCATCGATCGATGCCGCAACGGAAGGTGCAATAGTCAGCGCGTTCTGGAACACCGCTCAGGACTGTACGGCAGCAACAAGGATTTATGTTCATGAGGGCATGCACGACAAGTTCGTGAAGATGCTGGTGTCAAAAGCATCAAAGATAAGGATAGGCGATCCAATGAAGGAAAGCACCGACATGGGCCCTCTTGTTTCAGAGAAACAAAGGCAGAGAACGGAGGATTATGTAAAGTCCGGCATAAGCGAGGGGGCAAAGCTTGTGCACGGAGGCAAGAGGCCGAAGCAGATGAAAAAGGGATTCTACTATGAACCGACAATATTCACCGGAGTTGAGCAGAAGATGAAGATATGTCAGCAGGAGATATTCGGGCCGGTTCTTTCTGTCATGAAGTACAGGACTGTAGATGAGGTTGTTGATAAAGCAAATGATACCATATACGGTCTCGCAGCCTCGGTATGGGGAAGCGACATAACAAAGGCCATGAACGTGGCAGGCAGGCTGAAATTCGGAGAAGTCTGGATAAACGAGCACGGAATACTTGTATCTGAGATGCCGCACGGAGGATACAAGCAGAGCGGCTTTGGAAAAGACCTGTCAATGTATTCGCTTGAGGAGTACAGCCAGGCAAAGCATATTTACATAGACCAGACAGGGCTTGCAAGAAAGCCGTGGTATTACGTCGTGTACGGTGACAAGAAATGAAGATACAGTCGATAAACCCGGCAACAGAAGAGGTCAACAAAGAGTTTGAGACCATGTCAAAGGACGAAGTGTTGGCCATAGCCAAGAGCGTCAATGAGGCATTTCCGGCATGGAGCCAAACTGGCCTATCGGAGAGAATAAACTTTATGAAGAAACTCTCAGTGGTTTTCCGGCAGAGTGCGGATGAATATGGCAGGCTTATAACTACTGAAATGGGTAAGCCCATAACGCAGGCAAAGTTCGAGCTTGAAAGATGCGCCAGGATGGCAGACACATATGCCGCCAATGCAGAAGCATGGCTTGCAGATGAGCCCGTCGATTTCGATGGGAAGAGAACGTTTGTTGCACACCAACCGATTGGTACTATATTGGGAATCATGCCCTGGAACTTCCCATTCACGCAGATAATGCGCTTTGCGATACCAACAATAATAGCCGGCAATACTATAGTGCTTCGACACTCAAATGTGGTGCCGATGTGCTCAATGGCGGCAGAGCAGTCGTTCAAGCGCGCCGGATTTCCAGATAACATATTCAGATCAATAATAACAGATCATGACGCCGTCAAGTATCTGGTTAAAAGCAAGTATATAGCAGGCGCATCGCTGACTGGTAGCGTGGGCGCAGGCAAGGCGCTTGCAACAAATGCAGGAAAGAGCCTCAAGAAATTCGTTCTCGAACTTGGTGGCAGCGATCCATTCATAGTGCTCGAAGACGCGGATCTCGATCTGACTTGCGAAGGGGCGGTGAGGGGAAGAATGGCTAATACTGGACAGAGCTGCATATGCTCAAAGAGGTTCATAGTGGTGAAGAGCGTTGCCGATGATTTCACAAGGAGATTTGTTGAACTCATGAAATCCCAGAAGATTGGAGATACAATGGATCCTAGCTCACAAGTAGGAGCCCTTGCGAGCAAGCAACAATTAGAGATAATCGAGAGACAGGTGAGCGAGCTTGTTTCTAAGGGGGCAAAGGTAATGTGTGGAGGGAAGAGAGCACAAATGAAGGGCTACTTCTACGAGCCAACAGTATTGACAAACGTTAAGGCAAGCATAGTTGCAAAGGAGGAAATATTTGGACCTGTTGCTTCTGTGATCGTGGTGAAGAACGAAAAGGAGGCCATAAAGGTGGCAAACAAGACCATGTACGGACTAGGCGCAACTGTATGGACGAAAGACAAAGAACGCGGGGAGAGGGTTGCAAGAGAAATAGAGTCCGGGATGGTTTTTGTGAATGACACAGTAAGGGCAGATTCAAGGATACCATTCGGAGGAGTCAAAGAATCAGGCATAGGCAGAGAACTGTCAAGATACGGCCTGCTGGAATTCACGAACACTAAATCAATAGTAATAGGATGAATGCATGGGAAAACGAGTCAAGAAGGAAAAGCTAAAGATAAAGAAGTCGATGGAGCTCTTCTCCAGCGCACTCAAGGTCATGCCAGGTGGAGTTTCATCCAACGCCAGACTATGGCAGACAGCTTATTTCTGCCCGATATACACTCCATGCACCATATTTGCCAAGAGGGCACACGGATCACACATATGGGACGTTGATGGGAACAGGTACATAGACTATAGGCTTGGGTTCGGACCGATAATCTTGGGCCACGGGTATCCGCAGGTTACCACGCAGATAAGCAAGGCAGCAAGGAAAGGCACTATATTCGCACTTGACAATGAACTGGAACTCGATGTGTCGAAGCAGATAATAGACATGGTCCCGTGCGCAGAGATGGTAAGGTTCTCAGTGACCGGAACGGAGGCGACCATGCACGCGATAAGGGTAGCAAGGGCATACACAGGCAAGGATGTAATACTAAAGTTCGAAGGGCATTATCACGGAGGTCACGATTATCTCTTATGGTCTACGAGCCCTCCATACGATACAAAGGAAAGGCCATACCAGCAATCGCTCGGAATGCCATCGGGCATGGACAAATACGTTATGGTAGAGACGTGGAACAATTTTCAGTCAATAGAGAAGACAGTAAAGGAACATCATAAGAAAATAGCCGCAATAATAACTGAGCCGATCATGGGGAATGCGGCTGCAATAATGCCCAAGCCAGGATATCTGAAGCATCTCAGGGAATTGTGCGATAGATACGATGTGCTGCTCATATTTGATGAAGTGAAGACGGGATTCAGAGTCAGCAGAGGCGGGGCCCAAGAGTTCTTCGGAGTCAAGCCGCATCTTGCCACGTTCGCAAAGTCGATGAGCAACGGCTACCCAATATCAGCGATAGTGGGCCAGAAGGAAATCATGGAGATGTATGGGCCTGGCAAGAACAAGGTCACGCAAGGAGGAACCTACGCGAGCAACCCGCTATCCTTAACTGCTGCGAAGACAACACTCTCGATCCTAAAGAACAGAGAAGTGTATGAGCAGATAAATGTATTCGGCAAGCGTCTAATGAGGGGAATCGAGAAGATACTTGATGATTACAAGATACAGAATGTTGTGCAGGGCCATCCCGCAATGTTCCAGTACATAGCAACCAATAACAGGGACATAATATACAACTACAAGGAACTCAAGTCAAACTATCATGCTGATCTCTATGCAAAGGTCCAGTACTGGCTGATGACAAGAGGAGTTCTCCTTGATGAAGACAATCAGGAATGCTTCTACACCTGCCTTTCCCATGCGAAGGAGAAGACGCTGAAGCCCACGCTCGATGCATTCGAGACATCAGTTGATAAGGCGTTAAGTTCCAAGTTCAAGGCGGTAAGGTTCAAGCTTGCAGGCACTGCAAAGATGATGGCTCCAAAAGGAAATACGCCAGGCCAGCCTATCGGGACCGCGTAAATACCTTCATGTTCCTTCTTTTTAGCGCTTTGAAAAACAGCTTCGGGCTTATGCATCGCTCCGGTGCCATAACGCCTTTTGCGCTGATCTGGCCCTTTGCTATCTCCTGTGCTATAATTGATGGCGGCACTCCAGTGTCCCAAGAACCGGCTGGGATGTTGTGCCTCTTTTCAGTGAATGCCTGGCAATAAACAACAAGCTTCTTGTCTTTGCCATTCTTTCTGCCCTTAATCTCTACTCTCAGGAATTCCATGTCATTGATCTTTGTCTTTGTTGGAGGCATGAACCTATTGAGGAGGGCGACAGCAACGAGCCTCGGCACTACCTCCTTCCTGCCCAGAGTCATCGGCTTTTCTGAAGCAAACCCTGCATCTATCAAGAACTTCGCCTTTCTTACGAAATCTTCGTCCCATCCTCCCCAGAAGCCGCATTCTCTAATACCTTTTTCATGGAAAGTCTTTGGTATTGTTGCAACTTCAGAATGTATCGAGAGCCTGCAGGCAATCCTGCCTACTGGCTTAGGGAAGTCTATATGTCTTATTTTTGTCAGTGGCTTTTCAAACATTATCCTTCCCTTCTCCATTATTGGGGGTGCCTTAGTAAATTCATCGAAAACGGTCTGCATGGAATAAGGCACTACGAATGGCTGGTTGTATTGCGTGTAATCTTTGTCAGCAAATGCAATGTCTAGTGATCTGATGCTGTCGAATCTCTTCGCACCGTATTCTGCCATGATGTTTGTTATCCCGGGAGTGGATCCGCAACCCAGTATCGCCACAATTTTCTTCTTCTTGAACTTATTATGCAGTTTAAGCTGCTGCTTGGTCAGCCAGTAGAGCCCGCCGAGATCAAGGTAGTTAACGCCGTTCTTTAGTGCGCTTCTCATGATCTTTATGTTTGAATAGTAGTTCGTTGCGTTTATCAGCACACTTGTGCCCTTCAACAGCGCCTTCATCTGTGCATCATTATCCGCATCTGCAACAAATGCCGTAACATTTTTTGCTTTTAATGACATGGCAAACGATTCCGCCTTTTCCTTATTCCTGCCCGCGAGTACTATTTCGCCCCTGAAAGTGTCCACAAGGTCAGTCACTATGACCCTTCCCATCTCTCCATATCCTCCGAGCACTACTATTTTCGCCATTAGATCACATCCTTAAGATAATCCGATATCTTTGGCTGCATGATACAATCTCTCAATATCCTGCTGTTCTTTATCCATACACTCTGCGGTATTGCAAGACGCTGCTTTGCAAGGTCAAACATCTCCTTTGTGCTATGGAGGATCGTTGGCTCTGCAGCAAGGGTTTCTCTCACATGCTCCCTGACGTTCCAGACACCGACGGGCATTATGTATCCTTCATGCACCTCTCTTAATATTAGTACTACGCCCTGCCTGCCTATCTTCTTCATCTTCTCAGAAACGGCCAGTCTTGCGGCGTAATAACATCCCCCTATTTCCGCGTATGTCTTCCTTCCACGGAATCCTTCATAAGACGAGAACATTGCTATTTCCGTGCCGTCCAGGTTCCATACGGTCTTCGGATACCACGCCTCTATTGATTCATATTGCCACCTTCCGGGTATGAAGAATATCAGCCACCTGTTGTCGAGTGCGACATTGTAATAGGCATGGATTGCGTCAACTGGCTCTAGGTACTTCACATCTTCAAGGTTGTGCTTGGATAGAGTATCGTCAACAGCGGTTATGCTCCATCGAGTCGGCACGAACTTCCTGCTGTTCCCAAGGCCGAGCAGTCCTGCTGACAGTGCCCTCTGCATCTTTGTAACAGGCACATTTCTTTCGTAGAGCTCGACGAGTGAGGTGACAGCCTTAGCGTCAGTATCGGAATATCTGCTCTCAATCTTCTTGTCAGCCTTTATGTTCTGCGCCACGAATCCTTTCATCTTGGCCGACGGTCCGTATGGTTGCACTTCATCCATGTATTCCATCCTGACCACTGGCCTGCTGTTCAGCTCCACTTCTATGTCAGTGGGATTCTCGGCGAGCGCCAGGTCCCTCATTCCTTCTTCTACCCTTCCCTTCTCAACTGCATCTACGCGAGTGAGATGCATGCCCCTTATCAGCTTTGATCTGAACCCAACAATCTCTTCTATGCTTTTGTCGCGCCAGAGTTCTGGCATTCCAAGCAATGATGTGTCACCAAACTCTGGTGGCACCAGCGGCCCTACAAACACGTGCGGATATCCATATCTTCCAATGAATAAATCGGTAGGGGAGCTTCCAGATAGCCCGAGCTCCTTAAGATTAGAAACGGTTTTCATCTTGTAATAGTAGCGCAGCAGCCTAGGGTCTCTCATGTGTCTGTAGGCTATGTCAGAACGCTTGACGTTTGGCATGACCTTGAGCTCTTCTATCATTTCTGCTCTATCCACTTAACCACCTGAAACATTGTACACAGATGGGACATAAGCCTGTCCTGTCTGGTTTATGAATACAGTATACGTTGAACCCACAAAACTGTTACAGTTCTGTTGGCAGTTTGTCTGGCCATTTCCATTAAGCCAAACTAGTATCGTGTATTCTCCCGGTCCATATTGCTGTATCAAGCTACTCATGTCAAAGGCTACATCAAAGTTGTTGCCTTGTGTCGTGTAGGTTGATGCATTTATTGTATCGAGATCCTGATATCGTACTACGCTGTTTCCTAGTGTATATCCAACTCCGGCTATCGTATTGCCATAGCTGTAATCTCTTGTCATATTGAGCTGTGCTACACTCATTGGCTGGATTGGATCATCATATGTCACAAGGATCTCGAAGAGTGACTCGTTTGTTGCAGTTGCGCCCTTCAGTTCCATCGTTCCGTTATTGTAAGATGGAGTGTTGTAGAACCATGTTATGTATTGATTTATGAAATCCTCTGTTAAGTACACTGTTGTCCTGTTATATGCTACTCCTATGCTCACATAGTTGTGATTTGGATCTAGTATATTGTCTCTGTGACCGTTGTTGCAGCATTGTTCATCATCGTATATCATGCTGTATTCCATTTCCTTCAGTGCATTTAGCACGTTTATCCCGCTGCTATTGTAAATATATGCGACATTCTCTTCAACTGAGCCGTTGCCACCGAACACCGTATATCTCATATAGGGCTTCAGCCCGTATATATCCCAGTGACTCAGATATCCATATTCCAGCATACTGTCAGAATGTTCCTGCGCTGATCCTATGTTAATGTAGCTCACGTTCTCCAGGCTTGCGTTCTGTCTGTTATTGTTTATTAGAGTTAACACATATGCATATATCGTGTTTTGCGGCACATAATTCTGCATTATTGTGGTTGTCGGATATAACAAAGTAGAATTCTGTCCAGGAAGTCCAGGCAAAGATAGCGCAGATTCCTTTCCACCTATCAAATACACTTGGTTGCCTATCTGG
Source organism: Microcaldota archaeon (assembly GCA_030040895.1). Lineage (GTDB taxonomy): Archaea > Micrarchaeota > Micrarchaeia > Micrarchaeales > Micrarchaeaceae > JAJZYD01. Next base: position 3,319 of record JASHSJ010000030.1, on the reverse strand, counting down.
ATAGGTATTGGGTTTATGTTTATCAGTATGTAGTAGAAAACTACCGCTATTATAAGGGTAACAAATATGTGCATCAGGAAGCTTGCAGCGGACATCTATCATGGTATCGCAGAAAACATTATAAGGCATTCATGATATTTCTGTTTATCAATTGATTGTGGTGCGATGATAGACATAAGGAACAGGATAAGCAAGGTCATGAGAGGCTCTGCAGCATCGCGAATTTTATTAATAAACTCTGGCACAAATCAAGATAGCAACTTTCTTTACATGACTGGCTTTACAAGTGGCGTGTTTGAAGGATCTGCTCTTATCATAGAAAAAGGATATGAAACTCTGCTAACCAGCAAGCTGGAAGAAGGCATAGCGCTTGAACAGAAGCCGAAACACATGGATGTAATCGCAGTCAAGAGCCGCGAGGAAATGAGGTCACGTCTATCTAGCTTGTTAAAAGGCAAGACAGTTGGAATAAATGGAAACTACCTACCATATTCCACATATATTAGTATCAAGAGGATCGCAAAGCCAAGGAATATTATAGACACATCAAAGTCATTCAATATAGCAAGGTCAGTAAAGGAACCATATGAACTTCAGCTCATGAAGAAGGCCAATCATATAATAAAGAAAGTTCTTTCTGAAATGCCGAAGTTCTTCAAAGTAGGTATTACTGAGAAGCAACTTGCCGCGCACGTGGAATACTTAATAAGAGAATACAACGGAGATGGATCTTCATTCCCTCCAATAGTAGCGTTTGGGAAGAATGCTGCACTGCCACATCACATGCCAGATGGGACTAAGCTTACGGAAAACAGCATAGTGCTGCTAGACTGCGGTGCAAAGTTCGAGAACTACTCTTCTGATGTTACAAGGACTTATGTATTTAGACCAGACAAAAAAAGCGAGAAATACAAAAGGATCATGGAGATCTACGGAATAGTAGAGAACGCACAAAGAATTGCTCTTGATTCAATAAGGTCTGGCGTGCAAGGAAGTGTTCCTCATGCAAAGGCAGAGGAATACATAGACAGTGCCTATGATGGTAGATATGAAGGAAAGTTCATACACAGCCTAGGGCATCCAATAGGCATAGATGTTCATGATGTTGGCACATCATTGTCTATAAATGAAGAACGCGAACTCAAACCTGGCATGGTAGTGAGCGATGAGCCTGGTATATACGTAAGAGGGTTTGGAGGAGTCAGGATAGAAGATGACGTAATCGTAACAGCAAATGAGGCTAAGATGATGTAGGATCAGGCAGACTGGGCCTTGAGTGCAGAGTTTAGTTCGCTTCCATCAACGCTCAGTCTATACTTTGCCATTATGGCGCTGCGTATTTCATCTACATTCTTCGAATCTTTAGAAGTGCCTCTTACCTCAGTTATGAGATCCTTAAGTTGCTGGCCAGTTATTCTATGTAGTTTCTTGTCCTTTATTGCGGACTTTACTTCTTCATCCTTCATGGAAAGGGTCTTGAGCAACTCTTCTACGGCCTGCTTGGTTATAGAACCATTTGCATACTCTGTGAATATTGCTACTATTCTATTCTCAGGTATGGATTCCACCTTGAAGCCTCCTCTTCTAAGTTCTGTGAACTTCTGTATGATAATGTTGGCAACGAAGTTCCTGTCAGCTCCAGTTCCTGATATTATCGCCTTGTAGAGCGGAAGCCTTGGAGATACGAGCAGTTGATCAACAAGCTCTTTGTTTCCTATGTCTTTCTCAAGCTTCTTTCTCTCTGTTTCCATGTCAGGTGCACTCTTAAGTGCGCTCGAAAGTAGTTCTTTTGTTATCATTACAGGCCTTTCATCTGTTTCTGGATACATCCTAGAGCCTCCGGGAAGAGGCCTAAGAAATCTTGTAGTGCATAGATCCGTGCTTGCAACTCCTCTTGTCTCAAGCGGCACTCCAGCTAGTGCATATTTTGCCCTATCACAAGCAAACGTCGCTGCTTTCTTTGCCATCTCCTTTGGCCCTGCAACCAGTGCAAAAGCGTCTTTTTCTGTCATAGAGAGCGCTTTCCTGAGTTCTTGGATCTCTTTTGTGCTGAATCCATATGCATCCAGGTTTTCATCGCTGTGTATGATTCCATGGACCCCTGCCATCTTCGCATAGTCGCTGATCTCAGTGCCAAGCCTCCTTTGAGGATTGACCTCAGTTCCTACAACTCCGGCAAAGCCTTTCATTGCAAATCCGTAAACGGCTCCGCCTTCTTTCAAAGAAGGCGCTATCACCTTCACCGATGTTCCCTTTAGCACGTGAGTAAGGTCAACAGGCTCCCCTACTGATGCATGCCATAATACGAGCTTGTTCTTCATCTCCAGGAGCTTCTGTTGCCTTGTTATCTCATTTTCTACGAACTTGTCTATTTGGTCAACATCCTGAAGACCTTTTATCTCAACTCTAGCGCCTCCCTTTATCGATACGTTTACATCCTGTCTTATCGAGCCTATGCCCCTTTGAACTTTGCCGGAAACTCTGAGCATCGTTCCAATGTAGAGCGCAATCTCCTTGGCCGCCTTGGGCGACGGTATGTATGGGAATGTGTCTATCTCAATGAGCGGTATGCCGAGCCTAGATGTGTCATACAGGATTGAGTTGCCAGTTGACGAGACTATTCCACATGATTCTTCTTCTAAAAATATCGATGGTATTTCAATTTCAGCTCCTCCTGCATTTATTTTGCCATCAATTGCAATCATCACAGTCCTTTGAAATGCGGTTGGATTACTTCCATCAACTACTTCCTTTCTCATAGGCTGGAGTTCATCAACAGGCTTCATTCCCATAGCCTTTGCAAAAGAGAGCGCAAGATCAAGCCCCTCTTGGCTGACTGGATGTGGTGGCTCTTCATCTATCTCGACAAGGCACGAGCTGCTATGATCTATCTGGTACGTGAACAATCTCTTCTTCGATTCCTCGAACTCTGCTGATCTGTCAATGTTGCCCAATTCGCCGGCAACTGCACGCTGATATCTGCTAACCCTTGCCTGATCTCTGCCAGCTGAATCTATGTTGGTCGGGCACGAGCAAAATAGTTTTGTCTTAGTAGCCAGTCTCTGGTGTATCTCTAGGCCGCACATGAAGCCAATGTCCTTGTATCTTGCATTATCGTCTTTCTTCTCCTTTGCCATTTTCACACCAGAAACTCGTCGTATGTTATGCGCTTGTTTATTTCTCCAGCGAGATTCGTGACAAGCAATTCTTTGACTTTGTCTGCCTTGTAGTTGCCAAGAAGCCATCCGAGCTTCACATAAGCAGTTTCAGTGCTCATATCTTCACAGTGTATAGCACCTGCGTTGCTAAGCAGCCTGAG